>CAZLXB010000090.1:0-1723 GCA_964563545.1 uncultured Bifidobacterium sp. | reverse complement strand
CCACCTGGGACCCGATCCTGGCTCCGTCGTCGATTCATGGAGTGACCTCGATCGTCATGGGCAACTGCGGCGTTGGCTTCGCGCCCGCGATCCCCACGCAGGAACAGCACGACTACCTCATCAACATGCTCGAAGGTGTGGAGGACATCCCGGGAACTGCACTCGCCGAAGGCCTCACGTGGGACTGGGAGACCTTCCCGCAATACCTCGATGCCCTCGACCGGCGTTCTTACGCGATCGACGTCGCCACGCAGGTGGCGCACGCACCTCTTCGTGCCTATGTGATGGGAACCCGCGGCGCCGATCCGAACGAAGCACCGACGGCAGCCGAACTCGCAACGATGGCCGACGCCGTTCGCGACGGAATGCTCGCCGGCGCACTCGGCTTCACCACCAGCCGTACTTATGTGCACCGCACCAAGGACGGCGCTCCCCTGGGTACGCGCTTCTCGTCGGCTGACGAACTACTCGCCCTCGTGCAGGCCATGGCCGACACCGGTCGCGGAGTCGTGCAGCTCATCTCCGATGCGTATCTCTCCACCGACTCCGACTTCGCGTCCGAAGAGATGTCGCTCATGGCGTCACTTGCCGCATCGACGCGTCGTCCGCTTTCGATGACCGTGCAACAGCCCCAGGAACTTCCCGATCGTTGGCGTGAGATGGGGGAGTGGGTCGACGCCGAAGTCCGGCGCGGCACACCGCTCGCGACTCAGGTCGCCGTGCGTCCGATCGGCATCCTGCAGGGCCTCACTGCAACCGCCCACCCACTCATGATCTGCCCGAGTTTCCAAGAGATCATGGGACGACCGTTGCCCGAGATCGTCCGGGCGTTGCAGGAACCGGAACGGCGCTCGCGCCTCGTCGCCGAGCACGCCGCGGCCGTCACCCGACTCGAGGGTTTGACCCTCGACATCTTCGGCAGTTTCAACAAGATCTTCCCGATGGAGAACCCGGTCAACTACGAACCGAAGACATCGGACTCGGTCGCCGCTCGCGCGCAGGCCGTGGGCCGACCGGTCGTCGACTTCCTGATCGATCTCCTGTGCGAGGACGATGGAAACCGTCTTCTGTACAAGCCGCTCTTCAACTTCTCGCACGGCAACCTCGACGACGTACGCGAGATGTTGCTGCGCGACAACGCCGTACTCGGTCTGTCCGACGCCGGTGCGCACTGTGGTGCGATCTGTGACGGCAGCATGTCGACGACGGCCCTCGCCCTCTGGACGCGCGACCGCCACGAGGAAGGTCGCCTACCGCTCGAACTCATGGTTCATCACCTCACCCAGCGAACGGCCCGCCACGTGGGCTGGCTCGACCGCGGAGTCGTGGCCCCGGGCTATCTCGCCGATCTCAACGTGATCGACATGACGTCACTCGCGGCCGCGCCGCCTCGGATCATTCACGATCTCCCGGCCGGTGGACGGCGGCTCATGCAAACCGCATCGGGGTACGAACACACGATCAAACGCGGTGTGGTGACGTTCAGCGGCGGTCGCCACTCGGGTGATCTTCCCGGTCGTCTGGTGCGCGGTGCCCAATCGGCGCCCCGCTGAGTCTCAGACGGTTTCGGAGAAGACACCACCAGCACGGACCTGACGCGCATACGCACCATCGAGGGCCATGAGTTCGTCGTGGGTGCCCTGCTCGATCACACGTCCGGCATCGAGCACCACGATGCGGTCGGCGTCGCGGATCGTCGACAGCCGGTGCGCGATCACGATCG
>CAZLXB010000089.1:0-1788 GCA_964563545.1 uncultured Bifidobacterium sp. | reverse complement strand
GTTGCGTCGTTCGTTACGCGCCGTGGCGGCCGTCGATGCGCCACGAGATCGCATCGTCCGATGCACTGTTAGTTACACCGTTAGTGATGGAAGCGCGGAAGCCACCCCACCCCGACTTCATCGACGATGTGCCGCGGTCGAAGTCCACGCGGCCGCGGAGTTGCCACGCGCCGCCAGCGAAGATCGCTTCACCTTCGAGCGTGCCCTCCACCGTGCCGAGGTTCGTCGTGAGTATGAACGTGCCACTGAAGATGTCGGGTCCGAAGACGTCGTCGTCGTTCTCGCCACGCTCGAGCGAGATCTCGATGCTCGCCGCGGTCACCGTGGCCACCTGGCCGCGGATGTTGGCCCCCACCGAGAGACCGGTGGACTCATATGTCCATTCGGTGGTGCCACCTTCGGAGTCGTCCTGGCTGGAATCAGCGCCGGTGGCGGTGACCGGGGCGGCCGCGGTGAGATCGGCGGCCAGGCCAAAGGCATCGTCGGCGCTCAGAGCGAAGGTCTGCCAGGCCGACAGCGGTAGTACCTGTCCGGTGGGGCCGGTGGCGGTGAGGGCCACGCTCGTGGCATCGCCACCATCCACTACCAGGCACAACGGCCGGCCAAGGCCAGGTGAGCGCACCACGCCGTCGGCATCGGCGGCATAGGCGCCGTTGTCCACGAGATCGGTGGTGGTGGCGGTGTGGGCGGAGGTCCGCAGCCAGCGAGCACCCGAATACTCATTCCTCAGAGCACAAAGCCGCAGGTCGGAGGCGGTTTCGCCGGTTTGCGGGTCGTCGAACACGCCCGAGAGGTCGAGGGTGGTCAAGAAGAACCGGCTGAGGGTCGGTGTGGGCAGGGTGCCGCCGTTGCCCGCCCCCATGAGGCGGGAGATCTCGGCCGCCTGGGTGGCGGTCACTGTGGAGGGGCCGCCGAAAATGAGGGCGAAGCCCGGGCTCAGGCAGCCATCGGGCGATGATTCTCCCGAACAGAAGTCGTCCGCAGCCGGGAAGACGGCGGCCAAGAAGGTGCTCACGGCGGCGGAGAGGCTGGTGCTGCCGGCCGGGATCAGGATCACGGGCACCATGTCGTGGGCCGGGCGGGCCAGAGCCGAATCGTGGGTGGTGCCGGGTTCGGAGCCATCGAAGGGAGCCAGGGCCCGGGTGGGGGTGCCGGCATTGGCAGCCGCCCCGCCGGCCCGGCCGCACCACGGCCCGGCCGAGAGCGCATCGGGCCAACCCTTACCCGTCACGCCACCGCTCGAGGCCGCCACACACACCGAACTACCGGCGAAGTCCACGCCGTCGCCGGTGGGCCACCAACCACCGAAGTGTTTGGCCATGGCCACGCTCGTGGCGTAGCGATCGTCGCCGCTGATGCGAATCACTTCATCGGCACCGGCGGTCTCTTTGGCTTCATTGGCCACCACATCGGAGATGCGCGAGGTGCCACCGAGCACCACGATGTTCTCCACGTCGAGGGTTTGCAGTGCTTCACTCGTTTGGCGCGGCAATTCGTCGGTGCCGTCGTGCAACAAGATCGGCACCTGCCAGAAACTCGTCCACCAACCGGCCGCGAGGGCATCGATACCGGCGATGCCATCGGCGAGCACCACCGTGCGCGGAAGTAGCTGACACGTGGTGGCCGACGTGCGGTATTCGATGGTCGCATTGGCGTAGAACTTCGTGCGCGCCGAACCGTCGTTGGTGCGTAGATCGAGGCAACTCGATGCGGGCGAAGCGGCGGTGCCGAGTGATTCGGCGATCAGACGCGCCGTGGAATAACGCGTACTGCCGGCCACACGAAACA
>CAZLXB010000088.1:0-1889 GCA_964563545.1 uncultured Bifidobacterium sp. | reverse complement strand
AGCGCACGTTCGTTTTCGTGGACCTTTCCGGATTCACGAAGTACACCGCCGCCAATGGCGACCTGTCAGCGGGCGAGATCCTCACGCGCTTTCGGGCCCAGGTGCGCGACGTCGCCGCCCAGTGCGGCGTGCGGGTCGACAAATGGCTGGGTGACGGTTGCATGATCGTGGCCGTCGATCAGAAGCAAGCGGTCAGTTTCGCCCTCGACCTCCGCAAGCAATGCGCCGACGTCTGTGCGCCGCTCAAGCTCCGCACCGGAATCGCCACCGGACAAGTACTCATGTTCCAGGGCGAGGACTACATCGGCTCCTCGGTCAATCAGGCGTCGCGTCTGTGCGACGCCGCCGGTGACGACGAGATCCTCGCCGCCCGTCAAGACCTCTTGCCGACTCTTCGTGGAGTGCATCTGAAGAATCACGAGCCGGTCACCTTGCGTGGGCTCGGAGAGATCGACGTCGTGTCACTCGTGGCCGAGCGTTCACTCGGCGGATTGCACGACACGGGCGAACTCTGGACCCGCGGTCCGTTCGTCTGATCCGTGATCGTCACCGGCGTCTCGCTCCCCTCACTCGTCGCCCTCGGAGCCGCTCCCAACAGCGACGCCGCCACGCCCGGTACGGGTAACGGCTTCCACACCCGCTTCGCCGACGATTTCGCCGCTCTCGCCGCGTCGGGTGTCACCCAGGTTCGACTCGGATTCGATTGGTCACGCCTCCAACCGCGTGCCGCCATGGGGCACGACCTCGATGGCCAGTGGGTCGAGTGGTACTCCGACGTCATCACCGCCGCCAATGCAGTCGGCATCGGTGTGTGGCCGACCCTGCTCGAACGAACACTGCCCCAATGGTTCGACGACGAACTCGGATTCGCGGATGCCAAAGTTGCGGGACGCCAGTGGCCGCGTTTCGTCGAATCCGTGGCCGATGTGTTCGGCGATCGAGTGGCCGGATGGTTCCCGATCGACGATCCGATCGCGTTCGCCGCGCGGCGCGAAACAATCGATGCCACGCGCCACGGCGAACTCGTCCACAACATGATCGTCGCCTGGCGCGACGCTTGGCGCGTCTTGCGCGGTGGACCGCCGGTGGCCGGCTCGTTCGGAGTCCGTACGGTTCGCCCGGTCGATCACACCGTGCCGGCCGCCGAGGCCGCGCGCCGCGAGGATCATCTGCGCTGGAAGACCTTTCTGCGCGGGCTGCGCGATGGCACAGTGGTGATTCCGGGTCGCGCCGATCGCACTCTCACCGATCTCGCCGGTGCCATCGACATCGTCGGGTTCAAGATCCGCACCGACCTCGCCGACGACCCGATGATCGACGACGAATCACTCCGTCGTTGGGAGGAACGTTCGCTCGCGATGTTGCATCGCGTGGCCGAGGAAGGACCCGACCGACCGATCACGGTCGCCGCTTATCGAGTGAGTCGCGGTTCGGTGGCCGAGAACCAACGCGATGCCGAAGTCCTCACCGAGGCAACCACTCGGGCCATCGTCTCTGCGACGCACGACGGGGTACCGATCTCTTCCGCGTTCTTCGAACCCGGTGTGGCCGCGAGGAAGGACACTCAGGACGCCGCCTATCTCGACTGGGATCGTCACCTCACGGCCGCCGGATCCGTGTGGGCCGGGGCATTCGGTGGTGACGCCGCTACTTGATGGCGGTGGGAGCCACTGGGCCACCAACTGCGCGCGTGAACGGCAAAGGTGTGGCCGTGAGAAGAAACTCGTACTGACCATCCGCGGCGCAATCGGCGGCCAACGTATCGAGCATCCAGTTCTGACCCTGTACGAGTCCGATGTCGCGGATGTTGATCATGTGGACCGGCAGTAGTGCTTCGGGGTCCTCCGGTGGATAGCACTCGAACACGATCGTGTCGGTGGCCACGATCG
>CAZLXB010000087.1:0-1939 GCA_964563545.1 uncultured Bifidobacterium sp. | reverse complement strand
GCCGAGGCCCGGGCGTGGTTCCGTACGTTCCACCGGACCGGGATACGGGGCCGGATCGCCGACTGAAGCGGCGGTCCGAGGCAGCCACGAAGCGGACCACCCCCGCCGGAAGACTCCCCCATTGGCCGGCGGCGTGCCCCCGACGGGACCCGCGAAAAACATCGGAAAAACTAGGGGTATCCGCGTTCGGTGGCCGAACCCGTACTACGGTCGGAGCCATGAAGAAACGTGAACTCATCCAAGCAGTAGCACTCCACACCGGCCTCTCCCCCAAGGACGCCACCAAGGCCGTCGAGGGAACGATCGACGTCATCTTGGCGAACGTCGCCAAGGGCGAGGTCGTCAACCTCTCGGGCTTCGCGAAGTTCGCCAAGATCAAGCGCAAGGCGCGCACGGGTCGTAACCCTGCCACCGGCGCCACGATCAAGATCCCCGCGAAGACCGTGGCCAAGATCACGGCCCTCAAGGGATTCAAGGACATCGCTCTCGGTGCCGCTCCGGCTCCGAAGCTGAACACGAAGCCCGCAGCTCCGGCTGCCAAGCCGGCAGCGAAGAAGGCAGCCAAGAAGGTCGTCAAGAAGGCGGCCCCGAAGAAGAAGGTTGCCAAGAAGGCACCGGCTCGCAAGGCCGCAGCCAAGAAGCGCCGCTAGTCAGAACTCCGCCGCATGTCGGCGGAATCGAACGACGGAACCGGTCGACCGAGTAATCGGCGACCGGTTCTTCGTTTTCCAGGCAACTTTCACGCGATGGATGTCAGATGTTGTTGGCGGACATGATCATGGTCACCATGGTGCCGAACATGAGGAACGGCCCGTACGGAATCAGCATTCCGCGTCGGCCTCGTCCTCCGAGGACCACGAGTAGTCCGCACAGGGCGCCAGCCGTCGTCGCCACCAACAAGACGGTCACGGTCGCACGCGGATCGAACCAACCGGCCATCGCGCCCAACAACGGGCACAGGTGCACATCCCCGCGACCGAAGAGTTCACGACGTGAGCCCAGAACGACGCCGATCACTGCAAACGTGAATGCTCCGACCACGACTCCAACGACACGACCATCTCCGTGCACCACCGAACCGAGCGAAACCAAGAGAACGAAGAGACCGAGCGCGAGGTGGCTGAGCGCGAGCGGCAACCGTCGCGCGACCATGTCGAACGCGAAGAGCGCACCGAGTACCGGAACGACCGCCGCGTAGGCGACCCATGTGGTGAGCGCGGCACCGGGAAGCACCATCACCAGAACCGCCGACCAGATTCCGACCGCCGACCAGAACCAGCGGACGAAACGTGAATCGCTCACGACTTCGATCACGAAGGAAGTGTTTCGATCAGTCGGATAGCCGCTGGGCCGACGATGACGATCAACAGAACGGGCAGGATGCAAAAGATCGTCGGGAAGACCATCTTGAGTGCGAGCTTGGCCGAGTTCTCCTCCACGAGTTGGCGCCGACGACGGCGCGCGACTGTCGCCTGCTGACGAAGTACTGCAGCCAGTGGCGTGCCGAGCCGGTGATTCTGATTGACCGCCGCCGCGAAGAGCTGCACGGCCGGCACCGGCGTACGGTCCTCGAATTCGCGCACCGCCTCCACCCGCGGCACACCGAGCCGCACACGTTCGATCAGATATCCGAACTCCGAACCCAGACTCGTGTGGTGGCGTTCGGCGTAATGAGCCAGTACCGACTCGAGGGTGAGACCGGCCTCCACTCCCATCACGATCTCGCCGAGCGCGTTGACGAGTTCGACTTCGAACTCCCGACGACGTCGCGTTTCCCGCCGTCGGGCGAGAATCAGGGGGATCTGCCACGCCATGGCCATGATCGTGAGGGCCAGAACGACATTGAGTGTCGTCGGATTCGATGCCACGACGATCACGCCGAGGATCGAGGCCAGGAGAGTAAGTGCGATACGCAGACGCAGGATCTCCTCGAGTCCGG
>CAZLXB010000086.1:0-1979 GCA_964563545.1 uncultured Bifidobacterium sp. | reverse complement strand
CCCAAGCCCGGCAAGAACGGCAAGATCGACGAAGCCGATGAGATCCGCACGTACGGACACATCGTGGTCGACGAGGTCCAGGACCTCACGCCGATGCAATTGCGCATGGTCGCGCGCCGGTCGTTGTCCGGTTCGATGACGATCGTCGGCGACATCGCGCAGGCCACCGGCGCGCATGCACCGGCATCATGGGACGACGTCCTTGCTCACCTTCCGACTCCCCGCGCCGGACGTGAAGACACCAATCGGGTGATCGGATTGTCGGTCGGCTACCGCATACCCGGTCAGATCATGGAACTCGCCAACCGTGTGATGGAGGCCGCTACCCCCGGACTTCGCGCCCCGACCGCGGTTCGACTCGGTCCGAGTGCCCCGGAGTTCATCGAGGTGTCGGCCTCCGAACTTCTCGATGCCGCGGCCCGCGCGACATCCGACCTTCTCGCCGTCCTCGCCGGAGGCAACGTGGCCGTCGTGACGCCGGATCATCTCGCCGATGCGATGGCCGATGCGTTGGCCGCCCACGGCATCGAGCACGGACGGGCTTCACGTTCGGCGCTCGACACCGGAGTCACGGTGGTGCCGGTCGGACTCGTCAAGGGACTCGAACTCGACGGTGTCGTGGTGGTCGAACCGGCACGCATCGTCGATGCCGAGGCTCAGGGAATGCGGTCGTTGTACGTGGCGCTCACCCGTTCCACTCAGCGCCTCACGATCGTTCATTCCGGCGAGTTGCCGGCTCCGCTGCGCTGAGCGCCGGCGGTCAGCCCCAGCGCGTGATGTAGGCGTCGACGACCGTACGGGTGAACTTGGCCGCTTTGTCGGCGTCGGCCGGTCGATTGCGTTCGACGGCCAAGGTGGCGAGGTCGATCATGCGACCGATCGTCTCGGCGCCTTCGGGGTCGTCGGCCGCCATGTCGGTTTCGACGGCGTTCCAGAGAGCCGTGATCTCGGCGAGCCGGGCGCGTTTGTTGCCGTCGGGCACCGTCTCGTTGTCGGCCCGCGGTCCGATCAGGGTCGAGAGACCGTCGAGTCCGTCGGCGAGACGAGTGAGGAGATCGGTCGTGCTGCCGATGGGCAAGGTGGTGGTGGTCGGTGCGGCCGATGTGGTGACCCGAGAGTCGTCGTACGTGGTCGCGCCGCACGCGCACAGCGCGACGACCGCGCCCGCAACGAGGAAAGCTCGGCGAGCCGCAGAGCGACCGCCGCTGAACGGAAGGTTCACGCGGTCACCAGGATGCGCGCCGACGCGAATGCATCGACATCGACTTCGCGACCTTCGATTCGAACCGCCATCGTGCCGTCGTTGCCGGCCCGGGCGACTTCACCGGCATGGCCGGGCAGGATGTGCGACTTCTCCAGGAAGTCGAGTAGTCCGGGTGTGAATTCGAGTTCCTCCGGGATCCGCGACACCGTGAAGCGGGCGCCCTCGGTGAGTGAACTGAGCGGACGGGCGTGCGGGTCGATGTAGCTCGAGCCGGGGATCGGATTGCCGTGCGGACACGTGGTGGGCGCACCGAGCAGTCGGTCCATGGCCGCTTCGACTTCGTCGCTCATGACGTGCTCCCACTTGCCGGCCTCGCGGTGGGCGAGAGCCCAACTCAGTCCGAGGACGTCGGTGATGAACCGTTCGGCGAGGCGATGTCGGCGGACGACTTGCTGGGCGAGACGCTCACCTTCGGTGGTGAGAGCGATGCTCGGACCGCTGCTGACCACGAGACCTTCGCGGGTCATGCGTTCGATCATCTGCGACACCGACGCGCGACTGACGTTCAATCGCTCGGCGATGCGCACACGAATGACTTCGAGATCGTCCTCGTGCAATTCGAAGATGCACTCGCAGTACTCCTCGAAAGCCGGATGATGTTCGCCCGACACGGCCATGAGGTCAGGCTAGTGGTGGGGTCCGGTTCGGCGGATGGCGGACGGTGAGAGCCCGGTCACGCCGCGGACGGGCTCATTCGAACTTCACACCCTGGGCC
>CAZLXB010000085.1:0-1988 GCA_964563545.1 uncultured Bifidobacterium sp. | reverse complement strand
AACTCTGTCACACCCCGGTTCTAACTTCGAGCCATGTTCGATTCGCTCGATTCGGTCGACCTTGGGTGGCTGGAAGATCCGTTGCCGAGCGTCGACTCCGCCGAGCATGCCGAAGAACTTCTGATCGAGCTCGAGGTTCTGCGGAGACGGATCGAGGTCTCCATGGCCGAAGTCCTGGCGGGCGTGGCGAAGAAGGGTCTGTACCAAGAAGACGGCTGCGGATCGGTGTCGTCGTGGCTTCGCAAAGTGTTGAACGTGTCGGCACAGGAGGCCAAGCGCCTGGGTCGGGTAGCCGATGTCGTCGATGCGCATCCATTCGTCGGGGAACGGCTCCGGGCTGGCAAGTTGGGAGTGGCGCAGGCCACCCGACTGGCGGGATTGCACGCCAACCCGCGGGTGACCGGAGTTCTTCCCGATTTCCTTGCGACCTTGGTGGGGTATGCCGAATCCCTGCCCTTCAATGACTTCAACACCGTGGCCATCCGTTGGGAGCAACTCGCCGATGCCGATGGTGCCCACCGCGAGCACGAAGCCGTCCACGCGACGCGAGAGGCCGGAGTGCACACGGTCGGGTCCGTCACCTATATCGACGCTCGACTCGGAAACGCCCAGGGAGCGCTGATTGCCGAAGTCTTCGAGAAGTACGTCCAAGCCGAACTGGCGAGAGATCTCGCCGAAGTCGAACCTGGCGCGGGTCCGACGTCTCTGGCCCGTACGTCCAAACAACGACGCGCCGATGCCATGTTCGCTGTGTTCGCCTCGGCGGCCGATCGATTCCTCCCCGCACCCGAACCGCTCGTCAACATCCTGATCGACCAAACGACCTACGAGCGCACATTGGCCGCCATGGAATCTGGAGAACGCCTCTCGGCTCTCGTCGATCCGGCGGAGAATCTTCTCGACAAGCGTTGTGAAACGACAGGTGGAGTCGTTCTCGATTCGGTCGACGTCGTGAGTGCATCACTCGTGGGTCAGGTGCGTCGGGTGGTCATGAGTGCCGCTGGTGTGCCGATCGATCTCGGCCGTCGCGCGCGTGTCTTCAGCGGGGGAGCGCGGGCCGCGGCTCTGTTGCGTCGTCGCCGTTGTATCTGGCCCGGTTGCGACGTTCTCACGTGCGAGGTCGATCATCGAGTGCCGTGGTCCGAAGGTGGAACCACGAGTGTTCACAACGCCGACCCCTTGTGTCGACGTCACAACCGATTGAAAACAGTTGGCTACCGAACCACCTACGATCCGCAAACACGGCACACGGGTGTACAGACCACGAGCGGTCGCCACCTCACTCCCGTGTAGCGGATCGAGCTTCGTTCACCACATCGATTCTCGACGATGCGACATCAGTACGCGGCTCGTTCACGCCTGTACCGGATGCCCGTCAGCGCGTCGGCGAATCGCTCTCATTGGTTCAAACTCCTTCGGCGCCAAACGGCGCGATCCAACAACAAGGAGAAAACCAATGAACCGGTTGATCATCAAGGCAATGTCGGCTGTCCAGGCCCCGCGCCAGGCGGACGATCAGGGTGGCGTGGCCGCCGAGTACGGCGTGCTTCTCGCCGGAATCGTGGCCGTTGTGGCCGTCGCGGCCGCCGCTCTCGGCGGTCGTATCGGCGACATCTTCGACACCATCCTCCCGTGATCCTTGGTCGTCCGGTCACCGGCACCCCCCGCCGGCGACCGGACGACGGGGTGGCAGCCGTGGAGTTCGCCCTCGTGCTGCCGATCCTCGTCGTCCTGTTGTTCACCCTCGTCTTCGGTGGCTCCGTGTACTTCGACCAACTCCAACTACAGGCGGTGGCCCGTGATGCGGCACGAACAGGATCGGTGGCCTCGACCTCGGCCTGCAGCTCCGCCCTGGCCGAATTGGCCACCAATCAGATGGGCACCGTCGGATGCTCAGTCGTGAGCAACTGCACCACCGGAACTTTCAAAGTCCTCCTCACCGCGCATCAGAACCTCGACATTCCGATCCTCGGGTCGAAGTCGGTCAC
>CAZLXB010000084.1:0-2034 GCA_964563545.1 uncultured Bifidobacterium sp. | reverse complement strand
GGTGAACTTTCATCCACCGAACCACGCCAGAAGTGGAAGCGTCCGGCAGGAGGTGGGTCGTGACGAGTCGCGATCAGGCCGTGTACGTGATCTCGGTGGCGGCCGAGCTCGCGGGTATGCACCCGCAGACTCTCCGTATCTATGAGCGTCGTGGACTCCTGCAGCCGGCGCGCACCCGAGGTGGTGATCGTCGTTACAGCGAGGCCGATATCGCGCGACTTCGTCGGATCGCCGATCTCACCGCGGCCGGTATGAACGTCGAGGGCATCCGACGCATCATGGAACTCGAGGCCGAAGTCGTCCGTCTGCGTGACGAGGTCGATCGTCTCCGTCTTCTCGCCGCGCAGGCGATCTCGGCGATCGACGCCAACACGTCGAGCAGTGGCTCGGGTGGACTCGTTCCGCTTCGGCAGTCGGTGACCGTTTTCGGTCAGGTGTCGCCGGTGTTGCGTCGCCGAGGGGGGCGCAGTGACTGACGTCCGTCGCATGGCTCCCGATTACCAGCCGTACGTGGCCGGAACCTTCCGGTGGCGTCTGGCGCTCCGTCCGCTCGATCTCGACGACTGGATCCAGATCGGTCACGACTACGACCACGAGATGGATCGCAAGTCGTGGGTACTCGACAACCATCACGACACCGCAGTGGCCGTGATCCCGGGTGTCGAGCCCGAGGCCGCCGAGGTACTGCATTCGATCGTCGATCACTTGGTGTCGTTGTGGCCCGAGTGGTTCGAAGTCCGCGACGGCCATGTGTTCAACCACCATCGTGGAGAATCGTTCTCCCTTTTCCCCGACGGCGATGGTTCGTGGGCCGAGCATCCGTTGTCGATCGCCGGCCGCCTCGTACAGGAGGATCTCGCGCTACTCGTCGAACGCGACGGCCGCATGGTGTTCGGTGGCGGGAGCGTGTGCTTCCCGAATCGGTGGGATCTCACCTCGAAGTTGGGTCTCAGCATGGCCGAGGTTCACGCGCCGGTCTCGCAGCTCAACGAACAACTCGAAGGTCCGATCGACGACTTCTTCGCTCGCCTCTCGGACGAGCGTCCGTTCTGGCGGCTCGGCTGGGGGGTGCTCGACACCGACGATCTGTATCAACCGCTCGACGGCACGGCGTCGACGCCACCGCCGATTCCAGAAGTTGGTGATCCGTCCACACCCGATCGCCTCTTCCTTCGCGTCGAACGCGAGACGCTGCGTCGGTACTCGCGTACCAACTGCATCCTCTTCACCATTCGTACGTACATCCGTCCACTCAGCCATCTGGCCGAACGACCCGAAGATGCGGCGCGTCTCGCCGATGCGCTCGCCCATCTTCCCGACGACGTGGCGGATTACAAGAAGATCACCGAACTCTCGTCGACGGCTCGGCATTGGCTGAACACTGTGGCGAGCGGCCGGAACATCGGGGGGCCCGATACATCCATCACCGAGCGGACGACGTAGGAGGGATCCGCCATGGCCATCAACCCACAACAATGGACACTCAAGACCCAAGAGGCGGTGTCGGCCGCGGTCGATCAGGCCAAGGGTCTGTCGAACCCCGAACTCACACCCGATCACGTGATGGCGGCGATTCTCCGTCAGGAGGACACCATCGTTCCGGCGGTTCTCGTGAAGTTGGGACTCACGCAACTCAACCTGCGCAACCAAGCCGACGAGGCGGTCGCCAAACTCCCCAAGGCGTACGGCGGCGAAGAACCGCGTATGAGCCGCGAACTCAACAACGTCTTCGAGAACGCCGATCGCTACCGCAAGGATTTCAAGGACGATTTCCTCTCGGTCGAGCATCTTCTGCTCGCCATGAACCAGCGGCTCAAGGTCGGTAGTGAAGACCTGATGAGCGCGTTGCGCGACGTGCGTGGAAGTCATCGGGTCACGAGCCAGAACCCGGAGGATCAGTTTCAGGCTCTCGAGAAGTACGGACAAGATCTCACCACGCGGGCGCGCGACGGCAAGATCGATCCGGTCATCGGCCGCGACGACGAGATCCGTCGTGTCATCCAGGTCCTGAGCCGGCGCACCAAGAACAACCCG
>CAZLXB010000083.1:0-2271 GCA_964563545.1 uncultured Bifidobacterium sp. | reverse complement strand
GTGGGTGCAGGTCGGCGCCGACAAGTACTGGGCGTCGGCGCGCGTGGTCGATCCGACCAGCGAGGCCGCCCTGCGCAGCCGACTTTGGAACACGATGAAGGAGATCTGGCCGTCGTACGACGAGTATCAGACGAAGGCCGGTTCGCGCATCATTCCGGTCGTCGTGCTCACGCGCCGCTGACCGATCCGCTCAGATCACGGCTTCGATGAGACGCGGGCCGGACTGACGCATCGCGGCGGCGAAGGCGGCCGAGAAGTCTTCGACGGTCTCCACCCGAACCGCTTCCACACCCATTCCCCGCGCCAAGGACACCCAGTCGAGATCGGGCTTGGAGAGATCGAACATCGACAGGGCCTTCGTGTCCCCTTCGGCCAGAAGTTCCTTGGCCCCCGTTCGCGCCAGTTCCACGCGCAGGATCGCGTAGGCGCGGTTGGAGAAGATCACGGTCGTGACATCGAGGTTCTCGCGGGCCTGAGTCCAGAGCGATTGAACGGTGTACATCGCTCCGCCATCGCCGTGCAGACACACCACCTTGCGGTCGGGGCAGGCGACCGCCGCCCCACCAGCCACCGGTAATCCCTGCCCGATCGAACCGCCGGTGAGAGACAGATGATCGTGCGGTCGCGCCGTGGCCAACGCGAGCCCCGGACCGAGCGAATTCGTGGCACCTTCGTCGGACACAATCGCATGGTCGGGCAGGTGTCGGGCCACGATACGACCGATCGTGAACTGATCGAGCGGGCCCGACGGTTCGTCGGGTAGTTCGAGTTCGGTGATCGCAATCTTGGCGTCGAACGCCTCCGCCATCGCTTCGAGTGCGCCGACGCCATCCTCGTGTGCATGCGAGAGGTACGTGATCGTCGTGTGTGGTGCGGTGCACCAGCCCGGCTTACCGGGGTAGCCGAAGAACGACACCGGTGGCTTGGACCCCACGAGTACGAGATGGTCGAGAGTCGACAACGACTCCACGAGTTGCTCGGCGAAATAAGGAAGGCGCTCGACGGCGACGCGGCCGGCACCACGCTGCAGACGTGGAGCGAACGTGTCGCACAACAGTCGCGCCCCGGTCGCCGAGGCGATCCGGCCAGCGGCGCGCAGACCACGCTCGGTGAGCGATGCGCCGCGCATCAGAATTCCCACCCTGTCGCCCTTGGCCGTCGCCGCGCGCACGAGGTCGATCACCCGTCGCACGGTCGAGTCGGCCACCGTGGCCGGCCCGACGATGGGCAGTGGTTCGGCAACCTCGGCCCCGTCGAGCCACGCGACATCGGCCGGCAGAACGAGGGTCGCGATCTGACCCGGCGCCTGACGGGCCGCCTGCACCGCGCGGGCGGCGTCGGCGCCGACGGTGGCCGCACTCGTGGACGAATGGAGCCAGGCCGACACCGGTCGGGCGAACCCGGCGATGTCGGAGGCCAATGGCGCGTCGTATTGCGCGTGGGTGATCGCGTGGTCTCCCACCACGTTCACGATCGGCGAGGCGGCCCGACGCGCGTTGTGGAGATTGGCGAGTCCGTTGGCGAGTCCGGGTCCGAGATGCAACAACGTCACCGGCGGCTTCTCGGCCATTCGCGCGTAGCCATCGGCCATGCCGGTCACGACGCCTTCGAAGAGACCGAGCACCGCGCGCATTCCCTCGGCGCGGTCGAGGGCGGCCACGAAATGCATCTCGGATGTGCCGGGGTTAGCGAAGCACACGTCCACACCCGAACGCACGAGAGAGCGAAGGAGGCCTTCGGCGCCATTCATGATGGGAGGTCCCCTGACATCGGCACAACCGTACTGCTCGATCCGATGGCACCGTCCCTACCGTGCCCCCATGACCAACGACGCGAGCCGTACCGACGATGTGAGCCACGTGGCGGTCGTGGCCGTCACCCAGAACGACACCCGGGTGTGGCGGGCCGGTCTCGGACCCGATGCACTCCCGATCCACCTCCGGCCGCCGAGCGAACTCGGCCAACACCATCACGTGCGCCAGGCCCAACATCATCGGGGCCACGACACCGACCACGACGATCCGACCTACTTCGATTCCATCGCCGGCGCACTGCGGGGATACGACGAGATCCTCCTGATCGGCCATGGTCACGGCAAGGCCGACCACATGCGGACCTTCACGCGATACGTCGAACACAAACATCCCGACGTCGCCCGGGCCATCGTGGGAGAGGTCGACTGCAACCTGAACGCCTTGACCGAACCCCAACTCCTCGCCGAGGCCCGGGCGTGGTTCCGTACGTTCCACCGGACCGGGATACGGGGCCGGA
>CAZLXB010000082.1:0-2306 GCA_964563545.1 uncultured Bifidobacterium sp. | reverse complement strand
GTCGGCGAACTTCGCGTTGTCGTCGTCGAGCACTTCGCCCCACACGTTCCACACGTGGCCGAGCACACGGTCGCCCACCGGCACGGTGATGCCACGACCGGTGTTGCGCACAGCGGTGCCACGACGCAGACCGTCGGTCGGCTTCAGGCACACCGCACGCACACGACCGTCACCCAACTGCTGGGCAACCTCGGCGAGGACCTTCACGTCCTTGCCGTCGATGGTCACGGTGAATTCGAGCGCCGTATTGAGCTCGGGCAGTGCACCGCGCGGGAACTCGACGTCGATCACCGGTCCGGCGATTCCGACGACGCGTCCGTCCTTGAGTTCGTTCTCTGTCATGGTCATGGCTGTGTCTCCTACTCAGAGGCCGTTCTGGACCGAGGCAAATAGTTCTGCATCACCGATCGGTCCGAGGTCGATGAGATGTGTGGTCTTGCTGTCGCCCGACAACGCCTCGGCACCGCCGACGATCTCCATGATCTCGGTGGTGATGGCGTCCTGGCGGGCGCGGTTCATGATGCGCGACAGGCTCTTGATGAGTTCTTCGGCGTTGTCGGTGGCGCTCTTCATGGCCCGCTGACGGAACGCGTGCTCGCTGGCCGCCGCATTGAGAAGCGCTGCGTAGATACGGGCTTCCACATAACGCGGCAGAAGGGTGTCGAGGATGGTGCTCGGATCGGGCTCGTACTCGTAGTCGGCACCGGCGCCATCGGCGCCGGGCTTGCCGTCGCCGCCTTCCACCACCGAACGCTCGAGCGGCACCAGCGGACGCAACACCACTTCCTGCGAACCGGCCGAGATGAAACGCGTGTACACGAGCACGACCTTGTCGACCGCACCGCTCGCGTACATCTTCACCACGTGCTCGCCGATCTCCTTCGCGTTCGCGTAGGCGGGCTGATCGGAGAAACCGGCAAAGCCCTTTTCGAGCTTGTAGCCACGGAAGCGGAAGTAACCCTCAGCCTTACGGCCCACCGGCACCACCACGTAGCCCCGGCCGGCCAACACATCGGCCTTGATCTCACCTTCGGCGGCGCGCAGCACACCCGAGTTGTAACCACCGCACAGGCCACGGTCGGCCGTGATGGCCACGTAACACACGTTCTGGATGGTGTCGCGGCCAGTGAGCAACGGGCTGTCGCTCGACGCACCGGCGGCGGCGAGATCGCGCACCACTTCGGTGATCTGCTCCGAGTACGGCACGGCGGCCTGAACGCGCTGCTGGGCCTTGACGATCCGCGACGCCGCGATGAGTTCCATCGCGCGCGTGATCTTCTTGGTCGCCTGGACGCTACGGATGCGTCCGCGCAGAATTCGTTCCTGTCCACCAGCCATGGGTGATTACTCCGTTGCCAACGTCTTGTTCGACTGGGCGTCGCCCACCTGGCCGGCATCGGTGGCGGCTTCGTTGGCCTTGCGAGCCGCCGCAGCCGACGCCATGAACTGATCCTTGAACGACTGCACCACTGATCCGAGGTCGTCGGGCAATCCCTTGGCGCGAACGTCAGCGAGCATCGCTCCGTGACGGCTGCGCATGAACGCGAGGAGTTCGCTCTCGAACCGGCGCACATCGGCCACCGGAACGTCGTCGAGGTAGCCCTTGGTGCCGGCGAAGATCGACACCACTTGCTCCTCCACCGGCATCGGCGAGTTGAGCGGCTGCTTCAGGAGTTCGACGAGGCGGTAACCGCGCTCGAGCTGGGCCTTGGAGACCGCGTCGAGTTCGGAACCGAACGTGGCGAAGGCTTCGAGTTCACGGAACTGCGCAAGGTCGAGCTTCAGAGTTCCGGCCACACCCTTCATCGACTTGATCTGGGCCGCACCACCCACGCGCGACACCGAGATGCCCACGTCCACCGCCGGGCGCACACCCGACTTGAAGAGGTTGTCCTGCAGATACACCTGACCATCGGTGATCGAGATCACGTTGGTCGGGATGAACGCCGACACGTCGCCGGCCTTGGTCTCGATGATCGGCAGTGCGGTGAGCGAACCAGCGCCGTTCTCATCGGAGAGCTTGGCGGCACGCTCGAGCAGACGGCTGTGCAAGTAGAACACGTCGCCGGGGTACGCCTCGCGGCCCGGAGGACGACGAAGGAGCAACGACATCTGGCGGTAGGCCTCGGCCTGCTTGGAGAGATCGTCGTACACCACGAGGGCGTGCTGACCGTTCTCCATCCAGTGCTGACCCATGGCGCAACCGGCGTACGGCGCGAGATACTTGAAAGGTGCCGAGTCGGCCGCCGATGCCACCACCACGACCGTGTACTCCATGGCGCCGGCCTGGCGAAGCACTTCCACCG
>CAZLXB010000081.1:0-2429 GCA_964563545.1 uncultured Bifidobacterium sp. | reverse complement strand
CGACCTGAAGCGCGGTTGAGCACTATCTGCCCGGCCTGAGCCGAGCGAGTGGTATCCCTAACGCAACCGCAAACGGCACGTTGAACAGAGCGTGGCTCGGGTAGCCGAGTACGAGCGACATCCCGGTGTCCAGGACGAACCACAGGCCGAGTGAGCGGACCATGAATGTCCACGCCCACGGGACCCCGTCGCGCAGTGGACCACGCACGATCTGGATCATCAGAAATGCCCAACCGGCCATCACGGCGCCGAGCACCATGAAGGGCAGTTTCAGGTACTCGCGAACGGCGTCGGTGTCGATCGCATCGTCCGGACCGAATCCGAACCACGAGAACAACGACCCCGCAATCGAGCCCGCCAGCACGAGAAGCAGTGAGTAGACAACGAGTACGGCGAGAACGATCTGCAGCCAGATGATCCAACGGTTGCGCGGGTTCATTCCACCATTGTGCTCGTCTGACCGGCTCGTACTATCGATCGGGCGTGATCTCGATGGCCACCTGATCGCGATGCTTGAGCTTGATCAGGCGGAACATGAAGTAACGGCGCGACTTCGCCTTGGCGATGTCGTCGTATGCGTTGTCGGGAAGGATCCGTGCGGTACCCGAGAAGAACGGTCCGGTGACTCGACCTCGCTGTGTGCAAGTGGCGAATTCCACCCGCGGGTTGTTCCGGATTCGCTTCACTTTCCAGGCGTCACGTGGCGAGGTCACGACGATTGTGTCTCCGATGACGTTGAACCAGATCGGTGAGGGAACTCCTGTCCCGTCCTTTTTGTAGGTGACGAGCGAGATGCACTTCTTCTTGGCGATTGCCGCGATCACGGCTGATTGATTCGTCATTGCACGGGATCCATTTCGTGTATCGAGTGTCTCGGTGAGATTCGTGACGGCAGGAACCGAAGGGCGAGCAACGATCCACAGATCGCGACGATGCCCACCGTGGTGCACGCGGTCTGGAAGCCGTCGAGGAACGACGTGCCGGCTGCGTCCCGAATGGTGTTGGCGAGAGAGGGTTCGCCGACCTGCTCGGCTACCGCGAAGGCCGCGCCCACCGACTCCTTGGCCGATGAGACGGCTGTCGCGGGCAGCTCCAGGGGTACGAGCAGGTCGACGATCTTGGGGCCATAGGTGGACGCGAAGATGCTGCCGATGATGGCAACTCCGAGCGTTCCACCGATTTCCCGACTCGTGTCGTTGATGGCCGAACCGACGCCGGCCATGTCACGCGGAAGAGTCCCCATCACCGATTCGGAGGCCGGGCTGGTCACGAGCGACAAGCCGCTCGCCATGAGCATCATGCTGAGGATGATGGAGCCGAAGTACGAGGTGTCCACTTCGAACGTGCTGGCCCAGAGTTGTGCGACTCCCATGAAGAGAAGTCCGACCGGGATCACGCGGCGCGGGCCGAAGCGCAATGCGAGTCGAGCCGCGATCGGTGCGGTGATTCCGGCGCCCACGGCGAACGGGACGGTGTGTAGGCCCGATTCGAGCGGGTCGTAGCCACGAACGAACTGGAAGTACTGCGTGATGAGGAACGTGAAGCCGAACAACGAGAAGAACGCGATGAAGATCGACGAGGTAGCGGCGGTGACGCGCATGTCTCGGAACACACGAACGTCGAGGAGTGGCTGAGCGGCAGTGCGTTCGCGGGTGATGAACGCAGCGCACAGCACGGCCGCACCGATGAAGCCGAAGATCGACGAGTTGCTGCCCCAGCCTCGGTGCGGTCCCTCGATGATCGTGTACACGAGGAGCGACACAAATGAGATCGACAGCATCAGGCCCGGCCAGTCGAGGCGCTTGGCGTGAGGATCGCGTGATTCGGGAACGAATCGCCATTGCAAGACGAACGCCACGACGACGATCGGAACGTTGATGAGGAACACCGATCCCCACCAGAAGTGTTCGAGGAGGAATCCGCCGGCGACTGGTCCGAAGGCGACTGCAGCTCCCGACACCGCCGACCAGACACCGATGGCCTTGGCGCGTTCGACTGGATCGCGGAACACGTCGATCACGATGGCCAGAGTGCTCGGGAAGACGAGCGCGGCACCCACACCCATGAGTCCGCGCGCGGCGATCAGTTCACCCGTCGAGTCGCGGAACGCAGCCCAGGCCGAGAAGAGTCCGAAGAGCACGATGCCGATCTGCATCACGCGCCGGCGGCCGAAGCGATCGCCGAGCCCGCCGCCGGCGAGCAGCAGTCCGGCGAAGACGAGTGCGTACGAGTCGACGATCCACTGCAGCCCGCTGGTGGTGGCGTCGAGTTCGCGCGAGAGCGTGGGGATGGCCACGTTGATGATGAGGTTGTCCACCACGGCGAGGAACACCGAGAGGCAGAGGATGGTGAGGATCCACCAGCGCTGGCGCTGCACGCGCTCGTCGGGGTGAAGGATGGGCAACTGGTCCATGTAGACAATGTCTAGT
>CAZLXB010000080.1:0-2464 GCA_964563545.1 uncultured Bifidobacterium sp. | reverse complement strand
AGGGTCACCGTGCCCGGATCGACGAGACCCATACGGAGCGGCCCAAGCCCGTGAGCAGGCATTTCGCGGGCGAGCACCCGGTGGTGGTCCCACCGATCCTGGATCGAAGGCCCTCGGAAATTGGCGGTCGGGTACACCAAGACATCCGGGTGGTCGGACAAAAGCCCAGCATAAGCGGCAATTCCGGCGGCCCCCATGCCCTCGGGGCCCGATCCAAGAGGGGAGTCCGCCAACGCCGAGAAGTCGTCGTGCTGGTGGACGATGGTGGCCCCGGCTTCCACACAGAGTCGACCCGAGGCGGCGATCTCGGCCGGACTGATCGGGACGTGGGGCTGGCTAGAGCGCCGGGTGGCCCCGTTCAGGGCGACTTCGATGATCACCGGATCCACCGCTGAATTCTGACACCAGAACATCCGTGTGAGCAGGTTGGGGAGGGTCGTGACCAGCGGTAGCGTTCCCAACTCGTGTCTGAAGGGCCTCGGCCCGACAGCAGCAATCGATGTCCGTGTGAGCCCGGTTCGCCGGGGACCACATGGCAACAACCGAAACAGGTGCTCCGCCGGTCCATGACCGTCGGAGCATTTGCGTGAATGGCAACCGCCACTCACGAACAGTCAACTCAGCGCCAGAGCGATCTGGACCGGATGAAGAGGCTGCCGCATGGCAAAGACAGCGATCGTCGGCGAGAAGGTCGGCATGACACAGGTGTGGGCGGACGACAACCGCGTCGTCCCCGTCACCGTGCTTCGTGTCGAACCGGCTCGCATCGTTCAAGTGAAGACATCCGAGCGAGACGGCTACGCCGCTCTCCAAGTGACCTTCGGGCACACGGATCCGAAGAAGCTCAACAAGCCGGAGTCCGGTCACTTCGCCAAGGCCGGCGTCGATGCCGGTCGTCGACTCGTCGAGCTTCGCCTCGACTCGGTCGATGGTTTCGAAGTAGGACAAGAGATCAAGGTCGATCTCCTCGCCAAGGGTCAGAAGGTCGACGTGACTGCCGTGAGCCGCGGTAAGGGTTTCGCCGGTGGAATGAAGCGTCACAACTTCAATGGTCAGGGCGCGAGCCACGGTAACCACAAGCACCACCGTGCACCGGGCTCGATCGGTTCGTGCTCGTTCCCCGGTCGCGTGTTCAAGGGTCTCCGCATGGCCGGTCACATGGGTCACGAGCAAGTCACCACGATGAATCTCGAAGTGGTCGACGCCGATGTCGAGCGCGGTCTCCTGTTGGTCAAGGGCTCGGTTCCGGGCCCGAACGGTGGCGTCGTGATCGTTCGCAACGCCGTGAAGGGGAAGTGATCCCATGCCGTCGATGAAGTTGAAGAATCAGTCCGGCAAGGAAGTCGGCAACGTCGCCTTGAGCGACGACGACTTCGGCCGTCAGCCCAACGTCCCGGTGATGCACCAGGTCGTCACGGCTCAGCTCGCGCACCGTCGTGCGGGCACGCAGAGCACCAAGACCCGCGGCGAGGTCTCGGGTGGTGGCAAGAAGCCGTTCAAGCAGAAGGGAACCGGTAACGCCCGTCAGGGTTCGATCCGCGCTCCGCACTTCTCGGGCGGTGGCGTGGCCCACGGCCCCAAGCCGCGCAAGTACTCGCAGAAGACCCCGAAGAAGATGGTCAAGATCGCGCTGCAGTCGGCACTGTCCGATCGCGCGAACGAAGGCAAGGTCGTCGTGGTCGATGGTTGGAAGTTCGACACCCCGAAGACTTCCGACGCCCAGGCCGCACTCACCGCGCTCGGCGTGTCGGGTCGCACTCTCGTCGTCGTGAAGCGCGACGAGATCAATGCCATCCGCAGCTTCCGCAATCTCGAGAACGTGCAGCTGATCGAAGTCGGCGAACTCAACGCCTACGACGTCCTCTGCAACGACTACGTCGTCTTCACCCAGGCCTCGCTGCCGGGCGCATCGAAGGATGGTCAGTGATGAAGGATCCCCGCGACATCATCCTCGCTCCGGTCGTCTCCGAGAAGAGCTACGGCCTCGTGGAGCAGGGCGTGTACACGTTCTACGTTCACCCTGACGCCAGCAAGCCCGAGATCCACGACGCCATCGAGGCGATCTGGGGCGTGAAGGTCGTCAAGGTCAACACCCTCAACCGTCGTGGCAAGCAGCAGCGCACACGCGGCACGAGCCGCGTCGGTCGCCGCCCGGCCACCAAGCGGGCAATCGTCACTCTGGCCGCCGGCAGCGAGATCCCGCTGTTCGAGAACAACTGAGGCACATCATGGCTATTCGCAAGCGCAAGCCCACATCGGCCGGACGTCGTTTCCAGACGACACACGACTTCGCCGAGATCACCAAGGACTCGCCCGAGAAGACCCTTCTCGCCAAGAAGTCCAAGACCGGTGGTCGCAATGCCTACGGCCGCAAGACCGCTCGCCACCGCGGCGGCGGACACAAGCAGCAGTACCGCATCATCGACTTCAAGCGCACGAAGGACGGCGTGACCGCCAAGGTCGC
>CAZLXB010000079.1:0-2540 GCA_964563545.1 uncultured Bifidobacterium sp. | reverse complement strand
GGTGAGAGCCCGGTCACGCCGCGGACGGGCTCATTCGAACTTCACACCCTGGGCCAAGGGAAGTTCGTTCGAGTAGTTCACGGTGGCGGTCGACCGGCGCATGTACGACTTCCATGCGTCGCTTCCGCTCTCGCGTCCGCCACCGGTTTCCTTCTCGCCACCGAACGCGCCGCCGATCTCGGCTCCCGACGGACCGATGTTCACATTGGCGATGCCGCAGTCGCTGCCGGCCGGGCCGGTGAACCGCTCGGCCTCGCGCACGTCGGTCGTGAAGATCGACGAGGCAAGGCCTTGTGGGACGTCGTTCTGGATGGCGATCGCTTCGTCGAGATCGCCGTACGGCATGACGTAGAGGATCGGGGCGAATGTCTCGGTCCGGACGATGTCGGTCTGCTGCGCCATGCGAACCACCGCGGGTCGGACGTACGCCGCATGGGGCGAAACATCGGCGTACAGACGATCACCACCGACGATCGATCCGCCATCGGCCGACGCAGAGCGAAGAGCGGACTGCATGGTTTCCAACGATGCGAGGGAGATGAGTGGTCCGACGAGCGGTTCGTCGAGCAGCGGATTGCCCACGCGGAGTTGGGCGAAGGCCCGGCTGACCCGATCGGCTACTTCGTCGACCCGCGACTCGTGGACGATGAGGCGACGCAGGCTCGTGCAACGCTGACCAGCGGTACCGGCCGCGGCGAAGGTGATTCCGCGCACGGCGAGATCGAGGTCGGCGCTCGGGGTGACGATCGCCGCGTTGTTGCCCCCGAGTTCGAGAATCGAACGACCGAATCGGGCCGCCACCACCGGGGCCACCGCACGACCCATGCGCGTCGATCCGGTGGCCGAGATGATCGCAAGACGCGCATCAGCCGCCATTGCTGCGCCGAGGTCGGCCCCGCCGACCACGAGTTGGCACAGATCGAGGGGCGCGTCGGCGGCCACGGCGGCGCGACGGGCGAGTGCAGTACACGCCACCGCAGTGACCGTCGACGCGTCGGACGGCTTCCAGACCACCGGGTCGCCGCAGATGATCGCCAACGCGGCGTTCCACGACCACACGGCCACTGGGAAGTTGAAGGCCGTGATCACACCGATCGGTCCCATCGGATGCCACGTCTCGGTGAGGCGGTGCAACGGCCGCTCGGAGGCGATCGAGAGTCCATGCAGTTGCCGGGCGAGACCGACCGCGAAATCGCAGATATCGATCATCTCCTGGACCTCACCGAGGGCTTCGGAGCGAATCTTGCCGGCTTCGATCTGCACGAGGGTCGCGAGGTCGTCCTTGTGGCGACGCAACTGATCGGCCAGATGACGAACGACCTCGGCCCGCTTCGGAGCCGGCACCACGCGCCAGGTCGTGAACACGTCGTGGGCGCGCGTGAGCGCCTGATCGAGACCCGATGCGACGAGCGGTCCGCCCACGGCGCCGTACGACTCGCCGTTGATGGGGGAACGCGCGGATGCCGCCGAACCACTTAGTGCGTCAGCGGCACCGATCGAGTCGAGGGCCCGACGCGCGGTGTCGAGGATCGACGACGACGAAGACGCGGAGAAGGTCATGGGCCATTCTCGCCCATCCGACCCGAAGTCCGGAAAGAAATCAGTCGACGACGAGGGAGGGAACGAAGATCCGCGAGGCGGGAGAACCGGCCGCGATGGCGTCGGCAGCGAGGATCACCGCGGCTCCCGTGTACGCCGTACGTTCGCCGGCCGGGAAGTTCTCACGCGCTGGGTACACGACTCCCGTCCAGTAGGAGCCGTCGTCGTGACGGTGGGCGCGGGTCCAGGCCAAGAGGTCGGTGGCGGTGCTGATGTCGCCGATCGCCGTGTGGGCGAGCGAACACTCGGCGGTCTCGGCCGCGGTCACCCACGGTTCGTCGCTCACGCATCTGATGCCACGACCCTCCATGGCGAAAGTCGACCAGCCCTCGGCCAGCCGGGCCTTGGCCTGTTCACCCTCCATCGCGTTGGTGAGCACCGGGTAATACCAGTCCATGGCCCAACGGTCCTTGGGTTCGAAGGCATCGGGTCGTTCGACGATGGCGGCGCGCAGTGAATCGGCGGCAACTGCCCAGTGGGGCCGGTCCTCGTTGGCGAGTTCGGCGAGGTTCACCGCGCACGTGAGTGCGTGCCAGATCGACGACGAGCCGGTGAGGAGCGCGTAATCCCACGGGCTCGCGTGCTCCTCGCGCGCCCACAGGATCGTGCCGTCGTGGCGGGCCATCGAGAGCACCCACTCCACGGCGCGATCGACGGTCGGCCAGATGTGATCGACGAATCCACGATCCCAGGTGCAGAGCCAGTGATGCCACGCGCCGGCAGCGACATAGGCGCACACGTTGGTGTCGAGTTTGGGCTCCTCGACGCAACCTCCGGGCAGGTAGTAGTTGAACCACCAACCATCGGCGTGCTGCGTGTCGACGAGCCATTCGTAAGCGCGTTCGGCTTCGTCGTGCAGTCCGGCGATGTCGAGTGCCATGGCGGTCTCGACGTGATTCCACGGATCGCAGTGTCCGTCCTCGAACCACGGGATCATCCCG
>CAZLXB010000078.1:0-2620 GCA_964563545.1 uncultured Bifidobacterium sp. | reverse complement strand
GTCAGATCATCATGTTGAGGGCGCCGGTCACCTTCTGACCATGCGCCGTGTCGCCGGCGTACTCGATACGCGACGCCACGGCCTGCGCATCGCGGCGCCCGGTGGCGAGCACCAAGAACGTCTCGGTGTCCATGGTGATGCGGGCGAGCGGCGCTTCGGGTTCCACATCGGTGAGCGACGCACGCCCATCGGCCACGGTGCAGATGATGTGTCGCCGCACGCCGCCGGTGATGTCGATGATCACGCTCTGGCCGTCGGGAGTGGCGGCGCGCTTGCCCACCACGATCGGGATCGTGCGGATGAGCCGGTCGATCGTGTGCTCGGCCGCGCTGCCTTCGAGATTCCCCGCAATGCCGACGACCCGCCGGATGTCTTGTTCGTGCACCCAACAATCGAGGATGCGAATGCTGAGGAAATCAGCGCGTGTGCCCGGGCCGGTGGGCGTCATGGCCGGCTCGGCGAAGTAGGCCTCGTCGGCCGAGCGGAGGGTCTTCATCCGCTGAGCCGCGATCTCGTTCCACTCGGCCAGCACCTGCGCGCCGGTCATACCGCGGCGACTGTCGATCTCGTTTTCGTTGGCCTCACCGATCGGATTTTTCACGTGGGCGGCCGGAGCCGCCTTGTGCGGAGTGCCGGGCAGACCTTCGAGGACGCGCTCGATGCCGACGAGATGCGAGAAATTGTCTTGTACCGACCAGCCGGGTAATTCGGTGGCCGTCTTCCACTGTTGTTCGTTCAGCTGTGCGCCGAGTGCACTGAGGGATGCGAAGACTTCGCCGAGGGTGTCGATGATGGCGGTGGGGATGGGCATGCGGATTCCTTCCGTCGTCGAGTGATGATTCGTCGAGTGATGATTCAGGGTGCGGGGTTCTGCACCGACTGCCAGCGGCGTCCTTGCAGATACGGAGTGAAGGCCTCGCCGATGAACACCATGTCGGCGGCGGTCTTGGGAGTCTTGATCTCGTACAGGCCACGCACTCGGGTGTAGGCGACGGTGAGATCCCAGAGCGCCATTGCTTCGTCGCCCATCGGGGCCGGCACCACCACGGGTCCGAACACCGCCTTGCCGGGTGTGTGCGAGATGCTGAGATCCGCGCCGGTTTCTTCGGGGAAGACGATGATCGGCACGCCGAATCCGCCGTATTGCTCCACGGCGCGGAAGTGCTCGGCCTTCACCTCGTCGTGCGTGGTGGGGTCGGCGAGCGCGTCGTCCCAGTCGGACTCGCGCGCGCCGATCGACACGAGGAGTTCTTTGGCCACCTCCACCTCGTGCGGGCGTTGGCCGTGTTCGTGCAGCGCGCGACCAGTGGCCAGATACCAGGCGTCGCAGAGTTCGGTGCTACGACGGCGCAACAGCGCGGCCACGCGCATGGGGGTCCAGCCGTAGCCGATCTCGCGCTCCCACGGGTGCTTCTTGCCCTCGGGTCGGTTGACCTCCTCGAGGCTGAAGAACCGCCAGTCGATGGTGAGACCGTTCTGGCGGCGCACATCGCGGATCCAGAGCGAGGTCTGATAGGCGTACGGGCACATCGGGTCGAAGTAGAACTCGACACGGATCACTTCGGCAGCCATCTCTTCCCCCTCCGGATGATTCGGCAAGCACGAACCTAGTACCGTCGGATGCCATGGAACGCCCCGCAAAGTTCGAGCACACCCGCTTCCTTGGCGACAAGCGCACGCAGCTGGTGTACGACCTCGACACCTGGACCGACGGGGCGGTCATCGACGACATCGTCGAGAGCGAGGTCGGCCTCTGCTTCGGGCCCGACACGCTCGTGGAGGCCCGCAACCGCGGGTACACGCTCGCCACACCCGGTCACACCCGGCGGCACCGCAAGCCGCGTGCGTGACCGATGCTGACCAACGGCACCATCGTCTCGTCGGGCTTCGACCTTCCCGCGTACCTCACCCGCCCGGCCGGGCGCGATGAGGCCTTGCCCGGCGTGATCATGTGCCACTCGTTCCCGTTCGGGGCGGCTGATGCCCGTCATTCGGCGAGCACGTTTCCGGAGTTGATGGATCGCATCGCCAACGAACTCGGCTTCACGGCCATGTGCTTCACGTTCCGCGGTTGTGGCAACAGCACCGGCGATTTCTCGTTGCAGGGTTGGGTCGACGATCTGCGCGCCGCCATCGACTACATGATCGATCAGGCGCAACCCACCGGCCTCTGGCTGATCGGCGCCAACACCGGTGGTTCGGTGGCCATGTGCGTGGCCGCCGAGGACCCGCGGATTCGTGGTTGTGCCTTGCTCGGCCCCCGCGCCGACTTCGACGACTGGGCCGCCCAGCCACGCCGATTCCTCGAACACTGTCGTGAAGTAGGGGCGGTCCGCACGCCGCGCTACCCGCGCGACTTCGACGAGTGGACGCGCGAGTTGCGTCGATACCGGCCGGTGGCCGCCGCCGGCGAGTTCGCGCCTCGACCGTTGCTCTTGTTGCACGGCGAAGAAGACGAAAGCGTGCCGGCCAGCGACACGCGCCAACTTGCCGAGGCGCATGGCGCGGCCGAGATGCGCGTGTTCGACGGCGGTGGACACCGACTGCGTCACGACCCACGGGCGATGGCGGTGCTCCTTGGTTGGCTCGACCGCCAGCGCCTGACCGACGACTGAGTCGT
>CAZLXB010000077.1:0-2636 GCA_964563545.1 uncultured Bifidobacterium sp. | reverse complement strand
CCCGAACCGCTGCACGTCTGACAACGGTCGTCACTCGTGAGATGGACGGTGGTCGTGACCCCGAGCGCAGCCTCTTCGAAGTCGATCATCAACTGGGTTTCGAGATCGGCGCCGCGGCGCGGGCTCACACCGCTGCCACCGCCTCCACGTGAGCGACCCCCCGAGAACATGCGGAAAAGGTCCTCGAAGGATCCGGCGTCGCCGCCGACGGTGAAACGCATGTTGCCCATGCCGCCGGCCATCGGACCCATGCGTCGGACCTCGTCGTACTCACGACGTTTGTCTTCATCGGAGAGAACTTCGTACGCGGCCGAGATCTCCTTGAATCGCTCTTCGGCGGCGGCGTCTCCGGGCTTGGCATCGGGATGGTTCTCGCGGGCGAGCCGACGGTACGCCTTGGTGATGTCCTTGGCGGTCGCATCCGAGGCGACACCGAGCACCGCGTAGTAATCCTTCTCGAACCACTCTCGTTGTGCCGTCATGTCACCCCTCCCCGCACTTCACGTCGACGTCGCGTCAACCTCTGACCTTCACTAGGGCGGCGCGTAACACCCGGCCCTTCCACGTGTAACCCGATCGCATCACGTCGACCACCACTGCGTTACCCGCACCGTCGCCCGCACCGTCTTCGCGCATGACCGCTTCGGCCAGATTGGGATCGAAAGGCTGACCATCGAGGTTCATGGCTTCGAGTCCCTGTTTGCGCAGTTCGCTCAGCAACAAGTTGAAGAGCGGCTCGACTTCGGCCGGATGGGCGACGAAGGCCGCTTCGCACGCATCGAGCACCGGAAGCAACGCTTCGGCGAGCCGACCGGTGGCGCGGTCGACGTCATCGGCAGTCTGGGCGCTCACGCGCTTGCGGTAGTTCTCGAAGTCGGCTTGCAGGCGTTGGGCGATGTCGCGGAACGAATCCCGCTCGGCCAAGAGGGTCTCGATGTCGTGCTCGACGACCTCGGCCGCGACTTCGGCTTCATCGGTGGCGGCATCGACGGCGTCGCCATCGACCATGTCAGCATCCATCGCCCGGGCTCACTTGTCGGCGTCGACGATTTCGGCGTCGACGATCTCGTCGTCGCCCGGAGCTCCGGTCTGGCCCGAAGCCGACGTGCCGGCGGCATTCGAATCGCGAGCCGCGGCTTCGTACAACTTCTGGCTGAACGCCTGACTCGCCGACATGAGCGCCTCGGTCGCCGCTTTGATGCTGGCGCTGTCGTTGCCTTCGAGCGCCTTCTTCAAATCAGCCAGTGGTGTCTCGACCGCGGCCTTTTCGTCGGCGGAAACCTTGTCGCCCTGATCGCGCAGCACTTTTTCGGTCTGGTAGACGAGCGAGTCGGCATTGTTGCGAATCTCGGCTTCTTCGCGTCGCTTGCGGTCTTCCTCGGCGTGAGCCTCGGCATCCTTCACCATCTTGTCGATGTCGTCCTTGGAGAGGGTCGACTGACCACTGATGGTCATCGACTGCTCCTTGGAAGTCGCGCGGTCCTTCGCGCTCACGTGCACGATTCCGTTGGCGTCGATGTCGAAGGTGACTTCGATCTGCGGAACACCACGCGGTGCAGGCGGCAGATCGACGAGCTGGAACTTGCCGAGCGTCTTGTTGTACATCGCCATCTCGCGCTCACCCTGGAGCACATGGATCTCGACCGAAGGCTGCATGTCCTCGGCGGTGGTGAAGACCTCGGTGCGCTTCGTCGGAATGGTGGTGTTGCGCTCGATGAGCTTGGTCATCACACCACCCTTGGTCTCGATACCGAGCGACAGCGGCGTGACGTCAAGAAGGAGAACGTCCTTCACGTCACCCTTCAGCACGCCGGCCTGGATCGCCGCTCCGACGGCCACGACTTCGTCAGGATTGACCGTCTTGTTGGGCTCCTTGCCGGTGAGGGCGACGACGAGATCCTGCACGGCCGGCATACGAGTGGAACCGCCGACGAGGATGACGTGGTTCAACTGACCCTTGGTGATGCCGGCGTCCTTGATCGCCTGTTCGAAAGCCACGCGACAACGTTCGATCAGATCGGCGGTCATCTCCTGGAACTTCGAGCGAGTGAGGGTTTCGTCGAGGTGCAACGGACCTTCCGGAGTGGCCGTGATGAAGGGCAGGTTGATCTGGGTCTGCTGCACCTGGCTGAGTTCGATCTTGGCCTTCTCGGCCGATTCCTTCAGACGCTGCGCGGCCATGCGGTCGGCGCTGAGGTCGACTCCGTGGGCAGCCTTGAACTGCGCGACGAGCCAATCGATGATGCGCTGATCCCAGTCGTCACCACCGAGGTTGGTGTCACCGTGCGTGCTCTTGACCTCGAACACGCCTTCACCGATCTCCAGAACCGACACGTCGAAGGTTCCACCGCCGAGGTCGAACACCAGAACGGTTTCGTCCTCACTCCCCTTGTCGAGTCCGTAGGCCAGGGCGGCCGCGGTGGGTTCGTTGATGATGCGCAGGACCTCGAGGCCGGCGATCTGGCCCGCTTCCTTGGTGGCGGTGCGCTGCGCGTCGTCGAAGTACGCCGGAACGGTGATGACCGCCTGCGTGACGGTGTCGCCGAGATACGCCTCGGCGTCGCGCTTCAACTTCATGAGCGTGCGCGCGCTGATCTCCTGCGGCGTGTACTTCTTGCCGTCGATGTCTTCGCTCT
>CAZLXB010000076.1:0-2721 GCA_964563545.1 uncultured Bifidobacterium sp. | reverse complement strand
AGTTCACCATCGCATCGGCGAGGAAGCCTTCGGCGCGGTACTGCTCGAGCGCCACCTTGTCGCGGCGCTTGGAGAGCTTCTTGCGCTGTTCGTTCACCAGCACCGGGACGTGGGCCCACACCGGCGGCCGATGGCCGAGTGCTTCCCACAACATCTGCTGTTTGGGGGTGTTCGGAAGATGTTCCTCGGCCCGCACCACGTGCGACACGCGCATCGTCACGTCGTCCACCACATTGGCAAGAAGAAACATCGGCGAGCCGTTGCCACGAAGCAACACGAAGTCTTCGATGGTCTCGTTGGCGAATTCCACCCGACCACGGACGAGGTCATCGACCACAGTCATGCCTTCCGGGACTCGGAAGCGCAACACACGACCGGGACCGGGGCCGAGCGCGCGATCACGCGAATAGCCGTCGTAACCCTGCTTGCCCGATGCCTTCGAACGCTCCTGGATCTGCTCGGGAGTCAGATCGCAGTAGTACGCGCGACCCTCGGCGAAGAGACGTTCGGCTGCAGCCACGTGGTCGGCCGCGTAGTTGCTCTGGAAATAAGGGCCCTCGAACGTGGGATCGTCGCTGTGAACCCCGATCCAGGCGAGGGCATCGATGATGCCCTGCGTCCATTCGGGACGATTGCGAGCTTCGTCGGTGTCCTCGATGCGCAGGACGAACTTCCCGCCGAGTCGCTTGGCCAGCGCCCAGTTGTAGAGCGCCGTACGTGCACCGCCCACGTGGAAAAAGCCGGTGGGCGACGGCGCGAACCGAAAGCGCGGGCCTTCCGTAACGGGGGTCACTTGTGACGACATGCTCCACGAACGCTACCCGTGGGCCTCGCCAGCGAGGGGTAGCGTCGATGTCATGGGACGACACTCCTTCACCCTCGGCGGCGAGCAACACCCCGGTCACCGGAGCGTCGCCGGCGGTCTCGCGCGCGCCGCGGTGTTCGGTATCAGCGATGGCCTCGTCTCCAACGTGTCACTCGTGATCGGCTTCGCCGGTAGCGGTGTGGATTCATCCCTCGTGCGTCTCGCTGGCTTGGCGGGTGCCATTGCCGGTGGAGCGAGCATGGCCGCCGGCGAATGGATTTCCGTCTCTGCGCAGAACGAACTCGTCACCCGCGAACTGGAAATCGAGCGGCGTGAACTTCGCGTCAATACCGCGGCCGAAACCCACGAACTCGCCAAGATCTACGAAGGGCACGGCATCGAACCCGACCGCGCCGCCGCCGCCGCGGCCGACGTGATGCGTAAGCCCGACGTTGCCCTCGCCGTGCACGCGCGCGAAGAACTCGGAGTCGATCCGGGCGTTCTGCCCTCGCCGTTCCATGCCGCTCTGTTGTCGCTCGTGTGCTTCCTCTTCGGCGCGATCCTGCCCGTCATCCCGTGGTTCATCGGTGGTGGCGGCGCGGCCAAGGTCACCTCCATCCTGATCGGCGTGGTCACGGCGGCCATCGTGGGCGCGGTGATCGGTCGCTTCGCCGAGAGGCGCATCGCGTGGTCGTCGATCCGGCAAGTCCTGATTCTTCTCGTCGCCTGTGGTGTGACGTACCTGATCGGCCAACTGCTCGACGTCTCGGTCTCGTAGTCAGCACCCAGCCATGACTCAGCGCAACGTTCTCGGCGGTGACCTCGTCCCCTGCTCGTTCGATCCCCTCACCGGCTACTACCGAACCGGTTGCTGCGAGTCACGCGGTGACGACCCGGGCATGCACGTGGTGTGTGCGGTGATGACCGACGACTTCCTCACTTTCTCGAAGAGTCGTGGCAACGACCTCAGCACACCCATGCCGCAGTACGGCTTCGCCGGACTCAACGACGGTGATCAGTGGTGCCTGTGCGCGTCACGTTGGCAGGAAGCCTTCGAGGCCGGTTGCGCACCGCGCGTGGTGCTCGCGGCCACGCACGTATCAGCGCTGGAGTTCTGCGACCTCGACGCTCTGCGCCAACACGCCGTCGACTGATTCGTCGGTGACCGTTCCGTCAGATCGACGACATCACGAGTGAAGCATCACCCGTGACCGCCGCCGCCAGGCCATCGGCCGCCGGCATGAGCTGTTCGCAGAAGAACCGGGCCGAGGCGACGCGTTCGGCCACCACGGCATCACCGAGGTTCTGATCGCGGGCGATCAGCACCGATTCGGCCAGCAAGTAGCCACCGGTCAACGTGCTCAGTAGACGCAAGTAGGGTGTCGCGCCCGACAACATCGAGAACGGATCGGTCATGTGGGCGGCCAACCACTCCGTGGCCGAGCGCGTCGCAGTGAGCGTCGTGCGCAGAGCCGACGCCACGCCGGCCATATCTCCCTGCTCGTCGAGTCTCACACAAAGCGAATCGATCGAGTCGAGGTGGCGCTTCATCACTTCGCCACCGCGCAACCCGAGCTTGCGACCCACGAGGTCGATGGCCTGGATACCGTTGGTTCCTTCGTAGATCGTGGTGATTCGCGCGTCGCGATAGTGCTGCGCCACACCCGTCTCCTCCACGAAGCCCATGCCGCCGTGGATCTGCACGGCGAGACCCGTGAGTTCCACACCCATGTCGGTGCCCCACCCCTTCGAAAGCGGCGTGAGCAATGCAGCCTGGTCGGCCGCCCATTCGCGCTCGGCCGCATCGGGATGATGCGCGGCCACGTCGAGACACGCTGCGTTCCAGTACGTGAGCCGACGGAGCGCTTCGAGCGTGGTCTTCATGGTCAGGAGCATCCGCTTCACGTCCGGATGAT
>CAZLXB010000075.1:0-2761 GCA_964563545.1 uncultured Bifidobacterium sp. | reverse complement strand
ATTCGTGAGGGTGGTCGTACGGTTGGCGCCGGACGTGTCACCAAGATCATCAAGTGAGTCGGTGACCAACATGGCTCAGATCATCCGAATCCGCCTCAAGGCTTTCGATCACGAGATCATCGATCAGTCGACGCGCAAGATCGTCGAGACCGTTGCTCGTACGAACGCCACCGTGCGCGGCCCCGTACCGTTGCCGACCGACAAGCACCGGTACACCGTCATCCGCGGACCCCACATCGACAAGGACTCGCGTGAGCACTTCGAGATGCGGATCCACAAGCGGCTCATCGACATCGTCGACCCCAAGCCGCAGACCGTCGACAGCCTGCAGCGTCTCGACCTGCCGGCCGGCGTGGAAGTGGAGATCAAGCTCCAGCAGGGCTGATCTCTCCCGTTGAGAACGATCGAAGGACCCCGCTCTCGGGCGGGGTCCTTCGCTTTGTGGCGGCGTTACGCGAGCCACTCGGGCGCGCCGAGACATCGGGTGGTCGACGAGATAGACCTCGTCCCGTGAGCGAATTCGACCTGCCCTCTCTTCCGGATCCCGAACTCCCGTCGGGCTTCGAGCCGGCTCCCGAACCGATTCGTGCCCGGCGGCGCTGGCCGCTGATCGTGGTACCGGCGGTCGTGGCCGCAGTGCTCGGTGGATTCGTGGGTGCTCAGGTGAGCCAGACCGATTCACCGACGGACACGTCGAACGCGGATGTCGAGCCGACCCCGATGGTCGTCACGACCGCGGCCACCGACGCCGAACCGTCGGATCAACCAGTGGTGACCGCGGCTCCCGGGGCCGACGTCCCGTCCCAAGTCGATGTTCCGGTTGCGGTGAATGCGATCAGTCCGAGTGTGGTCACCGTGGTGTCGCTCGAGAAGTCGGCGATGGGTCAGGGGCGCGGTACCGGTACCGGCATCGTGCTCACGTCCGATGGTGAGATCCTGACCAACGCGCATGTGGTGGAAGGCGCCGAATCGGTGAGCATCCTCTTCTCGGATTCGATCGATCCGATTCCGGTTGCGGTGTTGGCACTGGACTCGGGTAACGACCTCGCACTACTGAAGGTCGATCGCACCGATCTGCGCCCGGCGATCTTCGCCGACCCATCCACCATCGACGTCGGGGACGAAGTCGTGGCGGTTGGCTTCGCCCTTGCTCTCGACGGTGGCCCGACGGTGACGCGCGGCATCATCTCGGCCCTGCGGCGCACGATTGCCAACAACGATGGAGCACTCGACGGCCTCATCCAGACCGATGCTGCGATCTCTTCGGGGAACTCCGGTGGGCCGCTCGTGAACGCCAAGGGTGAAGTCGTCGGTATCAACACCGCTGTCTTCCAGAGTTCGGGAGGGACTGCGGCCAACAACGTGGGCTTTGCGATCTCGGTGGAAGAAGCTCTGCCGATCGTGGCCGAGTTGCGGCAGATCGCGGCGGGCGGAACGCGCGAAGAGGGTTACCTCGGTGTCGGGCTCGATGAGCGGACCGATGGCGGACGCGGTGCATTGATCGCCGAGGTAGCCGATGGGTCACCGGCGGCCGATGCCGGGCTCGAGGCCGGTGATGTGGTGGTGGCCACCGATGGAACGCCGGTCGACGGACAGGCGGCGTTCATCGCCGCGATCCGCGACAAGTCACCTGGCGACGAGATCGACATCGTGGTGTTGCGCGGTGGTACCCGGGTGACTCTGACCGCCACCCTCATCGAACGCCCCCAACGCTGACCTGATTAGGGTTCGGGCATGAGTGACGGACCCTTCCTCGACGCGCATCTCGGTGGCCAACGCCCATTCGGCCTCAACTACTGGCCTCTGCCCGAGGACGATCCGGGAGTGGAGATTCCGCGCGAGTCGATCCGGCTCGTCTCGCCCGACGGTGCGTTGGTGCGTGGCGTGCTATGGACGCCACCCAACGGCAAGAAGTGGAAGACCGCGGTGATCCTGTCGCATCCGCGCGGAGACTTCAGCGTCCACTACGCGTGTCCACTCCTCGCCGCCGCCGGATACGCGGTACTCGGTTTCGGCACGCGCTACATGAACAACGACACCGATTGCTTGCACGAGTCGTGCACGATCGACGTCGAGACCGTGTACCACGAGATGAAGAGGCGGGGTGCCGAAGCCGTCGTTCTACTCGGTAACTCGGGTGGGGGTTCGCTCATGGCCCTCGCCCACGCCGAGCGCGGAATCGGTGATGGTTGGGTCGGCATGGCTGCACACCCGGGCGAAGGCGTGTTCATGTTGCAGGTGATCGACCCGAGTGTGGCCGACGAACTGGATCCGTTCTCGACGGTTCCCGAACTCGACATGTACAACCCCGACAACGGTTGGCGGCCGTGGCCCGAGCCCTGCGTGTACGACAAGCAGTGGCTGGCGCGCTACCGCGCCGCGCAGGTGGAGCGAGTGGCGCGGATCGATGCCATCGCCAAGGCGAGCATCGCCGAGACCATCGATGCCGGTTCACGACTCCGTGGCGTCGACAAGTCGACCGACACGGTGGAGTGGCGAGAGCTTCGTCGACGCGCGGTGTTCAGCAAATACATGGTGATCTACCGCACGTTGGCCGATCCGGCGTATCTCGATCTGTCGATCGATCCCGACGAACGCCCGATGGGTTCGCTCTTCGCCTTCCCCGATCCGTTCGACGCCAACTACGGGCGTGGTGGTCTCGCGCGAACGATGACCGCCCGCGGATGGCTGAGCACGTGGAGCGGATTGTCGAGTCACGCCAAGTTGGCCGACACGATGCCCAAGGTGAAGGTGCCGACGA
>CAZLXB010000074.1:0-2766 GCA_964563545.1 uncultured Bifidobacterium sp. | reverse complement strand
ATGCCCGAGCGGCATCCGTTGTCGGCCTGGAACGAAGGTTGGCTCCACTTCTGGAATCTGAAGCGACCCGCTGGCCCCACGGCCAACGATGCGGCAGCGGTGCTGCGCGCGCTTGGTATCACGCCCGAAGTGGTGGTGGTTCCCCGACCGCCGTTGTCACGCCACGCCGAGGATCCGAAAGGATTGGTGGAGTCGGCGCGCCGTCGGCTGTGTTTGTCGAGTGATCGCGATGCCGAGATCGAAGCGTGGTTAGCCGATCATCCGCCGTCGTTCATGCGCGAGGTTGTCGTGCTGCGCTGGCCCGGAGGTCTTTCGTAGAGCCGGCGCGCTGACCTTCGTAGATACCGCGCTCGGGCGACACCGCATAAGCGACGATGCACACCAGTGCGGCTGGCAAGGCGAGTGATCCACCGAAGAGTTCGATGGCGAGCAACGCACAAGCGATGGGCGTGTTGGCCGCGGCACCGAAGGCGGCCGGAAGTGCGGCCATGGCCGCCAGACGCGGATCGAGACCGAGCGGACTCGCGAGAGCCGAACCGAGAGTTGCCCCCACCACGAAGAGCGGCGTCACCTCACCACCCGGGATACCCGAGCCGAGCGCGATGGTCGTGAACACGATTTTGAGCACCGGCTCCCACCAATCGGCGGTGTTGCCGGCGAGCGCGTTCTCCACGAGGGGCAACGACAAGCCGAGGTAATCGCGGCCGAACAACGCCATGAGGGCGAGCGTGGCCACCGCACCCACTACTGGGCGTGCCGGCACGTACGCGACCAGTCGGGTGACCGCGGCCTTCACCTGATGATGGGACACGATGAAGAGGCGCGCGGCGAGACCGCACGCGAGACCGACGAGGGCGAGTCGCCACAGCACGTCGAGATCGACGTTGCCCACATCGATGTTCACGAGCGGAGTGGAACGACCGAGTCCCTCCACCACGCGATCGGCAGCAATGGACGCCACGAGCGCGGGAGCAAGCGCCTCGTATCGCAAGCGTCCGGTGCGTTGAACCTCGAGGGCGAACACCGCACCGGCCATCGGCACGCCGAACGCGCCACCGAACGCGCCGGCCATGGCGGCCACGAGCATGAGGCGTCGATCGTGCGCGCTGAGCCGGAACGGTCGGAGCACGAGCGAGGTCAGCGAGCCTCCGATCTGGAGCGCCGCGCCTTCGCGACCCACCGATGCGCCAGTGAGTTGGGCGATGTAGGTGGCACCGAAGATCATCGGCGCCATGCGTCGGGGCACCGACGGTGACGACTCGGGAGTCGTCGGGTCGTCGGGCGGGAGTGACTCGGTGATCACGAGTGATGTACCGCGTCCGGCTCGGCCGCCGCCGTAGTGGTAGGCGGCGCCGAGCGCGAAAGCGGCCACCGGTAGGAGCCATACGAGCCAGGCGTTGTCGAGTCGGGTGGTGGTCGCGGCATCGAGCGCCTCGAACAAGGCCCACGAACCCACACCGGAAAGTGCTCCGACAACAACCGCGAGGATCGTGAGGTTGATGACGTGAAGGGGGGCGCGCAGGGCTTGGAGCACCAGATTTACCCTATCCCTTTGTCTGATCTCACTTGGATCGTTACTCGGGTGGCGCAGACCGGGCAGGAGGGCTCGTTGGCACGTGTCACCGTCGTCAACCTCCGTCGTGCCGTTCGGGAGATTCTCGTGCACGGATCCTGTCCGACTGCGACTGCGACTGCGACTGCGAAGTGAACAAATTGTCGGTCCGCATGGCAAGAATTGTGGCGCTGGCTGCCGGTCAGTAGGTGGGAGAGTTCGCTCGAACCACCCTCTTACTTGCACCCGAATCACCCCCGCCGCACTGGCAACCAGTCGTATTGGTCGAGCAGTTGACGCAGTCACCGACCCGTCGATCTCATTCGCGCGCCGTCAACCTTTTGAGTTGGGAATACTTATGGTCTCGCATACAACATCGTTGCTCGGTGGCCCGGAACTCACGCGTCGCATCAGTCACGCATACGGAGTCGATTTCGTCATGCCGATTGCTCAGTCCTGAAACGCGACGCCGACCCTGTCCTTACAACTTGCGCTCATCTCGCGCTCAACTGGTACCTGAAGTTCACCTGCCATTCGTTCTCTTCCGACTCACTGTTCAGGTGCGTCATTTACGTTCACCTCGTTACGTGAACAACGTGGTCGAGTGACCACTCATCAGGAGGAAGAATGCGCAATTCGAAAACTTCTCGCCGCTGGGCGGCGCTGACGATCGGTCTCGCATCGATCACCATGGTCGCCGCGTGCGGTGGTGACGACAGCAGTTCGTCCGAAACCCCGGCTCCGGCCACGGCCGCTCCCGAGACCACAGCCGCCGATCCCCGCGCCGATTGGCCCGAGAAGTTGATCCTCGGCGCCGTTCCTTCCGAGGAGAGCACCGCCCTCGAAGAGAGCTACAGCAAGCTCATTCAGGTTCTCGAAGAAGAACTCGGAATCGAAGTGGAATTCTTCCAGGCCACCGATTACGCCGGCATCATCGAGGCGCAGATCGCCGGCAAGGTCGACATCGCTCAGTACGGCCCGTTCGCTTACGTCATTGCCAAGAACAACGGTGCCGACATCTTCCCGATCGGAGCAATCGTGGATGGTCCGGACGAAGAGCCGGGTTATCAGAGCTACGGCATCGTGAAGACCGGCAGCGATATCACCGATCTTGAAGGATTCCGCGGCAAGAAGGTCTGCTTCGTCGACCCGGGTTCCACCTCGGGCTACCTGTCCCCCTCTGCTGGCCTCCTCGAGCTCGGTATCCCCCCGGA
>CAZLXB010000073.1:0-3090 GCA_964563545.1 uncultured Bifidobacterium sp. | reverse complement strand
CTCACGGGCTTGGGCCGCTCCGTATGGGTCTCGTCGATCCGGGCACGGTGACCCTTGGGTCGTACGTCTACGGGTACTCACCGGACGAGATCGCCTACAAGTGGGAATCATGCCGTGAGCTGGGGTTGGGCGCCTCGATCGCCTGCTTCACCCCGGCCTATGCCGAGGCAGTGCGGGAGGAGCATGAGGCTCGGGGCCTCCCGACCGGCTCGCTCGTGAAGTTCTACCTGAGTGACGGCTTCGGGCTCCCGCCCACCGAGTCTTCGCTCGATCAATACCTCGGCATCCTCGCCGGCACCGGACTCCCTTGGGCGGTGGCGGTGCTCGGAGGCGACGTCGTCGGGTCGGGCCTGGCGGCGATGGCCATCGAGCGCGGCGGTCATGTGCGCGTGGGATTGGAAGATTTCGCTTCGGGCGCGGGGCGGACCCCACGCAACGAGGAGTTGGTGGCCGAGGTCGCCAAACTCGCTCGGCAGTCGGGACGTGGTGTGGCGACGTGTGCCGACACGGCCCGCATCCTCGGCCGCGTCTGACTCAGAAGTACAGGAGTTCAGCAGCGCAGACCTGATCGCGGATCGCCCAACGTGGCCATGGCGCCACCGAAACCACGAATGGAATTCGTCGGTGACAACGATGCCAGGGCCGCGGTGGCGCCCGGTTGAACACACTCGGGACCGGCCCAGATGAGCGGCAACCTCATGGCGTTGGCGTGTACCGCGTCGACCCAATGCGTGGGCGAAACGACGGCCACGTCTGGCCGACTACCAACCACGGCCGCCATAGCCGCCGACTGATCGCTCGGCGACGCGGAGGACACTTTCTGCGCGGTCAGACCCAAACTCGACTCGATGAAGGCGAGAGCGGCCAGACCGCTCACATCAGGGCTCCCAACGAGTGTCACGGACAAGAATCCGATCGCTTTCAGGCGATCGAGTTCGTACAACGCTGCACTCAAGGGCAACACGGTGCCCCCAACGGCATTCGCCCACGAGACCGCTTGCAACGCATTCGTCGGTTCGTCGTCACCCACCAGAACCAGAGAGGTGCCGGCGACCGACGAGTCGAGGATTCTCGCCATGACTTGCGATACCTGCACGCGAGTAGTGGGTACCGAGCCATTGATGAGAGCAGCCAAGAACTCGTCGGAGACCGAATCCGGATCACCGATCACCGTGACCGCCGAAGGAGCAAGCCGCTCCCATTCGATTCGCAGCGACTCGGGGACCTGCGTCGCCCCCGCTTCGACCAACAGGATGCGACCATCTATCGATTCAGCGCGGGCCGAGTCGAGCATCGACGCGAGAAGTAGATCCACTTTGTTGCGTCCGTTGACGAGGATCACCGAACCACCTTCAGCACTCGTTCGCGAGGCAACGATCGACGAGTCGAAGCGATCGGTACCCGACAGAACCGACCACGAGGCCGAGTTGTTGTTCGAACGCGACGTGCGACGGGGATCCCTGACTCGATACAGACTCAGGAAGATGTCGTCGTCACCGCCGTTGGAAGCAGCGAAATCACCACTGGTTTCCCCTACCAGCCAGAGATTGCCGGAGTCGTCGATCGTCATGTTCATGATCTCGTCATCGTCGGTCGTCGTGAAGTACCCATCCCAATAGTCGTCGGGAGAGATACCGGGGTTATGGCTGATTCCCGAATCACGTCCTCCCAGGAACCTGCCACCCGAATACTCAATGTTGTAGGGCAGACTGCCGTCGATCGACCATGCGACAATGGGATGACCGCGTGAATCGACCGCGACGGACTTTCCTTCCGAATCAGCCAACTGATTCGTCAGTGCTAATCGGTCCGAACCATCTGCACTACCGAGTTGACTGAAAAAGCCAACCTGGGAAAACACACTCGGATCGTCTGGGTCGTACTGTGCGTTGCCTCGATATCCGGCAACCCAGATCGTGTCGTCACTTTCCGAATAGACGACGTCCCAGGCACGATCGTCCCCGTCCTCCCCTTGTGCGGGGTCGACTCCACCGAACCGAGTCCACAGCGGAACACCACTACTGTCCAACTTCGCCACGTACCAATCCCAGACTCCGCCAGGGTTCAGGCTGCCGTCGAAATCAGTATCATCGGTTCGGCCCGCGATATGGAGGTCACCGGCGCCATCTACATCGATGGAATATGCGCGATCATCTCCCGCATCGCCGATCCAGAAGATGTCAGTGGGCGGATGGAGCTCGAAGTCGAACTTAACGACGAACGCGTCATGATCGCCACCAACAGGGTGCGGATCTATAGAAAATCCTCCTTCGGAATACCCGACGACATAAATGTCCCCGCCTGGACCTTCAACCAAGGATTGAAACTCGTCCCACCCGTTATCGGGAAAATCACCAAGATTGATCTGACTACGGAAAACCCCCGCCGGTGAGTAGCGATTGATCACTCCCTGACCGGTCGTGTTCAGGACTCCATCGATCTGACCCACGGCATAGATGTCCCCGTTCGAGTGGACGATCACGTCGTTGAAGTACTCGACTTCGTTGCCGACCGACTCATCGTCGCCATCCTCTACAACCGCCCACTCGATCTCACCCGATTCGTTTGTCGCATACAGGAGTGCATCGTCGTCGGCTCCACCAACCACTGCTCCGGCGAAGTCGTCGTCGGTCGCTCCGGCCACGATCACGGTTCCGTCATCGGTGACCGCGATTCCTCCCACGTCTTGATCCCCGGGGTTCGAGAACTGGATGTCGATTCGGCGATTCCCGTTCTCGACCGACGCCGAGGTAGACGCACCACCCGACATCGCCACCGTGGCGGTAATCACGACGAATGCAGTCGCGGCGGCGAGTGGTTTTGTTCGAAGACTGCTCATCACTCGACTATAACTATCTCCAGTCGGGCCATCGAGAGGACCTCCCGGTCAAGCCGCCTATTGCCGATCAATGACTGCCCTCGGCTACGGGAAGCGTTTGGCGAGCCAGTCGGCCACGTGGGCCAGGGCCTCCTTGCGATGCCCTTCCAAGTAGTGCGGCGCGCCCTTCATCTCGACGTACGTCTTGTCGGCCGCACCACTGTTGTCGACGATCTCCTTGGCCTGCCACACACGGATCTCGGTGTCGGCGG
>CAZLXB010000072.1:0-3266 GCA_964563545.1 uncultured Bifidobacterium sp. | reverse complement strand
AGCCGAATCCCTGGACGGGTCGGCGAGACCACGCGTCGACGATGTCGTACCACACACCCGTGCGACCGGTCATCGAAGGCGAGCGTCCGAACCACGACGTCACGGTGTCGCGGAAGAGGAACGCGGTCAGTGCCGCCACCGCCGCGAGAGCCGGTAGGAAGCGGAGTTGGCGTCGATGCTCGGCCGATGCCCGAATCCAGAGCACGGCGAACGCACCGGTGAGCACCGATAGGCCGACCGCGATCAGTGGAGTCACCGAGTCGGTGCGGTAACCGATGGCGATGGCCAGCCCGAGACCGGCGAGCGCTGCGATCACGGCACGTCGTCGACGCCAGATCCAGATGAGCGCGATGCTCGTGAGACCGGCTACGGCCGTGGCTGCCCCGAGCAGGTTGCGATTGAAGAACACTCCGGTGAGGTAGCCGCGGTTGTCGAGTGAATTGGGCCAGTCGCGCCATCTTGCCCACACACTCCACACCAAGGTGCTCTGCATGGCCACCCACAAAGATGTGAGAAGCGCGGTCGGGCTCAGCGCGGATCCCGCACCGAGCATCGCCGCCACCGCCGTGGCGAGGATCAACGACTGTTCGAAGCTTCGCCACGGATCAATCGACCACACCGTGCTCAGCAGCAGAACGGCCACGAACGCGAGGTGTACGCCGATGATCCGTCGCGCCGCCCACGGACGCGACCCGGAGACAATCGCGCTCACCACCACCAAGCCATAGGCAACGTACGAGACCGCCTGGATCCAGTTGTCGTCGAGGAGACCGGTTCGTGAGCCCGGGAAGTCGGTGCGGATCCGATACGACGGGCCGCGGGTGGCCACCACGAAGGCGAGCGTGGTGAGAACCCACGCCAGCGTGGTGACGACCATGGTCCGTCGGGCGCGCCTCATGTCGGTCTGGGTGTCGATGGACATCACTTCTAGCGTCGCGCAACGAGGCTCGGGGACCTCGACTCACCTGATGGGGTACCCTCTTCACGGCCATGAATGCGCAGACCCCGGCCCCCCGCACCGGCGGTGCGCCGATCGCACCGGGCACCGACTGGCTCGTCGACCGCATCTCACCTCGCCTCGTACCGTTGTGGCGCCGCGGCTTCCGGGTGCTCTTCGTCCTCGACGCCATCGCGCTCTACGCGCTCATGGTGCTCATCAATCTCGTCCGGTTCGGCACCGACTGGCCCACGTATCCGCTCTCTCATTACTGGTTCGGTTTCAGCGTGGCCACCGCCATCCACCTCGTGGTGGGTTACTTCGCCGGGCTGTACGAACGTGAGCCCCGGCTCGGCCAGCGCCCCTGGCTGCCGCGCGTCACCATCGCCATGGCCATCGCCATCGGCGCCGACGGTGTGGCCTTCGTGGTCCTCGACCGCTATCTCATGCCGCGTCTCAATCTCGTCACTCTCTTCGTGACGGGTTCGGTGGCTCTGGTGGCCAATCGCCATCTCAGTCGATCGCTCAACGTGCGCCGTGAAGGCCCACCCCGAGTGGTGCTGGTGGGCCGGGCCGAAGCCGTGACCTCGGTGCGCACCCACCTCGCCCACAGCGATCGGGCCGCCCAAGTGGTCGACACCCTCACCTCCACCGACGATCTGCCGGCGAGCGTCGCCCGCCACCAGGCCACCGATGTGCTCCTCCTCGACGTCGATGCCTTCGGCCGCGTGTTCCCCGAACCGCTCACCACGCTCGAAGCCGAGGGAATCGGGTTCCTGCAGCGAGTCGGCGCTCAGGAAACCCTGCTCGGCTTGCAGTCGGTTCGTCAGGTGGGCGGAATGCCCTTCGTGCGCCTGCGCCTCCACACGCTGCCTTCGTACAAGGTGCGCCTGAAGCGCGGCTTCGACTTGCTCCTCCTGATCGCGCTCTCACCCGTGGTGATCGTGGTGACCGCACTGCTGGCTCTCTACGTCCGCATCCGGGCCGGTGCGCCCGTGTTCTACACCCAACAGCGCGTGGGTCGCGACGGTCGTGTGTTCACTCTCGTGAAGTTCCGGACCATGCGCACCGATGCCGAGCAGCACGGCGCGGTGTTGGCCACCGAAGGCGATCCACGCGTGGTGCCCGGACTCGCCTGGATGCGCGCCACACGTGCCGACGAAGTCCCGCAGCTCTGGAACGTGCTGCGCGGCCACATGTCGCTCGTGGGCCCGCGCCCCGAACGTCCCGAACTCATCGCCACCATCGCCGCCCAGGTGCCCGGTTACGAACGCCGTCACGAACTCCGCCCCGGACTCACCGGACTCGCCCAAGTGCAGGGTCGGTATCACACCGACGCCGAGTTCAAACTCGGTCACGATCTGCAATACCTCGTGAACTGGTCGCTCGTTCTCGACATCCAGATTCTCTTGCGCACGATTTGGGTGGTGCTGGCCCGCCGTGTCTGAGCAGTCGCAACGTTGGCCGACGGTCTCGGTCGTGATCCCGGTGCTGAACGAAGAGCTGCATCTGCGCGACGCGGTGGAGGCCATTCTGCGCCAGGAGTATCCGGGCACATTCGACGTGTGTCTGGCCCTCGGACCCTCGCGCGACCGCACCGACGCCGTGGCGCACGAACTCACGCAACGCTTCGCCAACGTACGCACCGTGCCCAACCCCACCGGTGCCACGCCGGCCGGGCTCAACGCCGCCATCCGCGCCACCACGGGCGAGGTCGTGGTGCGCGTCGACGGCCACGCGGTGCTCCCCGATGGCTACATCACGCGCGCCGTGCAGACCCTCGAACGCACGGGCGCGGTGAACGTGGGCGGTGTGCAACTCGCCGAGGGCACCACGCCGTTCGAGAAGGCAGTAGCGCTGGCCATGGCGTCACCCTTTGGCATGGGTGGCGCGCGCTATCACACCGGTGGTGGCGAAGGGCCGGTGGACACCGTGTACCTCGGAGTGTTCCGCCGCACCGCTATCGAGGCCGCAGGCCTCTTCGACGAGTCGCTCATCCGCAATCAGGACTACGAACTCAACATCCGTCTTCGCACCGCCGGTGGCGTGGTGTGGTTCGATCCGCAACTCGCGGTGGCCTATCGCCCACGCCCCAATTTTGCTCGCCTCGCTCGCCAGTACTTCGAATATGGCGCCTGGAAACGAGCCGTCCTGCGCATGCATCCGGGATCGTTGCGCCTGCGCCAGATCGTCGCGCCACTCACGCTCGCCGCCATCGTGGTGGCCTTCGTCGTCGCACCGTGGTTTCCTCTTGCGCTCGTGGTGCCCGGCACGTACGCGATTGCGGTTCTTGGAGCGGCCGTGGTGACCGGCGCGCGCCATGGTCTTG
>CAZLXB010000071.1:0-3607 GCA_964563545.1 uncultured Bifidobacterium sp. | reverse complement strand
GGAGCGTACTCACCAACGCTGAAACACACCGATGTCGGGTCACCGTCAGGTTTCCCTTCAGAATCTCGCGGTAGTGCGGTCTCGGCTACGGAAACCGCTTGGCCAACCAATCAGCCACGTGGGCCAAGGCCTCCTGGCGGTGACCCTCCAGGTAGTGCGGCGCGCCCTTCATCTCCACGTAGGTCTTGTCGGCCGCGCCACTGTTGTCGACGATCTCCTTGGCCTGCCACACACGGATCTCGGTGTCGGCGGTGGGGTGGACGAGGATCGTCGGCACCTTCAATTTGGGCATCGTGTCGGCCAACTTGGCATGACTCGACAAGCCGCTCCACCGTGTCGGTCGACTTGTCGACGCCACGGAGTCGTGAACCGGCATCGATGGTCTCGGCGATGCTCGCCTTGGCGATGGCATCGATCCGCGCCACTCGCTCCACCTGCGCGGCGCGGTAGCGCGCCAGCCACTGCTTGTCGTACACGCAGGGCTCGGGCCACGGCCGCCAACCGTTGTCGGGTTGTACATGTCGAGTTCGGGAACCGTCGAGAACGGATCGAGTTCGTCGGCCACACTCGGATCGATCACCTGCAACATGAACACACCTTCACCGGGATGCGCCGCCATACCGACCCAACCATCACCGATTCCGCGCTCGACGGTCGGGACGTGGTGTGGCGTCGTGCGCCCAAGCCGCTCGCATCCTCGGCTGCGTCTAACTCAGGTCAACACCCGTTCAGCAGCGCGGAGCCGTGCGCGGATCGCCGAGCGTGGCCATGGCGCCACCGAAACCACGAATCGAAGTCGTCGGCGACAGCGATGCCAGTGCCGTGGCGGCACCCGGTTGGACACACCCGGGACCGGCCCAGATCAGTGGCAGCCGAAGAGCGTTGGCGTGCACCGCATCGATCCAGTTGGTCGGCGACACGACGGCCACATCAGATCTACTACCAACCACGGCCGCCATTGCCGCCGACTGATCGCTCGGCGACGCGGAGGTCACCTTCTGCGCGGTCAGACCCAAGCTCGACTCGATGAAGGCGAGAGCGGCGAGACCGATCACATCGGGGCTCCCAACAAGTGTGATGGCCGAGAATCCGATCGCTTTCAGGCGATCGAGTTCGTACAACGCGGCACTCAAAGGCAACACAGTGCCCCCGACGGCATTCGCCCATGAGACCGCTTGCAACACATTCGCCGGTTCGTCGTCACCCACCAGAACCAGAGACGAGCCGGCGACCGACGAGTCGAGAATTCTCGTCACCACTTGCGATGCCTGAACTCGAGTGATGGGCACCGAGCCCTTGGCAAGAGCAGCCAAGAACTCGTCGGAGACCGAATCCGGATCACCGATCACCGTGACCGCCGAAGGAGCAAGCCGCTCCCATTCGATTCGCAGCGACTCGGGGACCTGCGTCGCCCCCGCTTCGACGAGAAGAATCCGACTGTCGGGAGATTCGCCACGAGCTGAATCGAACATCGACGCAAGGAAGAGATCGACCTGATTGCGTCCGTTGACGAGAATCACCGAACCACCTTCTGGACCCGTTCGCGAGACGGCGAGCGACGAGTCGAAGCGATCGGTGCCCGACAAGACCGACCACGAGGCCGAGTGATTGTTCGAACGCGACGAACGACGAGGATCCCTGATCCGATACATGCTCAGGAAGATGTCGTCGTCACCACCGTTGGAGGCAGCGAAATCTCCGCTGGTCTCGCCGACCAACCAGAGATTGCCAGAGTCGTCGAAGGTCATGTTCATGATCTCGTCATCGTCACTGGTCGTGAAGTACCCGTCCCAATAGTCATCCGGGGACGGGCCGGGGTCATGACTGATCCCCGAATCGAGTCCGCCTTGGAACGCGCCAGCCGACAACTCCGAGTTGTAAGGCAGACTGCCATCGACCGACCACGCGACGACGGGATGGCCGATTGAATCGACCGTCACGGACTTTCCTTCCGAATCAGCCAACTGATTCGTCAGTGCGAGAAGGTCCGAACCATCTGCAGTATCAAGTTGACTGAAAAAGCCAACCTGGGAAAACACACTCGGATCGTCTGGGTCGTACTGTGCGTTGCCTCGATATCCGGCAACCCAGATCGTGTCATCGCTTTCCGAGTAGAAGACGTCCCAGGCGCGATCGTCGCCATCTTCGCCATCAGCCGCAAGGAGCCCCCCGAACCGCCACATCAACGTAGTACCATCGCTGTCCAGCTTCGCCACGTACCAATCCCAGACTCCGCCAGGGTTCAGGCTGCCGTTGAAATCAATGTCATCGCTTCGACCGGCGATGTAGAGGTTGCCGGCGCCATCTACATCGATGGAATATGCGCGGTCATCTCCCGCATCGCCGACCCAATAGATTGTTTCCAGGGCAGCTATGTCACTCAGATCTGGATTGATAACCGCTACGAATGCATCGTGATCACCCAGAACAGTATGACCATCCGGGAGGTCCCCACCTGAGTAGCCAACAACGTAGATCTTGTGGTCAGGTCCTTCCACTAAGGATTGCGCCTCGTCCCAAGTCGTATCGCCGGGATCGTCCCAGACGACCTGATCGATGAACTCCCCGGATGGCCAATACCTATTGATGGCTGCCTGACCGTTGGTACCGCCATCCCCGTTGATCTGACCCACTGCGTAGATGTATCCGTTCGAGTGGACGATCACGTCGTTGAAGTACTCGTCTTCGTTGCCGACCGACTCATCGTCGCCATCCTCTACAACCGCCCACTCGATCTCACCCGATTCGTTTGTCGCATACAGGAGTGCATCGTCGTCGGCTCCACCAACCACTGCTCCGGCGAAGTCGTCGTCGGTCGCTCCGGCCACGATCACGGTTCCGTCATCGGTGACCGCGATTCCTCCCACGTCTTGATCCCCGAGGTTCGAGAACTGGATGTCGATTCGGCGATTTCCGTTCTCCACCGACGCCGAGGTAGGCGCACCACCCGACATCGCCACCGTGGCGGCAATCGCGACGAATGAAGTCGCGGCGGCGAGTGGCTTTGTTCGAAGGCTGCTCATCACTCGACTCTAACTTTCTCTAGTCGGGCCATCAAGAGGAATCTCCGGTCGAGCCGCTTATTCCCGATCGATGACTGCCCTCGGCTACGGGAAGCGTTTGGTGAGCCAGTCGGCCACGTGAGCCAGGGCCTCCTTGCGATGCCCTTCCAAGTAGTGCGGCGCGCCCTTCATCTCCACGTAGGTCTTGTCGGCCGCGCCACTGTTGTCGACGATCTCCTTGGCCTGCCACACACGGATCTCGGTGTCGGCGGTGGGGTGGATGAGGATCGTCGGCACCTTCACCTTGGGCATCGTGTCGGCCAACTTGGCGTGACTCGACAAGCCGCTCCACGTACTGAGCCAGCCACGTGCGGTCATGGTCCGCGAAAGTCCCCCGCGTCCGTAGTTCGCATCGAAGGGATCGGGGAACGCGAAGAGCGAACCCATCGGTCGCTCGTCGGGGTCGATCGACAAGTCGAGATACGCCGGATCGGCGAGCGTCCGGTAGATCACCATGTACTTGCTGAACACCGCGCGTCGACGAAGCTCTCGCCAGCGGGCAGTATCGATCGACTTGTCCACGCCACGAAGTCGTGAGCCAGCGT
>CAZLXB010000070.1:2346-3633 GCA_964563545.1 uncultured Bifidobacterium sp. | reverse complement strand
TGGGGCACCCACTCGATCACCTGCTCGGGAGTTCCGTTACCGCTGATGCCGGCGGCGGCCAGACCCGATCCCATGATCGCCATACCCAGACCGGCGTCGCCCCAGAAGAGTTCTTCGATGGCCACCGGCAGCGTGAGGCCACTCGGATCACCCATCGCATTCATCATGAAGTCGATGCCGTAGAGACCGATCTTGGCGGCCTCCTGGACGATCGGCCATGGGAACTCTTCGCGGTCATCCCACTCCTCGGCGTTCGGGCGCATGACGTCCTTGGCGAACTCGTGCACCCAGTCCTTCAACTGGAGTTGGTCGTCGTTGAGAGTGAGATTGAACTCGGCCATGGTCCTATGTTACCCATGGGTAACCCAGGTGCCCACTCGGCTGAACTTCGACGGGGCGGGCTGACAGACTCGCCGATGTGGCACCCGCTGAGAAGACGTCGTCGATCAGCCTGCGCGGCGTTCTGTCCGCCCTCGCGCTGGCGATCGGAACGATGCATCTTCTCGTGGCCCCCGGACGGGCCCACGATTGGTCGTGGGAAGGAGCGGCCTTGGCCGCCGTCGGCGTCGTGCAGATCGTGCTCGGGTTGGGCATGGTGGTGGCCGGTCGACGTTGGCTCACCGCAGGCATCGCCGTCGCGCTCGTTCCGAGCGCCGTGATGGTGATCGTTCGCACGACGGGCTACCCCTTCGGCCCCTTCGACGGATACTCGCCGAACATGACGAGCTACGAGTACGTGTTGATCGCCGGCAGCGTCATGCTCGCGTCGCTGATCGGCGGAGCACTTCTCGCCGGACCCGAGTCGATGGGCGCCACCGGTCTGCGTTTCGACAATCTCGCTCCGATGATCGTCGTCGCCGCGGCCATTCCCGGAATCGCCGTGTCGGGCTGGGTCGATGACGCATCACACGTCGCCGGGTCCCGACACGTGCACACGTCGGCACCGATGCCGATCAGCCTGACGGCGACCGAGCGCGCATCGCTCGGCGCGCAACTCGAGAAGGCGCGCGCCATCACCACCGAGTTTCCGAATCTGCGTACAGCGCTGAACTCGGGCTGGGTCACTGTCGGGTCGCCGGCGCGCGGGGTCGGCCAGATGGTCGTGATGCCGGACTCCCCCGAATCCGACCCAACTGCGCCGTTCGCTCTCTTGTTCGCCGGAGCCGAGGACGATTCTCCGATCGTCGGTCTTCAGTACACGGTCTGGGACGCCAACGAGCCACCACTCGATCTCTTCACCGGCCAGCAGAACATGTGGCATCTGCATCCCACGTCGTGCGTCGTCGA
>CAZLXB010000070.1:0-2246 GCA_964563545.1 uncultured Bifidobacterium sp. | reverse complement strand
TGCTGCGGGTGTGGGCCGCGCCGGGCTGGGAGAACCCTGCCGGGACGTTCGCCCATGAGCATTCGGCTCTCTGAATCCGATTCACTCCAACGGGTCAGGAGGCTCGGCGACCGCGGCCGCCACGGGACACCTTCTTCTTATGCTCCAGGAAGTCGACCAACAGATAGTCGCCCAGATTGTCGCTGCTCGTCAGGAAGGCCCGCCCGCCGTTGAGCGACGACATCTGCTCGACGAAGCGCCGCAGATACGTGTCGGCGTCGAGCATGAACGTGTTGATTCGGATGTTCTCCTTGGCGCACCGCACCGCTTCACGCAGCGTTGCTTCCACGGTCAACTGCTGCGCCTCGTAACCGTCGAAGTACGTGAACCATGCATCACCCTGCGGCGTGATGTGGGCGGTCGGTTCACCGTCGGTGATCATGATGATCTGCTTGTTGCCGTTCTGGCGAGCCAGCATCTTGCGCGCGAGTCCGAGCGCGTGGTGCATGTTGGTGCCCTGCATGCCCGGGATCGTCGCCTCCACGAGCTCGTCGGACTTGATCTCCCACGCCACGTGGCCGAACATCAGAATTCCGAGGTAATCGCGCGGATACTGCGACGAAATCAGCGACTGGAGGGCGACCGCCACTTTCTTGGCTGGCCCCCAGCGCTCGTCGCGATACATCGAGTACGACGCGTCGAGCATGAGGACCGTCGCCGAACGGGTGAGGTGCTCGGTGCGTTCGATCTCGAAGTCGTCGGGTGACAATCGCACCGGGGTCCCCGTGCCCCGGCGATTCAATGCATTACGGATCGTGCGGTGCAGATCCAGATTGAACGGATCGCCGTATTCGTAAGGCTTGGTGTCATAGGTGCGCTCATGACCCTGACCCATGGGGCTGATCTGGTGCTGACCGAGTTTGTCCTTGGCGAGCCTCGAGAAGAGATCGCGTAGCGCCTTCGAGCCGATCTGACGCATTCCCTTGGGCGTCACCTCGATCTTGCCCTCTTTCTGGCGGATCAGTCCCTCGCGTTCGAGCTCCTGCACCAACTTCGAGAGGCGGTCCATGGCGTTGGCGACGTCGTCGCCCATGAGGTCGCGGACGCGATCCATGTCGGCTTCGGCGAGCTGCTGTGGTGACGACGGATTGCGCAGCAGATCCTCCAACTGGTCGAGGTCGCCGAGATCTCGCATGGTCTCCATGGCCTGCTCGAACCCCATCGGATCCTGGCCCTGCATGTCGTAGCCGCGCTCCCACGGCATCCCGGGGAACATCTGCTGCATGTTGGCGCTCAATTGCGCCATCTGCTGTTGGAGTCCCATGTCCTGCATGAGTTGCTGCGACAACTGCTCGAGTTGGGCGCGCTGCTCGGGGGTCATCGAGTTGAGCATCGCCTGCGCGGCCGCCATGCGCTCGGCGATCTGCTCGAGCAACTCCTCGAGGGTCTGCGGATTCTCGGGGAAGAAGTCACCGAACTCCTTCATGAAGTCCTCGAATCCCGGATCCTCGCCTCGCTGTTGCTTGTCGATCATCTCGTTCAGCGCGGTCAGCATGTCTTTCATGCGCTGCATGTCCTGCGGCGTCATGTTCTCCATGGCCGACGACATCTGGTCGACCATCTGCTGGGCGAGTTGCTGGCGCAACTTGTCCATGAGTTGTTCGAAGCGCTGCTCGGCTTCCTTCGATTCGAAGTCGTACGCACCGAGTTCACGAACCTTGCCGGCCAGATCGTCGGGCAACATGTCGAGTCGGAAATGCCGATCCTCGGCCGCACGGGTTGCGTTCTCTTGCCGACGATCGTCGCCGCTCTTTTGCGCGTCGAGCACCGACTGATCGACGGCGTGGCGCTCTTCGTCCACGATGTCGTCGAGTTCGTCGGCGATCTCCTTGTACACGCCGCCGAGATCGCCGCGCTCGAGGAGTTCCTGGCGACGCTCCTTCAGGCGCTTGCGCATCTCCTGCAGGCCCATCATCCGCTCGCCGTTCGGATCGGTCGCGCCCCGGTTCATGAGACGGCGCAGAGCACCCCGGAGGTCTCCGTAGGCCAGCAGATCGTCGGCCATCTCGTCGAACAACGACGAGTTCTCGATGTCGAAGCCCGTTTGCGTTCCGTCCCAGCGTGAGTAGGTGAAACGACCGGCCATGACCGCACGCTAGTCCTCGCCCCACCGCCGGCGACCGTCGAGCCCGACCGGTAGCCTGACCACCACATGAAAGTCGAGCGCACGTTCGTTTTCGTGGACCTCTCCGGCTTCACGAAGTACA
>CAZLXB010000069.1:1516-3684 GCA_964563545.1 uncultured Bifidobacterium sp. | reverse complement strand
AGAAGTACATCGAGGACGGCCACCACGGCGGCAAGGGCAGCGATGCCCACAAGGCAGCCGTGATCGGTGACACCGTGGGTGACCCGTTCAAGGACACCGCGGGCCCGGCCCTCAATCCGCTCATCAAGGTGATGAACCTCGTGAGCTTGTTGATCCTCCCGGCGATCATCAATCTGAAGGACGATGACGGTCCGCGTCTGCTCGTGGCCGCCGCCGCCCTCGTGGTGCTCATCGGCTCGATCGCCTTCTCGGGTCGCAAGGCCCCGGGCATCGCCGCCACCGCCAAAGCCGGCTGACCCAACTTCACATCAGCGAACTCTGGGGCGCCCTGCGGGGCGCCCCAGTCGCGTCCGGACCCGAGTTTCGCGATGACTCTAACTATTTACGTCTAGGTGTGTAAATCTCTATAGTGCCAGCATGGAGAGAAGACCGTTCCGCCTGCTCGTATCCGTCGTCGCCCTCGTCACCGGCGTGACCCTCACCGCCGGCACCGGGTCACCAGCAGGAGCATCCACTTCGGCCACACCGAAGTTGAGCCTCGGCCAGTACCACTCGTGTGCTCTGAAGTCGGACGCAACCGTGTGGTGCTGGGGAGAGAACGAGGAGGGTCAGCTAGGTGACGGCTCCACGACCGATCGGCTCGAACCCACTGAGGTCGACATCACCGATGTGGTCGACATCGCGGCCGGCTACGAGTTCACGTGCGCGCTCAAGGTCGACGGCACAGTGTGGTGCTGGGGTGACGGCCAATACGGACAACTCGGCAACGGTTCGATCGCCGATCAGACCGAGCCAGTTCAGGTGGGTTCTCTAGGCGACGCGACATCGATCGCGGCCGGAGGCTGGCACGCGTGCGCAGCGAAAGACGACGACACCGCAGTTTGTTGGGGATGGAATGGTGAAGGTGAACTCGGGGACGGGACGAACGTCAATTCGTCGTCCCCCGTCGAGGTGGACGGACTCACCGATGTGGTCGAACTCACTCTCGGCGAAGAGCACTCGTGCGCGCGTATCGCTGGCGGTACCGCAAAGTGCTGGGGTGACAACGAGTACGGACAGCTGGGCAACGACGACGACAACACGGACTCGTCCAACGCGGTGGGTGTCGTCCACCTTCCGATTGTCGTCGATCTCGATGCCGGTGCCTGGCACACGTGCGCGCGCACCTCGAATGGTCGGGTGTGGTGCTGGGGACGCAACTACCGAGGTCAGCTCGGAGATGGAACCGACGACGACAGCGACATTCCGGTTGTGGTGACCGGACTGACAAACGCGGTCTCGATCACCGCGAACGGTTTCTTCTCGTGTGCCGAGCGCGCCGAAGGAAGCGTGGTGTGCTGGGGTCGCAACTACGACGGACAGCTCGGCGACCTCAGCCAAATCGATCGCTCGGAGTTCGTCCGTGTCGAAGGTCTGTCGAATCCGACCTCGATCGACACCGGTCAGTGGCATACGTGCGCCATCCTCGCCAACGGATCGATCGAGTGCTGGGGTGACAACGAGAGCGGACAGCTCGGCGATGGAACACGCGTCGACACTCGGGGTGTGGTCGAGGCCACCGCGATCGACGACTTGAACTCCATTTCGGGTGGCTACGACCATTCATGTGCTATAGGAAGCGCACTCATTTGGTGTTGGGGCGACAACGAGTACGGCCAGCTGGGCGACGACTCGACCGATGTCCACCTCCTTCCCGGACTCGTGGATGATTCCGCCGCGATCATCGGTACCGGCCAACTTTCCTCGGGCGACTCCTACTCATGCGCCGTGACCCTCGGTCGGGAGGCATGGTGTTGGGGATACAACGGCAACGGTCAACTCGGCGATGGCACGATCTCCACGAGTAACGTGCCCGTTCAGCTCGGCGCCATCGATCTCGACGGCGCTGGACCCCGATCATCCGACCCCAACGTGTTCGCCGGGATCGATGCCGGGTGGGGTCACACATGCGCCATTGCGTCGTACTCCACACCATGGGATCCCAGCGTTTGGTGTTGGGGTGAAAACCGAGACGGTCAGCTCGGTGACGGCACAACTAGCGACAGCACCTCACCCGTTCAAGTAGTCGGCCTCGGGGACGTTTCGGCGATCGGAGTTGGGTACAGCCACTCGTGTGCCATGAAGTCAACGGACAGAACCGTCTGGTGCTGGGGCGAAAATCAATACGG
>CAZLXB010000069.1:0-1416 GCA_964563545.1 uncultured Bifidobacterium sp. | reverse complement strand
GTTCAAGTGACTGGCATCACCAATGCCACCGCGATTGCCGTTGGTAAATGGTCGACGTGCGCACTTCTGATCGACAAGACCGTGAAGTGCTGGGGTTGGGGTGAATCCGGGGAGCTCGGTGATGGCTCCTTCTTGCAACGCAACATTCCAGTGTCGGTGACCGACCTCACCAATGCCGTCGACATCGTCGGCGGCGAGGCCTTCCGCTGCGTCCTGATCGACGATGGGACCGTGAAATGTTGGGGTCGCAACGCCGACGGGCAATTGGGGGATCTCACAGCTGTAGACAGGAATACTCCCGTACAAGTCGAGGGGCTCGACGATGTCGATCAAATCTTCGAAGGCTTGTTCAACGTGTGCGCATTGACCGATGACGACGACATGTTGTGCTGGGGTGACAACGAAGGCGGGCAATTGGGAGATGGCACCACGGTCGATACGAGGGGCCTCGTGACCGTCTCTGGCCTCAACCTTCTCTCCTCGTCGTCGGGTGGCGGGCGATCACACGGTGGTGGCGGTGGTGGCGGTTCGTCCGGGCTCGGTCCGACCTACACGGTCTCACTCGATCCCGCCGGAGGTGTGTGCACCGATGCCGGCAGTCACTCGACCGCCTGGAACACACGCTTCGCCGGGCAACGGGCGATCCCCGGCCCCGCTGACTGCAGTCGGGCCGGTTACCGATTGAGTGGTTGGGCCAACCCGTCGACGCCGGCTGTTGTACTACCGCTCGAAACCGAGACCAACGCATCGGGTCAGATCCGATATGTCGTGCGGGCCAACCTCTCACTCGTGGCCGTCTGGTCGCCCATGACCCCACCCATTTCCGACTTCGCGGTGTTCGCCAACTTCGGCTGCTCATCGTGCACCAACGCGTGGGTCTACTTCACGAGACCGGCGTTCACCACCGACTTCGAAGTCACAATCGATGGCGTGGCAACGGCGTGCACCAACAAGGGGTTCTTTTTCGATCTCGCATTGTGCGAACTCACATCGCTCGCACCCGGCTCCACGATCGACATCGGCGCGACTCCCACCTTCGGCGACATCCGTGGGCCCCGAGCCACCACCCGATTGACCCTCAACGGCTGAGTAACAACGGCGAGCACGATCCGACAACTAGGGTCGGATCGTGCTCGCGTTGTTCGACATCGAATCGTGGCTCGAAAGCGGCGGGGTTCTGCTCCTCGCGGCCATCGTCTTTGCCGAGTCGGGTCTGCTCATCGGTTTCTTTCTGCCCGGTGACTCACTCCTCTTCATCGCCGGTTTCCTGGCTTCGGCGGCTGGTGGTGAAGTGCTCCCTCCCCTTCCCATCGTCGCTGCCGCGACCTTCGTCGCCGCCGTGGCTGGCGATCAAGTGGGCTATCTCTTCGGACGACGGGTCGGACCGACGCTGTTCGACCGCGACCAGAGTCGTTT
>CAZLXB010000068.1:0-3688 GCA_964563545.1 uncultured Bifidobacterium sp. | reverse complement strand
CGGTCGCGTCGGTCTCGGTTACGGCAAGGCCAAGGAAGTTCCGTTGGCCATCCAGAAGGGGACCGAGGACGCGAAGCGCAACATGTTCGACGTCCCGCTCGCCGGTAGCACCATCACGCATCCGATCATCGGCATCCTCGGTGCCGGCCGCGTGATGCTGAAGCCCGCGGCCCCCGGTACCGGAGTCATCGCCGGTGGCGCCGCTCGCGTCATCCTCGAAGAAGCCGGCATCCACGACGTGCTGTGCAAGTCGCTCGGTTCGTCGAATGCCATCAACGTCGCCCGCGCGACGATCGAAGGCCTGAAGGCGTTGCAGCGCCCCGACGAGGTCGCGGCTCGCCGCGGCATCCCCGCCGACAGTTTCGTTCCGAAGGGACTCCTCAAGGCCTACACCGACCGCAAGCGTGCGGTCGCCGCAGGAGAGGCTCACTGATCATGTCCGGCACCATCATCGTCAAGCAGATCAAGTCCGGTGCGCACGCCAAGCCCAAGGCTCGCGGAACCCTCCGCGCCCTCGGTCTCGGTCGCATCGGACAGACCAACACATTGCCCGACCGTCCGGAAATTCGCGGCATGATCGCCCGCGTTCCGCATCTTCTCGAAGTCACCACTTCGACGGGCTCGAAGGAGAACTGACCATGCGCGTCGACGAACTCTCACCCGCACCCGGATCCACGCACCGCAAGAAGCGGCTCGCTCGTGGTATCGGCGGCAAGGGCGGCAAGACCGCCGGCCGCGGCACCAAGGGTCAGCACTCGCGTGGTCGCGGCAAGGTTGCCCGCGGCTTCGAAGGTGGTCAGATGCCCCTCAAGCAGCGCGTGCCGAAGTTGAAGGGCTTCAACAACCCCTTCCGCATCGAGTACCAGGCCGTGAACCTCGACTCCATCAACTCGCTCACCGAGGCCGACGTGACCCCTGAGGTTCTGTTGGCGCGCGGCGTCCTCCACAAGGGTGCGCTCGTCAAGGTGCTCGCCCGTGGTGAGGTCACTCGCAAGGTGAATGTGTCGGCCCACGCCGTCTCGAAGGCCGCGCAGGCTGCCATCGAAGCAGCCGGTGGATCGGTCACAATCATTCCGTTGCCCTACAAGGTCCGCCCGGCGGCTCAGGGCAACCAGTTCACCAACCGCTGAGTCGTCCGACTCCCACCAACTCGAGGAGCCTTCGTGCTGTCGAACCTGAAGAACATGTTCAAGGTCTCCGACCTTCGTAACAAGATCCTCTTCACGGTGTTGATGATCATCCTGTACCGCCTTGGCACCCACATCCGGGTTCCCGGTATCGATGATCAGGCCGTACGGCAGCTCCGCGAGTCGGCGCGTCAGCAGGGTGCGCTCGGCTTCCTGAACCTTTTCTCGGGTGGGGCATTCTCGAGCTTCGCGATTTTCGCGCTCGGCATCATGCCCTACATCACCTCGAGCATCATCATGCAGGTGCTCACCGTGGTGATCCCCAAACTCGAGCAGTGGCAGCAGGAAGGTGCGGTCGGCCAGCGAAAGATCACGCAATGGACGCGTTACGTGGCCATGGTGATCGCGCTGTTGCAGGCGGCTGGTCTGACCTTCATCTTCGGCCAGGGCCGCGGATCGGCGTTCTTCACCGCATCGGCCAATGCACCCGACATCGTCCTGCTACCCGCCGGCATGTGGCCGCGCGGACCACTCGTGATCATCACCTTGGTGGCCGGCACCGCGCTTCTCATGTGGATGGGCGAGATCATGAGCCAGCGCGGCATCGGTAACGGCATGAGCATCCTGATCTTCGCGTCGGTCGTGAGTGGCCTTCCGTTCAGCTACTACTCGATCCTCCAGAGCAAGAAGTGGGTCGTTTTCGGCTTCCTGGTGGCGATCTCGATCGGCATCCTGATCGCGGTGGTTCGAGTCGAACTCGGGCAGCGGCGTATTCCGGTGCAGTTCGCGAAGCGTGTGGTGGGCCGGCGCATGTACGGCGGTCAGAGCACCTACATCCCGCTCAAGGTCAACCAGTCCGGCGTGGTTCCGATCATCTTCGCCAGTTCGCTCCTTCTCCTTCCGGTTCTGGTCACCAACGTGATCGGCAACGACACCGGGTGGCGGGCGAGCATCACGAGTTGGGTCGATCGCAATCTCGTGTCGTCGCAAGGTCTTCTGTACATCGTGACGTTCGCGCTGCTCATCGTGGCCTTCGCCTACTTCTACAACTCGATCGCCTTCGATCCGATGCGCCAGGCCGATCAGATCCGCCGGCAGGGTGGTTTCATTCCCGGCATCCGTCCCGGACCGCAGACCGAGCGTTTCCTCGGCAAGGTCGTCAACCGCATCACGCTCCCGGGCGCATTGTTCGTGGCTTTCATCGCAATCCTTCCTTACATCGTTCTCTGGATCGGTGACGTCCGTTCGTTCCCGTTCGCCGGAACCACCGTGTTGATCGCCGTCGGCGTGGCTCTCGAACTGATGCGTCAGGTCGACAGCCAGTTGATGTTGCGCAACTACGAGGGATTCCTGAAGTGACGCTCGACCGGCGTCGGGTCGTACGCCGGGGCTGACCCATGATCACGGGCGTCCGGCTCATCATCATCGGTCGCCAAGGCGCCGGGAAGGGCACACAGTGCCAGCGCATGTCGCGCCACTTCGTGGTGCCGCACATCTCGACCGGCGACATGTTGCGCGCTGCCGTGCGCGAGGGCACCGAGCTCGGTCAGATGGCCAAGCAGGTCATCGAGTCCGGTCGGCTCGTGGGCGACGAGATCATGATCGAGTTGGTCCGAACCCGCCTCGACCAGGACGACGCTCGCAGCCGGGGCTACATCCTCGATGGATTCCCGCGAACCGTGACCCAGGCCGAGGCCCTCGATGGGATCACGGCCGAACGCCCGATCGATGCCGTGATCGACCTCGACGTCCCCCGTGATCTCGTGCTGGCCCGCATCTCGTCGCGACGGGTCTGCCGGGACTGCGGCACGAATTACACGGCCTCGGGTCGGGAACGCCAACCCTGGATCTGCGATCTGTGCGGGGGAGACGTGGTCCAGCGAGACGACGACTCCGAGGAATCGGTCAGTCGCCGACTCGACTTGTACGAGACCCAGACCGCCCCGCTTCTCGAGTACTACGGGTCGCGAGGCCGACTCACGGTGGTCGACGGAACCGCCAGCCCCGACACAGTGTTCCAGCGCCTGACGACCGCCATCGAGACCGCCCGGCGGGCTCGATGACGGTCCGGATCGGGCCCGGCCGAGCGGTTCTCGGCCCCGCCGAACCGGTACGGATGGTGCTTGACAATTGGGGATCGGGCCCGGTGGTGACGCCTGAGCAGGGCGGTAGCCTTGCCAGTCGGCCCTGAAGCCGGTCGCCGACCGCGCTCCAGTCAGTCATCGCAAAACGACCGCCGAGGAGGCAGTTCTGGCAAAACCCAAAGACGACGCCATTCTCTTGGAAGGCACGATCCTCGAATCGCTCCCGAACGCAATGTTCAGGGTCGAACTCGAGAACGGCCACAAGGTTCTGGCGCACATCTCCGGAAAGATGCGCATGAACTACATCCGCATCCTCCCCGGCGACAAGGTGCAAGTCGAACTCACTCCGTACGACCTCACTCGGGGTCGCATCACCTACCGATACAAGTGAACAACAAGAAGCGAGACGACCGATGAAGGTCCGACCCAGCGTCAAGAAGATCTGTGAGAAGTGCAAGGTGATCCGTCGTCATGGAC
>CAZLXB010000067.1:0-3711 GCA_964563545.1 uncultured Bifidobacterium sp. | reverse complement strand
GAGTTCTGGGTGGCCGTCGTCAAGCCCGGTCGCGTGTTGTTCGAACTCTCGTTCCCGAACCGCGAGCAGGCTCTCGAGGCGCTCAACAAGGCAGCCCAGAAGTTGCCGGTGAAGGCCCGCATCATCAGCCGCGAGGAGGCGATCTGATCATGGCGAACAAGATCTCGAAGCAGCGCGCCGAACTCCGCGAACTCGACCTCGCGTCGCTCGTGGCCCAGTTGAAGGCGGCCAAGCAAGAGGCGCTCAACCTGCGTTTCCGTAATGCCACCGGTCAGCTCGACACCCACAGCGAACTCCGCCAGGTGCGTCGTCGCATCGCCCGCATCAACACACTGATCCGCCAGCGCGAAATCGCGGCGGCCGAGGCCGGAAAGTGAACGACATGGCCGAGAACACCGAACGCAACAACCGCAAGGTCCGCGACGGAATCGTCGTGTCCTCGAAGATGGACCGCTCGATCGTCGTGGCCGTCGTCGAGCGCGTGCGTCACCCGAAGTACAACAAGTTCGTCATGCGCACCAAGAAGCTCTACGCGCACGACGAAGCCAACGATGCCCGCGAAGGCGACAAGGTGCGTGTCCAGGAGACCCGCCCGTTGTCGAAGACCAAGCGCTGGCGTCTCGTCGAAGTCGTCGAGCGGGCCAAGTGACCGGCCGGGAAACGACGAAGGAGTCACAATGATTCAGCAGGAAAGCCGTCTCCGGGTCGCCGACAACAGCGGCGCCAAGGAAGTGCTCGTGATCAAGGTGCTCGGTGGCACGCGCCGCCGTTACGCCTCGATCGGCGACATCTTCGTGGCGACCGTCAAGGACGCCATCCCGGGTGCAGGTGTCAAGAAGGGCGAGGTCGTGAAGTGCGTCGTCGTCCGAGTGAAGAAGGAGAAGCGCCGTCCCGACGGCAGCTACATCCGCTTCGACGAGAACGCGGCCGTGGTCATCAAGGACGACCTCACGCCGCGTGGAACGCGCATCTTCGGACCCGTCGGTCGCGAACTGCGCGACAAGAAGTTCATGCGAATCGTGTCGCTGGCCCCGGAGGTGCTCTGACATGAAGCTCCGTAAAGGCGATACGGTCATCGTGATCTCGGGCAAGGACAAGGGCAAGGAGGGACTCGTCTCCCACGTCATGCCCACCTCCAACAAGGTGATCGTCGACGGCGTCAACGTCGCGAAGAAGCACCAGAAGCCCCGCAAGGCCAACGAGCAGGGCGGCGTCATCGATCGCGACATGCCGATCGAAGCGTCGAACGTGATGCTCGTGCACAAGGGCAAGCCGACGCGCATCGGGTTCAAGGTCAAGGCCGACGGAACCAAGGTGCGCATCGCCAAGACCACCGGTGAGGAGATCTGATGCCGACCTCGACTGCACCCCGTCTCAAGGTCAAGTACCAGAGCGAGTTGCGCAACCAGCTCAAGTCGTCGCTCGGAGTGAGCAACGACATGCAGGTTCCGCGTCTCGAGAAGATCGTCGTGAACATGGGCGTCGGCAAGGCGACCCAGCAGCCGTCGCTCCTCGAGGGCGCGGTGGCCGACATGACCAAGATCACCGGTCAGAAGCCGATGGTCACCAAGTCGCGCGACTCCATCGCCAACTTCAAGTTGCGCGAGAACCAGGCGATCGGCTGCAAGGTCACCTTGCGCGGCGATCGCATGTGGGAGTTCCTCGACCGCCTGGTCGCGGTGGCCATCCCGCGTATCCGCGACTTCCGTGGTCTCAACCCGCACTCGTGGGACGGCCGCGGCAACTACACCTTCGGACTCACCGATCAGACGGTGTTCCCGGAGATCGATTACGACAAGATCGACGCCCCCCGTGGAATGGACATCACCATCGTCACCACGGCGAGCACCGATGAGGCCGGCAAGGCGTTGCTCGACGCCTTCGGATTCCCGTTCAAGCGGGGAGCCGATGCCGCCGCCGTTCCGAAGAAGAAGTCGTCCAAGCGCCGCGGTCCGGTTCAGGCCGCCAAGAAGAAGTAGTCGAGAGGTCCAGAGAACATGGCCAAGAAGTCATTGATCAACAAGTCAGCCGCCAAGCCGAAGTTCAAGGTTCGTGGTTACACCCGTTGCCGCAAGTGCGGACGGGCGCGCTCCGTGTACCGCAAGTTCGGTCTCTGCCGCGTGTGCCTGCGAGACATGGCCCACGCCGGTGAGATCCCCGGTCTGACGAAGTCGAGTTGGTGAGGTTCCGATGCTGACTGATCCCATTGCCGACATGCTCACCCGCATCCGCAACGCCAACACGGCGATGCACGACGAGGTGAAGATGCCGTCGTCCAAGCAGAAGGTCGCCCTGGCCAAGATCCTCGAGCAGGAGGGTTACATCTCCGGCTTCCAGGTCGCCCCGAACCCCAAGGGTCCGGGCCAGATCCTGACCATCAACATGAAGTACTCCGCTGAGCGCCGTCGCACCATCGCCGGCATCAAGCGGATCTCGACGCCCGGACTTCGCGTGTATCGCAAGTCCAACACCGTGCCGCGCGTGCTCGGTGGTCTCGGTGTCGCCGTCCTGTCCACCAGCCAAGGGCTCATGACCGACCGTGAAGCGCGCAAGCGCAAGGTCGGCGGTGAAGTCCTCTGTTACGTGTGGTGACCCGAGGAGCCTGACATGTCACGAATCGGAAAAGCACCCATCAACGTCCCCTCGGGCGTCGACGTCTCGATCAACGGATCGACGATCACGGTGAAGGGCCCCAAGGGCACCCTCAGCCGCACGCTCGTCGGTGGAATCACCGTCCGCAAGGACGAGAGCACCCTTTTGGTCGAGCGCCCGAACGACGAGCGCGGTTCGCGCAGCCTGCACGGCCTCAGCCGCGCGCTGGTCAACAACATGATCGTCGGAGTCACCGACGGCTATGCCAAGGAACTCGAGATCGTCGGTGTCGGTTATCGCGCCGAGGCCAAGGGACCGAGCGCGCTGCGCCTCAACCTCGGCTTCTCTCACCCGGTCGACTTCCCGGGTCCCGATGGCATCACCTTCGAGGTTCCGCAGCAGACCCGCATCATCATCAAGGGCATCGACAAGGAATTGGTCGGCCAGGTGGCCGCCAACATCCGCTCGATCCGCAAGCCCGAGCCCTACAAGGGCAAGGGTGTCCGCTACGTCGACGAGCGCATCCTGCGCAAGGCCGGCAAAGCCGGCAAGAAGTGATCGCCGGTAGGGAGACGAAATGACCAAGATCAGCAACCAGCGTCGCCAGGGCCGCCTTCGTCGGCACAACCGCGTCCGCAAGAAGATCCACGGCACCGCCGAGCGTCCGCGCTTGTCGCTCTACCGTTCCAACAAGCACATGATCCTCCAGGTGATCGACGACGACCGTGGTGTGACCATCGCGTCGGCTTCGTCGGTGGAGGAATCGGTTCGTCAGAGCGGCGGTGGCAGCACCGTGGCCGCGGCCACCCGCCTCGGTCAGCTCGTCGCCGAGCGTGCCAAGTCGGCCGGTGTCAACAAAGTCGTCTTCGACCGCGGTGGGTACCTGTACCACGGCCGCGTCGCCGCTGTCGCCGAGGCAGCCCGAGCAGCAGGACTGGAGTTCTGATGTCCAACGCACCCGTCAACAATCCGCGTCGCGACGGCCAGCAGCAAGGTGAAGCTGGTCGCGAGTCGCGCGTGATCCACAGCAACCGCGTCGCCAAGGTCGTCAAGGGTGGTCGTCGTTTCTCGTTCACTGCACTCGGGGTGGTCGGGGACGGCAACGGCCGCGTCGGTCTC
>CAZLXB010000066.1:0-3792 GCA_964563545.1 uncultured Bifidobacterium sp. | reverse complement strand
TGGCGGTGCTCCTTGGTTGGCTCGACCGCCAGCGCCTGACCGACGACTGAGTCGTCGTCAGCGGAAGCCGTTGGGGTGCGCCGAGTGCCAGGCGTAAGCCGACTCGATGATGTCGGCCAGCGTGTGCGTGGCCTTCCAGCCGAGCAACTGCGCGGCGAGCGACGCATCGGCGTACACCTCGGCCGGATCACCTGGCCGGCGACTCACGAACTCGTGCGGTACGGGGCGTCCGCTCACCCGCTCGGTTTCGCGCAACACCTCGAGCACCGAAGCGCCGCGGCCGGTTCCGAGATTCACGGTGATGTCGGCACCACCCCCGGCCAAGTGATCGAGCGCGGCCACGTGCGCCGTGGCGAGATCTTCCACGTGGATGTAGTCGCGCACACCGGTGCCATCGGGAGTGGGGTAGTCGTTGCCGAACACCTTGAGAGGGCCACTCGCGCCGAGGGCGGACTTCATCACGAGCGGCACGAGGTTGGTGGTGATCGACCAGTCTTCGCCGATCGCACTGTCGGCCGCCGCGCCCGCCGCATTGAAGTAACGCAAGCTCGCCCAGCGGAGTCCGCGCGTCACGCCGTACCACGAGATCACGCGCTCCATCACGGCCTTGGTCTCGGCGTACACGTTCTCGGGAGCGAGCGGAGCCGTTTCGCGGACCGGTAGCGACGCCGGACTTCCGTACACCGCGGCCGATGACGAGAAGACGAGCCGATTCACGCCAGCGGCCAGCGCGCCTTCCACGAGGTGCACCGTGCCCTGCACGTTGTTCAGCCAATACATGCCCGGCTTGTCCATGGACTCGCCAGCGCTCTTGTAGGCGGCGAAGTGCACGATGTCGGTCACGCCGAAGTCGCGACACACGCGCTCGACGAGCGACTCGTCGGCGATGGTCCCCACCACGATCGGTGTGTCGAATAACGACTCGCGGTGGCCGCGCTCCAGTGAGTCGAGCACCACCACATCGCGACCCGACGAACGCAATAGTCGCACGGTGTGCGAGCCGATGTAGCCGGCACCACCCGTGACGAGGATGGTCACGCGAAACCCTCGTGGGTGCGGAAGTGATGCACCATGCGGGCGAGCCCTTCGCTCAACTGCACCGATGGTTCCCAGCCGAGAAGGTCGCGGGCCTTGGTGATGTCGGGGCAACGCTGCAGCGGATCGCCCTCGCGCTCGGGCGGCAGTGGCACCGACGTGATGATGCTCGCTGACCCGGTGACGGCCAGCACGAGTTCGGCGAGTTGGCGCATGGTGAATTCGCCCGGATTGCCGATGTTCACCGGCTCTTGCACATCGCTGTCGAGCAACGCCACGATGCCGCGCACTTCGTCACTCACATGACAGAACGAGCGGGTCTGCGCGCCATCACCGTGCAAGGTGATGGGCTCGCCCCGCAACGCCTGCTCCACGAAGGTGTTCACCACGCGACCATCACCCGGTCGCATGCGTTCGCCGTAGGTGTTGAAAATGCGCACGATACGAATGGGTAACGCGTGCATCCGGTGGTACGCCATGGTGATGGCTTCGGAGAATCGCTTGGCTTCGTCGTAGCAACTGCGCGGGCCGATCGACGACACGTTGCCCCAATACGATTCGGGCTGCGGATGCACGAGCGGATCTCCGTACACCTCGCTCGTGGAAGCGAGGAAGAAGCGTGCGCCGTCGGCGAGCGCGCGGTCGAGCAACGCGCGCGTGCCGGTGCTACCGACGGCGAGGATCTCGAGTGGCATGGTGGCGAAGTCGTTGGGCGAGGCCGGACTGGCGAGATCCATCACGGCATCGAAGGGGTCGCGCAGCGCCGGATGATCGGGCCACGGCATGGTGATGTCGTGCTGAACGAGAGTGAACAACGGGCCGCTCACCAAGTGCGCCACGTTGGAGGCGCGCCCAGTGCAGAGGTTGTCGACGGCCACGACTTCGTCGCCGCGGTTCACGAGCACATCGGCCACGTGTGAGCCGATGAATCCGGCACCACCGGCGAGGAGCACGCGCATCAGCGGCCGATCCCCTGATACGCGAAACCGGCGGCCGTCCACGCGTCGCGATCAAGCAGATTGCGCGCGTCCACCACACTTCGGCCCCGCATGTCCGTGGCCGCATCGGCCGCCACCACCGAACGGAACGCGTCCCACTCGGTGAGAACGCACAACGCATCGGCGTTGCGGCACGCATCGAGCGCAGAACCCACGAGCTCCACACCTTCGGGCACCCCGAAGCGATGAGTGGGCACGGTGGGGTCGTGGGCCACCACGCGCGCACCGCCGGCCAACAGGCGCTGCACCACTTCGAGTGACGGCGAATCACGCAAGTCGTCGGTATTGGCCTTGAACGTGAGCCCCCACACCGCAATCGTCTTTCCGGCGAGTGAACCACCAGCGGCGTCGGCGACTTTGCGCGCCACGCGATCGAACTGTTGCGCGTTCACGGTGATCACACCGCTGAGCAGATCGAAGTCGTAGCCGGCGTCCTCGGCGATCTTCACGAGCGCGCGCGAGTCCTTGGGGAAACAACTGCCACCCCAACCCGGACCGGGTTGTAGGAACGCGCTCCCAATGCGCTTGTCGGATCCGATGCCATCGACGACGTCGTTGATGTCGGCGCCCACGCCTTCGCAGATGGCGGCGATGGCGTTCACGAAACTCAACTTGGTAGCCAGGAATGCATTGGCCGCGTACTTGATGGTCTCGGCCGAAGCGGGGTCGGTCACGATGGTGCGCGCACCGAGCGATGCATAGAGCGCGGCCACTTGTTCGGCCGCCGCGCGATCGTCGGCACCGACCACCACCCGATCGGGATGCAAGAAGTCCTGCAGGGCCGAGCCCTCACGCAAGAACTCGGGGTTCGACACCACGTTCACATCGGGTCGTTGCAACACTCGCTCCACGACCTTGGTGGAACCGACGGGCACCGTGGACTTGTTGACCACGATGGCGCCCCTGGGCAGAACGCCGGCGATCTCGGCCGCCGCGGCTTCTATATAAGAGAGGTCAGCCGAGCCGTCGTCGCCTTGAGGTGTGGGCACACACAGAAAAGCGATCTCGCAATCGGCCACGGCGGCGGCCGCCCCGACCACGAAACGCAGCCGCCCGGACGCCAAGCCTTCGGCGAGCAAGTCGGAGAGCCCGGCCTCCACGATGGGCATCTCACCCCGGGACAGACGTTCCACCTTGTGGGCATCGATGTCGGCGCAGGTGACCGAGTGCCCGAGATGCGCCAGGCACACACCGGTGGTGAGCCCCACATAGCCCGTTCCGATCACGGCGATGCGGGACGACATGGGGCGTAAGGCTACCGACCACCCCAGTTCGGGGGTTCTATGAGTTGAGCAGGGCATTCGTCGGGAACCGGACGTGGATGACCGACGTCGAAATGTGTCGCTGTCACAAATCGGGGGTCAACGCGGTAACAACTCTCCGACAATTGAAGAAAGTGGTGTGAAGGTTCACGCAAGAAGTCCGTACCGACGGACGTTTCTTGGGGGAAGTCGCACCGAGTGCCAGACGAACCAATAGTTAGAGTACGGAGCAGAAAGGAAGAGCGCATGGCGATGTCAATCGACGATCCACGTCTCGTCGAATCTTTCCGTGCCGGCGAGAACGATGCCTTCGAGGCACTCGTGCGCGCCCATCGGCCCGCGCTCTATCGCCATGCCCTGCGTCGCCTCTCCGACCACGCCTCGGCCGAAGACGCCGTGCAAGAGACCTTCACCCGCGCCTATCGGTCGCGGGCTCGCGTGGGTGACGACTGGCGTCTGTCGGCTTGGCTCCACCAGATCCTCGCCAACGTGTGCAT
>CAZLXB010000065.1:0-3875 GCA_964563545.1 uncultured Bifidobacterium sp. | reverse complement strand
GTCACGTAGGCGACGGCGAACACGGCGAACGTTCCGATGATTCGGACCTGAACCGAACCCCAGTACTTGGCAGCGATGGCATTCTCTGCTCGCACCTGCTCAGTGCGGATCTGTTGGGCATCCGAGGGCGCTTCGACGACCGCCCGGTCGGCGAGTGTGGCCTCGAGATCTTCGGGTAACGGAGTATCGATCGTCATGGCGTCAGAGTAACGGGCCAACGATCGTCACAAGATTACTCGTTCTACACTCTCCGGCGTGTTCCCCCGCGTCGACGGCTTGCGCTCGATCGAGTTCGGAACTGCTGGGCCGTCACGCGAGAACCTCGTCACTCTGGTGCTGCACGGCAACAAACGCGCGACTGCAGGACTCCTACACGACTACGAAGCCGAAGGTGAGCCGGTCGAGCACGTAGGCGAACTTCTGGCCATGGTCGACAACGACGGTCAACACGTGGGCACCCTGCGCATCACCCGGGCCGAAATTGTTCGGTTCGCCGATGTCCCCGACGAGTTCGCCCTCGCCGAAGCCGAAGGCGATCTGAATGCCGCCGACTTTCGGGCCAGTCACTTCGAGTACTGGACCAAGGCGGGCGAGACGATCACCGACGACACCCAGGTGGTGACCCTCTACTTCGACCTGCTCCCCGAGGTGCACCGGGGCTGAGCCGACGTTAGGACGGCAAGACGCCTACCGAGACGGCAGCGTTTCGATCACGATGTTCCGGTAGGCGCTGGAGAGCTGACTCATGTCGGCGGGATCGCCGGTTACAACGACACCGCCACCCACCTCGACCGCAGCAGCAACGACGTGGGCATCAGCAAGTTGTTCGGAGCCCGCACCATTCGCCGACAGCACCGCGCCAACGAGACGTGCGAAGGCACGGTCGGTGTCACGCAACATCACACCCTCTTCTTCACGCGACAGCAGTGCGTCGATCAGCTGGTTACGACCTCCACCGCGATACAGCTCGGCGAGGACCACGGTCGGAACCACGACGTCGCGGCCAAGTCGTTCGGCCGCCGCCATGGCGCGTCGAACCATCCGCTCGGCTGGCCCAGATTCGTGGGCAAGGGCATCGAGTGCCCGTTGGTCGAGCACCACCCTCATGCCGGACCACCCAACAGGCGCATCAAGCGAGCGATCTCAAGCTCGTCCTCAGCGGAGTTGAGAGGGCCGTGAAGTTCGTCAAGGCGCTGGAGGAGCGCGGTGAGAGCCCGTTGACGCCGGCGACGTTCGACCTCGAGGCGGAGCGCCTGATTCACCTGAGTCGATAGCGCCTCCCCACCTCCCTCGAAGAGGGCGACAAGGTCTTCGTCGAGCGAGAGCGAAACTTTGCGTTTGGGCTGGGTCACGCCCTCATCGTACTGAGGTACGACTGGAGTACGACCAACTCTTTGTGCGACTTTTCTCACGGGCCAAGGTGGGATCGAAATCGTGCCGTTGGCGCCGAGGACGACGACTGTCGTCCAGCAGGTCGCGAAGAAGACGAACGTGGCGATCGTGCGGTACTGCACGTCGCCCCAGTACTTCGCGGCCACGAGGTTCTCGGCTCGCACCTGCTCGTTGCGGTTGGAGCGACTGGCTTCAGCGACTTCGCCCCGGGCCTTATCGAAAAGAACTGCTTCGAGGTCTTCGGGGCCGGCGCGTCGGTCGTCACGACGACACAGTGGTGGGCCGCCACACGTTGATTGCTCTTCGATTCCACTCCACGCAACGGAGCCTTCCGATCGTTTCACTACCAAACTCGGCCGAACGTTGCCATCGTGGCGACATGACACAGCGACGCTCTCGACTCGACGAACCCCGAGTCACAACCGTGCTCAAAGCACTGCACGAACGTGCCACCACCAACGACGGCGAGGTCATCCCGCGCGTCCTCGTGAGCGCTGGTGAACGGGGTGCCTCCACCGATCAGGACATGGCTGACCTGTTGGCCGATGCCTACATGCCGATCGACGCAACTGTGGGACGGTTGGTCCACGTCCTCGCACTGGCGCGCCCGGCCGGACGCATCGTCGAGTTCGGGACATCGCACGGCCTGTCGACGCTGTACCTCGCCGCGGCCGTCGACACCGGCGAGCCGCCCGTGATCACCACCGAACTCGAACCCGCCAAGGTCGAGGCGGCGCGAGCCAACTTCGACGAGGCCGGACTCGCCGAGTCGATCGACCTCCGCGCCGGTGACGCCTTCGAGACTCTCGCCGATCTGAGCGAACCGATCGGTCTGCTCTTCCTCGACGGTTGGAAGGGTCTGTATCTCCCCCTTCTCCTCATGATCGAAAGCAGCCTCGCCCCGGGCGCGATCGTGATCGCTGACGACACGACTCTCCTTCCCGAACTCTGCGCCGACTACCTCAGATACGTTCGCGACACAGCGAACCCGTACGTATCGGCCTCGGTCCCGCTCGATGACGGTCTCGAAGTGAGTGTGCGTATCCGATGAGTTCACGTACCGAACGCCTGATCGCCGATACCGCACTCGTGACGACATTCGTCGTTTCCTTCGCCACCCACGAGAACGGAGCGCTTCTCCACTCCCTCGTCTCGCTCGTCTTCACGTTCGTGGCTCTCCATCACGTCAAACACAACTGGGCCAGCTACCGACGTCCGAGGCTGCGCAGCAAGGCCATCGTCAATCAGACCATCGCCGTCCTCGTCGTGGCGACGACGATCACCGGACTGACCTTCTGGATCGCCGGCGACTCCTACGCATTGGCCCATGGGCCGCTGTCGATCGCCGCGGCGGTGGCCATCCTCCCGCACGTCTGGATCCATCGTCGTGCTCTCGTTCGGTTGATGAAGCGATCATCGGCCCGGTCCTCGACCACGGCCCCGTGAGAACTGTGGAACCATTGAGGTAGTGGCAACGTTGGACATCGATCTGAACCTGTTGCGCGTCCTCGACGCCCTCCTCGACACCGGGTCGGTTGCCGGTGCCGCCAAGAGACTTCACTTGTCGCCACCCGCGGTGTCGCGATCCCTCGGACGGCTGCGGCGCACCCTTGGCGATCCGCTGTTCGTGCGCGCGGGCAGAGAGTTGGTTCCAACCGAACTCGCTCTGAGCCTTCGTACACCGACCCAACGCGCCCTCAGCGCCGCACTCGACGTCCTTCGGCCAGTCACCCTGTCCGACCCGATCCGCTTCGATCGTCGATTCGTGATCAGGGCCGACGACGCGATCGTGGCAGTACTCGCTCTCCCACTCATGGAGAAGGTCCGTGCCCGCGCGCCGGGCGTTGACGTCGACTTCCTGCGTGACGATCCCGATGCGATCACGCAATTCAGGGCTGGCGATCTCGACCTACGCATCGGCGTCCACGCGGAGAATCACCACGACACGACATCTGAAGTTCTGCTCACCGATGGTTTCGTTGCCGCGGTTCGCGACGACCATCCCCTTCTCGATCGCCGCCTCACCGCCAAGCGATTCGCCGAGGCCCATCACGTGACCGTGTCACCTCGTGGCAAACGCAGTGGACCCATCGACGAGGCACTCGCCGCACTCGGTCTCGCCCGCGAACACGTCACGACGGTGACCAGCTTCGTCGTTGCCGCGCACCTGGTCGCGGTGACCGATCTCGTCGGATCTCTGCCCCGCACCGTCGTCACGGCGATGTCGCGAGCCTTGCCGATCAGGGCCGTGGAGATTCCCCTACCCATCCCCACCTTCGATGTGTGCCTCACCTGGCACCAACGCAGTAACGGGGATCCCGCTCACGAATGGCTCCGGCAGCAGGTCACAGAGGCGATCTGCGACACCGGGCGCGCCGAGTGAACGACCTGTCGTGACAACGATCACTTGACAGCGTCAGGGCAACTAACTAGACATTGTCTACATGGACCAGTTGCCCATCCTTCACCCCGACGAGCGCGTG
>CAZLXB010000064.1:0-3886 GCA_964563545.1 uncultured Bifidobacterium sp. | reverse complement strand
GCGTCCTCACGGGAGCGCTCGAGGCAGTCGTAGGCGCGCTCGATGTACGCCTGCTCGTCGTCGAAGTCGGGGTGTTGGGCGGTCATGGCTGTTTCAGGGGTTCAGGAACTCTACCGAGAGACCCCCGGCGAACCCTCGACCGAGCCGGTACATCGATAGCGACCAGCGTCCCCGCCGAGGGGCATTCACTAGCGTTCGCGCCATGAAGGGAGGCACTCCGGCGATCGTCGCCTTGGAGCGAGCGGGGGTGCCGTTCTCGGTTCATTCGTTCACCAATGAGATCGCGCCCGGCGACCACGGTTACGGCAAGGCGGCGGCCGCCGCCATCGGCGTCGACGAATCACGGGTCTTCAAGACCCTCCTCGTGACCCTGACCGGCGGCGCGAGTTCTCACGCGGTCGGCATCGTTCCGGTCTCGGGTCAGCTGTCGTTGAAGGCGATCGCCCAGTGTCTGCGCGCCAAGAAGGCCGACATGCTCGATCCCCAGAGCGCCGAACGCCTCACCGGCTACGTGGTGGGGGGAATCAGTCCGTTCGGGCAGCGCAAGTCGTCACCGACGGTCGTCGACTCGACGTGCCTCGCCCACCCCACGATCTTCGTGTCCGGCGGCAAGCGCGGTCTCGACATCGAGATCGCGCCCGCCGACTTGATCGCGGTCCTGCGCGCCATCACGGGCGACATAGGCGCCTGACTCCACTCACCGTTCCGGGGAGTACAGTCCGTTCCGCATCCGACTTCGGAGGGGGAACCGATGACGATCACCGACAAGCCGGTCCGCGTGGGGACCATCTCGGCCGACAGCCACATCACCGAACCTCACGGCACGTACCTCGATCGCATCGATCCGAAATTCCGCGATCGCGCTCCGCGCATCATGGATCTACCGACCATGGGATGCACGATGGTGGTCGACCCGGGAAGCAAGCACGAAGCGCGGGTTCCGTACACGATGGTCGCCGCCGCCGGCCGACCACCTGAGACTCTCGGCTTCAACCGCGGTCGTCCGTGGGAGGATCTGCATCCGGGCGGCCACGATCCGGTGGCCCGACTCGCCGAACAGGATCTCGACGGCGTGATCGCCGAAGTGATCTATCCGAGTTCGGGGATGATCGTCTGCAATCATCCGGACTTCGACTACAAGTTCGCGTGCGCACAGGCCTACAACCAGTGGATCGCCGAATTCAGTAGCACCGCGCCCGATCGACTCATCGGACTCGGCCAGACCACCATGCGAACGGTCGACGATGCCATCGGCGAACTCGAATCGATCAAGTCGCTCGGACTCCGTGGCGCGATGATGCCAGGAGTTCCGAACGGGCCGGACTACGGCGATCCGCAGTGGGACCCGTTCTGGCGCGCGTCACTCGAACTCGAACTCCCGTTGTCGTTCCACATCCTCACCGTCAAGGGATTCGGAGGGTCGACGTACCGTGGTCCGCGCATGAACAGTTTCATGGCGATCATCCGCGACATCCAGGACATCATCGGCACGTTCATCTTCACCGGCGTGTTCGATCGTCATCCGGACCTGCGGATCATCGCCGTCGAGGCTGACGCCGGCTGGGCCCCGCACTGGATGTACCGCGCCGATCACGCCGCCAAGCGACACGGGGCGTGGCTCGCCGAGGTGAATCTGCAACGCAAACCGAGCGAGTACTTCCGGGAGCACATCTACATGACGTTCCAGGACGACTGGACCGCGTTCCGCGCCGCCGACCGCGGTGAACTACTGCTCAACCCCGAGCGGCTCATGTGGGCCAACGACCATCCGCACAGCGACGCGACATGGCCATGGAGCCAGGACGTGATCGCCGAACAGACCGCCGGCATGGATCCGGTCGTCGTGGACCGGATCGTTCGACGCAATTGCGCCGAGCTCTATCGAATCGAACTCTGAAAGATCAGAGCGGGCGGACGTCGCGGGCTTCGTCGCCCTTGCGTCCCGGGCCGACTTCGAATTCGACCTTCTGACCTTCTTGGAGGGTCTTGAAGCCACTCGTCTGGATCTGCGAGAAGTGCACGAACACGTCCGCCCCATCGTCACGGGAGATGAATCCGTAACCCTTCTCTGCATTGAAGAACTTCACTGTGCCGGTAGCCACGGCGGTACTCGTTTCTCTCTAGAGCCGGGCGTGGTGCCCGACACCCCCACCCTACGGCATCGGAGGCGGGTAGTTGACAGCCACTACCGTCTTTGTCGTGCGCCGCACCTGCGAGCCCTCACTCGATGTCGCCGACTACTCGTTCACCCACACGATCCGTGTGCGCTTCTCCGAGACCGACGCCATGGGAATCGTCCACCACAGTCGCTACCTCCCCTACCTCGAGGAGACCCGGGTCGAGTACTTGCGTTCGATCGGCCACCCCTACGACCGCCAGCGTGCCGATGGGGTCGATTTCGCGGTCCTCGAGGCCCACGTGACGTATCGGCAGCCCCTGCGTTTCGACGAGTTGGTGACCGTTCACCTGGCGTTGAGTGACGCCACCCGCGCTTCGTTCGGCATCAACTACCTGCTCACGGTGGGTGGAGAGATCCGCTCCTCGGCGACCACCGTTCATGCCTGCGTCAACACCGATGGCCGACCCGTGCGGATGCCGACGTGGTTGAGCGAACTCGTGAACCGCTCCTGAACCCGTCGTCAGGGAAGAAGCGGCACGACGGCCAGGATCGCCTCGGCGTGTCGGCGCGCCTCACCCGGTGCGAGGGTCGGCCCGAGTTCGACGATGAATGCGGTGTCGTCGGGGAACGTCTTGCGTTGCCAGGTGGCCGCCACGCCGGTGTAGATGCCACCGGGAACCCCCTCGAGTGGCAGACCGGTGAGACGCGCATACTCGGCCCGGACCGGTCCGTCCGGCCCCTTCGAAGGAGCGATGCTGAACGCGTCCTGGTGGAACCAGACCGTCAGATCGGGTCGGAGGTCGTCGACGAAAGCCGTGAAGGCACGGGTCTCGGGTTCACTCGCCGGCCCGGTTCCCGCGTATTGCCAATGACCCGGCTCTTCGATCGGGCCCCAGTCGAAGGGGAAGTTGCGATTGAGGTCCACGAGGTTCGCATTGGTCCGACGGAAAGCGGCCTGACCATCGGGGTTGATCGACGGAATCATCCAGAGGTCGACACCGGCCAGAACCGGATCGTCGATGAACATCTCGCGTGGCAAGTCGTGAAGTTCGTGGATCACGTCGAGTCCGGCCACTTCGTCCCCGTGGATCACGCCGACCACGAGCACCACGATGCGGCGCGGATCGTCAGATGCCAAGTCGGAACCCGGGAGGTCGATCCGGTGGGCCACACGAATCGGCCGACCCTCCACACTCTCACCGATCGAGGAGTACTCGGTGACGAGTGTCCACGGTTCGGCGGCCGTCGTGTTGGGATTCGGTGCCGTCGTGGTGGTCTCAGGCGACGACGTGCTCGACGCAGGGTCGGTGGTTGCGATGGTCGATGCCACGCGGGAAGGCGCAGTACCCGAACAGGCCGCCGCCGATGTGACGACCGCGATCACGATCAGGCCCCGTCCGACGCGCACGTGATCACATTACGCTCGAGGTCATGAACGCACCGCAGGTTGCCCCCTCACCGATCCACGACAGCCCCACCGAGTGGGTGCGCGATCACATCGACCGCTACGTCGCGACCGATGGCGCCGATGGCCATGACTGGAACGGTGTGCCGTGTTGCCTCGTGACCACCAAGGGCCGCAAGTCCGGACGCTGGGTGCGCAGTGCTCTCATCTACGGCCGCGATGGCGACGACGTGGTGTTGATCGCGTCGAAGGGTGGCGCGCCGGAGAATCCTCTGTGGCTCGAGAACATGGTCGGCCATTCCGATGTGTGGGTGCAGGTCGGCGCCGACAAGTACTGGGCGTCGGCGCGCGTGGTCGATCCG
>CAZLXB010000063.1:0-3897 GCA_964563545.1 uncultured Bifidobacterium sp. | reverse complement strand
GTGACGACTGGCGTCTGTCGGCTTGGCTCCACCAGATCCTCGCCAACGTGTGCATCGACGAAGCCAATCGTCGTCGTCGCGAAACCGACAAGGCCGGTCGTTGGGCAACCACCGACATGCCATCGCGTGGCGTGACCCCGGCGCTCGACATGCAGCTCGGTCTCGATGCCGATCACTCCGAAGTGGTGGAAGCGCTCCGCTTGCTCCCGAGTCAGTATCAGGAAGCACTCACCCTTCGTTACGGCGCCGAACTCGAGTACGACGAGATGGCCGCGGTGCTCGAAGTGTCAGAAGAGAACGCCCGCGCTCGGGTGAGCCGCGCGAGCAAGGCCATGCGTCTGTTGCTGCGTCCGGTGGCTGCCTTCATCGCGTTCATGATGGCCACGGTGTTCCGTCGCGGCAGCAAGGCTGCCAACGCGATGTCGATCGGCGAATCCGCCTCGGCCACCACGGCGTCGCACACCTCCACTTTCGCCGCCAACTTCGCGCCGCTCATCGAAACCGCACAGGCCGTGGCGGTGCAGGCACCCACGGCAATCCCCACCATCGGCAAAGCCGCCATCGGTATCGGCATGCTCGTGGTGGCCACGTCGCCGGCCACCGCACCGGCCATCGTCGATCGCCTCACCGCCGACACCGACGAATCATCGGTGCCCGCGAGTGAGCCCCCGGCCGAGTCGGGCGATGTGGTGGTCGTGGACCCGGCCGATGGTTCGGCCGAATCCGGTGAAGCGGGTGCCGACTCCGGCACCGAGGGCACTCCCGACTCCGTGCCGGTATTCATCGCGGGCGAAACCCCCACACCCGAATACGGCAGCGAGTCGGCCACCGAAGTCGGCGCCACCGACGAATCGCCGGTCACCACCGTGGTGGCCGCGCCCCTCACCGATCCTTCGGGCGAAGCGGCCCAGCTCACCGCGAGCGGTATCAGCGTCACTCCGGCCGGTGCCCGTATAGACCTCTCGGGCTCTGCCACCGTCGCCGTGGGCGACACCAATCTCTCGGGTCCGCTGACCGGACGCCTCTCGTTCGTGACCGAACCCGATGCCAATGGTGTGCAGCGCTACGACGGTGTGCTCACCGTGGCCACCGCCGATGGCAACGTGGAGATCCGGATCATCGGGTATTCCACCCTCGGCGCCGACGGTTCGTATGCGCTGAGCGGGCGTTTCCGGGCCTCGGGCGCCACCGGCGCGATGCTCACGAGCGGCTCCTTGAGTGGCTCGCTCGACTCGTCGCTCACCCTTTCGCTCCGTAGTTAGTGGTGTGGGGAGCCGCCGTGGGCGGGCCGATGACTCACGGCTACCCTCGGCTCGCATGAGATTCGGCCGACGCGCCCTGCGATCGATCATCGCCATCGGTGTGTTGGCCGGCGGGACCCTGGTGGCCTCGGCCCAAACCGTGCCGCCTTCGGGTTGGCCGAGCACCACCCTCACCAAGCCGATGATCGAAGGCTGGCCCAACGCCCTGCGGATGTACGGCGACAATCGCTACCAAACCGGCCTGGCCGCCGCTTACACGCTGCGCGGTGCCGGTGCCGACGATTCGTTCCCTTATGGCAACCCCGACCCCGCCACCACCCAAGGTTGGTGGGGGCTCGATTCGTGTCCGCGTTCGATCATTGTGGTGGCCGGCGACAGCCCCACCGACGCTCTTGCCGCGAGTTCGCTCAGCGACCCGACGGGGAATTCGAGTGAACCCTTCTTGCAACGCAGCGCGGCGGCCGACCCGGTGTTCTATCCACCTGGTGGTTTCGCGCGAGTCGATACCGACTTCGCACCGATTCTGGTGACGAGCAGCGCGCGCCAAGGCGCCACACAACTCGACATCGCCACGCGTCTTGCCGCGCAGGACATGCGTAATGGTGGCTGCACCACGGCGCGCCAAGCGATCATCGTGGGTGGCACGCGCGCCATCGCCAGCACGGTCGATAGCGAACTCGTGGCGATCGGTTACGACGAAGTGTTTCGTGTGGCCGGCAGTACGCGTTATTCCACGGCGCGTCTGATCGCCGAATCGCTCGGCACGGCCGCTTCGCCCACCGCGAGTTGCCTCGACGCTCGCACCAACGACGGTTCGGCGCGCACGAAGTTTTATGCCAATGCCACCGTGGAATACCGCACCTCGGCCACCACGTGTCAGCTACTGCCGCGCACGGTGGTGCTCGCCGACGGCATCGCCGGCATCGATGCCCTCGCTGCCGGATGGTGGACGAGTTTCTGGCAGGTGCCGATCTTGTTGCACGACGGCACCGACGACTTGCCGCGCCAAACGAGTGAAGCACTGCAAACCCTCGACGTGGAGAACATCGTGGTGCTCGGTGGCACCTCGCGCATCTCCGATGTGGTGGCCAATGAAGCCAAAGAGACCGCCGGTGCCGATGAAGTGATTCGCATCAGCGGCGACGATCGCTACGCCACGAGCGTGGCCATGGCCAAACACTTCGGTGGTTGGTGGCCCACCGGCGACGGCGTGGACTTCGCCGGTAGTTCGGTGTGTGTGGCGGCCTCGAGCGGTGGCGTGACGGGTAAGGGTTGGCCCGATGCGCTCTCGGCCGGGCCGTGGTGCGGCCGGGCCGGCGGGGCGGCTGCCAATGCCGGCACCCCCACCCGGGCCCTGGCTCCCTTCGATGGCTCCGAACCCGGCACCACCCACGATTCGGCTCTGGCCCGCCCGGCCCACGACATGGTGCCCGTGATCCTGATCCCGGCCGGCAGCACCAGCCTCTCCGCCGCCGTGAGCACCTTCTTGGCCGCCGTCTTCCCGGCTGCGGACGACTTCTGTTCGGGAGAATCATCGCCCGATGGCTGCCTGAGCCCGGGCTTCGCCCTCATTTTCGGCGGCCCCTCCACAGTGACCGCCACCCAGGCGGCCGAGATCTCCCGCCTCATGGGGGCGGGCAACGGCGGCACCCTGCCCACACCGACCCTCAGCCGGTTCTTCTTGACCACCCTCGACCTCTCGGGCGTGTTCGACGACCCGCAAACCGGCGAAACCGCCTCCGACCTGCGGCTTTGTGCTCTGAGGAATGAGTATTCGGGTGCTCGCTGGCTGCGGACCTCCGCCGACACCGCCACCACCACCGATCTCGTGGACGACGGCGCCTATGCCGCCGATGCCGATGGTGTGGTGCGCTCGCCGGGCCTCGGCCGGCCGTTGTGCCTGGTAGTTGACGGTGGCGACGCCACGAGCGTGGCCCTCACCGCCACCGGCCCCACCGGACAGGTGCTACCGCTCTCGGCCTGGCAGACCTTCTCTCTGAGCGCCGACGACGCCTTCGGCCTGGCCGCCGATATCACCTCGGCTGCCCCGACCACCGCCAGCGGCGCCGATTCCAGCCAGGACGACTCCGAAGGCGGCACGACCGAATGGACATATGAGGCCACCGGGCTCTCGGTGGGAGCCAACATCCGGGGCGAGGCGGCCACGGTGACGGCGGCCAGCCTCGAGATCTCTCTCGAGCGTGGCGAGAACGACGACGACGTGTTCGGACCCGACACCATCAGTGGCACGTTCATACTCACAACGAACCTCGGCACCGTGGAGGGCACGCTCGAAGGTGAAGCGATCTTCACCGGCGGCGCGTGGCAACTCCGCGGCCGCGTGGACTTCGAACGCGGCACATCGTCGATGAAGTCAGGGCGTGGAGGCTTCCGTGCTTCCATCACTAACGGTGTAACTAACAGTGCATCGGATGATGCAATCTCGTGGCGCATCGACGGCCGCCACCGCGCGTAACGCACGACGCAACACATCTCACTCACACTGTTAGTAATGAGGTCACTCGTCACCAATTGCTAACGGTGTACGCAAGTGGTGTAACAGAGGTTTGACCGTTGTGGACGCGCTTCATAGCGTTCGTGCTGGCCAAGTTTTCTCGTGTCACAACTTCGGTGG
>CAZLXB010000062.1:0-3920 GCA_964563545.1 uncultured Bifidobacterium sp. | reverse complement strand
ATCGAGGCCAGGAGAGTAAGTGCGATACGCAGACGCAGGATCTCCTCGAGTCCGGTCTCGGTGCCGAGAACACGGCCACTCGCCTCGCGAAACATTCGCTTGGCGCGCGGACTCAGCGCCATCCGACGTTTGGTCGTGCGCGCCGGACGACCAGCCACCGCGACAGCCGCACCCGATGCGAGTAAGAAGGCCGACATCACGTCGCTCACGCCGTCACCTCAGGTCGACCGAGGGCACGGAGCCATTTCCAGCCCACCGCACCGAGCACGACTGCCGATACCGACATCGCCTGGCCCGCCGGTTTGGTGACGAGAGGTGCCATGTATCCCGGACTCAAGAGAGTCACCACGACGACAGCCACCACCGGCATCACCATGAGAACGATGGCGCTGAGCCGGGCATCGGCCGTGAGGCTGCGGATGTCGCGCTGTAGTCGATCTTCCTCCTCGATCGACTCGGTCACCGACTCGAGGATCTCCACGAGTGATCCCCCGTGTTGGGCATGCAAACTGAGCGCTGAGGCCACGACCTTCAGATGCGGGTTCGCCTCACGTTCGGCGATACGCATCACGACTTCCTCGACCGAACCGCCCAGTCGTACGTCGGTGACAATTTCCCGCAGGATCGATTGCAAGGGTTCGGGAACCGCGTCGGTGATCTCGGAGATCGCGCCCAGGACGTTGCGACCGATCCGTAGATTGCCGACGATCATCGAGAGAGCCGGCGACAACTGTGCCGAGATCTGATCCATTCGACGACGTTCGTTCCGCCGAGTACGCAAACTCTTGACGGCCCACCGGGAGCGCTCCGTGACACGCGGGGCGAGGCCGAGTTGACCGAGGGCGACCCGGCGCACCGAGCGTGCGGTCACCAAGGAGTCGACTTCATAGACGGCCACTCCGGCAAGCAAGCCGAGACCCAGCGCCGAGAGAAGGACCGCCATCATGAGGTTCGACCTCCCGAACGACTGAGCAGACGACGAGGGACCAACGCCGTGGGAACGAGTGGCGAGTCGACTCCCATCTGGCCGGGCGGACGATGAAAGAGTTCGGCCAGCGAGATCACGTCTCCCTCCATGCCCTCCACTTCGGAGATCGTCGACACGAACCGTCGACCATCGTCGTCGCGCGTCAGGTGCACGAGCACGTCGATCGAGGTCGCTACCTGCTCGCGAACCGCGCGCAGCGGAAGTTCGGCGCCGCCGAGGAGGATCATGGTCTCGATTCGCCGCAGAGCATCGCGCGGCGAATTGGCGTGCACGGTCGAAAGCGAACCTTCATGGCCGGTGTTCATGGCCTGGAGCATGTCGATCGTCTCGCTACCGCGGACTTCACCGACCACGATGCGGTTCGGACGCATGCGTAGTGCGTTGCGAACGAGGTCTCGGATCGTCACCTCACCCGCACCCTCCGAATTGGGCAGTCGTGTTTCGAGGCGGACGATGTTGGGAAGATCGAGGGTCAGTTCAACGGCGTCTTCGACCGTGACCACTCGCTCCGACCGGTCGATGAACGACGACAAGATGTTGAGAATCGTCGTCTTTCCGGTGCCCGTTCCGCCACTCACCACGAGGTTCATGCGATTGCGGACCGATTTCTCGAGGAACTCGGCCGCTTCAGGAGACACGCTCCCCGACCGGACCAGATCGTCCATGGCCAGCCCCGCCGAGGTGAACTTGCGGATCGTGAGGGCCGGTCCATCGATCGACAACGGTGGCAACACGACGTTCAAGCGCGAACCATCGGGTAGCCGCGCATCGACCATCGGCGAGGACTGATCGACACGACGACCCGAGGGACGGAGAAGCCGATCGACCACGCGAACCAACTGTTCTTCGGATTCGAAGGTGAGGCCGGTGAGACGAATCACTCCGTCGCTCTCGGCGTACACCTTGTGGGCACCGTTCACCATGATCTCCGACACCGTCGGATCATCGAGGAGCTCCTGCAACAGGCCGAAGCCGAGGATCTCGTCGAGCACCGCGGTGCGAACACCTCCGAGTCGTCCATTGAGTCCGGCGAAGTCGGGGCCGCCAAGAATCGAGGCAACTTCGGACTCGACGATGTGCCGGAGCCGTTCATCGGACAGACCACTGCGGTCGGAGGTCTCGGCGAGTCGATCGCGCACCAAACCCACTACGCGTTTGACCGCCGCCCGGTCGACCCGCGTCGCCTCCGGCACGACAACCTCGTTGTCGATCGGCGCGGACGCCTTCAGCGATTCGATACGTTCGGAGAGCTTCACGGTGTTTCCTCCTTCGGTCGTCCATTGCCTGACAACCGGCCGCCGAGAAACTGGGCGAATCCGACGATCGATTTCGAAATCGCCGCCTTGGGCTCGGTGAGCACGATGGGTTCACCGAGGTTCATCGACATGGCGACGTTCGGATTCTCGGCCATGGAGCACACGGCCGAACGTCCGAGGACTGCCTCGACATCGGACGCCGAGACCCCGACGCGGTTCATCGTGCGGTTGAGGCAGAGATGAATGCGATCGAGATCCATTCCGATCTCGCGCATCGTGTCGAGAAGTTTTCGCGCTGCTTGAACCGACGCCACGTCGGTTCCGCACACGAGAACCACCGCACTCGAGCGATCCATCGCTCCCAGGCTGAATTCGTTGATGCCAGGGGCGGTGTCGATCACCACCGGTTGATCGAGTCCGATCAACCGATCGACGACGGTGAACGCGTCGGGTGCCGACACCCGATCGGCGACCACGGGGTTCTCGGGCGCGCACAGCACCTTGAATCCGGCTGGGTGGGCCGACAACAAGGTTCCGGCATCGAGGGATGGATCAGCCGTCAGACGTTTGACGGCACCGTCGAGCCGGAACAACGGCTCGAGGCCGAGTGCGTACTCCACGTCACCGAAGTGCACGTCGAGATCGACCAGACTCGGGCTCTGCGGGCCGGCCATCGCGGCCGCGAGATTGACGGCGATCATCGTCTTGCCACTTCCACCTTTGGGTGAGACCACCGAAACCACCGGTGCTGCGACCCCCACCAGCGCGCTCACTGCCCCACCAGCCAGATCTGTCCGAGTCCGGCCGACTGCAACACTCCCGGAAGACTCCCTTTGGGCACGCCAAGGGTGACGAGCGCGTCCTGACCGGGTTGAGCCTCGGCAACCTCGGGATGTTCCATCACCACCGCGTCGTTGGCGATGAGAGTTGCTCCGTCCACACCGACGTCGTACACATCGACCACGGTTCCTGAGGTCAGGATCGGGCCGACCCATCGCTGCGCATCGAGGTCCACGGCAACGGAAACAAAGTCGTTCCCGAGCGCCGCGACTTCGTCCTCGGCGAACGACGACGTGACGAGTTGCTGACCGCGAACCACGGGAAAGGCAAGAACTCCATCCGGGATTTGATCGAGAGATGTGAGGGCTCCGTCGGCCACCAGTGAATCGTCGACCATTCGCACTTCGGCCTGGCGCAACACATCGGCTGAGGCAGAGCCGCCACGCAACGAGGCCGAGGCCATCACCACCGGAACCTGCGGACGTTCGGAGGCTTTCTCCCCCGAACTGGGGAGTGCCGCCGTGGCTCCCAGAGCAACGAGGGTGAACGCAATCGCCGCCGGGGTGTATCGGCGAACGCGGGGCGGGATCTTCATGAACATGCTCCTTTGGAGTCGAGAGAACAGATGGCGATTCCACTGAGTCCGAAATCGGGTGCGGTGAACGACACCGACGATCCGGTCACCGCGCCTTTTTCGAACTGAATGGTGAGACTGCGCTGCGCATTGGCACCGCTGAAGGACACTGCGATGACTTTCACCTGGGCGAAGCCGGCCACGGTGTAGACCGCGTTGGCCCCTTGCATCCGTGGGTTGGTGTAGAGCGGCATGAGAACGCTCTTCCCGATCATCGCCGCCGCGTTGAGAGTGGCCGACGGCGCACCGGGAGCACCCTGAA
>CAZLXB010000061.1:0-3943 GCA_964563545.1 uncultured Bifidobacterium sp. | reverse complement strand
GTAAGGCCACACCGGCTCCGCCGGTCGGTACCGCGCTCGGACCTCACGGCGTGGCGATCATGGACTTCGTCAAGGCCTACAACGCGGCCACCGAGAGCCAGGTCGGCACCATCATCCCGGTCGAGATCAGCATCTTCGAAGACCGCACGTTCTCCTTCGTCCTGAAGACTCCGCCGACCCCGGTGCTCCTTCGCCAGAAGGCCGGTCTCGACAAGGCGAGTTCGACTCCGGGCAAGACCGTTGCCGGTTCGGTGACCGAGGCCGACATCGAAGAAGTCGCCAAGATCAAGATGCCCGACCTCAACGCGTACGACCTCGAGGCCGCCAAGCAGCAGGTGCGTGGCACCGCTCGCTCGATGGGCCTCACGGTAAAGTAAGAAACCCAATCACAACGTCTGGTCCGAGAACACCTCGCTCGGCCGACTCGACACCCCACCGAACGGTGGGAGAGGGAGACAGAAATGTCAGGCAAGAAGTACGACGACGCCGTCAAGCGTTACAACCGCGACGACCTCTTTGGTCCCACCGAAGCCCTGTCGCTCGTGAAGTCGATGGCCCCGGCCAAGTTCGACGAAACCGTCGAAGTCGCCATTCGTCTCGGTGTGGATCCGCGCAAGGCCGAACAGGCCGTCCGCGGCACCGTGGCCCTGCCCTCGGGTACCGGCAAGAACCTGCGCGTCGCCGTGTTCGCCGCCGGTGAAGCCGCCGAAGAAGCCCGCAAGGCCGGTGCCGATCTCGTGGGTGCGGACGATCTCGCCGCCGAGATCGAGAAGGGCAACTTCAATTTCGATCTGGCCATCGCCACCCCGGACATGATGCCTCTCGTCGGTCGCCTCGGCCGCGTGCTCGGTCCTCGTGGTCTGATGCCCAACCCCAAGACCGGCACGGTCACCCAGGACGTCGGTCGCGCCGTCGGCGAGTTCAAGGGTGGAAAGGTCGAGTACCGCACCGACCGCTACGGCAACGTGCACGTTCAACTCGGCAAGGTGAGCTTCTCGGTCGAGCAGATCGAGGCCAACTTCCGGGCCGTGATCGACGAGATCCAGCGTGCCAAGCCGGCCTCGGCCAAGGGTCGCTATCTCAAGAAGATCACCGTGTCGTCCACCATGGGCCCCGGTGTGAAGATTGACCTCAACCGCCTCCGCAGCGAGACGGTCTGACCATTTTCGGTTGGTTCACCCGAACCGACCGGTAGTTTCACAGTTCACAATTCATCGCTTGCCAGAGACAGTCGGTCCACCTTCGGGTGGGTAAACGGTTGAAGAACCGGCCAACCGAGGCGGAAACTGCACGGAGCCTTTCGCTCCTCGTGGTGCCGCATTCTGCGAGCGCCCGAGTCGAAGCGAAAGGAGGAAAACACGTGGAGAATCCCCGTCCGGAGAAGGTCGCGACCGTCGCCGAGATCGTCGGCAAGATGTCGTCGGTCAGCACGGTGTTCGTGTCGGAGTACCGCGGTCTGACCGTGGGCAACCTGGCCGACCTGCGTCGTGCACTGCGCGATGCGGGTGGTGAGCACAAGGTGTACAAGAACACCCTCGCTCGTCGCGCTGCTGTCGAAACCGGTAACTCGGCTCTCGTCGACCTGTTGGTCGGCCCGAGCGCCCTGACCTTCGTCACTGGAGACGCGGCTGCCGTCGCCAAGGTCCTGCGCGAGTTCGCCAAGACGAACCCGCTGCTCGTCCTGAAAGGCGGAGCACTCGGAGGCTCGTCACTCAGCGCCAAGGATGTCGAGGCGCTGGCCGACTTGCCGCCGCGCGAGGTTCTGCTGGCCCAGTTCGCTGGCGCCCTGCAGGCCCCGCTCGTCAAGACCGCCGGTCTGTTGCAGGCCCTGCCTCGCAACATGGCCTACGGCTTGAAGGCCCTGCTCGACCAGAAGGCCGCCGCCTGATCCTTCGGCCTTGAGCCGATCAACTCATCAATTCCGCAGGAAGACCTGCACAACCAACGAAAAAGCACTCAAACAGGAGAAATGACATGACCCTTACCAAGGACCAGATCCTGGACGGCATCGCCGCCCTGACCGTGATCGAACTGAAGGAGCTCCTCGACGCGTTCGAGGAGAAGTTCGGCGTGACCGCTGCCGCCCCGGTGGCCGTGGCCGCCGTGGCTGCTGGTGGCGGAGCCGCCGGTGGAGCCGCTGCCGCTGAGGAGAAGGACGAGTTCGACGTCATCCTCGCCGACGCCGGCGCCCAGAAGATCCAGGTCATCAAGGTCGTTCGCGAACTGACCAACCTCGGCCTCAAGGAGGCCAAGGACCTCGTCGACGGCGCCCCCAAGCCCCTCCTCGAGAAGGTCAGCAAGGACGATGCCGACAAGGCCAAGGCCAAGCTCGAAGAGTCGGGCGCCACGGTCGAGATCAAGTAATCCGACCGGGGCTCGACCCCACGAACTGCCGATCCGGCCCGGGGGAGACCCCGGGCCGGTCGCATTTCCGGCCCCGTCCCCCGGGGGTCCTTGACCGTTATTGACTTGGGGTCCTTGACCGTCATTGACTTGGGGTCCTTGACCGTCATCGCTCCGGGGTCCTTGACCCTGACCCCCGACCCCGTTTAGGTTGTCGCCCAACCGACGGACCGCCCAGCAAAGGTGCTGGTGGCGGTTGGATTCGTGCGCCCCCGAGGGGTAGTCTCGTCCGTTGCCGTGCGTCGCCGTTCTCTTTTGTCGTCCCTGAATTCTGCTTCGGCGCGCCCTGTTCTCTACCCGTCCGTCGCCCGCTGATCTGAGGAGTTCACCTTGGCTACACGACTGTCTTCCCGCGAGCGTTACTCGTTTGCGAACCTCGATGAGCGTCTGGAGATGCCCGACCTCCTCGACATTCAGCGCAAGAGTTTCGAGGACTTCCTGAAGAAGGGTCTCGCGGAGACATTCCGCGACATCTCACCGATCACCGACTTCTCGGGCAACCTCATCCTCGAACTCACCTTCGATCCGACCGACGAGCGTCATCTCGGCGATCCGAAGTTCAGCCCCGAAGAGTGCCGCGAGAAGGGCCACACCTACCAGGCACCTGTCTCGGTGCTCGGCACTTTCAAGAACCGCATGACCGGAGAAATCCGCGAGACACTCGTCTACCTCGGCGACTTCCCGATCATGACCGAGAAGGGCACCTTCATCTACAACGGCACCGAGCGCGTCGTCGTGTCGCAGCTCGTGCGTAGCCCCGGCGTGATCTTCGAACCCGGTGAGCGTTATCGCCTCCGTAATCTCACGAAGCACCAGCTCGTGAAGGGCACGATTCATCCGCAGCGCGGTGAGTGGCTCGAGTTCGACGTCGAGCAGAAGCCCGGCAAGGACGTCACCGCCGGTACCCGCGTGGCGCGTAAGCGTCGTATGAGCATCTTCACGCTGCTGCGCGCGCTCGGCTACGACGAAGAGCACGTGCCCGGTTTCCTCGATCGCTTCGTGCAGCACTTCGACTTCCTCCAGGGCCAGTGGGACAAGGAGCGCAACATCGCCCCGACCCAGAACGAGGCCATGGTCGAGATCTACAAGCGTGCTCGCCCGGGTGAGCCGCCGTCGCTCGAGTCGGCCCGCGGCTACTTCAAGAACGCGTTCTTCGATCCGAAGCGCTACGACCTCTCGCGCGTCGGTCGTTACAAGATCGATCGCAAGTTGGGTGACGAACTCGCCAAACTCGACTCGATCTTCGGCAAGGGCACCCGCGCCGCCGGCTCGATGTTCAAGGCCGACGTGGACGACCCGAACAAGCGCGCCGTCGAAAGCGACCCGAACGACCTGAACGTTCTGCGTCCGAACGAAGTGCTCGCCGCGATCTCGTACATGCTCCACCTCGTCAAGCAGGAGCCGGGCTACCGCCTCGACGACCAGGACCACTTCGCCAACCGTCGTATCCGTTCGGTGGGCGAACTGATCCAGAACCAGGTCCGTATCGGTCTGTCGCGTATGGAGCGCGTCGTGCGCGAGCGCATGAGCACCCAGGACG
>CAZLXB010000060.1:0-3995 GCA_964563545.1 uncultured Bifidobacterium sp. | reverse complement strand
CTCGACGTGATTCCACGGATCGCAGTGTCCGTCCTCGAACCACGGGATCATCCCGTTGTCGAGTTGGAGCGCGGCGATCGATTCGGCGGTCTGGACCACCTCGTCGGCGCTGATGACACCTTCGATGTGCGGTATGCGGCTCATGCGTCCACCAGTTCCCGGTCGGTCGCCGTCGGGTTCGGAGACGTGGTCCGATCGACGGGAAGTTTGGTCGCGTAGACGATGAGGCTCTTGCCCATGAGCGGCGACAACGCGCGTTCGGCGAACTTGACCGACCGCGGTTGCTTCACGATGTCCCACTCGAGGAAGCGCTTGTAGGCGTTCACGAGTCGGTGGTCGTCGCGACGCGGTCCGACGGCACACTTCAACCACCAGTAGGGCGAATGAAGGGCGTGCGCATGGTGCGAACCGCGGACGTCGAGGCCGGCGGCCCGGAGCTTGGCCGTGAGTTCGGTCTCGCTGTAGATCCGGACGTGCCCACCCACCGACTTCGGTGCGTGGTATTCGTCGGACAACATCCAGTTGACCTTTTCGGGCCACCACGACGGAACGGTGCAAGCGAAGGTTCCACCCGGGCGCAACACGCGGGCGAGTTCGGCGATGGCGGCGACGTCGTCCTGGATGTGCTCGAGAACTTCGGACGTGATCACGCGGTCGAACGTTCCGTCGGGGAAGGGGAGACGGGTGGCGTCGCCGCGCAGTGCGCCGACGTAACGATCGGGAGCGATCTGACCCTCGGCGATCATGGCGCCGAAGGTCGCGCGAGTTGCGCGAACCTCGTCGTCGGCGTAGTCGAGAGCCACGATCCGACCGCCGAGGCGGGCGACCTCGAACGCATGGCGACCGAAACCAGCGCCGGCGTCGAGCACGAGATCACCGGGCGTGAGTCCGAGTCGGGCGAAGCGAACTGTGAGCACGATCAGTCCTTCAGCCGTCCGTTGCGCCGCAACTTCTCGATGTTGGCCGGCATCGAAAGAACCTCGCGATACTGATCGACGGTGAGTTCAGCACAACGGCGCCAGGTCCAGCGATCGACGACGCGCGCGCGTCCGTTGGCACCGACCCGCGCTCGGAGTTCGGGGTCGTCGAGACCGCGACGAATGGTGGAGGCGAGGGCCTCGGCGTCTCCGGCCACGCACTGCAGCACGGTGTCGCCGTCGCGGCCGGTGACTTCAGGTAGCGCTCCTCCGTCGGTGGCGACGAGACAGATACCGGTGCACATGGCCTCGATCGCCGGGAGGCTGAAGCCTTCGTAGAGCGAAGGGACCACGGCGAGTTCGGCCTCGGCATACAACTCGACGATGCGCTCGTCGGACACGCCGGAAACGAACTGGATGTGCGGACGTAACCCGAGTTTGTCGATGAGGTCCATGCTCTTGCCGGGCTTGGGTTTGCCGATGATCGTGAGCGTGACGTCGCGCTCGGTCCGCAACTTGGCCATGGCTTCGAGCAGATACGAAAGCCCCTTCAGGGCCACATCGGCCGAGGCCGTGGTGATGAGGCGGCCGGGCACGCGGGCGACGTCGGGTCGGGGCTTGAAGAGATCGGGATCCACGCCCACGGGTACGAGTCGCATGCGGTCGTACGAGACACCCATGTCCTCGTGGATGTCCTTGATGCTGTTCTCGCTCACGACCACGATGCGCGGCATGCGACTCGCGACGCGGCCCTGCATCTTGACGAACGAGTAGAACCGGTTCACGCCGAGCTTCTTCCACCAGTTCGGGGCGTGGTCCATTTCGAGAGCGCGATCGCGGGTGATCGGGTGGTGGAGGGTGACGATCGTGGGGATCATCTTCTCGACACCGAGGATTCCGTAGCCGAGGCACTGGTTGTCGTGCACGAGATCGAATTCGTTCACCCGTCGGGCCAGGTGGCGACGCACCCGCGAACTGAAGGCTTGGGGTTCACCGAAGGTTCCGGTCAGGAAGAGCCCGACCTCGAGCCAGTCCTCGCGGGTCTTGAGTTCCCAGATCGCAGGGAAGCGGAAGGGATAGTGGTCGTTGACGAGATCGAGGCTCGGGAGTTTGGTGAGTGGAACCCGATCGTCGAGTACCGGATACGGCTGACCGCCGAAGACCTCGACCGAATGACCAAGATCGACGAGGGCCTTGGTGAGGTGTCGGGTGTAGACGCCCTGTCCGCCGACGTGCGGTTTACCCCGGTAGGTGAGGTAGGCCAGACGGAGCGGCCCGTCGGGGTCGAGGACGGACGACATAGGCGGTCAACGCTACCGGCGGGTCCCGAGGGCGGGGTTCAGCAGGATGTCGGCTGGGTGGTGCTGGCGGTCGCCGAACCCGACCGGCCGGTGGAATCGGTGGCCGTCACGCCGATGGTCACCGAACCGGCCCCGCCGGGCAGGCCCGTGACGGTGCCGGCGTAGGTGGTCCCCGACACGAGGCTCAGCGAGAAAGACCGCGGCGTGCCGCCGATCGTGACGGTGGCGGTGACACCCTTTAGCGCGCTCTCGTCGGTGACCGCGACCTGGACGCGCACGCTCGTGCAGCCGCTCGCCGAGAACGAGACCGCAAGTTTGCCCAACATCGGGGGACGGGTGACCGACCCGGCGAGCGTGATCGCGTTCGATGTACCCGACGACGCGGTGGAGACGTCGATTTCGAGAGTCTTGGTGAAGCGGCCTTCGGGGAACGATGTCGACTGCGGATACGACTCGGCGGAACTCCGGGCGAAGGTCACCGTGAGCGATGCCGAGCGACCGGCCCCGAGATCGGTCGGCACACCGCTGATCGTGAAGAGGGTCGACGGCGACGTCACGTCGACCGCGACCGAGACCGGATTCGGGTTGCTGATCGTGAGAACGAGCGATGTCGCCGAGTTTCCGAATTCGAGGGTCGACGCGCTCGTGACGAGTGGACGGATGGCGACCGGAGTCGTGGCTGGTGTCGTGGCCGGTGCCGTGCCTGGTGCGATCGTCGTCGGGCGCGGCAAGGCGCTGGTGGTAGCCGGTGCGATCGTCGGAGTGATCACGGGAGCGGTGGTCGTGGTCGTGATCGGTTCGATCACCGGTGAAGTCGTGGGTGTGGCTGGCGCGACCGCATCATCGGTCACGACGGATGTGAGCGGAGGCAGTGAGACGATCCCCGTGTCCGTGTCCGTGTCCGTGTCCGTGTTCGTGTTCGTGCTCGGGATCGACTCCGTGACGACCCGGTCGACGAGCGCGGGCGAATCGCCGCGTGACGCCACGGCCCCGATCCCGCCGGCCACCAGCACGGCGGCGACGCCGCCGGCGAACCAAACGGACAGGCCGCGACGGATCGTCGGGAAACCATCACGTCGCCAACCTCGGCTGGCACGCGTGGGTGCCGATCCACCGCGGGCCGCAGTGGTTGCCAACACGCGGTCGCGCAGGCCGAGGGGCATGGCGAAGGCGGGCGCAGCGCCAAAGAGTGCGAGTGGCGCGAGTTTGCGACGGTTGTCATCGCAGGTCGGGCATTCCTCGATGTGTCGATTGACGCGTTTGCGGATGAGCACCGAGAATTCGCCGTCCCAGCCGGCCAGAACCAGATCGAGATCGGGGCAGTCACGCCGTCCGGCTTTGGCCACAGTGAGCGCGCCGAGACTCTTCTCGACCCGGTCCCGCATGCGATGAACGAGTGAGTAACTCTGATCCGCCGTCACGCCGAGTGCATCGGCGAGGTCGCGCCCACCGAGCCCTTGCCTGACCGAGAGTTCGAGCACGAGTCGGTCGCGTTCGTCGAGACCAGCCGCCGCGGCGCGCACCAGAGTGGCGAGCTCCTCGTAGGCGATGGCCTCGCCGGCACCGAGGGGATCGTGGGCAGCCGGCACGTCAGGGGTTCCCTCGGCCTGGAAGTCGGTTGGCGTGGCGCGTCGACGGCGTTTGGTGCGTTTGTAGACCTCGTTGCGCAGAACCGCGTACAGCCATGGCTTCAGGCGCTCGTGATCGCGCAATTGTCCGAGTCGTTCGGCGGCCAGACAGAAGACGTCTTGCACCATGTCGCTCGCGTCGTGCGAGT
>CAZLXB010000059.1:0-3999 GCA_964563545.1 uncultured Bifidobacterium sp. | reverse complement strand
GTCGTTGACCAGAGGGTGTCGTTGACCAGAGGGTGTCGTTGACCAGAGGGTGTCGTTGACCAGAGGCGGTCGCGGGCTGAGATCGTCGACACCCCTAGGCTCGCCCGAGCATGCTCGCCGCCACCGTTCTCGCACTTGGCGCCGCCGTCCTGCACGCCGGCTGGAACCTGGCCGTCAAACAATCGGGTGATCGTTGGCTCGCTTTGTGGGGTCTGTTCACGGCCGGCGGACTCCTCGGGCTCCCCTACGCGCTGGTGGCCACATTGCAGGGGGACCTCGGCTGGTCGGCGTGGGGTTGGGCCGTACTCAGCGGCTTCGTACACACGGTGTACATCGCCCGACTCGCCCGAACCTACGAGATCGCCGATTTCAGTGTGACCTACCCCATCGCCCGCGGCGGTGGCGCGCTGTTCGCGGCGATCGGTGGCGTGGTGTTCCTGAACGACCATCTGTCGCCGGTCTCGATCATCGGGATCGTGATCGTGGTGATCGGACTCATGATCCTGTCCGGACACGTCGACTGGGCGCACGTGTGGCCGGCCCTCATCGTCGCCGCGCTGATCGGTGCCTACACCGTGGTCGACAGCAAGGGCTCGCGCTCCACCGTGGGAAGCGCGTACGCCATGTCGATCTTCGTCACCGGCGGAATCGGGACCACGATCCAGGGGCTGTATCGACGACGTTGGCGCGAGATGGTGGCATCGGTTCCGGGCAACTGGAAGCAGTACGTGATGACCGGTGCGGCGTCGCTCGTGACCTACTGGATGGTCCTGCTCGCGGTGCGTCGGGCGCCGGTCGGCTACGTGACCGCACTGCGCGAATCGAGCGTTGTGTTCGCGACTTTCCTGGGCTGGCGCGTACTCAGGGAGAAGAGCGGGTTACGTCGCATTCTGTGCTCGGCACTCATCGTCTCGGGTCTGGTGACCCTCGTCGTCGGACGGTAGAGCTCCCGTCGGTGCGACTCAGCCGAGCTCGCTCACACTTCTGACCGTGAACCCACGTGAATGGAGCCCGTCGTCGATCCAGTGACGCAGGCATTTGGTGGCCTGCACGTCGTCCTCGTTGTATTCGAGCAATTTCACGGCCATCGCGTGTCGCTGACCAGGATCCGGATCCGACATGGCGACCTCGAACCACAACATCGAGTTGTCACCGCCGGCGTCCTCGGCCCGCCACGAGAAGCCGGCGAGCGGGGCGACCGATTTGAGGCCCATGGAGTCGGTCGGCCAGATGAACTCCTCGACCGTCTTTTTCAGATCCACCCAGTGTTCGGACCGCACGAAGGCGTCGATGTCATCCAGACTCGGTAAGCGCGCGTCGGACGGCCAGCGGTTCACGACCTCGCGCATCTTGCGGTACTCGGCATCCGTGTAGCAGTAGAACTTCACGGTTCTGCCCTGCCCGGCGGCTGCCGCGATGAGACGGTGCATCCATTGCCACCAATCGGCGAACACGTCGGCTTCGGAGGGATGCATGCCTGAGTGATCACCTGAGTGATCGCCTGAATTATCACCTGAGCCATAGCCCGGAATCTCCAGATAATGAAACGGGAGGTAACCCGCTGCGAAGCCGGGGGGCAGAGAGATATCGCCGGTGATTGATCCGTTCACGCTGTCATTGATCGATGTGTACGTGCCCCACAGGTAGACCTCGTCGGAGTTCTCCATGTCGACATCGACTTCGATGTCAGCGCGTGGCACCACCACATCGGCGGCAGCAACCCCACGCGGAAGGTGAGGGAGTCCATCAGGGTGGATCCGTACCCGAGCGGCATCGATCGAGCGGACGAGGTCGGTGGATGATTTGATGCGAACGAGGCCCTGGTCGAGGGCGAGGAGATCGGCGAGGGTGCGAATCCCCGCTGCCGCAAGCGCGGTGGGGCCCTTGGTCTGGCGGGCCGTGAAGAGAACGCCCACCGGTTCATCGGCCGAGGGGAACTCGCGCGCCCGATCGACGAGTTCGGCGAGATCACACGCGCCGTGGGTCGCCACGACGACTTCGGCGGTGCGAATGTCGAGTGACGCGAGTTGGGTCATCGTTCGCACGCCGATTGCTGCGAGACGTTTGGTGGTGTCGCGCGTGACACCGGATATGAGCGACACATGCCCATCGGCTTCGAGTTCGGAGTAGCAGACGTTCTTCCAGTCGCACGACCCACAGGCCGAATACCACAGCGGCTCCGTGCACGGTTGGCCCTCGAGCATGGCGCCGATCGCCGACCACCGGTATTCCCATTCGAGGTCGAGAATCTCGAGGGCCGAGCGATCGGCGAGCTTGCCCGAACGCGGGTCCTCGTGACGCCAGAGGGATTCGTCGAGCCTCCTCCACACCACGCGAAGGTTCTTGTCGATGATCGCGCCGATCGGAACCGAATCGGAACCGGTCGGTGCAAGACCCAGCGCCTCGAGCATCCGCCAGTAGTGCGCGAGCTGCAGGGAGTCGTTCTTGACGGGTTTGCCGGCCATCGGGCAGGCGTCGGCTTGGTGAAGCAGAGGACTGGCGAGAGTTCCCACCGACCATTCGCGGGCTTTGCTCTCACCATCGAACGCGTCGTGACTCTTCACGTCACAGGGCGCGTACGACCACGCGCCGAGCGAACTCGGCGCATCGACTCGCACGAGCACATCGGGACGCCCCGTCCTTCCGGCGACATCGGGCAGGGCACCGCCCAGGATGATCTTTTCGCCGCGACGCATCTTGTCGGTCGTGGCCGCGACACGTTCGTCGAGCGATTCGAAACTCGAGATCCGTACGACGTCGTGGAGGATCTCGAGTTGTTCGAAGACCATGTTTTCGTGCTCGCGCCCTTTCTCCATCAGCATCTCGACGAGCGGTGAAGGCGGCACCCGGTCGAGATCGTCGTACTTGGCATTGCGATCGTTGACCACGCGGTGCGCGCAGTCGTGCGTGAAGCGTCCGTCACCGGTTGCACCGGGCGGAATGACCGGAGAGATCTCGGGGGTCGAATCAGACAACGAGATTCCTTTCCTCGTGATAATCGATGAAGTCCCGGTGCACGTCGTGGCCACGCCCGGTGATGTCGGCACCACCCAGAGCCTGGGTGGCCGACGGCAAGTGAGCGTCGAGGGTCCGACCGATGTGGTCGCGGGTGACGAAGAGGCAGGCCGACCGATGACGCGAGGCCATCACGCACAAGCGACCGGTCTCGAGATCGAATTCCGACGGTGCCATCACGCCCGAGAGCGGATGAACCGCGATCATGACCGGCTTCTCGAGTCCTTGCCAACGTTCGGGGGTGGTGACGCGGATATCGCGGTACGACTTCTCGACGGCGAGCAGACGTTGGCTGATCGCCGCGTTCATGAGGTTGTGAGTCGACACCACGCCGATATCGGCGGCAACCAGGCGACGAGGTTCAGCGGCCTCCGATGGCTGGGTGGAAATGACGCATTCAAGTTCGAGCAGACGAACGATCACACTCACGACGACTTCGGCGAGTTCGGTGTCGGTTCCGACCGGGAGTCCGTTGTCGGGAGTGGGATAGGTGATCATGGCCGTCGTACGGGGAAGTTCATCGGCCCACATGCGAGCCAGAGCTACGTCCACCCGGGACGCGTTCGACAGCCGGATGTCCGCACGGAGACGTTCGAGTGACTGAGGGCGCAAGAAACGCTCCCCCGGCGCCGCTACGGCCGCGAACTCGAAGTCGTAGAAGGAGTTGACGAGACCAACCGAGTCGAACGGAAGTCTCCGACACGACGGGAGTCGGAACTCGGTCACGTAGGGATCGAGCCGGTCGTTGCGCAACAACAGATCGGGGGCCGGTGCGTGCGGCGGAAACGGCGTGGCTTCCCAGCGATCGACTTCGATGGCCACCGTCGGCGGAATCTGTCCCGGGTCGCCGATCAGGATGTAACGATCGGCGGCGTGCCGCAGCGGGAGGAAGTCCGCCCACGCCATCTGCCAGGCTTCGTCGACGTACAGGAGATCGAACGAGTTCGATCCGGAGCTCGATCCAGAACTCGATCCAGAACTCGA
>CAZLXB010000058.1:2928-4713 GCA_964563545.1 uncultured Bifidobacterium sp. | reverse complement strand
CTCGATCCAGAACTCGATCCAGAACTCGACAAATCCGTGAGGGCAAGTTTGGCGACAGTGCTCACCACCACACATGGACCATCGGGAAGTGAGCCCTTCGACTCGACGATCTCGACCTTCTCGTCGAATTCGTCGGCGGTGCCGGCTGGAACTTCATAGCCACTCGATGAGAAACGGATGACCCGCCGACCGCCCGAACGCGCCGGGTAACGCTCGGCGATCCGCAGACAGATCTCGTCGACCTGGTTGTTGGTCTGGGCGGCGACCAACACCCGAAGTCGCGCTGCGATTGCCGATTCGAGAGATTCGACGAGGGTGTGGGTCTTACCCGAACCCGGTGGAGCCTTCACGATGGCGATGTTGGTTCCGGACACGATGAACTTCTTCAAACCGGCGACGACGTCGGGGGTGTCGGGAGATGCGCCAAGATTCATGTGTCGGCCGGTTCTTGTGGTTCGGGATCGCGTTCTCTGGTGAACAACGCCAGCGGGTCGAACGCATGTGCCGAACGCTTGGCCGCCCGACCGGCGAGACGTGCGGTCAGATCGGGCGGAAAGTCGTCGACAAGGACGAGAACCTTGCCCACCCAACGCGGATCGTCGCTCGCCATCCCCAGCGCACCGAGGGCACTTCGCGCCGCCGACCATTTCGGTTGCAGCACGATCGTGCGGGCATCCAGATCGAAGTCGACGATCTTGAGCGACGCCTTCGACGAGTGCGTAGCGGCACCGGCGATGGCGAGGGATCCACCTGATTTGAGCGAGGGAATCTCCGGGAAATCGAAAGTTGCGTGCCATGTCGCGCCCCGCCCGGCGAGACCGGTGACAGTGATGCGCAAGCCATGTCCGGCGAGCAACTCTTCTTCTTGCAGTGCCCGATCGCCGTGAACGAGGAGTTGACGGGCCTCGGCGGCCGCCGCCGAACGTGAGTGATAGGCAAAGGCGGCCGAACCAGCGGTGACGTCTCCCCACAAGCCGGGCCAATACGCCGGGTTGTCCGGATCGTCAGCGATCGACTTCAAGACGTTGTCCCACCAGATCTTGCTGAAACTGTCGCGGCCGATACGGACGAGATCACGAAGGCCCGGGTTGGGCCGACGCGAATCTCGACGCAGGAGTCGGATGGCTTCGACGACCAGGTCGTGGCGGCGCTCGAGTTCGACGGTCAGGATCTTGGCGATACCCGATGCATGGCTCTTGCCGAGCCGTACGCGATCGGGCCGAGGTGGTTCGTTCCACTTGTCGACGAGTGGCGCCAAGGAGGTTCGTTCGAAGTCGGGGTCGAGGGTTGTGGAAACCGGGCTCTTCTCGGCGCTCCGGGCGACTTCGAGGCGGGTCGCGCGCGTCCGCTCACGTCCGAACCACGCGAGTTGATGTCCGAGATGCGCCTCGCGTACCGGTGATGTCGGAAACGAGAAGACCGTCGACAGTGCCGAACTCGCGACGACGACCGTCTGCTGACCCGGACGTTGGGATTCGACGAAGAGGCAATTGGCCAAGAGTCCGAAGTCGCGGAGAACTTCCACGTCGGGGCGCTCCCATCGGGTGCGTGCGTAGGCAAAGGCCAGTGAATGGAGCATTTCCAGATGCGAGGGGTTCGGCAACCACAACTGACGGAATCGATAGACCGACAGCGATTCGTCCTGATCGGAGCAATAACGCGGGTGACCGAAGTGTTCGAGGACCCGCCGGCCGACGTCGATCATCATGTCGGCGACGAGATCGCGGTTACGCGGATCCGGAACGGTGAACACACGAGGTTTCTTGTTCAAAGGTTTCTTGTTCA
>CAZLXB010000058.1:1533-2828 GCA_964563545.1 uncultured Bifidobacterium sp. | reverse complement strand
ACTCATGGTCGAGAACTCATGATCGTGTCGCAGTCTTGTCGAGCGGGCTCTTCATCCGATGCAAAAAGTCGCGTTCGGCCTCCGTGCGCGGCCGTGCGCCACCCAGCAACTCGTCGGCGCGATCGAGCGGCAGACCGTTGAGGAAACGGGCCACGTCGTCGCCCAGAATCGCACCGTCGCCGTCGCGAAGAGCTCGGTCGAAACATGCGTCGGCACGTTCGCAGAACGACAGGCATTGGTCACCGAATGCGGTCGGCGCGCGCAGGACCACGTCCACGAGATCGCGATCCGGGTTGCGATCGTCGTGAACGTCGTGTTCGTGGTCTTCGTGTTCGTGGTCTTCGTCTCCGAACAGCTCAGGGAGTCTGGCGGCCGACTTCTCGAGAAGATCGAAACCGCGGCGAGCACGCTCGACCTGATACTTGAGGTCTTCGCCGATACGCACACTCGGAACATTCGAGCCGGGGAACGTGAGAACCAGGAATCCGCGATCGGCGATCACGATGCGGTCCTGGATACCCAGAGTCTCGACCACGAGTTGGAGCGCGTGGACGTAGAGCCCCATCTGGGCGCGGGCGACGGCGAGGTCGCCTCGCGACGTGTGTCCACCCCGATCGGAATAGGTCTTGATCTCGCCCACACTGATCACGGGCCGATTCTCGATCCAGGTCACCGTGATCGCATCGATGATCAGAGTCGCTTCCGGAAGCATCACGCCCTTGGGGATCCGCACCGTCGCCGATGACACGACGCCCTCGAATCGCTTCGCCGGATCCGTGCCGGAGGGAACATCTTGGCCGAGAGCACGAAGGAACTCCTCGGTGCGGAGGATCGCCACGTCGAGATCGGCCAGCGCTCCACCGTTGGCCGTGGTCCGAAAATCGAGGAACCTCGGGTTGGCGGTTTCGAAGACCTCATGCCGCTGCAGCGCCTCGATCAGCCGCGCTCCGCCGTCCTTCACGAGGCCAGCCTCGAATGTGCGGCCCCGGGCGAGGGCGAACACCGATTGACCTTCGCGGGGAGCGTTCGGGTTCTCGACCCGGGCGACTTTGCCCATTTTGATGTTGTGGACGGCCGACACGAGGTTGGCCTCGCAACCGGTGTTACGAACCCATTGTTCGAATCGACGACGGGTGTCGCGACGGTTCACCGCAACGGGGGCGGCCACCGGGATCGCGGGACCGGGTTCCGAGTGTCGATCATTCATAGTCACGAGTGACAACGAACCTAGTTGCCCCGATTGTGCGCACCCGCCGGAAGTTCTCGGGGTCTTGGAGTTCCCGAAACCTAGAACC
>CAZLXB010000058.1:0-1433 GCA_964563545.1 uncultured Bifidobacterium sp. | reverse complement strand
CCCGAAACCTAGAAGTAGATGATCTTCTCGGCGTTGGCCTCGGCCGCGTCGAGGTCGTCGGTGTAGGCACCGGTCGAGAGGTACTTCCAGCCACCGTCGCACACGATGAACACGATCGTGCCCTCGTCGATCTCGGAGGCCACCTTGGCCGCACCGGCCAACGCCGCACCCGACGAGATTCCGGCGAAAACTCCGCATTCCTTCACGAGGCGACGAGTCCACTCGATGGATTCGCGCGGACGAACCACTCGCTTGCGATCAAGGATGTCGAAGCCGTGCCAATTGTCGAACACCGGCGGCACGTACCCCTCGTCGAGGTTGCGCAGCCCTTCCACCCGTTCGCCCAGCGGCGGCTCCACGGCGATGATCTTGACATCGGGCTTGTGCTCTTTCAGGAAGCGGCCCGTTCCCATGAGCGTGCCACTCGTCCCGAGACCGGCCACGAAGTGCGTGATTTCGGGAACGTCGCGCAAGATCTCGGGGCCGGTGCCCTCGAAATGCGCGCGCGGATTGGCGTCGTTGGCGTACTGATACAAGAAGCAGTACTCGGGATGCGCTTTGGCCATCTCGATGGCCCGCTTCACGGCACCGTTCGAGCCCTCTTCACCCGGGGTGAGGATGACTTCGGCGCCGAAGATCTCGAGCATCTGGCGACGTTCGATCGAGACGCTCGTGGGCATCAGGATCTTGATGGGGTAACCCTTGATCTGAGCGATGGCCGCCAGAGCGATACCGGTGTTACCCGACGACGGCTCGACGATGGTCTGACCGGGTTGGAGGCGACCGTCTTTCTCGGCCTCTTCGATCATCGACTTCGCGATGCGGTCCTTCACCGAGCCGAACGGGTTCTGCATCTCGAGCTTGGCGTAGATCCGAACGTTCGGGTTCGGTGAGAGGCGGCTCACGTCCACGACGGGTGTGTTGCCGATCAGATCGAGAACGCTCTCGTGGGGAACCATGCTCACCTCCCGGCATCCGGGCCGGACCGACCGGCTCATTCAGTTACGACGATCTCCTAGGACTGGACACTGCGTCTAATTCCTACAAGTTCAGTCGGGATTGTAATGAATCCCCCCGGGAATGAGAACGCCGGCTCGGGATTTCAGGGCCGGATCTCGAGCCGGACCTCGGTGATCGGGCCCGCCCCGGATGCCCCGGCTGTGCCGGTGATCCGGTATGTCCTGGCCTCGGGCTTTTCCCGTTTCAGGGTCACGATCAGGTAATGCCAGCCCGGATCGGGAGCGGCCGCCACGTCAGTGGGGCTCGGGTAGGCCTCGGTATGAGTGTGGCTGTGCATGACACCCAGAATCTCGAGCCCGGCGTCTTCGGCCGCTCGCTCGGCTCGCAGGTGGTCCTTGGGATCGAGCGTGTAGATGCGCGCCGATTGTTCGGTGTTGCGGCACGGAAAGAAGCGAAGGACCCGATCACCCTGA
>CAZLXB010000057.1:0-4843 GCA_964563545.1 uncultured Bifidobacterium sp. | reverse complement strand
TGGTGAGGGGTCAGAGTTTCTTGAGGGGGGCCCAGGCGAGGAGGAGGTGCTTGGTGCCCTTGGCGCTGAAGTTCACCACCGCTTCGGCCTTGTCGCCCGAGCCCGTGATGTCGATGATCACGCCCTCGCCGAACGCCGCGTGCTCCACCGCGTCGCCGATCCGGAGTTCGAGCAGATGGCTGTTGGAGGGCTCGACCTGCTTGGCCACCCGACCGGCGGCCAACGCCTGATCGACGATTCGTTCGCGTCGAGCGCGCGCAGCTTCACGATCTTCGTCGTCGATGTCGAACGACGACACCACACGCCGTGATCCACCGCCACCCCACGAATCGTCGCGGGTGGTGCGTCGATAACTCGACGCCGACACGTCACCTTCGTGTTCCACCAACTCCTCGGGGATCTCGTCGAGGAATCGCGACGGCGGGTTGTACTGCGTGGTGCCGAACTGCTGGCGCGACCATGCGTGGCTCAGGAACAACTTCTCCTGGGCGCGCGTGATGCCCACGTACGCGAGGCGGCGCTCTTCTTCGAGTTCGATCGGATCGGTGAGGGCCCGCACGTGCGGGAACAGCCCCTCCTCCACCCCCACGATGAACACCACCGGGAACTCGAGCCCCTTGGCGGCGTGCATGGTCATGAGCACGACCTTGTCGTCGTCGCCGAGTTCGTCGGTGTCGGCCACCAGCGCCACCTGCTCGAGGAATTCGTCGACCCGCGCGAACTCGCGCGCCGAGCCGATGAGTTCGCCCAAGTTGTCGAGACGGCTGTCGGACTCGATCGAGTGATCGGCCTCGAGCTCGGCCAGATAACCCGACCGCTCCAAGACCTGCTCGAGCAACGCACCCGGACCGAGCTCGATCTGAGCGGTGAACTCATCGATCACGGCGAGGAAGGACTCGATTCCCTTGCGCGCCGCGCCCGTGACTCCGGCCTCGACCGACGAGCGCAAGGCATCGATGAACGGGATGCCGGCATCGCGCGCGAAGGTGTCGATGCGAGCCAGGCTGGTGTCTCCCACACCGCGCTTGGGCACGTTGATGATCCGCTTCACGTTGACCTCGTCGAGCGGATTGGCGATCACCCGCAGGTACGCGATGGCGTCTTTCACTTCGCGCCGTTCGTAGAACCGCGTACCACCCACCACCTTGTACGGCACACCGAAGCGCATGAGCGCTTCTTCCACCGCGCGGCTCTGCGGATTGGTGCGGTAGAAGACGGCCATCGACTTCCAGGGTCGACCGTCCTTCTTCAGCCGCTCGAGCGAACGCGCCACGAAGTTGGCTTCGTCACCTTCGTCGTCGGCGTGGAAGCGCACGATCTTCTCGCCCGGTCCGGCTTCGGTCCAGAGTTCTTTGGGTTTGCGTTCGAGGTTCTGCGAGATCACCGCGTTGGCGGCATCGAGGATGGTCTGAGTGCTGCGATAGTTCTGCTCGAGCACCACCACCGACACTTCGTCGAAGGCGTCCTGGAACTGCATGATGTTGCGGTAGTCGGCACCGCGGAACTTGTAGATCGACTGATCGGTGTCGCCCACCACGCAGACGTTGTGATGCGTGGCCGACAGCATGAGCACGATCTCGTTCTGGGCGAGGTTGGTGTCCTGGTACTCGTCGACGAGGATGTACTTGAACTTCTGCTGGTACTCGCGCAGTACCTCGGGGTGCTTGCGGAACAACCGCACCGTCTCCACGAGGAGATCGTCGAAGTCCATTGCGCCGGCCTTCACCAAACGTTCCTGATACTCCTTGTAGATCTCGGAATGCTTGCGATCGAAGATGCTCTGACCACGATCGGCGGCTTCACCCGGCGACAGGAGTTCGTTCTTCCAGTTGGAAATGGCCGCATGTACGGCCCGAGGCGTGAAGCGTTTCTGATCGAAACCCATGTCGCGGATCACGTAGCCGGTGAGGCGTTGGGCATCGGTTTGATCGTAGATGCTGAAGTTCTTGGGGTACCCCAACTTGTCGGCGTGCACCCGCAGGATCCGCACGCACGCCGAGTGGAACGTGGAGATCCACATGGTGCGCGCGACCGGCCCCACCAAGGCCTCGATGCGATGCTTCATCTCACCCGCCGCTTTGTTGGTGAACGTGATGGCGAGGACGTTCGACGGATGCACACCGTGCGAACCGATGAGGTGCGCGATGCGATGTGTGAGCACGCGGGTCTTGCCCGAGCCCGCGCCGGCCACCACGAGCAGCGGACCATCGACGTGTTCAGCCGCCTCACGTTGCATCGGATTGAGACCGCTCAAATCGACCGGTCCGGGCCGGTGGGAGCGCTCGAGATCATCCGACATGGAACATTCATCCTAGGAGTTGGGTGTGAGTGGGGTGATCTCCCCCTGGTATCGGCGCGGACTCCGTTCATCTACGACAATGGTCGGCATGAATCCCGCCGTCCGTGAGGTGGCCCGACTCATGCTGAAGATCGGGGTGACCGGTTTTGGCGGTCCGGTGGCTCATATCGCGATGATGCGCGACGAGACGGTCCGTCGACGCCAATGGTTGAGTGACGACGAGTTCATGCAGATGGTCGGGGCCACCAATCTGATCCCGGGGCCAAACTCGACCGAGATGGCCATGCATCTCGGCCTGAAACGAGCCGGCGCGCGGGGACTGATCGTCGGCGGAATTTCGTTCATCTTCCCGGCAGTGGTCATCGTCAGCTTTATCGCCTGGCTCTACGCCGAATACGGCAGCGATCCCATCGTCTTCGACGTCCGATATGGCGTACTTCCCGTGATTGTCGCCGTGATCGCTCACGCGGTGTGGGGTCTCGGTCGGGCCAACCTCCGCAAACCGGCCAGCCTCATCACGGCGGCGGCTGCGTTCGGCGGATACCTGATCGGCCTACATGAACTCATCGTGATCATGACGCTCGGTCTGATCTGGACCATCGCACACCTCGCACGGCAAGGCACGAACCGGACGAATTCGTTCACCGGTCTCGGTCTCTTCGCAGTTCTTGCCTCGCAACCTACGCTCACGCGGCTCTTCCTGATCTTCCTCGAAGTCGGATCGGTTCTTTACGGGAGTGGCTACGTGTTGGTGGCCTTCCTCGACAACCAGCTCGTACGAAACAACGGGTATCTCACCACCGAGCAACTTCTCGATGCCGTCGCCATCGGCCAGATCACCCCGGGACCGGTGTTCACGACCGCCACTTTCATCGGCTGGCAGATCCTCGGCGTGGCCGGTGCGGCTCTCGCCACGATCGGCATCTTCGGTCCGTCATTCGTGTTCGCCGGTCTCCTCGAGCGTTTTCTGCGCTGGTTGCGCGCACGACCCGTTGCTCTGGCCTTCCTGAACGGGGTCACGATGTCGTCACTCGGACTCATGGCCGGGGTTCTCGTGAGGATCGGCGACACGGCGCTCGTCGATCCCTTCACGTGGATCGTTGCAGTCGTCGCGCTACTTCTGTTGATCACCACCAAGGTCGGAGCCAGTTGGCAAGTTCCGGCTGGGGTGATCATCGGGATCGTGCAGGCCGCGGTGACGTGATAAGCAAGACAACTCCCAACAACACAGTTGCGCTCGCGAGAATCAAACCGCTCCAGGTCCGATCAGTGAGATCGATGACGAATGCACCGACTAGGGGACCGATCCCAGACATGAAACCACCCACGAAGTGCATCGAACCCATCAAGGTGCCGAGATCATGAGAGGGCAGTACCTCCCTCGCATAGATCCCGTCGAGCGGAGAAACCGCTCCGATACCCAAACCGCCGACGACCACGAACACGACAGCAACAACCACGTTTCCGCTGAAGGCCAGCAAGACCGCCCCGGCAGCGACGAGCAGTTTCGCCCCGATCAATACGTTGCGAGTCGACCACACATCGAGCACTCTCCCGAGGGGAAGCCTCCCGAACAATTGAGCGAAACCGCGCGCACCCGCCAGCGACGCCGCTGTCGAGCGCTCGAGTCCTCCGGCGACCATCGCAGGAATCTGCAACACCATGATGATCGACGTCCCGAACGAGCTGGCGAGAGAGGAGAGTGCATACCTGCGAATGTCGTAATTCTTCAGAGCGCGGGCGACTGCCAGTCGCGACGATGCCGAGGGAGACAGCGAACGAGAGACGCCGTCACGATCGACGAACAAGGCAGCAACGACGAGTGCCAGACCGACGACGACCACCGAAACTCGAACGGTGTCACGCCAGCCAATCGACGATCGGAGCAACTCGGTGATTGGGATGAGTAGAGGTGAAGAGAATGCTCCCCAGATGGTGAGTTGCGCGATCGCCCGAGCCTCGTGTCCCACCGACAGTCGTGCGGCGACCGTCTGAGTCAAGTGGTAGAAACTCGACGCACCGATCACTCCCCCACCGATGCCGAACAGAACTGCGAACACGACGGGCGACGAGGCGAACGTCGACGCCACGACCACACTCGGCCCCGCGAGCGCGCCAAAAGCGAAAGGACGACGAGCACCGTGACGATCGAGTGTGCGTCCGGCCCACATGCCTAGAACGCCAGTCAGGATCTGAGCGATCGTGTAGCCCATCGTGAGGATGCCGACGCCCGAGCCGAAGTCGGCCGCCATGTCGTCAAGGAGCACCCCGAAGCCGTAGAACCACGATCCATAGGCAACGATCGTCAGGATTCCGAGAATGCCGACGCGAAAATAGGGAACGTTCGACGACACGAGAGAAGAGTACGGCTCGGTCAGTCGACCGGTCGACCCTCGAAGTCGCCGATCAACGACAGAACGACGCGTTCGCCACGTTCCGCCGCTGCAAAGCGCTCGAGCTTCTCGGCGTAGTACTTCTCACGAAGGTGGCCCTCGGAGAGCGCGTTGTAGGTCGGATAGAGAGCTCGGCGATCACGATCGGAGC
>CAZLXB010000056.1:0-5141 GCA_964563545.1 uncultured Bifidobacterium sp. | reverse complement strand
GAGCGCCACCATGACACGGTGGAGGTCCCGGGTTCGAGTCCCGTCACGCCCACCATTTCGTCTCTGGTCGACTTGGTCGTCGACCAGCACGCTTGGCTCTCAGAGCAAAGAGAATTCCGCCGAACTTCGCGGTCCGGTCCCGTAGGCGTTGTTCCATTCGATGCCCACTGCATGGGTCGTGCCCGAGGTGAGACCGGAGATCCAGCACCATTCAGCATCTTCCAAACGGCCCCGTGAGAGACATTCCGTCTCGGAGTCGTCCAAGTAGATCGCCGCGGTGTCGGTGGGTGATGAACTGCTCGACCACGCGAGCAGGACCGAATCGCACTTGCTGAAGCACAAGAAGTTGGCCAGGACGCCGATGATGGTGGGTGCCGGAGGAAGTGCCGCCCACACCGCCGTCAGGTCGGCCGAGTCGGTGATGCGCGTGGTCAAGATGTCGTCGGGGCTCGTTCGTGCCGGGTCGCGAGTCCAGCCGAGGAACACGTGACCGTCACGGTGACACTCGGTACTCGACGGCAGTTGGTAGTGGCCGCGGAATCTGATGATCCAGTTGGTCGTGTGGCCGCCGCACTCTCCCCCGGATGGGTCGAAGGTGAGGCGACGGGCGGCGATCCGCCTCGACACCGGACAGTTCATGTCGATCACCGACACCGTGTCGGAGGAGTAGTTGGTGACGTACGCGCGCCGTCCGTCGGCGCTGATCGCCACATCGAAGGGAAACCCACCCACCGAAATCGTCCACACAACGAGATCGGTCGAGGTGTCGATGATCGATACTGAGTTGGAAGTCTGATTGGTGACGATGACGAATTCGCCATCGGGGCTGATGGCGATCCCATGTGGGTTGGTGCCGACGGTGATCGGAGTGCCGACGATCGAGTTGGTGCTCGTGTCGATGACCGACAATGTGCCGTGGTGGTAGTTGGGCACATAGAGACGGGAGCCATCCGGACTGAGCGCCGCGCCAGCGGGTCCGCTGATGCCACTGATCGTTCCGGTCACGGTGCCTGAATCGGTATCCACGACCGACACCGAGGCGGCGTGAAAATTGGCGACGTACAACGTGCGCCCGTCGGCACTGATCGCCATGGCGTAGGGAAAGTTTCCCACTGCGATCGTGGAAGTCACGGTGGGCCCGGAAGTGTCGATCACCGATACGGAGTCATCACCAGCGTTGGCCACGTACACGCGCGAGCCATCAGGGCTGAACAGCACTGCGTAGGGAGAGTTCCCGACCACGATGGGCCCGGGTATCGCGCCCGGGGTGGCCGGGTCGATCCGGGTCACCGTATTGGTCAACGAATCTGCGACGTACCCGACTTCGCCACTGGGACTGAAGGCGATGTCCCTCGCTCCGTCGCTGATGGCGGTTGGGCCCACGATCAGAGTGTTGGACTCGGTATCGATCACTGAAATCGAGTCGATCCCTGGATGAGCAATGAACGCCCTTTGTTCATCGGGTTGCATGGTGATTCCCCACGGAACGTCGGCGACACTGATGTCGGCCGAGACCGCGGGAGCGCAGGCCGAGATCGAGGCCGGGCGGGTAGGGGTCGCCGACAAAGGAGCTTCGGCCAAGCCACCCGCGAGGGCGGCAACCAGGATTCCAAGAATCCCGGACTTGCGGATCTGGTTGGTTCGAGAAGCGTTCATCGTGGTGTGATCTCCGCGGGATGCGGCCAGGAGGGGCCGGAGAGATCACACTAATAAATCAGACTGATTAGTCCCCCACCTAGTGGTTGACCAATTCGGAAACCCTGCAACACCCCCCACTTACGGTCGGACTCATGACGACGTCCGACCTCACCGATGTGTGTGGTTTGGTGGACGCACGTGTCGCTTCGCTGTCGTCGGCCGCGGAGGCGCGCGAGGTGCTGGTGGAGATCGAACGATTGAAGCGGCACCTCGATGCAGCGACTGCGCGCCTGGTTGGTCGGGTGCAATCGCAGTGTTGGTATCAGGAAGACGGCTGCTTCACCATCGCATCATGGTTGCGAGCCCATGTGAATTGGTCGACTTCGGAAGCCAAGCGGGCGGCGCGGGTGGCCGACCTCGTGCGCAACTACCCCGAAGTGGGGGAGTCGATGGCCGCCGGCGACATGGCCTCGGCGCCGGTTGCTCGTCTCGCCGGTCTGCAGGCCAACAAGCGGGTGACGGATCAGTTACCCGACTTCATGGAGACGCTCGCGCACTACGCACGCACGCTTTCGTGCGACGACTTCGACCGTCTGGCCACCCGCTGGGAGCAGTTGGCCGACGCCGATGGAGCACATCAGTCGCACGAAGCCGCCCACGAGGGTCGTGATGCCACCGTGAACACTCTTGGCAACACGACGTTCGTCGATGCGAAGGTCGGCAACGGTCAGGGAGCCCTCATGGCCGAGGTGTTCGAGAAGTACGTTCAGGCCGAACTCGCCCGCGATCTCGCCGAACGTGATGCGCTCGGATTGTCGCCCACTTCGCTCGCTCGCACGTCCAAGCAACGGCGTGCCGACGCGTTGTACGCAGTCTTTGCCTCAGCGGCCGGCCAATTCGGCCCTTCGCCCGAGCCGCTGGTCAACATCGTGATCGATCAGACCACGTACGAACGCACGTTGGCCGCCATGGAGCGTGATTCGAAGCTCGGTTCGCTCATCCGCCCCGGCGAAGACGTGCTCGATACTCGCTGCGAGACGACCGCCGGCATTCCGCTCGACCCCGTCGATGTAGTCGCCACATCACTTGTTGCCCAAGTGCGCCGAGTGGTCGTGAACTCAGCGGGGGTGCCGGTCGGGCTCGGACGTCGCTCGCGTCTGTTCACGGGTGGCGCGCGGGCGGCGGCGCTCATCCGCCGGCGTCGTTGCATCTGGCCTGGTTGCGATGTGCTCACCTGCGATGTCGATCACCGGGTTCCGTGGATGGAAGGCGGTGAGACCGACGTGGCCAACGCCGATCCACTCTGCCGAAGACACAATCGCTTGAAGGTCCACGGGTACCGAACCCACTTCGACGAATCGACGAGGTCCACCCACGTCACCGCTCCCGATGGGCGGCGATTGGTGCCAACCTAAGGGCCTCAGCGTCGACGTGATTTGGGTGAGACGAGTCCCGATTGCTGGGCCACGGCTCGGATGAGCGCGCGCCGGTTCTTGACCGGGCCGATCTTGGGCTCGAGGGGTCCATCGATGAGGAGCGTCGCCAAGCCGTGCGCCAACGACCACATGGCCGTGGCGCGGGCGCGGATGTCGACGATCGAGGCCTTGGGTCCGAGTTCGGTGCGCACGAAATCCACGAGTACGTCGAAAGATCCGTCAGCCACTCGTTGAAGTTCAGGGTCGTCGGCGAGTGAGCACAGGTCCGGACGGAACATCACTCGGAAGTGCCCGCGGTGGGAGAGAGCGAATTCCACGTAGCTCTCGAGCAGATCGGCAGCGGGTTCATCGGAGTCACGGGCCAAGGCGTCGAGCATGGCCCGAGTGAACAACTCGTAGCCCTCGGCAGCAATGGCCGAGAAGATTCCCTTGCGGTCGGTGAAGTGGTGGTACGGGGCCTGGTGGCTCACACCGGCAGCCAGTGCGACTTGCCGGAACGACAATCCGTCGGGACCGTGTTCGGCGATGTACTCGACGGCCGCCTTGAGAACGGTCTCACGCAAAGTCACGGGGGCCACAAAGGAATCCTAAATCCCTCTCTTGACAGTGTCAACCACAGCGAATAGACACTGTCAGATGAGCACCACGTCCGAAGCCCCGTCGTCGAACCGCTATCTCGTCGGTAATTACGCGCCGGTCACCGAAGAAGTCACGGCCATCGACCTGCCGGTGATCGGCGAACTCCCCAAGGAACTCAACGGCCGTTATCTGCGCAACGGACCGAACCCGATCGCGCCCGTTGATCCGGTGACGCACCACTGGTTCATCGGCGACGGCATGGTGCACGGCATCCGGCTACGCGAGGGCCGCGCCGAGTGGTACCGCAATCGTTACGTCGGCTCGTCGCACGTGAGCCAGGTGCGCGGAACGCCCGACATCCCCGGTCGCAATTGGAACAACTCGACGGGTGGCCCCAACACCAACGTCGGATCGTTCGCCGGCACCACGTGGGCCATGGTCGAAGCCGGAGGTTGCCCCGTGGAGCTCACCTACGAACTCGAGACCGTGGGCCGCAACGATTTTTACGGAACCCTCCCCGGTGCATTCACCGCCCACCCCAAGATCGATCCGACCACTGGCGAGATGCACGCGATCGTCTACGCCTGGGCCGAGTGGATGGATCACGTCCAGTACGTGCGCGTAGGTAAGGACGGTCGGGTGAACCGCACGGTCGACATTCCGCTGCCCGGCATGTCGATGGTGCACGACATGTCGATCACCGATCGGTACGTCATCGTTTACGACCAGCCGGTTCTCGTCGACCTCGATCTCGCCTTCTCCGGTCGGTCTTTTCCTTTCCGGTGGAACGACGACTACGGCAACCGAGTCGGACTCATGCCGCGTGAGGGCACGGCGGCCGACATCGTCTGGATCGACGTGCCGGTTGGTTACGTGTTCCACCCGCTGAATTCGTACGACACGCCCGACGGCAAGGTGGTCGTCGATGTCTCGTTCTACGACGTGATGATGCGCAATGACACCAATGGTCCGTTCGGGGACTCACTGCCCAGGTTGGTTCGCTGGGAGATCGACCCACGGACCAAGCGCGTGGCGGTCACCACGATCGACGAGACTCCGAACGAGTTCCCGCGCCATCGCGGCGCCCTCACGGGCAAGCCCTATCGCTACGGCTACTGCGCTCAGCCCGATCCGGACTCCATGTATTGGCCGACGCTCAAGCACGACCTCCACACGGGTAAGCGCGAGATGTTCGACCACGGTGCCGGACGAGCGGCTGGCGAGCCGGTGTTCGTGGCCCGGCCCGGTAGTACCGAAGAAGACGACGGCTGGTTGGTCACCTTCGTGCACGACGGGAACACCGACTCGGCCGAGTTCGCGGTGCTCGACGCGAGTGATTTCGCCCGCGGCTACGTGGCCCGCGTGAAGTTGCCGCAGCGCGTGCCGTTCGGGTTCCACGGCAACTGGTGCCCGGACCCGAAGTAGAACGTGGTTCAGCGCGCGTTGTCGCCGAAGCGGTACTCGTAGGTGAGCGTGTCGAGTCGCTGC
>CAZLXB010000055.1:0-5314 GCA_964563545.1 uncultured Bifidobacterium sp. | reverse complement strand
GTGGCGGGGTCGGGGTTGCCGTACGGGAACGAATCGTCGGCACCGGCGCCGCGCAGCGTGTAAGCGGCGGCGAGGCCGGTTTGGTAGCGGTTGTCGCCGAACATCCGCAGCGCGTTGGGCCAGCCTTCGATCATCGGCTTGGTGAGGGCGGTGTTCGGCCAACCCGACGGCGGCACCGTTTGGGCCGAGACCGCCAGGGTCCCGCCGGCCAACACACCGACGGCGATGATCGATCGCAGGGCGCGTCGGCCGAATCTCATGCGAGCCGAGGGTAGCCGTGAGTCATCGGCCCGCCCACGGCGGCTCCCCACACCACTAACTACGGAGCGAAAGGGTGAGCGACGAGTCGAGCGAGCCACTCAAGGAGCCGCTCGTGAGCATCGCGCCGGTGGCGCCCGAGGCCCGGAAACGCCCGCTCAGCGCATACGAACCGTCGGCGCCGAGGGTGGAATACCCGATGATCCGGATCTCCACGTTGCCATCGGCGGTGGCCACGGTGAGCACACCGTCGTAGCGCTGCACACCATTGGCATCGGGTTCGGTCACGAACGAGAGGCGTCCGGTCAGCGGACCCGAGAGATTGGTGTCGCCCACGGCGACGGTGGCAGAGCCCGAGAGGTCTATACGGGCACCGGCCGGAGTGACGCTGATACCGCTCGCGGTGAGCTGGGCCGCTTCGCCCGAAGGATCGGTGAGGGGCGCGGCCACCACGGTGGTGACCGGCGATTCGTCGGTGGCGCCGACTTCGGTGGCCGACTCGCTGCCGTATTCGGGGGTGGGGGTTTCGCCGGCGATGAACACCGGCACGGAATCGGGGGTGGCCTCGGTGCCGGAGTCGGCACCCGCTTCACCGGATTCGGCCGAACCATCGGCGGGGTCGACCACCACCACATCACCCGACTCGGCCGGGAGCTCACTCGCAGGCACCGACGATTCATCGGTGTCGGCGGTGAGGCGATCGACAATGGCCGGTGCGGTGGCCGGAGACGTTGCCACCACGAGCATGCCGATACCGATGGCGGCTTTACCGATGGTGGGGATTGCCGTGGGTGCCTGCACCGCCACGGCCTGCGCGGTCTCGATGAGCGGCGCGAAGTTGGCGGCGAAAGTGGAGGTGTGCGACGCAGTGGTTGCCGAGGCGGATTCGCCGATCGACATCGCGTTGGCAGCCTTGCTGCCGCGACGGAACACCGTGGCCATCATGAACGCGATGAAGGCAGCCACCGGACGCAGCAACAGACGCATGGCCTTGCTCGCGCGGCTCACCCGAGCGCGGGCGTTCTCTTCTGACACTTCGAGCACCGCGGCCATCTCGTCGTACTCGAGTTCGGCGCCGTAACGAAGGGTGAGTGCTTCCTGATACTGACTCGGGAGCAAGCGGAGCGCTTCCACCACTTCGGAGTGATCGGCGTCGAGACCGAGCTGCATGTCGAGTGCCGGGGTCACGCCACGCGATGGCATGTCGGTGGTGGCCCAGCGGCCGGCCTTGTCGGTCTCGCGGCGACGGCGATTGGCTTCGTCGATGCACACGTTGGCGAGGATCTGGTGGAGCCAAGCCGAGAGACGCCAGTCGTCACCCACTCGAGCGCGAGAGCGATAGGCGCGGGTGAAGGTTTCTTGCACGGCGTCTTCGGCCGACGCGTGGTCGGCGAGGCGACGCAGGGCGTGGCGATAGAGCGCGGGGCGATGGGCGCGCACGAGTGCCTCGAAGGCATCGTTCTCGCCGGCACGGAAAGATTCGACGAGACGTGGATCGTCGATTGACATCGCCATGCGCTCTTCCTTTCTGCTCCGTACTCTAACTATTGGTTCGTCTGGCACTCGGTGCGACTTCCCCCAAGAAACGTCCGTCGGTACGGACTTCTTGCGTGAACCTTCACACCACTTTCTTCAATTGTCGGAGAGTTGTTACCGCGTTGACCCCCGATTTGTGACAGCGACACAATTCGACGTCGGTCATCCACGTCCGGTTCCCGACGAATGCCCTGCTCAACTCACAGAACCCCCGAACTGGGGTGGTCGGTAGCCTTACGCCCCATGTCGTCCCGCATTGCCGTGATCGGAACCGGCTATGTGGGGCTCACCACCGGAGTGTGCCTGGCACACCTCGGGCACTCGGTCACCTGCGCCGACATCGATGCCCACAAGGTGGAGCGCCTGTCCCGGGGTGAGATGCCCATCGTGGAGGCCGGGCTCTCCGTCTTGCTCGCCGAAGGCTTGGCGTCCGGGCGGTTGCGTTTCGTGGTCGGGGCGGCGCCCGCCGTGGCCGATTGCGAGATCGCGTTTCTGTGTGTGCCCACACCGCAAGGCGACGACGGCTCGGCTGACCTCTCTTATATAGAGGCCGCCGCGGCCGAGATCGCCGGCGTTCTGCCGACGGGCGCCATCGTGGTCAACAAGTCCACGGTGCCCGTCGGCTCCACCAAGGTCGTGGAGCGAGTGTTGCAACGACCCGATGTGAACGTGGTGTCGAACCCCGAGTTCTTGCGTGAGGGCTCGGCCCTGCAGGACTTCTTGCATCCCGATCGGGTGGTGGTCGGTGCCGACGATCGCGCGGCGGCCGAACAAGTGGCCGCGCTCTATGCATCGCTCGGTGCGCGCACCATCGTGACCGACCCCGCTTCGGCCGAGACCATCAAGTACGCGGCCAATGCATTCCTGGCTACCAAGTTGAGTTTCGTGAACGCCATCGCCGCCATCTGCGAAGGCGTGGGCGCCGACATCAACGACGTCGTCGATGGCATCGGATCCGACAAGCGCATTGGGAGCGCGTTCCTACAACCCGGTCCGGGTTGGGGTGGCAGTTGTTTCCCCAAGGACTCGCGCGCGCTCGTGAAGATCGCCGAGGACGCCGGCTACGACTTCGATCTGCTCAGCGGTGTGATCACCGTGAACGCGCAACAGTTCGATCGCGTGGCGCGCAAAGTCGCCGACGCCGCTGGTGGTTCACTCGCCGGAAAGACGATTGCGGTGTGGGGGCTCACGTTCAAGGCCAATACCGACGACTTGCGTGATTCGCCGTCACTCGAAGTGGTGCAGCGCCTGTTGGCCGGCGGTGCGCGCGTGGTGGCCCACGACCCCACCGTGCCCACTCATCGCTTCGGGGTGCCCGAAGGTGTGGAGCTCGTGGGTTCTGCGCTCGATGCGTGCCGCAACGCCGATGCGTTGTGCGTTCTCACCGAGTGGGACGCGTTCCGTTCGGTGGTGGCGGCCGATGCGGCCACGGCCATGCGGGGTCGTGGCGTGGTGGACGCGCGCAATCTGCTCGATCGTGATGCGTGGACGGCCGTTGGCTTCGCGTATCAGGGAATCGGCCGCTGATGCGTGTGCTGCTCGCCGGTGGCGCCGGCTTCATCGGTTCGCACGTGGCCGATGTGCTCGTGAACCGCGGCGACGAAGTCGTGGCCGTCGACAATCTCTGCACCGGCCGCGCCTCCAACGTGGCGCACTTGGTGAGTGGTCCGTTGTTCACTCTCGTTCAGCACGACATCACCATGCCGTGGCCCGATCATCCGGCGCTGCGCGACCCCTTCGATGCCGTGATGGATCTCGCCAGTCCGGCCTCGCCCAACGACTTCGCCACCATGCCACTCGAGATCCTCGCCGTCGGTAGCACCGGCACGCGCGCGTTGCTCGACCGCGCGCTCGCCGACGGCGCACGCTTCTTCCTCGCTTCCACGAGCGAGGTGTACGGAGATCCGCTCGTGCATCCGCAGCCCGAATCGTATTGGGGCAACGTGTCGTCGATCGGCCCGCGCAGTTGCTACGACGAAGCCAAGCGATTCTCCGAAGCCATCACCATGGCGTACCACCGGATGCACGCGTTACCCATTCGTATCGTGCGCATTTTCAACACCTACGGCGAACGCATGCGACCGGGTGATGGTCGCGTGGTGAACACCTTCGTGGAGCAGGCGTTGCGGGGCGAGCCCATCACCTTGCACGGTGATGGCGCGCAGACCCGCTCGTTCTGTCATGTGAGTGACGAAGTGCGCGGCATCGTGGCGTTGCTCGACAGCGATGTGCAAGAGCCGGTGAACATCGGCAATCCGGGCGAATTCACCATGCGCCAACTCGCCGAACTCGTGCTGGCCGTCACCGGGTCAGCGAGCATCATCACGTCGGTGCCACTGCCGCCCGAGCGCGAGGGCGATCCGCTGCAGCGTTGCCCCGACATCACCAAGGCCCGCGACCTTCTCGGCTGGGAACCATCGGTGCAGTTGAGCGAAGGGCTCGCCCGCATGGTGCATCACTTCCGCACCCACGAGGGTTTCGCGTGACCATCCTCGTCACGGGTGGTGCCGGCTACATCGGCTCGCACACCGTGCGGCTGTTGCGTTCCTCGGGTCGCGATGTGGTGGTGCTCGACTCCTTGGAGCGTGGCCACCGTGAGTCGTTGTTCGACACTCCGCTCGTGGTGGGGAGCATCGCCGACGAATCACTCGTCGAGCGCGTGTGTCGCGACTTCGAAGTGACCGACATCGTGCATTTCGCCGCCTACAAGAGCGCCGGTGAATCCATGGAGAAGCCGGGCATGTATTGGCTGAACAACGTGCAGGGCACGGTGCACCTCGTGGAGGGCGCACTGGCCGCTGGCGTGAATCGGCTTGTCTTCTCGTCGTCGGCCGCGGTGTACGGAAGTCCGGCGAGGTTGCCGGTCCGTGAAACGGCGGGGCTCGCCCCCGAGAACGTGTACGCCGAGACCAAGGCCGTGATGGAGCGCGTGATCTCGTGGTACGGCGCGACGCGCGGTCTCCACTGGGCGAGCCTTCGCTACTTCAATGCCGCCGGTGCCGCCGCCGACGGCGCAATCGGCGAGGACTGGTCGATCACCACCAACCTCGTGCCGCTCGTGATGAAGGCCGCGCTCGGTGCGAGCGCCCCGTTGCGCGTGTTCGGCAACGACTACCCCACTTCCGATGGAACCGGCGTGCGCGACTACATCCACGTGGAAGATCTCGCCACGGCTCATGTGGCCGCACTCGATCACCTGGCCACTGGTGGCGCCGACATCACCGTGAATCTCGGAACCGGCCACGGCGCTTCGGTGCTCGAGGTGTTGCGCGAGACCGAGCGGGTGAGCGGACGTCCTGTGCCGCACGAGTTCGTGAGTCGTCGACCGGGTGATCCGGCCGAGGTGTACGCCGACGCGTCGCTCGCCGCGCAGTTGCTCGGCTGGAAGGCGAGGCACACGCTCGCCGACATCATCGAGTCGGCGTACGCCTGGCACTCAGCGCACCCCAACGGCTTCCGCTGACTACGACTCAGTCGTCGGTCAGGCGCTGGCGGTCGAGCCAACCAAGGAGCACCGCCA
>CAZLXB010000054.1:0-5403 GCA_964563545.1 uncultured Bifidobacterium sp. | reverse complement strand
TCGTCAACAACGAAAAGCGCATGTTGCAGGAAGCCGTCGACGCGTTGTTCGACAACGGTCGTCGTGGTCGCCCCGTCACCGGTCCGGGCAACCGTCCGCTGAAGTCCCTCTCCGACATGTTGAAGGGCAAGCAGGGCCGCTTCCGTCAGAACCTGCTCGGCAAGCGCGTCGACTACTCGGGTCGTTCGGTCATCGTGGCCGGTCCGACGCTGAAGTTGCACCAGTGCGGTCTGCCCAAGTTGATGGCCCTCGAACTCTTCAAGCCCTTCGTGATGAAGCGTCTCGTCCAGATCGAGTACGCCCAGAACATCAAGAGCGCGAAGCGCATGGTCGAGCGACGCAACCCGCGCGTGTGGGACGTCCTCGAGGAAGTCATCCGCGAGCACCCGGTGCTGCTGAACCGTGCACCCACGCTGCACCGCCTCGGCATCCAGGCCTTCGAGCCGGTCCTCGTGGAGGGCAAGGCCATCCAGATCCATCCGCTCGTGTGCACGGCGTTCAACGCCGACTTCGACGGCGACCAGATGGCCGTTCACGTGCCGTTGTCGGCGGAGGCGCAGGCCGAGGCCCGCGTGCTCATGCTCAGCGCGAACAACATCCTTTCGCCGTCGTCGGGTCGTCCGATCGTGACCCCGACCCAGGACCTCATCATCGGCGCGTTCTATCTCACCGCCGACGATCCGGGGGCCAAGGGTGAAGGTCGCGTGTTCCGTCACAACTGGGAGGTCTTCCGGGCGCTCGAAGAGGGTTCGCTCAACCTTCACGCGAAGGTCAAGGTGCGCCTCGGCGTCGGCGACGAGCGGGTCGAGTTCGAGACCTCGGCGGGTCGCCTTCTGTTCGAAGAAGCACTGCCGGCGGAGTACATCACTCGTTTCGGCCACATCAGCGAGCCCATCAAGAAGAAGGAGATGGGCAACATCGTCGATCGTCTGGCCAACCACTTCACCAATGCCGAAGTGGCCGAGTCGCTCGACCGCATCAAGGACATCTGCTACCGCTACGCATCGCAGTCGGGCCTCACGGTCTCGATCGACGACGTGAAGACGCCGGCCAAGAAGCGTGAGTTGCTCGACGAGTTCGAGCGCCAGGCCGAGAAGGTCGAGACGCAGTTCATGCGCGGTGTGATCACCGACGGTGAGCGTCGTCAGCAGGAGGTCCGCATCTGGACCGACGCGACCAATCAGGTTCAGCAGGCCATGGAGGCCGAGTTCAAGGCCCAGCGGTTCAACCCGATCGACATGATGGTCGGCTCGGGTGCCCGCGGAAACATGACCCAGATGCGTCAGATCGCCGGCATGCGCGGCCTCGTGGCCAACCCCCGCGGCGACATGATTCCGCGTCCCATCAAGAGCAACTTCCGTGAAGGTCTCGAGACCCTCGAGTACTTCATCGCCACCCCCGGTGCCCGTAAGGGTCTGGTCGACACGGCCCTCCGTACCGCCGACTCGGGTTATCTGACGCGTCGTCTCGTGGACGTCGCCCAGGAACTCATCGTGCGCGAAGAGGACTGTGGCACGACCCTCGGCGTCTGGATCGAAAACGTCCAGCCCGACACGGCCAACCGCCGCGCGTACCTCGAGACGAAGTTGTTCGGTCGTGCTTTGGCCGTCGACACGCCGTTGTCGACCGGCGAGGTGATCGCCCGCAACACGATCATCGACGACGACTTGATGGCCAAGCTCCGTGACGACGCATCGATCACTCGCGTGCGCGCCCGCTCGGTGCTCACCTGCGACGCCGAACTCGGTGTGTGCGCGCTGTGCTACGGCCGTTCACTCGCCACCGGCAACCCGATCGAACTCGGTGAGGCGGTCGGCGTGATCGCGGCCCAGTCGATCGGTGAGCCCGGAACCCAGCTCACCATGCGTACCTTCCACACGGGTGGTGTGGCTGGTAAGGACATCGCCGGCGGTCTGCCGCGCGTCGTCGAACTCTTCGAGGCCCGCAAGCCCAAGGGATCGGCGAGTCTGGCCAAGGCCAGCGGTGTCGTGCGCATCGGCGACGACGAGGGCAAGGGAATCCCGGTCACCGTCGTGGAGGACTCCGGTGAGGAGCACCAGATCGTTCTGCCGACGGGCAGCCGCCCGATCGTGCGCGACGGAGACGAAGTCGTGGCCGGTCAGCCGATCACCGACGGTCCGTTCGATCCGAAGGAACTCCTCGAGATCAAGGGTGTGCGCGAGACGCAGCTCTACATCGTCGAGGAAGTCCAGAAGGTGTACCGCGATCAGGGTGTGTCGATTCACGACAAGCACATCGAACTCATCGTTCGCCAGATGACCCGTCGAGTGAGCATCCAGGCCCAGGGCGACACCGGCTTCTTGCCCGGCGACCGCAAGGACCTGAAGACCTTCACCGACACCAACCGCAAGATGGTGGAGGAGGGTCGTCAGCCCGCCGAAGGTCGTCCCGAACTCATGGGAATCACCAAGGCGTCGTTGGCCACGGATTCGTGGCTGTCGGCGGCATCGTTCCAGGAGACCACCCGCGTCCTCACCGAGAACGCCATCGAAGGTCGCCAGGACGGCCTCATGGGTCTGAAGGAAAACATCATCATCGGCAAGCTGATCCCGGCCGGTACCGGCATGATCCGCTACCGGGACTTCGGCATCGACGCCCCGGACTACGTGCCGATGGAGACCTACCACAGCGGTTACGACGAGGACCCGTCGTCCATCCTTGCCCAGCGCAGCATGGACGAAGGCGTCTTCTCCTCCGACACCGCCGAAGCCTGATCGACACCCGCGGGCTTCCCCCTCTCGGGGGGTTGGAGTCCGTCGGGGGTCGCTCGTAACATCTCAGGGTCCCTGAAACGGGTCACCACAACGCAAAGAGGTCGAGAGTGCCCACCATTCAGCAGTTGGTCCGCCAGGGCCGCAGCACCAAGTTCAGCAAGACGAAGACGCCGGCCCTGAAGGGGTCGCCGCAGCGTCGCGGTGTCTGCACCCGCGTGTACACCAACACACCGAAGAAGCCGAACTCGGCTCTGCGCAAGGTGGCGCGCGTCCGCTTGTCGAGTGGTGTCGAGATCACCGCCTACATCCCGGGCGAAGGACACAATCTCCAGGAGCACTCGATCGTGCTCGTCCGTGGTGGCCGCGTGCGCGACCTCCCCGGCGTCCGTTACAAGATCATCCGTGGCGCGCTCGACGCGGCCGGTGTGAAGAACCGCAAGCAGGCCCGCAGCCGTTACGGCGCGAAGCGCGCCAAGTGACGTCAAGGAACAGGTGAACATCAATGCCTCGTAAGGGTCCCGCCCCCCGCCGTGAACTCCATCCGGATCCGGTGTACCGCTCGCTCCTCGTGACCCAGCTCATGAACAAGGTCATGCTCCGCGGCAAGAAGAGTGTCGCCGAGAAGATCGTGTACGACGCATTGAAGATCGTCGAGACCAAGTCCGGTGCCGAGCCGGTGGCCACTTTGAAGCGCGCCATCGACAACGTTCGTCCGCCGCTCGAAGTCCGCAGCCGCCGCGTCGGTGGCGCCACCTATCAGGTGCCGGTCGAGGTGAAGCCCCGTCGGGCCAACACCCTCGCCATCCGCTGGGTCGTCGAGTACGCCCGTGCCCGCCGCGAAAAGACCATGGCCGAGTGCCTCGCCAACGAGTTGCTCGATGCCTCCAATGGTCTCGGCGCCTCGATCAAGAAGCGCGACGACATGCAGAAGATGGCCGAGTCCAACAAGGCCTTCGCCCACTACCGCTGGTGATCAGCGGTCAGTTCCTGCAGAAATAGCAGTTCTCCAGCACCCCGGTCCTGTCACCGGGGTGCGACCATGTAAGACCCCCGCCCGAAACCCCCACGAATGAAAGTGAACGACGATGGCAAAGCGTGAGTTCCCCCTCGAGCGCACCCGCAACATCGGCATCATGGCGCACATCGATGCCGGTAAGACCACCACGACCGAGCGCATCCTCTACTACACCGGCAAGACCTACAAGATCGGTGAAGTGCACGAAGGCGCCGCGACCATGGACCACATGGCGCAGGAGCAGGAGCGCGGCATCACCATCACGTCGGCTGCCACCACCTGCATCTGGAACAACCACCGCATCAACATCATCGACACCCCCGGCCACGTGGACTTCACCATCGAGGTGGAGCGTTCGCTCCGCGTACTCGACGGTGCCGTCACCGTGTTCGACTCGGTGGCCGGTGTGGAGCCCCAGACCGAGACAGTGTGGCGCCAGGCCAACAAGTACCGCGTGCCGCGCATGTGCTTCGTCAACAAGATGGACCGCATCGGTGCCGACTTCTACCGCACGGTGCAGATGGTCAAGGACCGCCTCGAGGCGACCTGCGCCGTTCTTCATCTTCCGGTGGGAGCCGGCGGACCCGAGAGCAACAAGCCTTTCGTGGGTCTGGTGGACCTCGTCAAGATGAAGGCGCTCATCTGGCGCGACGAAGAACTCGGCGCGAAGTGGGACGAAGTCGACATTCCGGCCGACATGGTCGACCAGGCGAACAAGTACCGCGAGGAGCTTCTCGAGACCATCGCCACGAGCGATGACGAACTCATGGAGAAGTACCTCGGCGGCGAGAGCCTCACCGAGGAGGAGATCAAGCGCGCCATCCGAAAGGGCACGCTGGCTTTCGACTTCGTGCCGATTCTCTGTGGTTCGGCGTTCAAGAACAAGGGTGTGCAGCCGATGCTCGACGCCGTTGTCGACTACCTGCCGAGTCCGCTCGACATTCCGCCCGCTCAGGGTGTGAAGCCGGGCGAGGCCGAGGAACCCGCCGAGCGCGCCGCCGACGAGTCGGCGCCGTTCGCCGCGCTGGCCTTCAAGATCGTGGCCGACCCGTTCGGGAAGCTCACGTACTTCCGCGTGTACTCGGGCCAGATCAACAAGGGCGACGAGGTCTACAACTCGACCAAGGAGCGTCGTGAGCGTCTTGGCCGCATCCTTCTGATGCACGCCAACCAGCGCGAAGATCTCGACGTCGCCCTCGCCGGCGACATCGTGGCCGGTCTCGGATTCAAGGAGACCACCACCGGTGACACGCTCTGCGATCGCAACAACCCGATCATCCTCGAGCGCATGGAGTTCCCCGAGCCCGTGATCCACGTGGCCATCGAACCCAAGACCAAGGACGACCAGGACAAGTTGGGCAAGGCGCTCAAGTCACTCTCCGACGAAGACCCGACCTTCCGCGTGCGCACCGACGAAGAGACCGGCCAGACCGTGATCTCCGGAATGGGTGAGTTGCACCTCGAAATCCTCGTCGACCGTATGCAGCGCGAGTTCAACGTGGACGCCACGGTGGGCAAGCCGCAGGTGGCCTACCGCGAGACCGTCACCAAGTTGGTGGAGCAGGTCGAGTACCGACACATCAAGCAGTCGGGTGGTTCGGGTCAGTTCGCCGTCGTCAAGATCAACATGGAGCCGAACCCGGGCAAGGGCTA
>CAZLXB010000053.1:0-5539 GCA_964563545.1 uncultured Bifidobacterium sp. | reverse complement strand
GCCACGCGTGGGTGTCGGTACGGCAGCACGTAGACGTGAGTCAGAAGTCGAACCCTGGAGGTGAGGGCGGCGAGCCACGACAAGGTGGCGATCGGATCGGCCCAGTGCGTGCCCATGCCGCCGACGACCGACTCGGGCAATGCGACGTGGTCGCACACACCGACATAGGCGTAGCCGTTGTCGTCGCAGGCTCGCGCGAGGCGAGCCAACTCGTCCGGACCGGCCGACTTCTCCCAGTCGGCGACGAAGTACGAACTCTGCGCCTGGATGGGAAGCTGGATTCCGTAGATCCGACGACCATTCGGCACGGTGAACATCGGCGCACTCGATTCGGGCATGTCCGAACCTTAGGCGGTCGACCTCATCGGCGTACGAGCCGCTCGGCGCTTCCGATGGCGTACGTGATGACCACCGCGACGAGGACCGAGGTCGTTGCAACCGTCCAGATCATCGCGTAGTCGAGTCGGCCACGTGATTCGTTCAACAGCCCACCGAGTCCGTTACCGGTGGCGAGGTACTCGGCGATCATCACACCGAGCAAGGCGCGTGGTGCGGCGAGACGGGCCGCGGTCACGAGCGCCGGCACCGAACCGGGAAGTCCGACGAATCGCAGGGCCCGGAACCGACCACCGCCACTCACGCTCACCACATCGATGGCGGCCGGTGGTGTGGAAGCCAAGGCTTGGGTGATGGTCACGAAAGACGGGAAGAACGTGACCGAGATGCACACGACGACCGTGGCGAGGATGTCGCGTCCGAACACGAGGACGATGAGTGGAGTGAGCGCGGGCAACGGCATGGTTTGGGAGATGAGCGCGAACGGCAGGACGCTCCGCCCGAGGGTGGGGCGCAGCGAGAACAACGTTGCGAGTACGAGCGCGGCGGCGAGGCCGCAGACCAGACCGAGGAGGGCGAGCGGAAGGGTGGCGCCGTAGGCATCGAACAGCCGACTACGGGCACCGTCGGCTCGCTCACCCGACGTGAGATAACGCAGAACAGCGAGTGGCGACTTCGCCACCACCGGCGACATGTCGAGTACCCGCAGGACCAAGGCCCAGATACCGAACACCACGGCGGCCGACACCGTGCCGGCAACGATCCGCGACCACCACGGTCGGTGCTCCTGCGCCGTCAAGGTCGTGGTGACCGTGCTCGAGAGCGACGTGCGCGTGAGGCGTTGGGCGATCACGGCGAAGATTCCGTACGCCGCAGCAGCGACGATGGTGGCGACGAGACCGATGCTCCAGAGGCGCGCCGGATTGGCCTGGCCGAGCGAGCCGAGCAGGTAGGTGCCGAGCCCCCAACGCGTTCCGCCGCCGAACTCGACGAGCAGCGTTCCGAGAAGCGCCGCCGGGGCCGCGACTTTGAACGCGTTCACGATGTGCGGCAGTGCACTGCGCACGCGGATCCAGCGGAGAACGTCGGTCGTGGATCCACCGGCCACCATCACGACGTCGACCAGACGGCCGTCGACGGCCCGCATGCCGTTGACGGTGGCGGTGAACGTGGGGAAGTACACCGCCATCGATGCGAGGATCACGCGCGGAGTGGTGCCACTGAACGCGAGGAGCAGAACCGGGACGAGCGCGATGAGCGGCATCGCGAAGAGCGAGACGCCGATTCCCCGTACGAGGGTTTCCGCCAATCGAAAACGCGCCGCCAACGAACCAAAGGCGATGGCTACGGTGTTGCCGATCAGGAATCCGAGGGCGGCGCACTTCAGCGAGACCGACAGGTGCGGTGGGTAATCCGAACGGTCGCTCCAGAACTGACGCACGATGTCGGTGGGGGCCGGCAGGGCGCCACTCGCCACGAGCTCGAACTGGCCGAGGAGTTCCCACACGGCGAGAACGAGGGCGACGACGAGCGCGCCACGCATGAGACGCGACCACGTCATGGTCAGTGCTGACCGCCTGAGTGCAAGAGATCCGAGAGGTGGTCGGCCAAGGCGTGGAACTCCGGGGTGCGGAGGATCTCGGGTGAACGCGGCCGATCGAAGGGAACCTCGACGACTTCGACGATGCGACCCGGGCGGGCCGACATCACGGCCACCCGATCGGCGAGGAAGATCGCTTCTTCGATGGCGTGGGTGACGAGCACAGTTGTCGGCCGGAGCGCCGACCAGATGCGCTGAAGTTCGAGATTCATGGCGCGCCGCAGGATTTCGTCGAGGGCGCCGAAGGGTTCGTCGAGAAGAAGGAGTTCGGGTTCGGTGACGAGAGCGCGCGCGATGGCCGCACGCTGGCGCATGCCACCCGACAACTGACCCGGCAGGGCCTTCTCGAAACCCGACAGACCGACGAGTGAGATGAGCTCGGCGATCTTCGTCTCGTGTTCGGAAACCGACTTACCCATCACCTGCAGAGGCAGTGCGATGTTCTTCCAGACTGATCGCCATGGCAAGAGTGCTGGATCCTGGAAAGCGACGCCGAGCCTCCCGGCTCGACGCATTTCCTCGGGTGTGTGTGAACCGATGCGGAGACTGCCGGCATCGGGGTGTTCGAGACCGGCCAGGAGGCGGAGCAGCGTGGACTTACCGCAACCTGACGGGCCGATGAGGGCCACGAAACTTCCGACCGGGGCGCTGAGTGACACACGGTCGAGGGCCTGCACCGTGCTGTCGCGCAACGCGAAGGTGCGCTCCACGTCGGAGACGTGGAGCGCACCTTCGGACAGAACGGACGAATCCGACAAACTCAGATCTCCTCGAGGAGAGTCGTGTCGAACATGTCGCGACTTCCCTTCACACCGATCTCAGCGAGAGCAGCGAGGTTGGCCTCGATCGACTCTTCCGACATCGAGAAGATCCCGCCATCAGCCTCGATGATGGGCTTCTGAGCGTTGTTGAAGAAGATCTCGTTCTCGATGGTGCGGCCGGTGCCCTTGAAGTAGGTGTCGGCGAAGGTCGGCGGATACTTGTCGGGATCCTTGAAGTTCTCCTCCCAGCCCTTGCGGCTGGCGCGGAGCCACTTGACGATCGTCTCCCGCTCGTTCTTCAACGCGTCCTTCGTGACGACGACGGTGTCGTTGTAGACGGTGAATCCGTAGTCGTACAGAAGGAACGACGTGGCCTTTTCGCCCGCCTGTTCGATCGTGTACGGCACGTTGGTGGTGAAGTCGATCGAGGCGTCGATCTCGCCCTTGACGAGCGGGGTCGGGTCGTAGGCGTACGGAACGATGTTCACGTCGGCCTTGTCGACCCCGCTCAACTTCAGCATGGCTTCGACCGCGATCGTGTTGGCCGGCGGAACGGCGAGGGTCTTGCCCACGAGGTCCTGCGGCGAATTGATCGGGTTCTTGGCCAGGCTGACCACACCGATGGGGTTCTTCTGGTACTGGGTGCCGATGATCACGAATGGTGCACCGTCATTGACGATGGCGTTGATCGTGCTCTCGGGAGTCGTGAGGGCGAGCGGCGCGCCACCCGACAGCAGCGTGCTCTCGGGGATCACGTCGGGGCCACCCGACAGGTAGTTGAGGTCGATGCCTTCAGCTGCGTAGTAGCCATTGGTCATGGCGATGAAGTAGCCCATGAATTCGGCGTCGTTGATCCACGCCGCCTGCATCGAGAACTTCGCGAGTTCGCCCGAGCCGGCCGTGCCGCCCGAACCGCTCGACTCTTTGTCGTCGTCACCGCAGGCGGCGAGGATGGCGGGAAGTCCCACCACGCCCGCACCAGCGGCCGACAAACGCATGATCATCTGTCGCCGTGTTAACGGTCTCATTGTGAACCTTTCTTCGAGGTGTCCCTCGTTGTTGTTTTGGTGGTTGGTGGTGGTGCTCCGAGGCTCAGAGCGGTTTGAGACCGAGGATCTCCCGCAATTCGGCGACGATGCCGAGGCGTTCGAATTCGGTCCCGGGAACCATCTCCCAATAGACCCGTCCCCGTTGACGGTTCGATTGGTCGATGTGCATGGCGCGGGTGGGGGTGACCACCCAATCGACAGCGACGTCGTGCCGTTCGGCCGGCATGACTTCGTTGACGAACTGACAGTCGTGCACCACGTCGGCGACGACCGAGAACTGATCGGTGAGTCCGAGTTCGCTCAGAACGGCCCACTCGAAATCGAAGTAACCGTGACCCTTGCCGAAGCGGACGCCGTTGCTGCTGACGGCACTTCCTCCGGTCACGAGGAGTGCGAACGGACGACCGCACTTGAGCGACGCGAGCGGCAGATGCTCGGCGTAGCGGTCGAAGCCGTCGAGGGTGGCTGCGTAGCGATGATCACTCGCCGGAATCTTGGCCGGGTCGAGGCGGTAGAAGCCACGGATGATGCCGTAGGTGGTCATCACGAACGGGACACCGGCCTTGATCATCTTGTAGCGGAGATCCTCGAGACAGTTGTCGGGGGTGATGAACACCTGTCGATCGCCGCGGTTCTTGAACGCATCGAGTTCGAGTACGCGGTCGGCACACTTCTCACTTCCCTGGAAATCGCAGATGAAACTGGAAAAATCCCAGTGGAAGCGCGAGTCGGGGCGGGCGACCTTGGCCAGTTCGGCCCAGATGCGCTCGCGGTAATCGTCGGTCGTGGTGGTGATGGTCACCGAACTCTCCTGAGTTTCTTGGCCGGGGTGGAACCGGTTTCGGATGCGGGTGACCAGACGTCGATCATCCGCGCATTGGTGGCGATGTGGCTCAGCAGGCAGTCGGCTTGCGCCTCGACCATTTCGTCGACCACCTGGCATTCGTGAACGACTGCCACGACGGGAACACTGCTGTCGACGATGCCGAGCTGGAGCATCATCATCCATTCGAGGGCGAGATACCTCTGACCGCCGCCGATATGACGGCCGTCAGAGGTGACCGCGGTGGCACCGGTGACGAGGAGATCGATGGCACCAACGGTGCGCAGGTCGCCTGGGCCGAGTCGACGGCCGTATTTCTCCATGCCGTCGAGCGTGGCGGCGTGCTTCATGTCGGCTTCGTCGATCTTGTTGCCGTCGAGATACACGAAACCGCGACGCAGTCCGTACGTGGGAACGAGAATCTTCTTGCCGGCACGGATGGCGGCGAGTCGCAGTCGTTCGACGCTGTTGTCGGGTGCGCAGAAGATCGTGCCGGCCGATTTCCACTCGGGCAGCGCGATGACGCGCTTGGCGGCGTCTTCACCGCCGTTGAAGTCGGGGACGAAGTCGTGAAGGTCGAGATCGAATCGCGAGTCGGGGCGGGCGGCGTCGCGAAGGCGTTCCCACACCACGCGGCGAACGCGCTCCTCCTGATTCACGAAAGTTCCGCGGCCTTGCTCGGCCGACAGGAGCCCGTCACGAACCATTTCGTCGATCGCTCGGCGCAACGTGCCGCGGCTGACACCGAACATCTCCATGAGTCGTGGTTCGGTGGGCAGAGGCGAGGCATCCGACAGAGAACGCTCGAGGACGAGCGACGTCAGACGATGTCGGACCTTCTCGTAGAGCGGCGCGTCATCAGCAACCGCCTCGTTCTCCCCCGTGCTGGCCAGCGCCATGGGCGGACTATAGATCAGATTCGTCTATACGAATTGTTTCAGGGGAATGACGATCTTGTGCCTGCTCAGGG
>CAZLXB010000052.1:0-5582 GCA_964563545.1 uncultured Bifidobacterium sp. | reverse complement strand
GAACGGCTTGCTGACCTTGCCCGCCTTGCGGTCCCACATGACCGGGGGCGACGACGTCTGGCAACCCATGCCGACGAGCGCGAGTCGGCTGAGCCCCTGTTCCTTGGCGTCGCGCAAAGCGAGCGGATTCGCGCAATACGTGTATCGCGAACCGGCGGTGGCGATCACTTCGTCCTTGTTTCGCGCGAGGACCGGCTTGGCCTTCCACGCGTCGTCGGGTTCCACACCGCTCACGAGCGCGGCCTCGATGTAGTCGTGCTCGAGCAGCCAGATCAGCATCGCCGAGACGAAGCCGCCGTCCTGGCCCTTCTCGTGCTGGACCTTGTCGGTCGCGCGGGTGAGGAGAAGTTGGCGCCAGATACCGGCCATCTCGTCGGGCTCGCGAACCCGGCCGAAGAGGTGCATGTCGGCGGCCGGCTCCCATTGACGGAACCTCGGACACGCGCGGGTGCAGGTGGTGCAACCCTTCTCGCCGTGCAGGCAGTTGGCTGGTCCGAGTTCTTCTTCGAGGTGGAAGGGCTTGTACTTGCCCTCTTCGTGTTCGTAACCGATCACGTCGTGTGGGCACGTGACGACGCAACCGGCGCAACCCGTGCACAGACCCGTCGTGACGACCTCTTCGTAGAGTTCCTTCCACTGGGCGGTCCAGCGTTCGGCCTTCGGGGGAGCGGGCTCGGTCATCGTCATGCGAGCCAATCTACGCTGTGTTCCGGCCGGGCCTCGTAGCCGTGGCTTCAGCGAGACGGGGGATTTCCATGGGCATGATCGGTGAGCGTGTGGTTCGTACCGAGGATCCGGCCTTGGTGACCGGACACGGGACGTTCATCGACAACCTCGTTCTCGAAGGTGCCCTCCACGTCGTCTATGTCCGCTCGACGATGGCCCACGCGCGGATCTCTTCGATCGACGTTGCAAGTGCGATCCAGATGCCCGGTGTGCACGGTGTGTTCACCCACGCCGATCTCGTGGCCGACGGCGTCGGTCCGGTTCCGATCGACATGCCGTTTCTTCCGGCGGGCATCAAACGTCCCGCGCTCGCCGATGGCGTGGTGCGCTACGTCGGCGAATTGGTGGCGGCCGTGGTGGCCACGAGCCGTGCGCTCGCCGTCGATGCCGCCAACGAAGTGATCGTCGATTACGAGCCGTTGGAAGTACTCGTCGATCCCGAGGAGGCCCTCACTTCCGCGACTCTTCTCTTCCCCGAGCACGGAAGCAACGTGGTCGTCGAACTGCCGGCCGGGCGCGAAGTCGACTTCTCGGCCTGCGATGTCGTGGTGTCGGCGCGTCTGCACAATCGGCGCATCGCGCCGAGTCCGCTCGAAGCACGAGTGGCGGCCAGTCGTTGGGAGACGCCCGATGAATCAGGAGTGCGCCGTCTCACGCACTGGCAGGCATGTCAGGGCGCGCATCCGATCCGCAATCAGATCAGTGCTTTCTATGGCATCCCAGCCGAACAGATTCGCGTGATCACACCCGATGTCGGCGGCGGCTTTGGCGCCAAGGCGTTCTTCTATCCCGAGGATCTTCTCGTTCCGTGGCTCGCGAAGAAGACCGATCGGCCGGTGCGCTACACCGAAACGCGCAGCGAGAGCATGAATGGTCTCGGGCATGGTCGCGGTCAGATCCAGGATCTGCGCATCGGCGGAACCCGCGACGGCAAGATCCTCGCTTACGAGTTGAGTGTGATCCAGGAGTCGGGCGCGTATCCGCGCTTCGGAGCGTTCCTACCCTTCATGACCGGGGCCATGCTCACCGGTACCTACGACATTCCGAATGCGGCGATGCGCGCCAGAGGTGTGGTGACCAACACCGTGCCGACGGTTGCGTATCGAGGTGCCGGGCGGCCGGAAGCCGCCGCGGCCATTGAACGCGCCGTCGATCTCTTCGCGCGCGAGATCGGAATGGATCCGGTCGACGTTCGACGCCGCAATCTCATCGCCAAGGATCGATTCCCGTTCACCACGGCGACCGGCACCACCTACGACAGCGGTGATTATCCGGGGGCTCTCGAACTCGTACTGCAAGCGGCCGACTACACGAGCCTGCGGGCCGAACAGGCCCGTCGACGAGCGGCCGGGGATCGTGTGCAGCTCGGGATTGGTCTCGCCGTCTACGTGGAGATCACGGCGATGTCGGGAGGTTCCGAACTCGGAATCGTCGAAGTGGGGGAGAACGCGGCTGGCCAACCGACGGCCCGCGTCGTCACCGGCACCACTCCGTACGGGCAGGGACACCGCACCACGTGGGCGATGATCGTGGCCGATCGTCTGGGTATTCCCTTCGAGAACATCACGGTGATTCACGGCGACACCGACCTCGTGCGCAGCAGCGAGATCACCGGAGGTTCGCGTTCGGTGCAACTGGGTGGCACGAACGTGTGGCGGGCCGCAGGTGTGGTGGCCGACAAGGCCAAGCGGATCGCGGCTCGGCTTCTCGAGGCCGCCGAGGCCGACATCGTTCTCGAGGATGGGCGATTCCACGTGGCTGGTACTCCCGCGGTGTCGAAGTCGTGGACCGACATCGTGAAAGCGGCACGCGAAGTCGGTGAGTCGCTCGACGGCGACGGTGACTTCGCCCAGGCTGGAGGGACCTTCCCGAGTGGCGCACACATCGCGGTCGTCGAAGTCGACATCGAAACGGGCAAGACGGTGTTGCGCGAATTGATAGCCGTCGATGACGCCGGCAACATCGTGAATCCGCTGCTTGCCGAGGGTCAGGTTCACGGTGGCCTCGTGCAGGGAATCGGTCAGGCGTTGTTCGAGGAAGTGATCTACGACGCGGATGGCAATCCGCTCACCGGCAACTTCGCCGACTACGGGTTCCCATCGGCGGCCGAGGTTCCGAGTTTCGTGACCGTGCATCTCGCCACGCCGTCGCCCATGAACGATCTCGGGGCCAAGGGCATCGGTGAGAGCGGCACGATCGGCGCTACACCGGCCGTTCAGAACGCGGTCGTGGATGCCGTCTCGCATCTCGGCGTGTCGCACGTCGATCTTCCGTGCACGCCACAACGCGTGTGGCAAGCGATCCGCGAAGTCGCGTGATGGGCGGAGTGGTGCTTCCGGCTGGCGTCGAGAGGCTCCTCGACGACCTGAGTGAGGCTCGAGGGGTCGTGGCGGTCACGCTCGGCGGCTCACGATCGATGGGTGTGGCCGACGATGCGAGTGATTGGGATCTGGGCGTCTTCTATCGAGGTGAACCCGATCTGACGAGGCTCGCCGAGTTCGGCACGGTCCACCGACCTGGTTCGTGGGGTCGTTTCATGAACGGCGGCGCGTGGCTGAAAGTCGACGGCGTCGAGGTCGATGTGATTCTGCGCGATCTCGATGTGGTGGAGGATTGGTCGGTCCGCGCCCGTCGGGGTGAATACGAGGTCGATCAGCTGCTCGGCTACCTCGCTGGATTCCCGTCCTACACGTTGTTGGCTGAAGTCGCGTGTTCCGATGTGCTCACCGGGTCACTCGATGTGGACACGACCTACCCGGACGCGTTGGCGCGAGAAGCGGAGAGCCGCTGGGCGTTCCAGCGCGATTTCACTCTCGACTACGCACGAATGCACGCCCGTCGGGGTGACGCGACCGCGACGATCGGGAACCTCGCCCGAGCCGCCATGGAAGAAGCTCATCGACGCATGGCAGCGAGGCGCCGCTGGGTGTTGAACGAGAAGCGGTTGCTCGGCGAGGTGGGTCTCACCGAGCTGCCGATTCTCGGTTCGGCGACGCTGAATCTCAGTTCGTCCGTCGAAGTGTTTGCCGCCGCGCTCGCCGAGTGACCGACCAACGCGGACCCGATCGCCGTCCGGTCAGATGGCGTCGGGGCCTTCTTCGCCGGTGCGAATGCGCACGATGCGATCGACATCGGTGACCCAGATCTTGCCGTCGCCGATCTTGCCGGTGGACGCCGCCGCCTTGATGGCCGCGATCACCGACTCCACGACGCCGTCCTCGACCACGAGTTCGAAGCGAACCTTGGGCACGAAGTCGATCTTGTACTCGGCGCCGCGGTAGGTCTCGCTGTGTCCGCCCTGGCGGCCGAAGCCGCGTACTTCGCTGACCGTCATGCCCTGCACGCCGGCCGCCTTGAGCGACTCCTTCACGTCGTCCAGCTTGAACGGTTTGATGATGGCGGTGATGAGTTTCATGTTGTTCTCCCGTTCAGTGGTAGGCCGACTCGCCGTGCAGTCCGAAGTCGAGGCCGGTGGTCTCGACCTGCTCGTCCACCCGGACACCGATGGTCTTCTTCAGGACCACCATGATGACAAACGTGATCGCGAACGACCACACGATCGCCGACAAGTTGGCAATCGCCTGCTCGAGGAGCAGACCGGCGTCGCCGCCGTAGAAGATGCCCTTCTCGAAGGCGCCGTCGAAGAATTCCGGGTTGGCGAAGAAGCCGATGAGGAGGGATCCGACGAGTCCACCCACGAAGTGCACACCCACCACGTCGAGCGCGTCGTCGAAGAGGAACTTCGACTTGATCTTCACCGCGTAGCAGCACACGAGTCCGGCTACGCCGCCGATCACGAGAGGCGCCGCCCCCGACACGTAGCCGGCGGCTGGTGTGATGGCCACGAGCCCGGCGACGATGCCCGACGCCGCACCGAGGTTGGTCGGGTGACCATCGCGCTTCCACTCGACCACGACCCACACGAGTCCGGCTGCCGCCGCGGCGAGGAAGGTGTTCATGAAGGCCTGCGTGGCCTGACCATTGGCGGCCAGGGCCGAACCGGCGTTGAATCCGAACCAGCCGAACCACAGGATTCCGGTCCCGATCATCACGAGCGGCATCGAGTGCGGCGGCTGTCCCTCTTTGGGCCATCCCTTGCGCTTGCCGAGGACGAGGACTGCGGCGAGAGCCGCGATGCCGGCATTCACGTGAATCGCGGTACCGCCGGCGAAATCGAGCGACCCGCGATCACCGAGCCAGCCGCCGTACACCCACTTGAACACCGGGACGTAGACGAGAAGTAGCCACAGTGGCACGAAGATCGCCCAGGCACTGAACTTCATGCGGTCGGCCACTGCACCCGAGATGAGGGCCGGTGTGATGGCCGCGAACATGCCCAGAAAGGCGATGGTGGCGAGTTGGCCTCCGTTGTCCTCGAGGATTCCGATGCCGTCGAGGAAGAGGAAGTCGAAGTTGCCGATGAAGTTGCCCGATCCGCCCTGAGCGAGCGAGTACCCGAGGATCATCCACAGCACCGGGACGATGAGCACGCAGTAGAAGTTCATCATCAGCATGTTGAGAACGTTGCGCTCGCGGTCCATGCCGCCGTAGAAGAAGGCGAGTCCGGGTGTCATGAAGAGCACCAAGGCGGCCGAGACGAGAACCCAGGTGAGGCTTCCGGCGTCCATCGATTTCCTTTCGGTTGGGGGTGCGGAAAGATTTGACGAAATGTGTTTCCGGAGTGTTTCGTCCCGACAACACCATGATGAATCGAGGGTGGGAGTCGGGACGCGGACGTCCCCGGACCGCCGGTTCGACCGTGCCGTCGATACCAGTAGCCCGGGGACTGCCCCTACCGGAGAGGGAAACCCTCCGACGCTGTCGACCTCGCGGCCGACGAGCTCTGTTGGATCCGT
>CAZLXB010000051.1:0-5811 GCA_964563545.1 uncultured Bifidobacterium sp. | reverse complement strand
ACCACGATGCGGTCGGCGTCGCGGATCGTCGACAGCCGGTGCGCGATCACGATCGCCGTTCGTCCCTTCATGGCCTCGTCGAGTGCAGCCTGCACGAGCGCCTCGTTCTCGTTGTCGAGATGACTCGTGGCTTCATCGAGAATCATGACCGCCGGATTCTTGAGGAGAAGACGGGCGATGGCCAGACGCTGCTTCTCGCCACCCGACAATCGGTATCCACGTTCACCCACCACCGTGGAGTAACCGTCGGGTAGCGAGGCGATGGTGTCGTGAATCCGTGCGCCTTCACAAGCGGCGACGACTTCGGCTCGGGTCGCATCGGGTCGCGCGTACAGGAGATTGGACTCGATGCTCTCGTGGAAAAGATGCGGGTCCTGTGACACGACTCCGATGGCCGAGCGAAGGCTCGTCCCGGTGAGATCGCGAACGTCGTGGCCGTCGACTCGGACCGCACCCGACGTGACGTCGTAGAGGCGGGGGAGGAGCGACACCATCGTCGACTTGCCTGATCCCGAGGCTCCGACCACGGCCACGGTCTCGCCGGCTTCGATGGTGAGAGACACGTCGTGCAACACATCGCTGTCCGGATCACCCGTGGGAGCACCCGGAATCTCGAGTGAAGGCACCGACACCGCGGCCGCCGGTGGATAACGGAACGTCACGTGGTCGAAGTCGATCCGACCCCGGGGCTCGACGAGGTCGAAGGCCCCCGGCTTGTCGACGATCGCCACCGGCGCATCGAGCACCTCGAACACGCGCTCGAAACTCACGAACGAAGTGAGCAGATCGACACGCGCATTGGTCAGGCCGGTGAGCGGCTGATACACCCGGGCCACGAGGGTCGCGAGAGCCACCAAGGTTCCCGACGAAATGTCGCCCGACACCACGAGTTGCGCACCGATGCCGTACACCGCGACTGCGCCGAGTCCGCCCACGAGTCCGAGAGCCACGAAGAAGACGCGTCCGTAGAGCGCCGAACGGATCCCGGTGTCGCGTACCCCCGCGGCTTTCTCTGCGAAGCGACCGATCTCCCGGTCGTGCCGCCCGAAGAGTTTGACCAGCAGCGCGCCCGACACGTTGAAACGCTCCGACATCTGCGTGTTCATCTGCGCATTCAGGGTCATTTGTTCGCGGGCGATGTCCTGCAACTTCGTGCCGACTCGTCGAGCCGGCACGATGAACACCGGTAGAACGACGAGCGAAAGGAGAGTGAGGCGCCACTCGAGGGCGATCATCGCCGACAAAGTGGTCACGAGGACCACGACATTGCTCACGACGCTGCCGAGGGTCGAGGTGACTGCGGTCTGCGCCCCGACGACGTCGTTGTTCAAACGTGAGATGAGCGATCCGGTCTGCGTCCGGGTGAAGAACGCGACCGGCATCCGCTGAACCTTGTCGAAAAGTGCGACGCGTAGGTCGTAGATCAGTCCCTCGCCGATGCGCGCCGAGAACCACCGCTGAAGGATCGCCATCACGGCGTCGAAGACCGCGGCTCCGATGGCGAGGGACGCAAGAAACCAGATGCGCGAGCGGGAACCCGACGGGATCGCATCGTCGATGATCGCCCGGAACACGAACGGCGGCACCAGCGCGATCAGTGCGGCGAGAAGAATCGAAAGAAGAAAGCCGGCGATCGACCAGCGGTACGGACGGGCGAAACTCCCGACTCGACGCAGATCCGCTCTTTCGAGTCGACGTCCCTTCACCGCCGAGGCATCGCCCGGCATCATCATGTGAGGGCCCATCCGCATGATCAGCAGGTTACTTTCACCTACCATCGATCATCATGGTGAGTGTTCGACGTCTCATCGTTGCCGCGACACTCCTCGGAGTCGTTGCTTCGTGCGGTGATGACAGCTCGTCGTCGACTTCGTCCAATCCCGTCGAATGGGTTCCACCCGCGCTCGAGTGGGTCGCGTGCGGTACGAATCTCTCGTGCACGACTTTGATCGTGCCCTTCGACTACGAACGCCCGGATCTCGGCACCTTCGAGCTCCCCGTGAAGCGCTACCGCTCTGCAATGCAGACCGACCGCATCGGGAGTCTCATCGTGAATCCCGGCGGACCGGGATCGGGCGGCACCTATCTGGCCGAAGCAGCAGAAACGATCTACTCGGACGAACTCCGCAGTCGTTTCGACATCGTCGGCTGGGATCCACGCGGAACCGGAGGTTCGAATCCGGCGATCGATTGCCTCGACGATCTCGACGTCTACTTCGCTCTCGATCCCTCGCCCGATGGCGAGACCGAAGCGACCGCGCTTCTCGACGGCGCACGCGACTTCGCCGATGCGTGTGCCACGCGCAGTTCGCAAGCCCTTCCCTACGTGAGCACCGACGATTCTGCACGCGACATCGACTCCCTTCGCCGAGCGCTCGGCGAAGAAACCATCACGTATTTCGGTTTCTCGTACGGCAGCGAACTCGGGGCCACGTGGGCCTCGCTCTACCCGTCCACCGTCCGCGCCGCGGTCTTCGATGCCGCAGTGGATCCGAGTCGCACCTACGACGAGGCTTTACTGGACCAGGCGGCGTCGTTCGAATCGGTACTCGAGAGTTTCTTCGACCACTGCAACATGTCGCGCTGCGTGTTCATGCACGATGGCGAAACGGCGGAGTCGGCCTTCGACCGCATCGCGGCGCGAATCGATCGCGAACCACTTCCCACGTACGAAGATCGTGTGCCCGCCGGACCGGGAGTGTTCCAAACCGCGGTTGCGTTGGCGATGTACGGTGAGGGTTGGTGGGGGAGTCTGGCCGACGCACTCGTCGCCGCCGATGCCGGTGACGGCGGACCGCTCCTCGACCTCTACGACATGTACGTCGGCGAACACTTGAACAACCGCACGGTGGGCAATGACATCGAGGCCTACTTCGCCATCTCGTGCCTCGATCGACCGGTCGAATTCGTCGAATCCGCTGCCGAGCAACATCAAATCGATCTCGATCGGGTGGCGACCCGTCTCGGTGCCGGATGGTTCCAGGAGATGCTGATCTGCGCGAACTGGTCGGTACCGCCACGACCTCGAGTGCCGGTCGCAACCACGTCCGGCTCGCGCATCATGGTGGTCGGGAGCACCGGTGATGCCGCCACCCCACTCACCGGAACCCGCGCCATGGCCGAGTCGCTCGAGGGTTCGTACCTCTTGGTCGTCGATGCCAATGACCACACGAGCTACGGCAGCAGCGATTGCGCGACCGCACTGATCGATCGATTCCTGTCGGGCGACGAGCCGGCGGCCCTCGAGTCAAACTGTTAGCCGACACGACAGCCGAACTCGACTCCTGATCGACGCTCACCGTCTACTCTCGACCCATGCGCATGTTTCGGTTGTCCCCACTCGTCCTCGTCGCCTCGCTGACGATTGCGTCGTGCGGATCGGACGACGGTTCCGTAACTGAGACCACCGACGCCCCCGCGACGACCGACGTCGATACCAACACCGATTCGACCACAGCGGATGAAACAACGAACGAAACCGGCGACATCGATTGGGAATCGTGCGGTGACAACCTCGAATGCGGAAATCTCGAGGTTCCGATCGACTACGACGACCCGACGAGTGGGACGACGTCGATCTACATGGTTCGCCATCTCGCGCTCGACCCGTCGGCGCGTATCGGCACCCTGCTCGTCAATCCCGGTGGACCCGGTTTCGGAGGATCGTGGCTCGCCGAGTCGGCCGACGGCATCTATTCGCAGGCGTTGCTCGACAGCTTCGACATCCTCGGGTTCGACCCGCGCGGAACCGGTTCATCGGAGCCGGCCATCGACTGCACCGACGACTACGACAAGTTCTTCGCCAGTGGCGACATCACACCCGACACTCCCGAAGAAAAGCAGGAAGCAGTCGACTCGACCAAGGAATTCACCGAGGCGTGTTTCGCCAACAGTGGAACGATCCTCCCTTACGTCGGTACCAACAACGTCGCTCGCGACATGGACCGAATCCGCCAGGCACTCGGTGAGGACGAGATCTCGTACTTCGGGTTCTCGTACGGCAGTGAACTCGGTGCCACTTGGGCGACGCTCTTCCCCGACACCGTGCGGGCCGCGGTCCTCGACGGCGCCGCCGACCCGAATGCCGACTCGATCGAAGGTGTGTTGCAGCAGAACCGTGGCTTCGAAGCCGCCCTCGCAACCTTCCTGAAGCAGTGCTCGGAAAGCACGATGTGCACCTTTCACAACGACGGCGACGCCGAAGGCGCGTTCGATGCCCTGATGAACCGTCTCGACGAGAACCCGATCCCCACCACCGACGGCCGACCCGATCTCACGCGTGGCATGGCGATCACCGGTGTGGTGCAGGCCATGTACGACGACGCCTACTGGCCCGAACTCGAAGTCGCCCTCGACGATGCTGCGAACGGCGACGGCAACGGTCTTCTCTCGTTGTTCGACGAGTACTTCCAACGTCAGCCCGACGGCACCTACACCAATGATCTCGAGGCGTTCCTCAACATCCTCTGCGCCGATGATCCGACTCGGATGTCGATCGAGGAAGCCGACCAATACGTTCCGCAGTACAACGAAGCCGGACCTCGTCTCTCACCCGGCACCACCGGTGACTACACGTGCACCTTCTGGCCTCCCGCGCTCGATCCGCGCGTCGACATCACCGGTATCGGCGCCGGGCCGATCCTGGTGATCGGCACCACCGGCGACCCGGCCACACCACTCGACAGCACGCGGAAGATGGCAGCGGCACTCGAGAACGGGCGACTCGTCGTCGCCACCGCCAATCAGCACATCGGCTACAACACGTCGCTGTGCGTGAACGACGCCGTCGACGCGTACCTGATCGACCTCGTCGCGCCGGACTCCGAAGTCACCTGCGAATAGTCGCGCCGGTCGACCCAGCGATATCTCTGGCGGAAGGGGTGGGATTTGAACCCACGGACGCTTGCACGTCGCACGCTTTCGAGGCGTGTCCCTTCGGCCGCTCGGGCACCCTTCCGTCGATCGAGGTTATCGGCGAGCGGCGAAGAACTGCTCGAGCAAGGCGGCTGATTCGGCGGCCAGAACCCCGTGGGTCACGGGCGGATTGTGATTTAGCCGGGGATCGGCGCAGACGTTGTACAGACTCGCGGTGGCCCCCGCCTTGAGGTCGGCTGCTCCGTACACGAGATGGCCGACGCGGGCATTCAGAAGAGCACCGGCGCACATGATGCACGGTTCGAGGGTGACGACGAGCGTGCAATCGTCGAGTCGCCAACGCCCAAGGACCTCGGCTGCATCGCGGAGCGCGAGCACTTCAGCGTGGGCCGTGGGATCACGGTGGTTCTCACGTTCGTTGTGGCGGGCCGCGATCACCCGACCCTCGTGCAACACGACCGCGCCGACGGGAACGTCGTCGTGGTTGAGAGCATCGCGCGCCTGTTCGAGCGCAAGTTTCATGGCGTCGACGAGTTCCATGGCGGAAGGGGTGGGATTCGAACCCACGGAGGCTTGCACCTCACACGCTTTCCAAGCGTGCCGATTCGGCCGCTCTCGCACCCTTCCTTGGTGGCCATCCGTTCCTGCTGGCTGAAGTGACGGCCAGGCGATCTGCGGCACACGAACATGTCCGCTGAAGGCTGCTACCTCCCGGTCCTGACCTGATTCACGGGTGCCCGTTGCACAGGACCCGACCGTCACCTCACCCGGCAGGAGCCGGATGACGCGTCGGTCAGGCTACCTGCCTCTCGAGTTCGCTAGACCGGCGACCTTCTCGGCCAGACGGGGGACGCCGAGGTCGGCGCAAAAGACGGCGAAGTCGTCGCGCGGACCGTTCCAGTGCCAATCGTCGACCTGGCCGACGGGCACGTCGGT
>CAZLXB010000050.1:0-6951 GCA_964563545.1 uncultured Bifidobacterium sp. | reverse complement strand
GGTGTTCCTGGCCACCGGCTCCGCGTTCGCCGACGCCCTCGCCGCTGCTCCCCTCGGTTCACCCGTTCTCCTGGTGAAGCCCACCTGCGTCCCTTCGTCGACTCGCGCAGAACTGAGACGCCTCGACGCTCGCGACGAAGTCGTTCTCGGAGGCGCCAATGCTGCTTCGTCCGAAGTGCGTCGGTTCCAGGTCTGCTCGACAAGCAGTTAGAGCACGATCCGATCACCAGGTTCCACCCGCGCGAACCGCGAGCGAAACGAGATTCACACAGTCAGAAGCCATATGAAACGGCCCGGTCGCAAGACCGGGCCGTGAACTGGTGGGCGATACCGGGCTCGAACCGATGACCTCTACGGTGTGAACGTAGCGCTCTAGCCGACTGAGCTAATCGCCCCAGCGGAAGCACACGCTACCAACGGGTCCCTACTCGCCCACCACGCACACCTGCCCCATGCCCTGCCGATCCCGGTAGCCGACGAGTCCGAGGCCACACAGGCCGTCGAAGGGAACGAGTCTTTCCACCACCGCATCGTGCGGTTCGTCGCAGTCGGCTTCCACCGCCTCCCGACGGGTCTCGTCGATCCGAACGCACGAGCCCACTTGCATCAGGTTGTCGATGGGTGCCGGCTCGCCCGGCGACGTGAGAGCCCCGAGGATCAGGATCGCCGCTGTGGCCACGCCGACGAGAACAAGGATCATGCGCCAAGGAAACCGTGGCGGATTTTCGTAGCGCGCGAGCGGATTGAGACGCGGTTCGGGCATGGTGGGCGCCGAGTCGCGGATCGTCGCGCCACCACCGCGCAGAGCCGCGTCGTACATCGCCCGTCGGCCCGGATCGGAGAGCACGCTCCACGCCTCGTTGATCGCCGCCATCTCACTGGATGGTCGTCCACCCCGTGCGTCGGGATGATGACGGCGCGCGAGAGCTCGATAAGCAGCGCGAATCTCGTCGGGCGACGCGTCGGGCCGCACGCCGAGCCGTTCGTAATGCGCGCCGGTCACGGAGCTCCCGATCAGTACCCGAGTTCGGGGTCGACCGGACCGACCAGCTCTTCACCGGCCGACCAGCGGCGAACGTTGGTCGCGATGCGTTCGCTCAGAAGCGGCACCGCCATGGCCGGTGTGTTGCCAACGTGCGGGGTGATGATGCAATTCGGAAACGACCACAAGCGATGATCGGCCGGTAGCGGTTCGGGATGAGTCACATCGAGGGCCGCACCACCGATCACGTCGTTCTCGAGCGCCCACACGAGATCGTCGGTCACGATGTGCTTGCCACGCGCCACGTTCACGATCCAGGCGTGCGACTCCATCGACTCGAACTCGCTCCGGCCGATGATCCCCTCGGTCTCCGGGGTCAGCGACAACGCAAGCACCACGAGATCGGCTCCGGGAAGAGCATCGGCGTATTGGTCGCTCTGCAGGACGACATCCACGCCCTCCATCTCGCTCACGCGGTTGCGCACCACGGTCACGTGGCAATCGAAGGGGGCCAGAAGTCGCACGAGTTCCTCGGTGATTCCACCACCACCAAGGATCGTCACCCGCGCGCCGATCAGATTCCGGCCCCGCGGACCCGACCACTCGCCGGCTCGTGCGTAATGACCGAGACCACGCATACCGGCCAACGCGAGCGACAACGCCATCTCGGCCACCGGCTCGGCGTACACACCCTTGCCACACGTCCACGCGCGCTCACCGTCGATCAGATGCGCGAATTCCTCCACGCCGGCGAAGGGCAACTGCACCCACGTGAGATGCGGCGCCGAGGCGAGAACTTCTTCCAAGCCCCGCGGATCGCGAGCCGCTCCCCACACGAGGGCTTCGGCTTCGGCGAGGCCCACCACGTGTCCACCGCCTTCGACCACCGCGTCGCTCATCCAAGAAGGCGCAGTGGAGGGAAGCACTGCAATTCGTGGTGGATGGGTACTTGGCGGTTTCGATCCGTTCATGGCGACGAGAACCCTAGCCCGATGGCCACAACCCTCGTCCTCCTAGGATCGCTCCATGTCACCTGGCGCTCCCGTCACTCCGCACGTCGTGGCTTACCCACAACCGCCCGCGGGCGCGCCCAACATCGTGATCGTCGTGCTCGACGACGTCGGCTTTGGTCAACTCGGCTGCTTCGGCTCCCCGATCGCCACCCCCAACATCGACCGCCTTGCCACGGGTGGCCTTCGTTACAACCGCTTCCACGTCACGTCGATCTGTTCGTCGACGCGCGCCGCGCTCATGACCGGGCGCAATCATCATGCGGTCGGAGTCGGCGCCACCCAGGAGACGTCTTTCGCCCTTCCTGGCTACAGCGGACGACTCCCCAAATCGGCGGCCACTCTCCCCCGGGTCCTGCGCGACGCGGGCTACAACACGATGTGCATCGGAAAATGGCACCTCACACCGCAGGCCGAATACTCGGCCGCCGGGCCTTTCGATCGCTGGCCACTCGGCCTCGGATTCGAGCGTTATTACGGATTCTTGGGGGCCGAAACAAATCACTGGTCGCCCGAACTCGTGCGCGACAACACTCCCGTGGAGGCACCACTGCGCACGTCGCAGAGCGAGACCTACCACCTCACCGACGACCTCGTCGATCAGGCCATCGCCATGCTCCAGGCCCAATCCGAAGCCGCCGCCGACAAGCCTTTCCTGCTGTGGTTCGCCACGGGGGCCGCCCACGCGCCGCACCACGTGGAGAAGTCCTGGGTCGAGGCGTATCGGGGCGCCTTCGACTCCGGCTGGGAGGAATTGCGCAACTCGATCTACGCGCGCCAACTCGAACTCGGCGTGATTCCCCCCGACACCGTTCTGACGCCGCGTCCGTCATGGGTTCCCGAGTGGTCGTCACTCACCGCCGACGAACAGAGACTCTTCGCGCGCTACATGGAAGTCTTCGCCGGTTTCGTGACCCACACCGACGCCCAGATCGGCCGACTCCTCGACCACCTCGAGTCATCGGGTCGAGCGGAGAACACGATCGTCATGCTCATGTCCGACAACGGCACGAGCAGTGAGGGCGGTCCGATCGGAACCCTCAACGAAGCGGCCTCGTGGCTCGGCGACTTCGCGTCGGTCGAGGAAGCACTGGCCCACCTCGACGACATCGGCGGGCCGAACCACACCAACCACTATCCGTGGGGATGGGCGTGGGCCGGCAACAGCCCGTTCCAACTCTGGAAGCGTTACTCCTGGCTCGGTGGGGTGCGGGCACCCCTGATCGTGCGCTGGCCGGCACGAATCAAGGACGCCGGTTCGGTGCGGTCGCAGTTCACCCACGCGGTGGATGTGATGCCGACCCTCCTCGCCGCGATCGGGCGATCCATGCCGGCCGTCGTCGACGGCGTGGAGCAACAACGCGTCGACGGCCGCGATGCGAGTTCGTCGTTCGTGCGCGGCGATGCGCCCGAACACCGATCGACCCAATACTTCGAGATGCACGGCTCGCGCTCGATCTACCACGAGGGCTGGAAGGCGACCACCAACTTCGTGTCACCGCTGTTCGATGAACGTTCGCACATCACCGGCAGCCACTCGTACGACACCGACACCTGGCAGCTCTTCGACCTGACTCATGATTTCTCCGAGTCGAGCGACCTCTCAGCCGAACATCCCGAGATGCTCGACCATCTACGCGATCTCTGGACCTCCGAAGCCGAAGCCAACAACGTGTTCCCGCTCTTCGATCCGGCAGCCGGGTACCCGATGCATCCCGGCGAGTACCCGCTCCCTCGGTCGGCGTCGTACCAGCCGAGCGATCAGCCGGTGGCCGCCAACCGGATTCCGTCGATGTTCGGCGGCTTCACGATGAGTGCCGCCGTCCGCGTCGCCACGGATGCCTCCGGGGTAATCGCCGCTCTCGGCGACCATCAGGGCGGTTGGGTCCTGCATCTCGTGCACGGGCAACCACGGTTCGATGTCGTCTACGGCCGTCACCGTGCACATCTGCACGGCGGGCCACTCGTCGCCGGCGCCCACGAGATCACGGTCACCATGAGCGCCGGCGCCCTTCGACTCCACGTCGATGAACACGCGGTAGCCGATGGCCATTTCGGAGGCATCTTCATGTTCCCCGGGGTCACCACGGCTGCCGGTGGAATGTGGGTCGGGCGCCACGACGGCCTTTCGGTCGTTCCCTCGTACACGAGTCCGGCGCGATTCGAAGGTGTGATACGCGAAGTCCGAATCTCGAGCGGGTCTCCGTCGAGTGGACCATCACTCGCTACCACCATGCGCATCGCCGAGGGATCGGACTGATCACTCGCGTTCGTCAGCCGATGATGCGCGTGGCCACCGTACGTCCGGATTCCACAGCACCTTCCATGTAGCCCGTGCAGGTCGCGACGTGCTCACCGGCCAAGTGGATGCGTCCGAAGGGACGCCGGAGCACGTCCCAGTACGCCGTGACCTGACCCGGTTCGTAGACCGCGTAAGCACCACCGAAGTACGGCTCCACCGACCAGCATCGCGAGAACGCTCCGAGTCTCGACGCCTCGGTACGGTGGACTCGTCGCATATCGGCTTCGATCAGACTCACGCGTTCGTCCTCGATGACGTCACCCAGCCGATGGCCGCCTTCGCCACCGCAGTACGACATCAGAATCCCACTCGTCCCACCTTGATCGACCGAGCAGTCGTACAGCCTCTGCGAGATCGAGCTCGTGGTTCCGTAACCGGGCTCCCATTCGCGTCGTTCGAACTGCACCGCAGTCTTGGTGATCGTTCCGTAGCCGAGACCATGCAGCGCGCGCTGGAGGTCATCGGGTGGAGCACACCGCCAATCGATGCCGCGGAGCGGAACGAGGGACGTGGCCAACACCAGAACATCGGCCTCCAAAATTCCCCCATCGGCCAGATCGATCCGCACTCCATCGGCATGCTGATCGACGGCGATCACCGGGCGTTCGAAGTCGATGCGAACTCTCGGATGGCGAGTCAGCGTTTCGCCCCACGCCGACGTGATCCGCGACACCCCGCCATCCACCCGATGGGCGAACACCTCGACTCCGAGTTCGGCGGCCGCCTGCGCCTCCTGCGCACGTTGTTGGGCGACGAAGAGCAGCGACACCCGCGCCGGATCGGATGCGAACTCGCCCTCCGAATTGCGCTGCGCGAACAATGCCGCCGCCGGGCCGAGGTGGCAATCGCGCATCGCATCGGCCAGCGACAACCGATCGAGATCCACCGCCCGCGGATGCGACGACGGTCGCGATGCATCCGACAGGTCGTCGGCGTGGGCGTCCACCACCGACTCGTAACGCTCGACTTGCTCGAACACATCGGGGTCGAGCGATGCCATGTCGCTCGCGGTGTAGAGGTGCGCATCCCAGAAGAGCCAGCGCCGGATCGTCGTCCACTCGAGGCCCGGCCCGAGAGTGTTCACTCCGAAGCGATCCATGAGTTCGTGCATGCGGTGATGGACGGTGTCGACCCATTCGGCTCCACTCTCGGCGTATTGACCGTGAGCGAATCGGTCGCGCACCGTACGTGCCCGACCACCGAACCGACGGCCGGCCTCCACCAGGTGGACGTCCACCCCCGCGTCAGCGAGTGACTCGACCGTGCTCAACCCGGCCAGGCCGGCGCCCACCACGATGGCGCGCACGCGAGAATCAGCCGCCGGCGAGGGTGGCCGCGATCTGGCTGGACGATTCGCCCGAGCGGCGCAATACGCGGGCCACGAACAGAAGTGCGCCCATCGTGATCACGAAAAGGACCACTGCTCCCACACCCCAGAAGGGTTTGATCGTGCTCTTGGTGGCGCCGAGCAACGCCACGGGGAAAGTCGTCGAGCCGGCTTCGCTGACGAGCGTCGAGATCACGGCGTTGTCGAGGCACAGCGTGAACGACAGCAGCCCACCGGCCACAAGAGCTGAAGAAATGAGCGGAAGCGTGATTTGTCGGAAGGCTCGCGCCGGTGTGGCTCCGAGATCGGCCGCCGCCTCCTCGAGCGATTCGTCGAGACCAGCGAGTCGAGCGCGCACGATGAGCGTCACGACCGCGCTCGCATACAGCGATTGACCGACCCACAACTTGCTCATGCCGCCGCTGAATGGTCCGATGCCGCTCTTGAACGCATAGCCCAGAACCGGAACGTCGGCGATCCGTTGGAACCACGTCACGAGGGCGATCGCATCCATGACTTCCGGTGTCACGAGAATCAGGAACACGGTGGCCATGAACACCTTCGTCCATCGACCCGGACGGCGGGCCAGAGCCACCCCCGAGAGCCCCCCGAGAACGACGGCGATCACGGTTGCGCCGAAGGCGGCGAGGAACGAGTTACGAATGGCATCGCCGATGCCGGCGAAGTCGAACACGTCGTGGTACCAGTCGGTCGAGAAACCATTGATCACGAAGGCGACGAAGAATCCGAGCGGACCGAAGTAATTGAGAACGCGTGTCGGCACCGACCCGCGGTGCGCCAGAAGTCGTCGAATTCCGAGGGCGATCACCGGAACGATGATGAACGACGCCACGACCGTCCAGGCCGAGCCACCGTCGAAGAGCTCACCCCACCACTTGGTGCTCGTGCGGCCGGCCCAGATCGCGAACGACGTGCCGCCGTTGAAGGAGTGCCGGAACACGAGGAGGATCGGGATGAACATGAAGGCCAGGACGAGAACAGCCCACACGGCGAAGAGAACCTTGACGAGTTCGAACCGACGAACCCGACCCGGGACCTCGGCTCGCTCGACCGCCTGATTGCGTTCGTGAATCGAACGTCGGATCCTCTGCGAAATCGGTTCCATGGCCCGCGTGATCCACGGAACCACCCAGACGATGAGCGCACCGGCGACCAACGCCACCAGAACGGCGGCGATCATGAGGACGGCCATGGCCGATCCGAGCGGCCAGTTCTGCGCCTGCGAGAACTGCGAGGCGATCATCGAGCCGATCATGTTGCCCTTGGCGCCACCGAGCACGGTGGCCGTCACGTAGTCGCCACACATCGG
>CAZLXB010000049.1:0-7879 GCA_964563545.1 uncultured Bifidobacterium sp. | reverse complement strand
GTGGTCTCGCTCATGTTGTCCCACACGAATTGGTCGTCGAGACCCATGAGTCGCTCGTACGCGGTTGGTGAGTACGCCATGCGCGGGCCGGTAGCCGAGAGAGGCGGCTGCGGAACCCGCTCGGCTCGGGGTTGGAAGGCCGCAGGTTCGATCATGGCCCTCAACTCGTCATCGTCGATGCCGCACAGTGCCACGACCTCCGGATCGATCCAGGCCTTCTCGTCGATGTCGTGGCCCACGGCGACCTCGAGTGTCATCCCTTCGGGACCGGCGAAGTAGATCGACTGGATGAACCCATGGTCGATCGGACCGAGAACGTGCACGTCTCGACTACGAATGCGATCACGCATGGCGTAGAGCTCTTCGAGCGAGTCGACGTGGAGTGCGAGGTGCTGCATCGCTCCCCGGGTGACTTTGCCGCCCGGATTGCCGGCGTGGGTGACACCCACTTCGATGTCGGTCGGGTTCTCAGGATGTTGCACGAACGCGATGTAACTGTTGGCCGACAACTCGACGAAACCGTGGAAGCAGCCATCGACGCCGTGCATCCAGTAGAGGGCGCGCAACGGACAACCCAGCACATCGGTCCAGAAGCCGATCTGGGCCTTCATGTCCGAAGTCGAGATGGCAAGGTGATTGACCCCTCGCGGGTGAAGCGTCGTGGTCTTGCCTGATGTCACGGTTTCCTCCCGTTCCGGTTCTCGAGGCTCGAGTGCTGTGAATCCTAAAACAGCCGGCTTCCACCTTCGAAACACCGAGGTTCGCAACTAGCGTCGAGGATCGTGTTGATCGTCGACGACTTCTCGCGCCGGGTGTGGCCCGAACATCGAAGCGTCGTCACCATCGGCGCCTATGACGGTTTGCATCTCGGGCATCGGACCGTGGTCGATCACGTGCGGGCGGTGGCCGCCGAGACCGCGAGTCGAAGTGTGATCGTGACCTTCGATCGCCACCCGGCGAGTCTCGTGCGACCCGAATCGGCGCCCCGTCTCCTGACCGATCAGACCCAGAAGATCGAACTGCTGGCCGACACCGGTGTGGACGCGGTGGCCCTCATCCGCTTCGACGAGGCACAGGCCGCGGAGTCGCCCGATGATTTCGTGCGACGGGTTCTCGTGAACTCGCTCGGAGTGCGGGCCGTGGTGGTGGGTGAGGACTTCCATTTTGGTCGGGGTCGTGCGGGCAACGTCGAACTCCTGCGCCGACTGGGCACGGAGCACGACTTCGAAGTCGTCCCCCACGAACTCGTGACCGGTGGCGCGACGGTTATCAGCTCGACGGCGATCCGGCGGGTGATTGCCGACGGGGACGTGGAGCAAGCGGCGACATGGCTCGGGCGGCCGTACGAGTTACGTGGCATCGTGGCCGACGGTGACAAGCGCGGCCGCACGATCGGCTTCCCGACCGCCAATGTCGAGGTGCCAGTGGCGATGTGCGTGCCAGGTGACGGCGTGTACGCGGCGTGGTACGTCCGCGACTCCGGCCCACGCGCCGGAGCGGTGTACCCGGCGGCGGTGAACATCGGCCGCCGGCCGACGTTCTACGACGACCAACCGGTCTCACTCGTGGAAGCCCACGTCATCGACAACGGTCCGGCTGATCATCGACCACTCGACCTCTACGGTGAGAGTGCGCGTTTGCGGTTCGTGGCCCGTTTGCGCGGCGAGCAGAAGTTCGACGGAATCGAAGCTCTGAGAGCTCAGCTCGACCAGGACATCGCGTCCGCCCGGCGGGCGCTGAGCTAGTTCACTCGCCGGCGATCGGGGCGAGTGGTGAGAGAGATGAGAGGTGCCGGTAGGCGGTGTTGCGCTGCACGAGCGTGCGACCGAGAGGTGCCGTGACCGCATTGAAGCCGTCCTCGGTCATCTTCTGACCGTGATTGGCGCCCGCTGCACGCGAGATGTTCTCGTCCATCAACGTGCCGCCCATGTCGTTGCAACCGGCCTGCAGCAACTGGCGTGCTCCGTCGACACCGATCTTGACCCAGCTCACCTGGACGTTGTCGATCAGACCGTCGTACACGATGCGACCGATGGCGTGCATGAGCACCGTCTCGCGGAACGTCGGCCCGCGGCGCGACTTCTTCTGCAGGTAGATAGGCGAAGCCATGTGTACGAAGGGCAGCGGAATGAACTCGGTGAATCCGCGGGTCTCCTTCTGCAGGTCGCGCGTACGGATCATGTGCTCGGCCCAGCTCGTCGGGTCCTCGATGGAGCCGAACATGATCGTGATGTTCGAGTGCAGGCCCACCTGATGGGCCACGCGGTGACACTCGATCCACTCGTCGGCCGTGACCTTGTCGCTGCACAAGATTGCCCGAGCGCGGGTGTCGAGGATCTCGGCGGCTGTTCCGGGTAGTGAGGCGAGGCCGGCGTCTTTCATCTTGCGCAGATACGTGGCGAGATCCTCACCGTTGCGCTTGGCGCCTTCGGTGATCTCGAGCGCCGTGAAACCGTGCACGTGCATCTCGGGAACGGCATCCTTCACCGCCTGCGTGACGTGCAGGTAGTAGTCGCCGTCGAAGTCGGGGTGGATGCCTCCCTGCAGAGTCACTTCGGTAGCGCCCATGTTCCAGGCCTCCACGGCGCGCCGGGCGATGTCGTCGAGCGTGAGGAGGTAGGGCGTACCGCGCAGGTTGAGCGACAACGGCCCTTTGGAGAACCCGCAGAACTTGCACTTGAACGTGCAGACGTTGGTGTAGTTGATGTTGCGGTTGTGCACCCACGTGACGACGTCGCCCACAGCGCGTCGTCGCAGCTCGTCGGCGTACTCGGCGATCAGCGCGACCTCGGGACCGCGCGCCCGGAACAAAGCGACGATCTCGTCGAAGCCCACTTCCTGACCGGCGCGATGACCGTCGAGGATCTCGTCGACGCGAGAGCGCGATGCCGAAGTCTTCGACGGGAGACCTCCGGGAACGAGCATGGGCGGCTTGTTGTTGGTGCCGCTGTACCACTGCGTGCTGCGATGGCCGACGAGCACGACCTCGGCGCCGTCGTGCACCACGTCGGCGGCCGTGACTTTCTCGGGCCAGATCGCGCCCGGATCGTCGCGACCGAGACCCTCGGCATCGGAGCGGTCGAGCACTGCGAATCGCAATGACGGATCGATCCACTGGCTGTCACCGAGACCGAGGTTGTTGGCGCCACCCACGAACTCCGGATACACGGTCAGACGGGAGGCGAGGGCCATGCCACGGGATTCGGTGACGACGCGCAATTTGTCGAGATCGGGCCAGGGGCGTTCGGGGTTTACGTGGTCGGCGGTGACGGGGGAGACGCCACCCCAGTCGTCGATGCCGGCATCGAGCAGCACGCCGAAGTCGTCCGAAAGATTCGGCGGGGCCTGTAGGTGGATCTCGGGTGGCAGCACGATGCGAGCAGCCGCGATCGACCACAGGAACTCATCCTGCGGGCACGGCGCTTCGTTCTGCATTCCGGTACGGGGCTTGGGCAGGAAGTTCTGCACGATGACTTCCTGCACGTGACCATGCCGCGCGTGTGAATCGGCGATGGCTTCGAGGGCGGCCAGACGATCGGCGCGGGTCTCACCGATGCCGACGAGGATCCCGGTGGTGAACGGTATGCGTAGTTCACCGGCGAGTTCGAGAGTGGCCAAACGGCGCTCCGGGAGCTTGTCGGGCGCACCGCGGTGGCAGGCGAGATCGTCGCGCAACGACTCGATCATCATTCCCTGGCTCGGGCTGACGGCGCGCAACTTCGCGAGATCGTCGCGGTTCAGCGCGCCGGCGTTGGCGTGGGGGAGAAGGCCGGTTTCGTCGAGCACGAGCTTGGCCATCGCGGCGAGGTAATCGACGGTGGATGCGTAGCCGTGCGCGTCGAGCCACTCGCGCGCGATGGTGTAGCGCTCCTCGGGGGCTTCGCCGAGGGTGAAGAGAGCTTCGTGACACCCGAGTTTCGCGCCCTTCTTGGCGATGGCCAGGACTTCGTCGGGTGAGAGGAACGGACTCTCGAGGCGAGCCGGCGGTTGGGCGAAGGTGCAGTAGCCGCAGGTGTCGCGACAGAGCATGGTGAGCGGGATGAACACCTTGGGCGAGAACGTGACGCGGGTGCCGTGATGCAGATCTCGAATCCGGCGGGCCTCGGCCATGAGTTCGTCGACGGGCGCGTCGATGAGGTGCTTGAAGCGTGATGACGGGGAACTGCTCCCCGCGGGGGAGACAGGAATGCGCTGGCGCGACATGCGGAACCTTTCGGGCAGGCTGACGCCTGCGGTCGTGGAACTCGGTTTTTGCCAGTGCACAACGGAGACCGTGCGGATGCGAGAGAGCCGCCGGGACCCCACCCTGTCGTGCGAACGCCAGCCTACTCGGTCAGGGGCTACGTGATCGGGGTCGAGTCGGTCCGGGCCTAGATGCTCGAGGGGTTCCGGAACGCCTCGAGGATGTTGGCCGTGGCCACCCCCACTCGGTGGCCGGTGCGGGAGATGAATCCGATCTGCACCCCGGTGGCCGGATCGCGGACCGTGAAGAACTGTTCGTGGCCGTCGTCGTCCACGACGACATCGGTGAGCAACGATGCGCTGCCGCCGGCCAGGCTCTGGCGCGCGTAACCCGCGTTCAGTACCTCGACGGCGATGTGATGGATGCCCGGCCCGTGGGTACGGAGATGTTGGGCCACGTCCGCACCGGCCTCGGGGCCGACGAGGACGATCGTCACGCCGCCCGCATCGAGGACGGCGATCCCGGGGTTCGCCGAGATTCCGGGTGTGTCCCCGGGTGTTCCAGCGGGCGGGCGGTGGAATCCGAGGCGGTCGGTGAAGAGGGCGACGGCACTCGGTAGATCGTCGACGGCGACGACGATGTGATCGATGCGCGTGGCCACGGTGTCGAGATCGGAGCGGGCGCCGGTCGGTGACGCCGTCTTGTCCGGGGCGGTGTCGGGGCGGCGTCCGGCGACTTCGATGCGGTGCGTTTCGGCGAGGAGGACGCGCATCACCTGTTCGGCGAAGTCGGGGTCGACCCCGGCGTCGATGGCCCACTGGCGGCGAGATGTCACGACATCTCGAACCCGGGCCGGTTGGATCACCGGAGTGTCGGACTTCTCCTTGATGCGCGCAACCTCGTGGCAGACCTGTAGACGCTCGGCCAAGACCCTCAACAACTCGCGATCGAGTTGATCGATCCGCTCACGCAGAGCGGAGAGGTCGGGGTCGGGCGTCACGGTGGCAACGGTAGTCGGAGGTATCTCGGATGGGTGGTTGGAATGCGACCGCCCGAGTTCTCGGCTCGAGTTTCAGGGTCCATCCTCCCTCGTGCGCCGCGTGATGATGTCGGCTGCAGAGGGGAACCTGGTTGTCGAGGTCGGTCCGACCGCCATGTTCCCAGTATTCGATGTGGTGGATCTGACAATGGTGGAACGGCACCACGCAATCGGGAATGGCGCATGTTTGGTGGACAGCTTCGAGAGCTCTTCGTTGATGCGAGGTGGCCAGACGTTTGGCCCGTCCGACATCGATAGGCACGCTCCGTCCGTCGAGAACCACCGGGATGATCTCGGCCTCACAGGCGAGTCGCCGGATGGTTTCGATCGGAACGTCGGTTCCGATCGACGTGCGAGATGTCGTAGAGGCGTGGGCACCGCTCACGAGTGACTCGAGATCGATGTGAACCACCACTTCGGCCCGCGGATGGGTGCTGACCTCCGGGCCATTCGAGCTCGCGCCAATGAGTGAGACCAAGGCGAGCGCGGATAGATGATCGTTCGGTTCTATGCCGGGAGCAACATCAACCGATTCAGTCGAAGTTCCGCTGTGGAACATCTGCTCCTTGCGACGTTCGATTGATGAGGCGATGGCAGCCCCGGATACTGGGTCGAATCGGCCACGGAGATTGAACATGCCGTCGTCGTCGGTCCAGGTGCGCAGGGCGGTGTTTCGTCGCTGACTTTCGAACGTGGACAAACCGTCGTCGGTACGAACGGACTTGACGACACGGCGCACGAGGTCACTGAATTCGGCAACGGTCATGTCGGCGGCGGCCTGAGTGAGATCGGGAATCTGGGCCATGAACGCTTCACGCTCGGCGCCAACCTGCTTGATGCCGCGTCCGATGACATCGACATGAGCAGCGGTGGTGAGACCCGAAGCAAGCGCGGCCGCCATTGAGGGCGAGGCCTCCACCAGATGCGATCGATGAACGACCTCGCGGGCTTCACGAGATGTCATGCCGGCATGGGCCACCAATTCGTACTCAGGGATCGCGAAGTCGGACAACTCGGGATCCTTGAGGAGCGCCTCCATGCGCGCGACGAGAGCCAGTTCGCGTGCGGCGAGCTTCGCCTTCTCGGTACGGGTCACGACTAGTTCGCGACGAACATCACCGATGTTCATCGTTGCGATATCGGCCGTGTGCATGCCGATGAAATTACGACAGGGGTATGGCAGATATTCTTCCGCGAAGGATCAACTCCGCTGATTAAGTGAAATGGTTCGTTCGAACTATTTCTGATGCGGCGCGACGAGACGTTCGATGTGCTTTGCGAGTACGTCCATCTCGAGATTCACGCGCGATCCCGCGGGACGAAAGCCGAGCGTCGTCACTTCGGCGGTGTGCGGAATCACCGCGACACGAAACGTGTCGGCGGTGATGTCGAATGCCGTGAGGCTGATGCCGTCGACGGTGACCGAGCCTTTCTCCACCAAGTACTTCATGAGGTGTTGTGGGACCCGCACCACCAGATCGGGTGCGGCCGACACGACCTCGCCCACGCCATCCACATGACCGAGCACCATGTGGCCACCGAGGCGGTCGCCGAGCGCCATGGGCCGTTCGAGGTTCACGCGGTCTCCGGGTTTCAGGGATCCGGTGGTCGTGCGGGCGAGGGTCTCCTCACTCACGTCGGTGTCCCACCACGAGCCCGTCGCGTCCGCACCCTGGTCGACCAAGGTCAAACAGCAGCCGTTCACGGCAATCGAGGCGCCGAGCCCCGAGCCTTCGAGCACGGTGGAGGCGGCGATCCGCAGGCGGACGCCCGGACCCCACTCGGTCGTCACCGGTGAGGACGACACCACGGTGCCCAACTCCTCGACGATGCCGGTGAACATGGGGTCAGGGTACCGGTGGCCCCTGGTCCGGCCCCGGGCCGCCTTGGGGTGGAACGCCCGTACCCCACCCGTAGGCTGGGAGAGTCCGTCGGGGCTCCGGCTCCGGCGAGATGCTCCGGGTCCCCGGGGCGACCTCCGAAGTCACAATCACGGAAGGCAGGCCACCATGGCTGGCACACCCAAGGCTGACACGATCGCCAAGCATCGCACCCACGGCACCGACACCGGTTCGCCCGAAGTTCAGATCGCCCTGCTCAGCGAGCGCATCAACCACTTGACCGACCACCTGAAGGATCACCCGAAGGACCACCACAGCCGTCGCGGACTGCTGATGTTGGTCGGCCGGCGCCGTCGTCTTCTCGACTACGTCAAGGGTCGCAACGTCGAGCGGTACCGCACCATCGTGGCCGAACTCGGTCTGCGTCGCTAAGACGCACACCCGGCCGAATCCTCGGCCAACACATAAACACCGAGCAGTGAAGGTTCGGTTGTCAGTCGAAGTGGCCGGTTCCGAGGACCCGACCTAGCCGACTGGGAACCGGCCCTCTGCTCCTAACGCAGCGGCCAAGTCCGCTGTGCGAAAGGAGCTCGTCATGGCTGACGCCATCCGAGTGTCGGGTCCCATCGGGGGCACCGACAAGAGCCTGTCCTTCGAGACGGGCAAGTTGGCTTTCCAGAGCCAAGGCGCCGTCGTCGCCACCATCGGCAAGAGCATCGTCCTCGCCACCGCCAATGCGGCCAAGGACGTCCGACCGGGAGTCGACTTCTTCCCGCTCACCGTCGACGTCGAAGAGCGCGCGTATGCAGCCGGCAA
>CAZLXB010000048.1:0-8192 GCA_964563545.1 uncultured Bifidobacterium sp. | reverse complement strand
TCGGGGTCCTCCGGTGGATAGCACTCGAACACGATCGTGTCGGTGGCCACGATCGACACGTCGTGGTCGCGGATCCATTCGATGCTCTTTTGTCCGAGACCAGGAGTGGGTGTGGAGTAGTGGATCTTGTTGCCGACGTTCAGCCAGTGCATGTGCCCGGTCCGGACGCACACCACGTCGCCGGGCATCACCTTCACTTGACCCATGGCCGCTGCCGCGTCGAGGTCGTCACCACCGATCGCGTAGTTCTCGTCGAAGAAGTCGACACCCTTCAGGCGCGCGATGTCGAGCAGCACTCCGCGCGACACGATCGGCCCCATGGTCTCGATACCGAACTCGTGAGAACCAGCTTCGTCGGTCGTGCTCATCGGCACGCCGTTGTAGAGGAGTCCGTCGTAGCCCACGTGGGCCAGTGAGTCGAGGTGCGTGGAAGCCTGGATACCCATCGACACCGCGTCATCGCTCGAGGTGAAGTCGCCCGGGTCGCCGGTCATCGAATGGTTCAAGGAGATCATCGTGCGTTCGGGATTGATCCGTCCCGGTATGAATCCGAGCTGGGGTCCGTTCTCATCGAACGGATAGGTGAGAGAGAAGGTCTTGCCCTGACGCGCTGCAGCCAGTCCACGCCGAATCGCCGCGTCGTCGATGAGATTGAGCGTGCCTCGACGGTCGTCGGCACCCCAGCGACCCCAGTTCGAGACCCGGGCCGCAAGTTCGCGCAGGTAGTCGGGCATCGTCATCGGCGAACTCCTAACCCAGCACCAATTCGGCCATCGTGCGCAAGGTCTCGGGTGAACCTCCGATGAGGATCGTGGTCACCTTGCTCTCTCGCCATGCGGCGATGTCGTCCTTGATCTTGGCCGCCGGGCCCACGAGACAGATCTCGTCGACCATTGCGTTCGGCACGGCGGCGATTGCCTCGGCTTGCTTGCCGTTCAGAAAGAGATCCTGGATCTTGTCGACCGCGGCTTCGTAGCCGAGACGACGGAAGACATCGGCATGGAAGTTCATTTCCTGCGCGCCCATTCCGCCCACGTAGAGCGCGAGCGTCGGACGCAGCCGGTCGTAGGCGCGTTCGAGGTCGTCGTCGATGGCCACCGTGGCGGTGGCGAGGATCTCGAAATCGTCCGCACGACGGCGCGCCGTCGGTCGGGCGAATCCTTCGGCCAGATGCGGCGCGTACAACTCCTCGTGGCGGGGTGCATAGAAGATCGGGAACCAACCATCGGCGATCTCGGCCGCCAAGGCGACGTTCTTTGGGCCTTCGGCACCGAGGAAGATCGGCAGATCACGTCGAACGGGGTGCGTCATCACGTTCAGTGCCTTGCCGAGCCCAAGCCCGTCGCGCGCCGGGATCGGGTACTCGGGCCCATCGTTGGTGAGCCTCTCCTCGCGGGCGAGGATCTTGCGGATGATCCCCACGTACTCGCGGGTACGGGCAAGGGGTTTGTTGAATCGCTGGCCGTACCAGCCCTCGACGACCTGCGGGCCGCTCACACCCAGACCAAGACAAAACCGGCCGGACGACAGGTGATCCATCGTGATGGCCGCCATCGCCGTGGCGGTCGGAGTGCGCGCCGACAATTGAACGATGTTCGTACCGAGCCGCAACTTCGACGTGCCAGCTCCCCACCATGCGAGCGGTGAGATGGCGTCGCTCCCCCATGACTCGGCGGTCCAGACGGAGTCGTAGCCGAGTGACTCGATCATCCGGAGCGTCTCGGGGACTCCGGCCGGCATCGAGCGGCCCCAGTAGCCGATGTGCCAACCCAGTTTCAGATCCTTCGTCACCGCGCCTCCCGTCCGCCGTCGAGAGTAGTTGTGACCATCGTCGGCCCTCTCACCCGCCTCGGCTCGGAAGGGACGAGGTCTGATAGAACCGAAGGACACGTCCGCCCGGGGGAAATACATGGAAATCGGTTACACACCCGAGCAGGAGGCGATGCGCGCCGAACTGCGGAGTTATTACGACAAGTTGCTCGACCAGGCCACGGTCGCCGAGCTCAACACCAGCCACGGCATCGGCAAAGCGCCGCGCCGGGTCTGGAAGCAAATGTGCGCCGACGGCTGGGCCGGTGTGGGCTGGCCCAAGGAGTACGGCGGTCAAGGTCGTAGTGCCATCGAGCAATTCATCTTCTTCGACGAGTCCATGCGGGCCGGCGCCCCGGTGCCGATGCTCAGCATCAACACCGTGGGTCCGACGATCATGAATTTCGGGACCGACGACCAGAAGGCGTTCTTCCTGCCCAAGATCCTCGCCGGCGACGTGCACTTCTGCATCGGCTACTCCGAACCCGGCGCTGGCACCGACCTCGCGTCGCTCCAGACCCGCGCCGTGCGCGACGGCGACGTGTACGTGGTGAACGGCCAGAAGATGTGGACCTCGCTGTCGAGCGACGCCGACTACTGCTGGCTCGCGGTGCGCACCGATGCCGATGCCGCCAAGCACAAGGGCATCAGCATCCTGATCATGCCCATGAACACACCGGGCATCACCTTGCAGCGCCTCAACCTCATCGGTGAGCACGACATCAACGCGATGTTCCTCGACGACGTGCGCGTGCCGGTGGCCAACTGCGTGGGTGGAGAGAACAAGGGCTGGACGCTCATCACCAATCAGCTCAACCACGAGCGCGTGACCCTCTGCTCGACCGGCGTGGTCGAGCGCGCGCTCGCCGACACGCTCGACTGGGCCAAGTCGACCAAACTCCCCGATGGCCGGCGCATCGCCGATCAGGAGTGGGTGCAACTGAACCTCGCGCGCGTGCACGCCAAACTCGACGTGCTCCGTCTCATGAACTGGCAGTCGGCGTGGGAGGCCACCAAGGGTGTTCTCGATGTCGGCCACTGCTCGTCGATCAAGGTCTACGGCACCGAGTTCTATCTCGAAGCGTTCCGGCTCCTGTTCGAGGTCCTCGGCCCGCCCGGATACCTGAAGAGCGGTACACCCGGTGCCATCCTGCGCGCGCGTCTCGAGAACCTGTATCGCGGCATGTTGATCCTCACCTTCGGTGGCGGAACGAACGAGATGCAGCGCGACCTGATCACCATGTTCTCACTCGGATTCCCGAGGGCGGCCCGCTGATGGACTTCTCCTTCTCCTCCGATCAGAACGAACTGCGCGGACTCGCCAAGCAGATCCTCGCCGACGTGTGCACTCCTGAGCACGTGAAGTCGATCATGGCCACCGAGTCGGCCACCGACCTCGCCTTGTGGAAGACCCTCGCCGATGCCGGTCTCGTCGGCATCGGTCTGCCTGAGTCGGTGGGTGGCGCGGGGCTCGGCATCACCGAAGTCGCCATCGTGCTCGAAGAAATCGGGCGCGTCGCGGCTCCGGTTCCGGCCTTCGCAGTGATGGCACTGGCCGCGCCGGCACTCGTGGGCAAACCCGAACTCCTCGAAGGTGTCGCGTCGGGTGATGTCATCGTCACCGCGGCGATCCACGAACCGGTGGGTGATGCCTATGCGCCGGCCACGGTGGTGGCCGATGGTCGCATCACCGGAACCAAGGTGTGCGTGCCCCACGGACTTCTGGCCCGGCGCTTCGTCGTCACGGCAGCCGACGGCGTGTACGTCGTCGAGGCCGACGATCCTCAGGTCAAAGTCGTCCGCCAGGACACGACGAGTGGCGTCCCCGATGCTCTTGTCGAATTCTCCGGCGCCAAGGCTGCCTGCGTGGGTGGACCATCGGCCGTGGTCGATCTCGTCAACCGCGGCGCGGCGGGCGCGTGTGTGATGGTGGCCGGTGCCTGCGATGCGGCCTTGCGCCTGACCGCCGAGTACACCAAGTCACGCCATCAGTTCGACAAGGCCATCGCCACGTTCCAGGCGGTGAGCCAGCGCGCTGGCGACGCCTACATCGACACCGAAGCGGTGCGTCTCACCGCCTGGCAGGCGATCTACCGCTTGGCCACGGCGCAATCAGCCGATGAGGCCGTGATGGCGGCCAAGTTCTGGGCCGCCGAAGGTGGCTGGCGTGTGATGCACGCATCACACCACCTGCACGGCGGTGTGGGAGTCGATCGCGACTATCCGTTGCACCGTTTCTTCCTGCTCCACAAGCAGCTGGAACTGCAACTCGGTTCCACCCAACCGAGCCTGGCTCGTCTGGGTCGACTACTCGTGAACTCCTGAGTCACGCGACATGTCGAACAACCCGAATCCGATTCTTCCGGCTGACCCCGATCTGCCCCTCATCCACACCCGCAACTACGAGGTACGCGCCTACAAGGTGAGCGACAACGAGATCCTGATCCGGGGGGCGGTGCGCGACGACAAGGCTCCCGGTCTCTATGTGAACGACGATCCCGAGCCGCTCACCATTCACCACATGGTGATCGAACTACGGGTGTCGTATCCGATGATGGAAATCCTCGATGCCAACACCGAGCTCAAGGAATTCCCTCATCACGAGTGCCCCGGCATCGCGCCGCGGTACAAGCAACTCGTCGGGTTGTCGATCGCCCGCGGCTTCACGCACAAGGTTCGCGAACTCTTCGGCGGCCCGCGCGGTTGCACACACACGACCGCGCTTCTTCAGGCGATGGGTCCGGTGGCCATTCAGTGTGGCTGGAGCATGCGCGTGATCAAGTTGAAAGAGCTCGCAGCGAGCGGTGCCACGCGCGACGACATGACCCCCGAACAACGCGACATGGCCCGTGAAATGGCCTTCAAGTCGAACCTCAACACCTGCCACATCTGGGACGAAGAAGGTGAACACGTTCGGGTGATCAGGTCGGGCGGCGACATTGGAGCCCCGCTGTCGGTCACCAAGCGACTCGGCAAACTCGGACGCTCACTCGACGACTGGGAAAAGATCCGGGGCTAGCCGAGGCGGCGAAGAGCTTCTTCCTTCGCCCACTTGTAGTCGGCCTTGCCCACTGGGGTGCGGACGACTTCGGGTACCTCGAACACGACTTTGGGTGTCTTGTAATCGGCCACCAACGTACGTGAGTGGGCAACCAAATCGTCGAGAGACGCCGAGGTGCCCGGCCGCAACTGCACGAGTGCCGTGACCTGCTCACCCCAACGGGCGTTCGGAGTACCCACCACGACGGCGTCGAACACCGATGGATGCTGCTTGAGCGCGGCCTCGACTTCCTCGGGATAGATCTTCTCGCCACCCGAGTTGATGCACACCGAACCACGGCCGAGCAAGGAGATCGAGCCATCGGCTTCGATGCACGCGAAGTCGCCCGGGATGACCCAACGCTGCCCGTCGTACGTCGGAAAGGTGGCTGCCGTCTTCTCGGGATCCTTGTAGTAGCCGATCGGGATGTTGCCGCTGCGTGCCAACTTGCCGACCTCGCCGACTGCGCACTGGCGTCCGTTCTCGTCGAGCACGGTCGTGTCGGGGCCGGTGACGAATCGCGGGGACGACATGGATGTCCCATCGTCGGGTCGGGCGCCGGCGGCACCGGTCTCGGAGGCTCCGAAACTGTCGAGGATCGCCACGTTGGGAAGTGCAGCCCGGATCTGCTCGCGCACCCCCGAAGACAACGGCGCACCACCGTTGCCGATGGCGAAGAGCATCGACAGATCGAAATGTGGCCGTGGCTCGACGAGCAGCGACTCGGCCATCGGGCGGGCCATCGCATCACCGATCGTCGACACCGAGTTGACCTTGGCGTCGGCAACCAGTTGCCATACATCGAGCGGATCGAAACGCTTCTTGGTGTAGAGCACGAAGGCGCCACCCGATGTGATCGCGTTGCCCATGATCCACTGACCACCACCGTGCATCATCGGACCGATCGACATGAGGCGGGCGCGGAAGGGAGCGGCCGCGGCCTCTTCACCGAGCTGCTCCACACGTTCGATCGGACGATTCGCGCGCGCCGAGTTCATGGCGCCGAGGATCACGTTCTCGTGCCGCCACATCACTCCCTTGGGCATGCCCGTGGTTCCACCGGTGTAGAGGATGTACACGTCGTCGCCGGAACGACCCGGAAAATCCCGATCGGACGACGCAGCTGCGAGCGCGGCTTCGTACTCGTCGCCCATCACCACGAGGTGTCGAAGTGCGGGCAGGGCATCACGCACGTCGTTCACGGCCGACACGTATTCGGGGGCCACGATCACCGCCACGCAATCGGCGTTGTCGTAGAGATACCGCAGTTCGGCCTCGACGTAGCGGTAGTTGACGTTCACCGGAACGGCACCGATCTTGCAGCACGCGTAGAACGACTCGACCCACTCGTGGCAGTTCTGTGCATGGATACCCACGTGCTCACCACGTCGGATACCAAGAGACTTCAGATGATTCGCAAGACGCGTGGCGCGCTCATCGAGTTGTGAATACGTGTAGGCGACCTCGTTGGTGATGAGGCCCAACTCGTCGGGGATCGCGTCGGCAATGACCTCGAGAACGTCGGCCAACTGGATCGCTCGAGGGTGAGTCTTGTGGGCCACGTCAGCCTCCGTATCCGTCGAGCATGTCCTTGAACCCGTACTTGTGATGGGGTCCGATCGCCATGTTCTCGTAGAGGCCGTAGCCGACGTGCCGGTGCCCGTCACGATCGGTGTACGAGAAGCGGGCCGAGTTGTCGACGATGCCGAAGAGACGCATGGCACCTTCGGGGGTCGTGGTGTCGAGTTCGAAGTTCTGCACGACGAGCGGCCCTTGCCACATGCCATGACGCCAGTCGGCGTCGTAGCCGTAACCGGTACCGATTCCGATGTGCACCGGAAGTAGCGGCTCCACGTCGAGACGGAACTCGTAGCCGTCGTCGGCCACGACTCTGATGTCGGCGCCGGTGGAGAAACGCGAACCCGGTCGGTAGTGCAATTCGTGATGAGGACGACCGAGATGCTCGATCCGGCCGTCGGGCCAGATTCGCGTCGCCTCTTCCATCACTCGGCTGCCATCGGGGTTCTCCTGCATGATGACCATGAGCGAGTGGTCGTCGAACCGAATGGGTGTGTAGATCCAGAACCAGCTGAACGGGTTGGATGCACGGATGCCCGCCGGCTCGCTCTCGCCCACCGGTCGCACACCCCACGATCGGTCGCGGGTTCCCCACCACTCGTCGGGTGACAACTCGAACGTCTTGCCACCGGCTTTCAGCACACCCGACCAGCCGCCGGTCTGGGCGAGACGACACGTATCGAAGATCACCCGGCCGTTCTCGCGGATGTAGTGGCGGGGTTCTTCGAAGGCTGGCATGGCGCCGGTCCATTCGGCATCGATCGAGATGCCCCAATCGTTGTCGGCACAGCGAACTCGCAGCCGTCGGAGCGGTTCGAGGACCTCGATGGAGAGCGGCCCGACACTGGGATGCAGACGATCGGCGGCATCGAGCGCACCCGATGCGCGTACGACGCGGTGCTGACCTTCGTGAAACACGAGCAGGTAGGCATCGATGACGCCGAGATTCGGATACACACCGAGTCCGGCCACGAACATCGTGGTGCCTGACTTGTCGAAGCCGTTGAAGTAGTAACGGTCGTAGAAATTGCGGTCGCTGATCGCCGCGTGACGCATCGGCTCCGAGGTCTGATGGATCGGGAAATCGTCGAGATTGCTGAGCATCGTTCCTCCGGTCAGAGCGCGGTCACGAGTGGGGCGACTTCGGTCGCGAAGGCCGCCAATTGGTCGCAGAGTTCTTCGCAACTGCGCGCCTTGAATCGAACTTGGAGTTGATTCACACCGGGCGCGGTGCCGGCGAGAACCCGTTCGGCGATCGACTGCGCCGAGCCGGCGAGCGTGGCCTCCCCCACATCCCACGAGGGCGACCCGACATACATGAACGGCGTGATGTGTCCGATCATGAAGTCACCCGTGCGACCGTGTTTGGCGCGCTCGGATGTCACCAACTCGACCATCTCGGTATTAGACGGACCCTGCGGTAGCCAACCGTCGGCCAACCGCGCCGCACGTTTGATGGCCACCGGACTCGAACCGGCGATCCAGATGGGCGGGCGTGGCGATTGCACGGGACGCGGCCGAGCCCCGAATCCGTCGACGAATTCGTTCTCGAGGGCAGCGGCGAGTTCGGGAATACCTGACTCGAGGGCCGAACCGCGACCGTGGAAGTCGACCCCGAGATGTTGGAACTCCGCTTCCACGTGCCCGGCACCGATGCCGATGAGCGCCCGCCCACCACTCAAGTGGTCGAGGGTTGCGAACTGCTTGGCAGCCACGCGTGGGTGTCGGTACGGCAGCACGTAGACGTGAGTCAGAAGTCGAACCC
>CAZLXB010000047.1:2352-8212 GCA_964563545.1 uncultured Bifidobacterium sp. | reverse complement strand
TCGAAATCGTGATACCACGCGCCTTCTCCTCCGGCGCCTTATCGATCTGATCAAAAGGCGTGTACTCCGCCAAACCACGATCCGCCAACGTCTTCGAAATCGCCGCCGTCAACGTCGTCTTACCATGGTCAATATGACCCATCGTTCCAATGTTCACATGAGGCTTCGTACGCTCGAACTTCGCCTTCGACATGGTGGTTTTCCTTTTCTGTACTTCATCTGACCGTTGCCGGTCGGATGTCTGGATTATGTGGATTGAGTAGCGGCGATCGGGATCGAACCGATGACCTTTCGATTATGAGCCGAATGCTCTGACCAACTGAGCTACGCCGCCAGGCGTGCAGCCGTCGGGCCGCCCGGTTTTTCACCCGTCACCGAGTGGTGAGCCCTCTGTGGGAATCGAACCCACGACCTTTTCCTTACCATGGAAACGCTCTGCCGACTGAGCTAAGAGGGCGTCGGAGCGCGGCAGCGCCGCGAGCCGGTTGTCGATGCTACCTGCGACGACCTCGGAAACGACCAGTAGGTTGGACCCGTGAGCAGGGCCTCCGAACCGACCTCGATCCCGGGCTCGATCCGGGTCCGGACGGCCGTCCAGGCCGACGCCGAGGCCATCCGCCGGATCTACAACTACGAGGTCGAGAACACCACGGCGACCATGGATCTCGTCCCCCGATCGCTCACCGATCAGGAGGAGTGGCTGGCTGCCCGAACCGGGGCCTTTGCCGCCTTGGTGGCCGTCCGGCCGAGCGGACCCGAGGCCGATCCCGACTATGTGGCCGGTCCGGAGGAGATTGTGGGTTTCGCGGCCCTGAGTCCGTACAAGGAGCGGGCCGCCTACCGCCCGACGGTCGAGGATTCGGTCTACGTGCGCCGTGACCTCGGGCGACGCGGTATCGGCCGGCTGCTCCTCGACGAAGTCGTGGATCTCGCCCGAACGTCGGGCTTCCATTCGGTCATGGCCCGGATCGAGGCTTCCGGTGAAGCGAGTCGGGCTCTCCACGCCGCATGTGGGTTCGACTTGGTCGGGATCGAGCGGGAGGTCGGACGCAAGTTCAACCGCTGGCTCGACGTCGCCCTCATGCAAAAACTGCTCTGAGGCCCGATCGCACCGAGCGGTCCGCGGCCGCGGAATCGGCACTTTCATGGCGATCCCACGACCCGGAACCATCGTCGGGTGGGGTGTGTGGTGGGCCGAGAAGGATTCGAACCTCCGTAGGCAATGCCGGCAGATTTACAGTCTGCTCCCTTTGGCCGCTCGGGCATCGACCCAGTCAGCCCGAGAGCGTACCGCCATCGGGTCGTCGGCGACCACCTCGTTACGATCTGACGCATGCCCTCTTTCGACATCGTGTCCGAAGTCGACCGTCAGGAAGTTCGTAACGCGGTCGATCAGGCCCAGCGTGAGATCTCGACCCGCTTCGACTTCAAGAACACCAACTCGACCATCGAGCAAAAGGACCTCGTCCTGACGCTGCACACCGTGAGCCAGGACCGACTCAACGCGCTGAAGGTCGTCCTCGAGGAACGACTCGTGAAGCGCGGCGTGTCACTCAAGGGTCTCGACTGGGGCAAGGTCGACGACGCCACGCAGAACACCGTTCGGCAAGTCGTGACGATCAAGGTCGGAATTTCGTCCGACAAGGCGCGCGAGATCAACAAGATGATCAAGGAGAAAGGCCCGAAGGGTGTGAGCAGTCAGACCCAGGGTGAGACCGTGCGCGTGACGAGCAAGAAGCGTGACGACCTGCAGGCCGTCATGGCGATGTTGAAGGGTGCCGATCTCGGCATCCCCCTTCAGTTCAACAACTTCCGCGACTAGTCAGTCCTCGCTCGGTGCTTCGGCGGCGCGCTTCTTGAGTTCGTTCACCACGTTCGCGTCGGCGAGCGTGGTTGTATCGCCGAGATTGCGCCCTTCGGCGACGTCACGCAGTAGACGGCGCATGATCTTGCCACTTCGCGTCTTGGGCAGATCCGGTGTGAAGTAGATCGTCTTGGGTTTGGCGATGGCGCCGATCTCCTTGGCCACGTGATTGCGCAAGTCGTTCTCGCTCACCGTGGATCCGCCGCGCAGGGTGACGTACGCGATGATCGCCTGACCGGTCGTCGCGTCGTTGGCCCCCACCACCGCGGCTTCGGCCACGCTCGGATGCGACACCAGAGCACTTTCGACTTCGGTCGTGGAGATGCGATGGCCGCTGACGTTCATGACGTCGTCCACGCGACCGAGCAACCACAGGTAGCCCTCGTCGTCGAGTTTGGCGCCGTCGCCGGCGAAGTAGCGATCGGGGAAACGACTCCAATACGTCTCCTTGTAGCGCTGCTCGTCACCCCAGATGCCGCGCAACATGCCCGGCCACGGTCGGGTGAGCGTGAGATAACCGCCACCCTTCTCGATTCGGCGACCGGCGTCGTCGACGACTTCGGCCGACACACCCGGCAGTGGGAACGTCGCCGAACCGGGTTTCAGCGTGGTTGCGCCGGGCAACGGGCTGATCATGATGCCGCCGGTCTCGGTCTGCCACCAGGTGTCGACGACCGGGCAACGGCCCGCGCCGATGTGCTCGCGATACCACATCCACGCTTCGGGGTTGATCGGTTCTCCCACCGAACCGAGGAGGCGCAACGATGACAGATCGTGTTTGGCCGGCTCGTCGGTCCCCCACTTCATGAACGTTCGGATCGCCGTGGGTGCGGTGTAGAAAATGGTCACGCCGTACTTGGCAACGATCGACCACAGACGATCGTTGCCCGGGAAGTTGGGGACTCCTTCGTAGATCACCTGCGTGGCGCCGTTGGAGAGTGGCCCGTACACGATGTAACTGTGACCGGTGATCCAGCCGACGTCGGCGGTGCACCAGTAGACGTCGGTGTCGGGATGCAGATCGAACACGTACTTGTGGGTGTAAGTGACGTGCGTGAGGTAGCCACCTGTGGTGTGCATGATGCCCTTGGGCTTGCCCGTCGTGCCCGAGGTGTAGAGCAAGAAGAGCAACTGCTCGCTGTCCATGGGCTCGGCCGGACACACCGGGTCGGCGTCGCGCATGAGGTCGTGGTACCAGTGATCACGACCGGAGGTCATCGACACGTCGTTGCCACCTCGCTTCACCACCACCACGTGCTCGATGGACGGAGTGTTGGCGAGGGCTTCGTCGGCCGCCGGCTTGAGTGGGAAGACCTCTCCGCGGCGGTAGCCACCGTCGGCCGTGATGAGCACCTTGGCTTCGGCATCGTTGATGCGATCGGCGAGAGCCTGCGACGAGAAGCCACCGAACACCACGCTGTGCGCCGCGCCGATACGCGCGCAGGCGAGCATGGCCACCACCGCTTCGGGAATCATCGGCAGATAGATGTTGATGCGGTCACCCTTGGCGACGCCCAGGTTCTTCAACACGTTGGCGAACTGTTGAACTTCGGCGAGGAGCTGGGCGTAGGTGATCGTGCGGGTGTCGCCCGGTTCGCCCTCCCAGTGGATGGCGATCTTGTCGCCCCGACCGGCGAGGACGTGGCGGTCGAGACAGTTGAAAGCGACGTTGAGCTTTCCGCCCACGAACCATTTCGCGAAGGGCAGATTCCATTCGCAGATCGTGTTCCAGTCGTGGTCCCAGTGAACCAATTCGGCGGCTTGCCGAGCCCAGAAACCTTCGTCGTCATGATGCGCCTCGTCGTAGAGGAACGTTCCGGCGGCGAGCGAGTTCTTCTGGAAATCGGCCGGCGGCGGGAACTTTCGATTCTCGAGGAGAAGGTCGTCGATGTTGTTCTCGTTGCTCATGAATCCCCCGGCGGACGAGTGCGGTAACTGCGACTTTATGTCGTCGTGCATGACTCGCCCAGAGCCCGGGTCCGATGGGGACGATTGTCAGCCCCGAGAGGGCGACGACCATTCGAGGACCGTGAACGAGCCGAGTCCGGTGGGGTCGAGCAAGGCTTCGGCTTCACTGATCCGACTGCGCATCTTCATCGCCAAGAGGCCGGGGCGGGCCGCCTCGGCCTCCCAGATCCGTCGACCTTCCGCCACGAGTTCGTCGATCCCCCACCGCTGCAGGAACTGCGCCTGAGAACGCACGGCGGCCGCCGATCCGACGATGCGCTCGATTTGATCGACGCACACATCGGTGGTGATGTCCTGGCGTCCGATGTCGCGCAGGTAGTGCGCTCCACGTTCGTGTTCCTTGTAGGTGCGCAACCATTCGCGCCACGGACGACCAGCCAGCACCTCGGTTCGCGGCACCGCGTAATCGAAAGCCACCAACCGACCCCGGAGGCGGCCGACGATCTCAGTGACGAATTCTCCGGCGCGAGTCTGGATCGGTAGACGCGCGCCGTGTGGTGCCGACGTCGGCGGATCGATCGGCAGACCGTCTTCGATCGAGCGAAGGACTTCGGTGGCCGACGATCCGTCCAACGCCACCCACGCCTCGCGCCAACCACCATCGTTCACCAGAAGTCGAAACGGAAGGTTGTCGAGGAGTTCGTTGGCGATCACGACACCCGTGAGTGCACCGTCCGGCAGTGCGATCAGAGATGTGATGCCGGACGGATGGGAAGCGCGCTGCTGATCCGAGACCTCCACGGCCACGTAGCGCGACGGGTCGCCGGCGAGGCACGCCGGTTCGGCGGCCACGAACGATCGGGCGAGCGTTCCCGGTCCGGCACCGATCTCGTACACCCGGAAGTCGTCGGGTCGGCCCGCCTCGATCCACCATGTGTCGACCGCCCGTGCGAGCACGGCTCCGAAGAGCGGACCGACTTCGGGTGAGGTGATGAAGTCGCCTCGACGTCCGGCCCGTCCGGCGCCCGAGGTGTAGAAACCGGAAGCGCCATACAGCGCTTCGTGCATGAAGTCGTCGAAACGAAGGAGGCGGGATCCGGTCATGGGCGGATCCGATTCGGCTCAGCGACCGAAGGCACCCACGAGATCGCTCAGATCACCAAAGCGCATGACCGTTCCCGGCAGAACTCCGAGCACCAGAGTGGCGACACCGGTGATGGCGAGGGCGGCGGTGAGCGAACCCGGCGTCCGCACGGCGGTGGTCTCACCGTGCGGTGTGGGCTTCATCCAGACTTCGCGCATGACGCTTCCGTAGTAACCGAACGCCACGACCGAGTTCACGGCGCCGATGACGGCAATGGCGTACGCCCAACCGTTACCGGCTTCGAGCACCGCACGGAAGGCGCCGAACTTCGCGATCCAGCCCCCGAGCGGCGGAATGCCGGCGAGCGACGCGAGGAAGATGGTCATCAGCACGCCGAGTCCGGGGGCGTAGGAGAAGAGGCCACCGAGACTGCTGATCTCACCGCTGCGGGTGTTGCGCGAGGCGGCGATGACCACGGCGAACATGCCGAGGTTCATGGCTGCGTACACGATGAGGTACACGACGACCGCGCGCAAAGCCGGCTCGGCGGCATCGCCCACTCCGGCCACTGCGAGTGGCATCAGGATGAAACCGCCCTGACTGATCGACGAGTAGGCGAGCATGCGGACGATGTTCGACTGGCGCAGGGCCAACAAGTTGCCGACCGTCATCGTGAGCGCTGAAAGGACCCACAGGAACGGCTGCCAGACATCCTTGGCTTCGGGAACCCCGACGTAGAGGATCGTCACCAAGGCCACGAAACCGGCCGCCTTGCTCGCGACCGACAAGAACGCGGTGATCGGAGTGGGTGCGCCTTCGTAGGTGTCGGGGGCCCACGTGTGGAACGGAACCGCCGACACCTTGAACGCGAAACCGACGATCACGAACACCACGGCCAGAACCTCGACCCCACCGAACTCGCCCTTACCCGTGAGTCGGGCACCGATGTCGGAGAGCAACGTGCTGCCGGTGACGCCGTACAGGAGGCTCATGCCGTACAACAT
>CAZLXB010000047.1:0-2252 GCA_964563545.1 uncultured Bifidobacterium sp. | reverse complement strand
CGGAGAGCAACGTGCTGCCGGTGACGCCGTACAGGAGGCTCATGCCGTACAACATCACGGCCGAGGCGAAAACACCGAGGAGGTAGTACTTCACACCGGCTTCGTTGCTCTTGCGGTCACGCTTGCGCCATGCCGCGAGCATGTAGGCCGGGATGCTCAGGAACTCGAGGGCCACGAAGATGCTCACGAGGTCGCGGCTCGAGGCCATCATGACCATTCCGGTCACCGACGTGAGCAGCAACGTGTAGTACTCGCCGCGGTGGTAGTCACCCTCTTCGACGTGGTTCTGCGACAACAGCACCACCACGTAACCGGCGATCAGGAAGAGAGCCTTCAGGGTGAGCGCGAACTCGTCGATCACGTAACGACCGTCGAACAGTGAGCGCACATCGGCATCGGCCACGGCCAGAGTGACGACCGGCAACAACGCCCCGAGCATCACGAAACCGGTGAGCGAAGCCGTGACCCACCGCTTGGACTCGCTCACGAAGAGGTCCACGAGGATGATCAAGCAGATGCCGGCGGCCAGCACGATCTCGGGCGCGATGGCGTGGTAGTCGACGGTGGGCGACTGCCACGGCACCTGGGCGAGAATCGACGAGATCACGGATCAGCCTCCGAATGCCTTCAACGCAACCGAGACGGCGGGATCGAAGATCTTGAACATCAATTGCGGGTAGACGCCGAACACCACGATCGCGATCAGGAACGGAGTCCAGGCGATCCACTCGAAGCGATTCACGTCGTGTAGATCGGAGTGGTGGTCGTCGTGATGATCACCGTGCTGCGAGCCGGCGAATTCGGGCTTGGGTTCGCCGAACGACGTGCGCTGGAAGAGCCACAGGAGATACGCCGCCGCGAGGACGGTACCGAGGGCGGCGATGATCATGAACGTGCGGAACGTCTCGACCGGAAGGCCGTCGGCCGGTTCGTAGGCCGACAGGATCGCCGGGAACTCACCCCAGAATCCGGCGAGTCCGGGCAGACCGAGGGATGCCATGGCACAGAAGCCGAGGATCCATCCGAGGCGGGGCATCTGCTTGAGCATGCCGCCGAGTCGCGAGATCTCGAGTGTGTGGTAACGCTCCTTCACCGAACCGGCGATGAAGAAGAGCATGCCAGTGATCAGGCCGTGGGCGACCATGCCGAACAGCGCGGCGTTGAATCCCATCGGAGTGAGAGTCGAGATGCCGAGCATCACGAATCCCATGTGGGCCACCGACGAGAAGGCGATGAGTCGCTTCATGTCGGTCTGGGCCAGACAACCGAAGGCTCCGTAGATGATGCCGATCACGGCGAGGAGTCCGATCCATGGCGCCCATTCCTTGGCTGCCTCGGGCAGGGTCGGGATGGCGATGCGTACGAAACCGTACGTACCGAGCTTCAGCAGGATCGCGGCCAGGATCACCGAACCTTGGGTGGGCGCCTGGGTGTGCGCGTCGGGCAACCACGTGTGGAACGGGAACATCGGGACCTTCACTGCGAAGCCCACGAACATGCCGGCGAAGATCCAGATCTGAGCCGAACGACCGAGGAGTCCGCCGTACTCGGCGAGGAGCGGCATCGAGAACGATGCCTCCACACCTTCGGGCAGAGCGCCGCGGACCTTGAAGAACAGCGCGATGAACGCGACGAGCATCAGCGCCGAACCGAACATCGTGTAGAGGAAGAACTTGAGCGACGCGTACTGCCGCTGTTCACCACCCCACACGCCGATCATGAAGTACATCGGGAGCAGAACGACTTCGAAGAAAACGAAGAAGAGGATCAGGTCCTGGGCGATGAACGTGCCCGCCATGCCGGTCTGGAGGATGAGCATCAAGCTCAGGAAGGCCTTCGGGTTGCCCGGAGACGGAATGTGGTTCCACGAGTAGATCATCACGAGGACCGTGACGATCATCGACAGGATGTAGAGCGGCAGGCTCATGCCGTCGAGTCCGATCGTGTAGTTGCTCGAGATGACCTTGATCCACTCGGCGTCGGCGAAGAACTGCAGGGTTCCGGCCTGGCCGTAGTCGAATTGGGTGAGCGTGTAGATGCCGACACCCAAAGTGGCGACGGCGGTGAGCAACGCCACGAACTTGTGCGTCTCTTCGTCGGACTTCGGGATGAAAAGCATCACCACCACGCCGACCAACGGCAGGAATGTGCCGACTGTCAGCAGCCAGTTCTGATCACGGAGTACTTCCACGCCGTCTCTCCTCAGGTGTTGATGATGACGAGTACGAGAGCGCCGATGGCGGCCGCAGCGA
>CAZLXB010000046.1:0-8755 GCA_964563545.1 uncultured Bifidobacterium sp. | reverse complement strand
GCGAGACCGTGAAGGCCAAGCGTAAGGACGTTCTCGCCAAGTGCTACGGCGGTGACATCACCCGTAAGCGCAAACTGCTCGAGAAGCAGAAAGAGGGCAAGAAGAAGATGAAGGCCATCGGACGGGTCGAAGTTCCGGGCGACGTCTTCATCTCGGCCCTGAAGCTCGACGACTGATCGCCGTGGCCTCGGCGGGAACCTTCCGTTCGTTGAAGAGCCGCAACGCGCGGCTCTTCTTCGGTGGGCTTCTCGTTTCCAACGTCGGCACGTGGTTGCAGTCGACCGCGATGTCGATCCTCGTGTACCGCCTCACCGGGCGGGCGACGAGCCTCGGTCTCGCGGTGGCGCTGCAATTCCTGCCCATGTTGTTCCTCGGTGCTTGGGCCGGCGCCGTGGCCGACCGCTACGACAAGCGTCGGATGTGCCTCATCACCCAGAGCGCGCTCACCGGTCAGGCCATCGTGCTCGCCGCCCTCGACTTCGCCGGCTTGGCATCGGTGGGCGTCATCTACGGCCTTTCGCTCGTTCTCGGATTCGCCAACGCTTTCGACAATCCGGCTCGTCGTGGTCTGGTGACCGAACTTGTCGAACCGGCCGACATCAGCAACGCCATGGGGCTCAACACCGCGGTGATGACGGGTTCGCGCATCTTCGGTCCGGCTCTGGCCGCGGCCTTGGTGTCGCCGCTCGGAACGGCGTGGTGCTTCATGCTCAACGGAATCTCCTTCGTCGCCGTTCTCGGTTCGCTCGTGCTCATCGATCGGTCGCAGCTCCACTCGACACCGCGAGCGTCGAAGGGCGGAACGCCCGTGCGCGATGCACTTCGATTCGTCGGCCGCGACCGCGAACTTCTCGGCCTGCACGTCGTCCTGGTGCTCGTGAGCACCTTCGCGTTCAACTACTCGGTGTCGCTCCCCAAACTCGCAGCAGTGCGTTGGGGCGACGAGCGCTGGTTCGGCTGGCTGTTGTCGATCGTCAGCGTCGGGAGCGTGATCGGTTCGTTGTCGGTCGCGTCGCGTCGCGAGTCGTCGGTGCGGATCTTCGTGTCGAGTGTGATGCTCCTCGGTGTTTCGGGTATCGCCGTGGCGTGGGCACCCTCGGTCGGCTGGGCGATCGCCGCCGCCGTACCGCTCGGTGTCGGGGGAGCGGGTTTCCTCTCGTCGTTCAACGGACTCGTGCAACAAAAGAGCCCACCCGACATGCGTGGTCGTCTCCTCGCGCTGTCGGCCGTCGCCTTCCTCGGATCCACTCCGATCGGCGGGCCGATCACGGGTGTGATCGCCGACCGGGGCGGAGCCGAGTGGTCGTTGGCCTACGGAAGCCTGATCGCGTTGGCGACCATCGCGGCGGTGGTGGGTAGCGGACTCTTGTCTCCCTTTCGTCGGCAAAACGCTCCGGCGACACCGGTGTGACACGGGTACCCTGACCCGGATGACGACCAACGTGATGCGACACCTCCGGTGGACGACGATGTCGTCGATCGAACGTCGTTCACTCGTGGATCGCGACATCAACCGGGCGATCCCGGCGGGCCTGCGCGAGCAGATCTCTCAGTTGGTCGAGGACGTTCGCGATCGCGGCGACGTCGCGGTGTGCGACGCCCTCGCGCGATTCGACGGAGTTTCGGTGAGTCCCGAACAACTCTTGGTCGGTCCCGACGAACGAGAGCGTGCTCGGGCGTCGGTCGACTCCGATCTGCGCGCCGCGATCAAGGACATGGTCGCGCACATCCGACGCTTCAACGAGGCGTTGATGCAGCGGCTCGTCGACTGGGAGTTCGAATCCGATCCCGGTCTGGTGGTGGGTGAGCGCGTGACGGCCATCGCGTCGGCCGGCCTTTTCTGCCCGAGTGGCAAGGCCAGTTATCCGAGTGTCCTCGCCCAACTCGGCGGCCCGGCCGTCGTGGCCGGCGTCGAGACGGTGCGCGTGGTGGTTCCACCCAAGCCCGGAGCAAACGGCGCGGTGGATCCAGTTGTGCTGTGCGTGGCCGACGAACTCGGGATCGCAGAAGTCTTCCGGGTGAACGGCCCGGCCGGGGTCGCTGCACTCGCCTTTGGTACCGAGAACATCGGGCGCGTGGTGAAGGTGATGGGCCCGGGTTCGTTGCCGGTGACCGTGGCCCAACTGGAGATCCAGCGTTGGGGGACGGCGACCCAGATGGTGCTCGGTCCGACCGAGAGTCTGGTGATCGCCGACGCGAGCGCCGATCCGCGACGACTCGCCGCCGATCTTCTGATCGAAGCCGAACACGGCACCGACAGTTGCACGGTTCTCGTGACCGATAGCAGTGCCCTCGTTGGCGCCGTCGAAGTCGAGTTGGCAGCCCAAATCGCAGTACTGCCGTCGGCACGAGCCGAGGCCGCTTCGGCGTCGCTCGGTGTGAACGGCGGCTGTGTGCTGGTGGACGATCTCGACCAGGCAGTGGAGGTCGCCAACGAGTTCGCCGCCGAACACCTGCAGATCGCGGTGTCGTCGAAGAACGAAGCGCACGTTCTGAACGGTCTTCGCCACGCGGGCGAGATCCTCATCGGACAGGACACGCCGTTCTCGGCCGCCAACTTCCTCATCGGCTGCCCGGCGTCGTTGCCCACGAACGGATTCGCGCGGGTGTCGGGAGGGGTGACGGTGGACGCGTTCCTGAAACGCACCGCCGTGGCCCGGGCCGATACCTCGGCCTTGCGGCGACTTGCACCGAGCATCGTCGCCCTGGCCGATGTGGAGGGGTTCCCGGCCCACGCCAACGCTCTTCGCATGCGCTTTCCCGATCTCGACTGAGGCAACCGCGCACGAATGGCGCTCGCGTCGGAGCGCTGACACACTCATCGCATGTCGCGCGCCGTGATCTGGTTCCGTCGGGATCTTCGTCTGGCCGATCATCCGGCACTCACCGCCGCCTTGGCCGAATTCGACGAGGTCGTGCCGCTCTTCGTCGTCGACCCCAAGCTCGTGGAAGCGTCCGGTGCGCCGCGACTCGCGTTCATGATCGACGTGTTGAAGAACCTCGACGACTCGCTCGGACGGGCCCTCGTGTACCGCCATGGCAACCCTCTGCGAGTCGTCCCCGAGTTCGTCGCCGAAGTCGGTGCATCGGCAGTGTTCGTGTCGGAGGATTTCGGTCCTTACGGTCGACGCCGGGATGACGCGGTCGCCGAAGTGCTGCGCGCCGATGGGCGAGCCCTGAAACTCGTGGGTTCGCCCTACGCGGTGCGACCGGGAACGGTGGTCAAGGACGACGGCACTCCGTATTCGGTGTTCACACCCTTCTCGAAGCGCTGGCTGCAATGCGGGTGGTCGCAACCACTCGACGTGCCCGATCTCGCACGGGTGGTCGGAGCGCCGCAGATTCGTTGCGATGGTCCTTTGGCGCGACCTGACGTCTCCATCGACCTCCCGCCTGCGTCGGAATCCGCGGTGTGGTCACAATGGAGCGAGTTCCGTGATCGCGGTACTGATGGTCTCGACGGCTACAAGGAGCGCCGTAACGATCCATCGGTCAACGGGTCGAGCCGGCTCTCGGCCGCGCTGCGCTGGGGCCTCGTGCACCCGCGTCAACTGCTCGCCGACCTCCGCGGCGGCGCCGATCACGATCACTACCGGAGCGAATTGTGCTGGCGGGAGTTCTACGCCGATGTCTTCTTTCGGAACCCCGACACCGGTTGGCGAAACCTCAATCGCAAGATGGATGCCATGGTGCACGATGAAGGTGACGTCGCTCGTGAGCGATTCGAGGCCTGGTGTCGCGGCGAGACCGGTTATCCGATCGTCGACGCCGGTATGCGCGAACTCAACACGACCGGCTGGATGCACAACCGCGTGCGCATGATCGTGGCGAGTTTCCTCGTGAAGGACCTCCACCTTCCATGGCAATGGGGCGCGCGCTATTTCATGCAGCACCTCGTCGACGGGGATCTCGCGAGCAACGCGCACGGTTGGCAGTGGACTGCGGGAACGGGAACCGATGCTGCGCCGTACTTCCGAGTTTTCAATCCGGTACTGCAGGGCGAGCGTTACGACCCGACCGGCGACTACGTCCGCCGGTTCGTCCCCGAACTCGCCGACTTGCCGGCCGCCCAGATCCACTCGCCGTGGGCCAAGGGTCGTGGTGTGCCGCTCGGCTACGTGGCACCCATCGTCGACCACTCGGCGGAGCGTGACGAGGCGCTCGCCCGCTACAAGGCGGTCACCGGCGGCTGACGGCTAGAATTTCCCCGTCATGCTGGATGAACGCAAGACCGCCATCCTGCGAGCAGTCGTGCAGGAGTACATCGCCTCCGGTCAACCCGTTGGCTCCACCCACATCGCCAGCGTTCAGGGTGTGAACGTCTCGTCGGCCACGGTTCGCAACGAGATGGCCGTTCTCGAACAAGAGGGCTATCTCGCCCAACCGCACACGTCGGCCGGACGCGTGCCGACCGACAAGGGCTACCGCTTCTTCGTCGATCACCTCACCCAGCCCGGCCGACTCGAGGACGTGAAGGCCAATCAGGTTCGGCAGTTCTTCGACGGCGCCCACGTTCGTCTCGAGGAGCTTCTGTCGCGCACGTCGCATCTGGTGGCCGGACTCACCAACTATGCGTCGGTCGTGCTCGGTCCGACCGTGGAGCGGGCCGATGTCCGTTCTGTGCAGGTGGTGGCCTTGGCCGCTCGTTCGGGACTCGTGGTCGCCGTGATGTCGAATGGCGCCGTCGAGAGCCAAAGCGTCGAGTTCGACGACGACATCTCCGACGCCCAGGTCGCGGCCGTGACTGCTCAGTTGCAGAAATCGCTGGTGGGCAAGCCCCTCGGTGATGCGTCGTTCGTGGCGAGTGGTGATCGTGGCCTCGATGCGCTGGGTCAGCGCGCGATCGACGCCCTGCAACACAAGAAGGCCGAAGATCCGGTGTTTCTCGGTGGCGTGTCGTCGATGGCGGCCGCCTTCGATGCCGTCGACGTGGTGCGCCAGGTGATCCAAACTCTCGAACAGCAGTACTTGGTCGTGACCCTCGTGCGGGATGTGTTGAACCGTGGGCTCAGTGTGGCGATCGGCGCCGAACACGGCGTGGAACCTTTGGCCAATTGTTCGGTCGTGGTCGCGCCGGTGGTGGTGGACGGCCAGCAGATGGGAACGGTGGGTGTGCTCGGGCCGACACGCATGGACTACCCGCGCGCGCTCGCCACGGTCGAAGTGGTGTCGGACCGTCTCGGTCGTCGACTCGGCGAGGGCTGATCGGTGGCCGACTACTACGAGTTGCTCGGCGTGCCGAGATCGGCATCACCCGACGAGATCAAGAAGGCGTATCGCGTCAAGGCGCGTCAACTGCACCCCGACGCCAACCCCGACGATCCGTCCGCGGAGGAGAAGTTCAAGGAGGTCGCGCGCGCCTACGAGGTGTTGTCGGATCCCGATTCGCGTTCGCGCTACGACCGCTTCGGCGACGCCGGAGTGGGCGGTGCGGCCGGCCAGGGAGACTTCTTCAACGGCGGTGGACTCGGTGACATCTTCGATGCGTTCTTCGGTGGTGGGGGATTCGGTGGTTCACGCGGACCGGCCGGACCGCCACGTGGCCAGGATCTCGAGGTCGTGGCCGACATCGCCTTCGAGCAGGCCGTGTTCGGGGCGACCCTTCCGGTGAATGTCCGCACGGCGACGCGTTGCGACGACTGCAACGGATCGGGCGCGGGGTCGGGAACCCAGCCGGTCGCGTGTTCGGACTGCAACGGCACCGGTCAGGTCCAGCGAGTCCGTCAGAGTCTTCTCGGTCAGATGATCTCCACGCAGACGTGTCAGCGATGCGGCGGCTTCGGTCAGGTGGTGGTGACTCCGTGCGCGCCATGCGGTGGCCAGGGGCGCATCGTCGGCGAGAAGACGTATCAGGTCGACGTCCCAGCCGGTGTGGACACCGGTTCGACTCTCCGTCTCACCGGACGCGGTGCTGTGGGTCCGCGTGGTGGATCCGCCGGCGATCTCTACGTGCATCTGCGCGTGGCGCCGCACGACCGATTCGAACGCGACGGCTTCGATCTCGTGAGTCGCCTCGAGGTGTCGATGGCCCAGGCGAGTCTGGGAACCTCGGTGGAGTTCGAGACGCTGGATGGATCCGAAACCCTCGTGATCCCGCCCGGCACCCAGCCGGGTCGGGTGTTCACGTTGGCCCGACGCGGAGTACCGCGGTTGCAGGGTCGTGGTCGGGGCGACCTGCGAGTCGTGATCGACGTCTTGGTGCCGACCAAGTTGAGTGACGAGGAAGCAGCCTTGCTGCGCCAGCTCGCCGAACTCCGTGGTGAGACGGTGGCTCCGGCCGAGAAGGGTTTCTTCTCGCGCGTCAAGTCGGCTTTCTCGTGAACGAACGTCGACACGCTTCGGCTCACGTCCTCGTCGAGTCGCTCGACACGCCCACCCTCGACGACGCCGATGCCCATCATCTGGCCAAGGTTCTCCGACTCCGCGATGGTGAACCGGTCACCGTGACCGACGGCCAAGGTCGTTGGCGATCCACGACGTATTCGGCCGACGGTTCACTGGTCGTCGTGTCGCCGATCGAAGAGGAACCTCGATCACGGGCTCGTCTCACCCTCGTGTTCGCACTCACAAAGGGCGACAAGCCCGAAGTCGTGGTCCAGAAATTGGCCGAACTCGGAGTGGATCAGGTGATTCCGTTCCGCGCCGAACGCTCGGTGGTGCGTTGGGACGACGATAAAGCCGAGCGGCAATCGGAACGCTGGCGCCGCGTGACGCGCGAAGCACTCATGCAGAGTCGGTCGGTCCACCTCACGCACGTCGCCGATGTGCAGCCGAATCTCGAGTCGGCGATCGCCGGATTGTCGGCCAGCGGGCTCGCGATCGCCGAACCCGATGGTTCGGCTCTGACGTCGGCGACGACCGCAGTCGTGGTCGGGCCCGAAGGCGGTTTCAGTCAGTGGGAGCGGGACCTCGTGACGCCGACGGTGGCGTTGCCGGGCGCGATCCTGCGCGCCGAGACGGCGGCGATCGTGGCCGGTGCGCTGCTCATCGACCGCCACTCGTGACCACGGAGAGTGGCAAGGCAGGACGTAGAGTCCGAGCGATGCCCAAGATGCCCACGCACGGTGACGAGGGGACCGATCGCGACGACCCGGCTTTCAGCCGTCGGGTCGGTGAGCGTCTCCGGGCCATTCGTCGACAGAAGCGGCTCTCGCTGCAAGAGGTGGAGACGTTGTCGCAGGGTGAGTTCAAGGCCTCGGTGGTGGGGGCCTACGAGCGTGGAGAGCGGACGATTTCGTTGCCGCGTCTGCATCGCCTTGCTGCGTTGTACGCAGTGCCGGCCGGCCAGATGTTGCCCCTCGACGAGTCGACTCCCGGGCAGGACCCTGATGCGGTGGCGAGCAAGCCGCGCAAGATCGTGATCGACCTCGTGCGGTTGTCGCAGTTGAACGGTCCGGCACAGAAGATGCTCACGCGATTCCTCACCATGATCCAGGTTCAACGAGGCGACTTCAACGGCAAGGTGCTGACCATCCGCGCCCACGACATTCGGGCGATCGCGGCCATGCTCGACGTGCCCCTCGAAGATGTCCAACAGAGACTCGCCGATCTGGGTCTGCTCTACCACACGAGCAAGTGATGGCCTTCGGCGCCTACGTCCACATCCCGTTCTGTCGGCATCGCTGCGACTACTGCGCGTTCGCAACGTTCACCGATCGCGATCACTTGATGGAGCGTTACGTCACTGCACTGCGAGCCGAAATCCAGCGTGCTCGTGAGGCCGGCCTGCCCGCCGTGACATCGATCTTCGTAGGTGGAGGCACGCCGACCCGGCTCGCGCCCGAACTCCTGGCCCAAGTGCTGGCCGAGATTCCGAGTGCGAACGATTGTGAGACCACGATCGAATGCAATCCCGACGACGTGACCGAAGAGATGCTGCTCGTGTACCGCCGGGTAGGCGTGAACCGACTGAGTTTCGGTGTGCAGTCGATGAAAGATCACGTGCTCGCCAATCTCGGTCGTACCCACGATCCGCGCAACGTGGAGCGGGCCGTGGAGATCGCGCGGCGAGTGGGATTCACGAACTTCAACCTCGACATCATCTACGGCGTTCACGGTGAATCGGTGGACGACTGGGCCGAAACCGTTCGGCGGGTTTGCGACCTCGAACCACCCCACGTGTCGGCCTACGGGCTCACGGTGGAGGCCGGTACGCCACTGGCCGATGACCCGGCGCGCTATCCGGATGACGACGTGCAGGCCGAGATGTATGAAGTGGCCGACGAGATCCTGAACGCGCACGGTCTCATGAACTACGAGGTGTCGAACTGGGCGCGACCGGGGCACGGATGCGAGCACAATCGGCTCTATTGGCAACAAGGGGAGTATCTCGGGTTCGGAAGTGCCGCGCATTCGCACATGAGGGGGCGGCGCTGGTGGAACGTTCGCACGCCCGATCGATTCTGCGATCTCGTGGAAGCCGGTGAATCGGCTGAATCGGCGGCTGAAGAGTTGAACGCCGACGAGCGTCGTCTGGAAGGACTGCAACTGGCGATCCGGATGCGGGAAGGTGTTCCGCTCGGATCGTTCTCGGCCGATGACCTCACGCTCCTTGAAGGGCTGGTCGTGGAGGAGGGTGAGCGACTCCGGCTGACCCGCAAGGGCCGACTCATGGCCAACGAGGTCTCCCTGCGACTTCGTTGAGCCAGCGGGGTGGGGAGGTAGGCTGACGTCTGCTTTCGGGCGTGTAGCTCAGTTGGTTAGAGCGCCACCATGACACGGTGGAGGTCCCGGGTTCGAGTCCCGTCACGCCCAC
>CAZLXB010000045.1:8180-9313 GCA_964563545.1 uncultured Bifidobacterium sp. | reverse complement strand
GCCAACCGGGTGCCGTGGATGATCCTCGTGGCCGTTTCGATACAAGCCGAGTTGTCGGCTCGGCGCAGCGACGATCGCTAGGGTCGGATTCGTGAGCCACGATCGGCCGACGTCTTCGGAGTTCTGGCGCGTATGGCGCCTCGCCATGCTGGTGATTGCGCCCCTCACCGTGCTCTGGAGTCTCGTGAATCCATTGTTCGCTTCACCCGACGAACCGGCGCACATGGCGCGCGCCCAGGGCTTCGCGCACCTCGATTTCACACCGCCCTACGAGACCGATGGTCTGCCCATGGACGCCCCCGAATGCTTCAAGTTCAACGGCACCGTCACCGCCGACTGCGCGCGCAACACGTGGGGCGCCGACGGCACCGAAGTATCCACCAAGACCCGTGACTATCCGCCGCTCTTCCACGCAGTGGCTGCGGTGCCAGCCGTGTTCACCTCGGGAGAATTCGGCGCGTATGCCATGCGGGTATGGCTGGCCCTCGTGTGCACGGCCCTCATTTCGATGGCCGCCGCGCTGCTGGCCGGCCGTGGTCGGTGGCCGCTCATCGGGCTCTTGCTCGGCCTCACACCGATGTCGGTGTTCGTGGCCAGCACGGTGAATCCGTCGGGCATCACGGTGGCTTGCGCCGCCCTCGCCGTGGCCGGTGCGGTGCGCCAGTGGGTGTGGCGCGATCCGGTCCGCGGGAGCACTCTGGCGCTCGTCGGCGGGCTTCTCGGTCTTTTGCTCGTGCGCCGCGACGGGATCATGACCGTCGGTGTGTTGCTCGCGGTGTTCACGCCGTATTGGTGGTCGGCCGACCTCACGGCTCGGGTGCGCGCGATCGACTGGCGCCGACGCACCAACCTCTTGCTGGCTGCGCTCGCGACTCTCGTGATCGTGGTGTTCGTCGTACCGATCGGCCACCGATTCCTGACCAACACCGAAGTTGGTGGCAATGGCTCGCGGTGGCAGGCCGTGAAGGTGATGCGTATCTATCTCGACCACATGGTCGGCACCTTCGGCTGGATCGACACCTACATCGGCCCCGAACTCTTCCTGGTCGCCGCGGTCGTGGCCATGACGATCGTGTTACTCGGCTTCGTGGGCGCCGAGTCGCGTGGCCGGGTGTCGATCGGCATCGCCTTCG
>CAZLXB010000045.1:0-8080 GCA_964563545.1 uncultured Bifidobacterium sp. | reverse complement strand
GCGCAACCGGCGAACAACAGGAGTCCCCACCAGTTGGGGGCCTGCGCGTGATACAGGCAGTCGCGATACACGCTCGTGGCCAACTTCATGGGGTTGGCCTTCAGGATCGGCTGCATCCATTCGGGAGCCTTGGAGTCGATCAGGCCCGCTGAATACACAACGGGCGTGGCGAAGAACCACAACTGCAAGAAGATGCCCCAGAGGTAAGCCAGATCGCGGAAATAGACCGACATCGTCGAGAGCGCGAGCGCGAATCCGGCTCCGAAGATGGCGATGAGGAAGCTCGTGAGGAGCACCACCGGGATCCAGGGCAGGATCGGGCTGCCGACAATCAGCATGATGATGCACAGGAGCGTGAGTTCGATGGCGAACTGTGTGCAAGCGTGCAGCACGTTGGAGAACACCAGCACCTCTCGCGGGAAAGCGACGCGACGCACGAGCCCGGCATTCACCGAAATGGATCCGAGACCCATGTTGTTGATGAGGGCGAAGAAGTTCCACGGCAACAACGCGCACAACAGGAACCAACCGAACCCGTGGAGTCCGCTGTTGGCGCCGCGCGGTGCTTCGGCGTCGAAGAGCACACCGAAGATGAACGAATAGATGGCCACGGTGGCCAACGGATTGAGCATCGACCACGTCCAGCCGAGTACCGATCGCCGGTACTTGGTGCGTAGTTCCCGCAGGGTCAGATTCCAGAGGAGTTCCCGGGAGGCGACCACGCTGGTCACGGCCTTCATGCCCGTCAAACCTAGTCCGTATCGGTAAGACTGAACGGTGCATGAGTGCCGCAGTGGTCGTCGAGGATGTCTGGAAGAGCTTCCGCCTCTACCACGAGCGCAACCAATATCTGAAGGCTGCAGTGCTGCGCGGACGGCGAGCGCGGTACGAGGAATTCTGGGCGCTGAAGGGCATCGAATTCGAAGTGCCGGTGGGCTCCACGTTCGGAGTGATCGGTAGCAACGGATCGGGCAAGAGCACTCTGCTCAAATGCCTGACCGGCATCCTCTATCCCGAGAAGGGTCGGGTGACGATCGAGGGACGAGTGTCGGCATTGCTCGAACTCGGTGCCGGATTCCACCCCGAACTCTCGGGCCGCGAGAACGTCTATCTCAACGGCGCGATCCTCGGTCTCACGAAGAAGGAGATCAACGCACGTTTCGACGACATCGTCGAGTTCTCCGGGCTGCCCGATTTCATCGATACGCCGGTCAAGAACTACTCGTCGGGCATGTTCGTGCGCCTCGGGTTCGCGGTGGCCGCCCATGTGGAGCCCGATGTGCTGCTCATCGACGAGGTGCTCTCGGTGGGCGACGAGAGCTTCCAGCGGCGGTGCGCCCAGAAGATCGAGCAGTTCCGACGCGACGGTCGCACGATCGTGTTCGTGAGCCACGGACTCTCGCAAGTGGAACAACTCTGCGAGACCGTCGCCTGGATCGACAAAGGCGACCTCAAGATGGTCGGACCGGCGGGCGAGGTCATCTCGGCTTATTCGGGTCAGAGCCACAATGCGGTTCGAGTCGAAGGAGAACTCGGCGCGCGGTGGGGCAGTGGTGAAGCCGAGATCACCTCGGTGAAACTGCTCGGTGCCGACGGTCAGCCCCTCGACGTCTTGACGACGCACGATCCGCTCACGATCGCCATCGACTTTCGGACCTTCCGACCCCTGCAGGACATCGTGGTCAACATGCGGATCGACACCATGAACGGTCACGCCGTATGGGGTACCTCCACGCGCCGGTGCTCGAAGGCGATCGGTCTCGTGGACGGCGAGGCCCGCGCGGTCATGACCATGCCGCATTTCCCGATCCTCGAGGGCACCTACGAACTCACTCTCGCCGTGACCGACCACACCGAGATGCACCCCTTCGATCACTGGGAGAAGCGCATCCGTTTCGAGGTCCGGCAGTACACGTCGACCGACGTCGGACTCGTGCACATCCCCGTGCAATGGGAGATCACCGGCGCCCGCGGTGTGGTCCAGGGAGGCTGAGTGCCTCACCTGAGCTGTGTCACCGTCACCTACGGACCCACGCCCTCGCTCTGGCCGATGCTCGAATCGCTCGCGCGCACGACCGACCGCGCCAGCACCGAGATCATCGTCGTGACCCAACCCGACGAATCGGGTTCGATGGCCGCCGACGTGGCGCAACATGCCCCGCACGTGCGGCTGATCGCCCTCGATCGCAACGAAGGATTCGGGGTGGCCAACAACATCGGTGTGCAGGCGGCCGGCGCCGATTTGGTGGCGCTGCTCAATCCCGATCTCGAACTCACCGAGGGTTGGCTGGCTCCGCTCGAACGCGCGCTCGGCGACTCCGGCGTGACGATCGCCGCGCCGCCGTTGTTATCGCCGCTCGGCGAGGTGGAGGAGGCCGGTCAGGTGGTCTATGTCGACGGTGGCACCGACCCGATCGGTGGCCCACGATGGCCGGGCTCGTACGACGAGGTCATGTTCTCGCGCGATGTCGACTACTCGTCGGCCGCGTGCTGGCTCATGCGGCGCGCCGATTTCACCCGACTCGCGGGCTTTTCGCCCGACTATGCGCCCGCCTACTTCGAGGACGTCGATCTCGCGCTGCGGGTCTGGCAGTCGGGCGGGCGGTGCCGGCTGGTTGTTGGCCGCTCGGTGATCCATCACCACGCGCCGCCGAGTGCTTCACGCACTGCTCTCGCGCTCCGCTCGCGCGAAGTGTTCGAGGCGAAGTGGCGAAGCGTGCTCGAAAATCAACCGGCGCGACCCGGCCCGGGCGACGACGGCGTGGCCGTTCGGGATCATCGCTGCGGCCGGAGCCACGTGGTTCGCATCGAGGCCGGAACCACCGACGCAGAAGCCGAACGCTTGGTCGACGAAGCCGGTGAACGAGCGCAGGCGCACCCGACAGATCGCGTCACCGTGATCACCAACCCGCGTGGAGTGGTCGAGAAATGGCGGCGACGGTGGTGTGGGGTCGGACTCGAGGTGCTCGTGACCGATCAGCCGACCTCGGTGAGGCGAGATCGGCCAGGTTCGGTGTGACCCGACGCGAGCGGATCATCTTCGCGGTCGTACTGGTGGCGGGCATCGCCCTGCGCATGTGGATCCTCCGCACCCCACAAGGTGCGCTCAACGCCGACGAGTCGTACACCGGCCTGCAGGCAATGGAGATCCTGCGGGGTGATCTTCCCGTCGTGTTCGAGGGTCAGGCCTACACCGCGGTTCCGGAGAGTTATCTGTTCGCACCGTTCGTGTGGTTGTTCGGGGCGCACATCGTGGCTCTCAAACTCCTGCCGAGTGTGTTGTGGGCAGTGACGGCCGTGCTCGTCCAACGTGTCCTGCGGCCGATCGTCGGCAACACGTGGGCATGGGTCGGTGCGTCGTTGGTGTGGCTCGCACCCGGCGCATCGATGGTCATGTCGATGCGTGCCTACGAGGGATACGCGAGCGGAATGCTCGTGATGGTGGCCGCGGCCCTGGCCGCCCGGTGGTCGTTGCGACGAGAACGCCCCGAAGCGCGCGAGAGCGCGTTGGTCGGTGCACTGCTCGGATTGCTCGTGTACATCCACCCGATGTTCGTGGCGGTGGCGATACCGATCGCGCTCGTGCCGTCGTGGGCTCGACGTCGAGACCCGCGACGCTGGTGGGTGCCGGCACTGGCCGGCGCCGTGTTCGTGAACCTTCCCTTCCTTTTCTGGAACGCGCGCAACGACTGGGATTCGCTCGATCAGCCGACCACCGGGGTGGAGTCGCCCATCACGCGTCTCGGGCGTTTCTTCACCGACCTCATGCCGCGGGCGCTCGGATTGCGCGATTTCGATGGCCAATGGACCCTCGGCCGTGTGATCGGTCCCGTCGTCGGTGTGGGGCTCGTGGCCCTGATCGTGGTGGGAGCGATGACTCTCTGGCGTCGCGGGCGCACCGAACGCGTCATCGTCTTGCCGGTGGTCGTCGCCTGGCCGATCATGAGCCTCTTCGGCAACCTCGAATACGTCGCCGACGGCCGATACGGGATGATCGTGCTGCCCTTCGTGATCGTGAACCTCGTGGTGGGTGCCACGGTTCTCATGCGTCGGGTCTCACGGTCATCGGTTGTGCCGTTGGTCGTGGTGGTCGCGCTGTGGGCGGGCTGTCTGGTGCTGCCGTGGGCGGCCGGCAACCTCGGCGGTCGGGCGGCCGACCCGAACGCCGACGTACGCGGAATCGTGACTCGGCTCGACGACGCCGGCATCACGCGACTCGCCGGGAGTTTCTGGTGGGTGCTGCCCGTGGAGTTCGCGAGCGATCAACGGATCCGAACCGAGGTCGTCGGCAACCCGTACGTGATTCGACTACCCGAGAGCCATCGCGTCGTCGAGGCAGCCGACCCCAACGACGTCGCGTTCGTGTTCGACGCCGCCGATGAGGATCTCGACCGACTACGACTGCCGATCGAGAGTTACGACCGGCAAGTGATCGGCCGTGCCGTCCTGTATGTTCCCCGGACGTCCTGAGTAGCCGGGGAAGGTGGCCGTCATGTGGAACGACAAGCGCATCGCCGTCGTCCTGCCCACTTACAACGAACACCTCTCGATCGCCGACTGCATCAGGGGATTTGAGGCTCTCGGCATCATCGACGACATCGTGGTGGTCAACAACAACGCCCACCCCGACACATCGCCGGCCGTGGCATCCACCTCGGCCCGCGAGATTCACGAGTCCGTCCAGGGTTACGGCGCGGCCATACGGTGCGGATTGGCCGCCACCACCGACGCCGACCTCGTGTGCGTCTGTGAACCCGACGGCACCTTCGCGCCCGACGATCTCTTGAAGTTGCTCCCGTTCACCGGCGACCACGACATCGTGTACGGGTCGCGCACTGTTCAGACGCACATCTTCTCGGGGGCCAACATGGGCCGGTTCCTGCGCTACGGCAACTACGCCGTCGCCAAACTCGCCGAGGCGCTCTACAACACCGTGTATCTCTCGGATGTCGGCTGCACCTACCGGGTGCTGAGTCGACGGGCCGTCGACGACATGACTCCGGCGTTTCGCGGCATCGGCTCCACGTTCGGATTCGAGATGATGCTCATCGCAGCGCGCCGCAAGCAGACCTTCGTGCAGGTACCGGTGGGTTATCACCCACGCGTGGGCAAGAGTTCGGTCACCGGGAACAAGTTCAAGGCCTTTGCCCTCGGCCTGCAAATGATCTTCTTGTGCTTCCGCCTACGCATCGCGCGATTCGTGCGGGCCTGATTACTTGATGCACTCCCACGTCATGAAGTGATGCGGAGGCAAGAAGCCGTAACGCGAACTCTGATCGACGTCGGCCACGCTCACGAGATCGCGCGTGATGTCGAGGTGCTCGTGGGCGCCGTTCACCAGACTCGCGATGTCGAAGCCGTCACCGTTGGCGGCCGGAGCATCGAGGGCGCCGGCGATCATCGACTGCCACGGTGCGGTCACGAGGGCGACGGTCGAGAATCCCGCCCGCCGGAGCGGTCCGATGAGATCCCAGCCGAAGTTGAAGAACACCGGTGTGTTGTCGGCATGGAACTCGGGGGACGTGGGCACCGCAGTGGAGCCGTGCAGAAGCGGAACCTGCAGATACATGCGTCCACCGGGACGCAGGACGCGATGGATCTCGGCGAGTGCCCGAGACGTATCGGGAACGTGTTCGAGGACGTGCGGGGTCAGGAGAATGTCGATCGAGGAATCGGGCAGCGCGATGGCTTGCAGATCGATCTGGATGTCGCCCTCGTGGGCCGACAGGTCGTAATCGCTCGCCGTGTAGTCGAAGAACTTGCGCATCAGGCGGCGGTAGCCGTCACCCATTCGCGGACTCGTTTCGAGCACACGCAGACCATCGACAAGCGGTGTTCGTTCGGTGAAGCAATGCATCAGGAAGCGGTCGCGCGCGATGCTTCCGCAACGAGGGCAGGCGGCCATCTCGGTGTGGAAAGGACCGATGAACTCGGCTCCGTGCCAGTGGCAGACGTTGCACGCATGTGTGGAGGATCGTCGAGTGGCCGAACCGGGGCGTGGCGCCCGCGTCCACCAGTCGGGTGACGGTGCGGCGAGGCCGACACGACGAGCCAGCGGGCGCAGAAGATTCTTGGCGGTGTGGATCACACGACGGGAGGGGGAAGCCACGGACCGACTGTACCGACCTGAGTAGGCTCGAATGCGTGCGCATCGTGCGGGCCATCATGAGGCGAGTTCGTCGTTTGCTCAGGCGGGGTCCGGGCGGACTGGCGCGTGAAGTCGCCGACATGCGCGTGTCGATCGAGCAGATGAAGGCGCAACTCGACACCATCGACCGCGTGATCCAATCGCTCAATCACGACATTCGTAGCGGGGCCGATCGTTCGCTTCCGTTGTTCCTCGGTTATGCCGAACGGCTCCGCCTCGATGCCGATACCGCCACCGGAGTCGCGCAGGTGATCGAGCGTCGTCTCGCCGAACTCGAAGACCGCCTCGACGATCTCGCCAAGGGCTGACGACCATGGGTGCGGCCGGGGTGCGCCGAATCCTGGTGGACGGACGTCCGGTCGATCATCCGACTGCCCGTCAGCGTGGTATCGGTCGCTATACGGCGGGCTTTCTCGCCGGCCTCTCGCACACCGGCGTGCGCGTGACGGCAGCGGTGTCATCGGGGGTGGAGGCCGATGTCCTTCGAGTGTCGGCGCCGAATCTCGACGTTCGCCCATGGTCACCCGACCTCGTACGTGAAGTGGCCGCCGATGGCGGTTGGTACGTGGCCACACAGCTGATGCTCCATCCGGTGTCGCTCGATCCGATACCGCGCGCCGTGACCGAAGCCCGACTGCCCGTGGCGGCCGTGATGTACGACGTGATTCCGCACCGGTATCCGTCGAAGTATCTGCTCGATCCGAATGCCCGCCAGCTCGCCGACGTGCGATCGATGCTGGCGCGCACGATCGACGGCATGTTGGCCATCAGCGAGTTCTCGGCGCGCACCGCGGCCGAGGCACTCGAGTATCCGCGCGACCGGATACATGTGATCGGAGCCGGCGTGGAGCCGATGTTCATGCCAGGATCCCGCGATTCGTTCGTCCGGCTGCCGCGTCTCGTCGGCATGGGACTCGACCGGCGCCGTCAGGCGGTGGTGGCCGTGACCGGTGGTGATGCGCGCAAGAACACCGAAGGACTCCTGCGCGCCTGGTCGTTGCTCGGCCCCGACCTTCGTCGGTCGTCGCAACTCGTGGTGGCGTGCGCGGTGGGTGCACCGGTGCTCGAGGACTGGCGCCGACTCGCCACGGCCATCGGGCTAGCTGTCGGCGACGACGTGGTGTTCACCGACGCGGTCACCGACGACGAGATGGTGGCGCTGCTGCAATCGGCCGCACTCGCCGTGTTCCCGTCACTCGATGAGGGTTTTGGACTGCCGGTGGCCGAGGCCGCCGCGTGTGGTTGTCCGGTGATCTGCGCCGACACCACGTCGTTACCCGAAGTGATCGACTGCGACGAGGCTCTGTTCGACCCCTACGACCCGCGGGCGATCGCCCGGGCCATCGAATGGGCGCTCACCGACGATGGGCACCGGGCGAACTTGCACGAGGCCGCCGCGCGTTGTCACCAACGCTGGACATGGAACCGCGTGGGAATCGATGCCGTGGCCGCGCTCGATCGACTCGATGCGGATCGTCGGCCACGGCGCGGATGGGTACGCCGACGCATCGGTTTCGTGGCTCCGGCCGCGGAGTCACCCTCGGGTATCGGTGCCTACAGCGCGACGATCGCCGATCGTTGGCCGACCGATGCCGGTGAGTTGGTGCGTTTCGCCGACTCGAGCGCGTGCGATGCGCGCCCGGGTGCCGGCCAATGGTCGGCGGCCGCACTGGGTCGGTACGTGCCGATGCATGATCTCGACGACGTGGTGGTGGCCCTCGGCTCGTCACCTCACCATCACGCTTCGGTCGCCGTGGCCGAGCGTTGGCCGGTGCACGCGTGGTTGCACGAGGCAACTCTGGTGGGCTGCCACGTGGGCACGGCCCACTTGTCGGGTAACGAAGACTGGGCGCGTTCGATGCTCGCCGATCGGGTGGGATCGCGCGCGTCGGAATTCGTCGACCTCCTCGACGCCGACGAACACCACCGACG
>CAZLXB010000044.1:1514-9432 GCA_964563545.1 uncultured Bifidobacterium sp. | reverse complement strand
TCATGGCGTCGATGGCCTTGATGCCGGTCTGCAGCGGCTCGTGCACGGGCTTGCGACCCATGATGCCGGGCGCCTGGATCTCCATACGACGGGGATGCGTACCGACGAGCGGACCCTTGCCGTCGATCGGATTACCGAGGGCGTCGACCACACGGCCGAGCACGCCATCGCCGGCGGGGATCGAGAGAATCTGGCCGGTGGCCTTCACCGTCTGGCCTTCTTCGATGTGATCGGAGTCGCCGAGCACCACGGCGCCGATCGACTCCTCATCGAGGTTGAGGGCCAGACCCTTGGTGCCGTCTTCGAACTCGAGGAGCTCGTTCACGGCGCAATCGGGCAGACCCGACACGCGCGCAATACCGTCACCCACTTCGGTGACGCGACCAACGGTGCGCGCCGCGAGCGAAGGACTGAATCCTTCGAGGTTCTTCTTGATCGCCGATGCGATATCGGCTGCTGAGAGTGTGAGCTCTGCCATGTGATTCTCTTTCCGTGACTTCTAGAGCCGGCTCTTGACGTTGTCGAGACGAGTACGAACGCTGCCGTCGATCACCGTGTCGCCCACGGTGGCCACCAGGCCACCGAGCACGCTCGGATCGACGACGACCTTCAAGTTGAGTTCTTTGCCGGTGGCATTGGTGAGCGCCGCCTTCAGGCGAGCCTGCTGATCGGCGTTCAGCGCCACCGCACTGCGAACCTCGGCGACTTCGAGCTTCTTGGCCGACGACGCCCGCTGCACCAACTTGTCGATGATGGCCGGCAGATCGCGGCCACGACCCGAACCCACGACCATGCCGATGAGTTGAGTGGTGGTAGCCGTGGCCTTGCCGCCGAGCAACGACTCGACGATCGCCTGGCGCTTGTCGGCCGGGATCATCTCGTCGGTGAGCGTGTTGCGGAGCTGATCGCTCGACTCGAACGAGCGAGCGAAGCGGAAGAGTTCGTCCTCGACCTCGTCGAGAGTTCCCTCGGCGCGGGCGATCTCGAAGAGCGCCCGGGCGTAACCGTCGATACGTGCGTCGCTCATCGGGAAGCACCCACCTTTGCGATGAAGTTCTCGACCAGCGCCTGCTGGGTCGAGTCGTCGAGAACCGAAGCGATCACGCGATCGGTGGCCACCGTGGCCAGACGACCGATCTCGGTGCGCAGCTCGTCGCTACCACGGGCGGCAGCCGCTGCGATGTCGGCATCGGCCTTGGCTTCCAAGTCGGCCACTTCGGCCGAAAGGCGATTGCGACCTTCGGCGAGCAACGCATCGGCCTGCGCCTTGGCATCGGCCAAGAGGCGGGCCTTCTCGCTCGCGATGTCGCCCAGCGCCTGACGGATCTTGGCGGCATCGGCCTGCGCCTGCGCCAGGTCGTTCGACGATGCGTCGAGCTCCTTCTGAATGCGCTCGGTGCGGGCCGCCAGGGCCTTCTTGAACTGCGGCAGGGCGAACTTCACGAGTGCACCGATGATCAACACCGAAGCGATACCGCCGTAGATGATTTCGGCGGTCTCGGGAAGCAGCCAGTGATGGGTCTCGGCCGGATCGGCCGCAAAGAGGGAAACGTTGATCATCAGCGAACTCCTGCACTCATGACATCGGCAACAGCACGGGAAACCGCGGCTGAGTCGGGTCGCTTACCGGTCGCCGCTTCCACGGCACTCGTCACCACATCGGACACTGCGCTCTCGATCTGACCGCGCACCGCCGCCTTGGCCGCTTCGGCATCGCGCAGGGCGGCCTCACGCTTGGCGTTGATGCGAGCGTTGGCCTCGGAGATCTTGGCCTGACGCTCGGTTTCGAGGGTCGCACGAGCGGCATCGACGACCTTGGCCGCTTCAGCCTTGGCCGAGGCAACCGCAGCTTCGTACTGCGCCACTTCGCTGCGCGCCGAACTCCGGGCCGCGTCGGCACTCTCATGGCCTTCGCGGATCGAGTTGTAGCGGGCATCCATGCCCTTTTTCAGACGGGGGAACAGGAAGAACCGCATGAGCAGCGCGAACACGATGAACGCGCCGGCTCCCCAGACGAGCTCTTTCATCTCGGGGATGATCGGGCTCGGCCCAGGGCCGCACTCGTTGGGATTCGATTCCTCCGGTTCGAATGCACACTCTGCAGGATCGAAACTGTGACCGTCTTCCGAGTGGCCTTCTTCGCCCTCGCCAGACACCAGTTTCACCCGCAGTGAGTCACCCGTTTGGATGACGACGGCTGTCAGCACGTCAACTCCTTGTGGATTGGTTGATTGAAAAAAGTTGTTGGTCAGAGACCGATGAGGATGAACACCACGAAGCCGATGAGGGCGAGCGCTTCGGTGAAGGCGATACCCAAGAACATCGTGGTGCGGACCATGCCGGCGGCCTCGGGCTGACGGGCCATGGCCTCGACCGACTTACCGACGAGGTAGCCGATGCCGATGCCGGGTCCGATGGCGGCCAAGCCGTAGGCGAAACCGGCCGAACCGGCGGCCGATGCGGCCTTGGCTTCGTCACCCGTGAGAGCGGCGAGTGCAGCAAGTGCTTCCATTGTTGTTGTCTCCTATGTGCTGTTGATGAGAGTGGTTGATACGAGAAAGAGATCGGGTCAGTGCTCGGGGTGGGCGGCGCCACCGATGTACACCGCGGTCAGGATCGTGAAGATGTAGGCCTGCAGGAAGGCGACGAGCACTTCGAAGCCGGTCAAGAAGATCAGCATGAAGAGCGGCAGAACGCCGACCGGGATGAGACCCGGGTTGCCCTTGGCCTGGAACAGAGCTTCTGACAACAAGGCGAAGGTCACGAGAAGGATGTGACCGGCGAGCATGTTGGCGAAGAGTCGGACCGTGAGCGAGAACGGACGCACGAGGAAGGTCGAGATGAACTCGATGGGCGTCACGAGGATGTAGAGCGCCTTGGGCACACCCGGCGGGAAGAGCGAACTCTTCAGGTAACCGAGACCCTGGTGCTTGAAGCCGGTGCCGATGAACACCACCCACACGAGAAGTGAGAGGAACATCGGAAGCGCCATGCGCGCCGTGGCCGGCATCTGCAGGAACGGGATGATGCCCGGCACGTTGCAGAGATAGATGAACAAGAAGAGCGACATGAGGAACGGCGTCCAGCCGAGGCCGTCGCGACCCATGGTCTGCATGACGATGCCGTTCTCGATGAACTCGACGATCGACTCGGCGAAGTTGCGCACACCCTTGGGTGCGGTCTTGTGGTCCTTGCTGCCGGCGAGCAGGAACACGATGGTTCCGATGAGCGCAGCGGCCACTGCGATGAGAGCGATCTTGTTGAAGCCGGGGAAGAGATCTTTCCAACGGAGGATCTCGTTGATCGGCGGGAACTCGAGTGCGATCACGTTCGTTTCGTTCCTTCGGGCAGTGAGCGGGCGTTGTTGAGGTGTTCGGTCAGTTGGCGGGGCGGCGGGGTTTGAGCCCCGGGAATGCGAGTGATGCCGCCACGTAGCGCATCTCCCACACGAGGAGGCCTAGATGAGTCACGATGATGGTCAATCCGAGGGCAGTTAGTGAAATCCACGAGGCATCTCGGACAAGGATCACAGCAAGAAAAATGAGGCCGAGCCGGGCGAGGTAGCCAAAGAGGACGGCGCCCATCATGAGGCCGAGCGAGATCCGAGCCGTGACGGCCACCAGACCAGCGGCCAGAAGGAAGTTCACGAGCACGAGCGCCATGCCGTAGAGCGACGAGAACACGCCGTCGAGACCGGCGAACACCGCACACACGGCCACGATCACCGGGGCGGCATACGCACCCCGCTTCAAGATGTCGAGCGACACCGTGATCTCGGGGGCCTCACCCTCGAGGCGGGTGGTCATCGGGTCGGGGGTGGTCATGGTGGTCACCCGTTGCGTTCCTGCTGGTCAGGGGCGTGCGGGCTGGCTTGGTGGGCGCCGGCCGCAGCCTGGCGCTCGGCCTCGAGCTGCTTCATCCGGGCGTCGTAGGTGAACCACATCTTGGTGCCCTGGCCGAGGGCGGCGAAGATCACGAGGCCGATCATGAAGGCCGGCTGGGTGCCGAGCCAGGCGTCGAGCAACCAGCCCAGGCCGAGGAAAACCGCCAGCGTGAGGGCCATTTCCATACCCTGACCAAGGCCGGAATCGACCTGGCCGCCCGGGGTGGGGCGCCGACCGCCGACCAGCCCCACCACGCGCTGGGTCACCGGACGGCGAGCGCGGGCGGAGGAAGCGGAGAGGTCGGTCATGCGGGGCGTTCGTGACACGAGCGGCGGGGGGTTCGACCGCTCGTGAAACTTCTCACAAACTAGTCGGCGCGGTCGGGTGCGGGCAATTCCCGGGTCACATCGGTGGAGCCGACCGGCTCGGGGCCGGGTTGATCCTGCCGGCGACGGCGGACCTCGGGGTGCAAGACGGTGTAGAGGCTGAGGGCGATGGCCGCGGTGCCGATCGGGATGAGACCGGTGCGCGAGTCGGTGAAGATCGGATACAGGACGAAGCCCGAAAGGATCGCCGTCCAGAGCCACAAGATGAGCACGCTGCGCCGCTGGCCGTGACCGAGGTTCATGAGCCGGTGGTGCAGGTGCCCCTTGTCGGCGGTGGCGAAACCCTGACGCTTGGCGGCGCGGCGCACGATGGCGAACACGGTGTCGAAGATCGGCACGCCGAGGATGAAGAGCGGGATGAAGAGCGGCGCCAAGAAGAAGTACGTCTGGCCCGGTGTGTAGGCCTGCGAGTCGGGGTCGGCTCGACCACCCACCACGCTCGTCGACACCGCCATGAGCAGACCGAGGAAGAGCGCGCCGCTGTCGCCCATGAAGATCTTGGCCGGATTGAAGTTGTGCGGCAGGAAGCCCACACACACTCCAAAAGCGATGATCGCAATGAGCGGGCCCACATTGGGTTGAATCAGCGCGCCGATGTCGTCGAGTTGCTGGCTGTACAGGAAGAACGCGGCGGCTGCGATGGCCACGATGCCGGCGGCCAAACCATCGAGTCCGTCGATGAGATTCACTGCTTGGCTCATGCCCATGAGCCACAGGATCGTGATGAGCGGAACCCAGTCGTCCGACAACACGAACACGTCGAGGAACGGCACGCGGAAGTAGAACATCGTCGCGCCGAACCACACGAGTACGAGTCCGGCGATCACCGTGCCGGTGACCTTGGCCGGCGCGCTGATGTCGCGCACGTCGTCGAGCAGACCGGTGGCGAAAATGACGAGCGCGGCGAGCAACACGCCGAACGGTTCGGAGTTGTTGTCGAACACGAGCGAGAAGCGACCCATGGTGCTGGCGAGCAGAAGCGCCACCGCGAAGCCGAGGAACATGGCGATGCCACCCACGTCGGGCGTGGGTTCGGTGTGCACGCGGCGAGCGTCGGGCATGACCACCCAGCCCACGCGGAACGCGAAGCGGGCGACGAACGGAGTCGTGACGAAGGTGACTATCGCGGCGACGGCGCCGATCAACAGATAGCCAGCGGTATCGGGCACACGTGGAGACTATTCCCGCTCGGTGTCTCTGGCGGACGGTCAGGGAGCCATCGGCCCTCGGCTCAGTGCGTCAGACGTTGGTATAGGCCGGAAAACGGGCGCAGAGTTCGGCGACTTCGGCCCGAATGGCGGCCACCTTGGCTTCGTCGTTGCGGTTCCGGAGCGTGCGGGCGATGAGATCGGCGATCAGCTTCATCTCGGGTTCGCCCATGCCCTGTGTGGTGACCGAAGGTGTTCCGATACGCACACCGCTCGTCACGAACGGGCTACGCGGATCGTCGGGCACGGTGTTCTTGTTGAGCGTGATGCCCGCAAGATCGAGAACGGCCTGCGCTTCCTTGCCCGTCACGTCGGCATCGAACGGACGCAGATCGACCACCATCAGGTGGCAGTCGGTACCACCCGATACGAGGCGGAAACCTTGATCGGCGAGCGCATTGGCCAGTGCCGACGCATTGGCCACCACTTGGTGCGCATACTTCTTGAAACTCGGATCGGCGGCCTCGCGGAATGCGATGGCCTTGCCGGCGATGGCGTGTTCGAGCGGACCACCCTGCCAACCGGGGAACACCGCCTTGTCGATAGCCGCCGCGTGAGCCGCCTTCGACAAGATGCAACCACCGCGCGGACCGCGCAGCGTCTTGTGCGTGGTGAACGTGACGACGTCGGCGTGCGGCGTGGGGTTGGGATACGCGCCACCAGCGATCAGACCCGCGAGATGCGCCGCGTCGTAAAGGAAGAGCGCGCCCACTTCGTCGGCGATGACCTTGAAGGGCTCGGCATCGATACGACGCGGATAACTCGTGGTGCCGGTGACGATGAGTCGCGGCTTGTGTTCGTGGGCGAGATCGCGCACCTGATCCATGTCGATGCGCTCATCGCCCGGCTTCACCTTGTACGGAATGAAGTTGTAGAGCTTGCCGCTCGCGTTCACCGGTGAACCATGCGTGAGATGACCACCGTGGTCGAGGCTGAGACCGAGCACTGTGTCGCCCTGATCGATGAGCGCCTGATACGCGCACATGTTGGCGTTGGCACCCGAGTGCGGCTGCACATTGGCGTGCTCGGCGCCGAAGAGCGACTTCACACGCTCGATGGCGAGCGACTCGATGGAGTCGACCACTTGGTTCCCGCCGTAGTAGCGCTTGCCCGGGTACCCCTCGCTGTACTTGTTGGTGAGCACCGAGCCGACGGCCCGCATGACGGCCGGCGAAGTGAAGTTCTCCGACGCGATCAGCTGCAGACCGGTGGTCTGGCGGCGGTACTCGTCGGCGATGAGTTGCTCGACCTCACGGTCGGGATCGGTATCGGAGGGGAAGGGCATGGTTCTCCCGCGTTCAGAACTCGTTCTCGAGCTCGGTCAACTGTGCCACTCGGCGGGCGTGACGACCACCCTCGAAGGCCGTGGAAAGGAAGGTTGTGACGATTTCCTCAGCGAGTCCGATGCCCACCACCCGCGCGCCCATCGAGAGAACGTTGGCGTCGTTGTGCGCCCGGGCCATGCGTGCGGTGTAGAGGCAATTGCACAGCGCGGCGCGGACCCCGCGCACCTTGTTGGCTGCCAATTGCTCACCTTGGCCACTGCCGCCGAGGACGATGCCGAAGTCGGCCTTGCCGTCGCGCACCGTCCGGCCCACGCCGGCGCAGATCGGCGGGTAGTCACAACTCTCGGTGGAGTGCGTGCCCTGATCGTCGACCGTGTGGCCGAGACCGGTGATGAAGGTGACGAGATGTTGTTTGAGGTCGTACCCGGCGTGGTCGGATCCGATGGCGATGCGCAGCGAGGACGACATGAGTTCATCCTAAATGGAGGGTTCGGCTGGGGCTCCGACCATTCGGGCTCGGGGGGCGACCGCGTAAGTTCTCTCCATGCCCCTCGACCCTCGTACGCCGGTGATCGTCGGTGTCGGACAGCGCAATCAGCGCGTCGACGATCCGCTCCAGTCGCTCACCCCGGTCGACTTCATCGCCGAGGCCGTGCGGGATGCAGCCACCGATGCCGGTCTGTCGTCGCTCGCCGCCGTCGACTCGGTGCGCGTGGTGTCGTTCCTGAGTTGGCGTTACCGCGACCCGGCTCGGTTCATCGCGGCCAGTCTCGGCATCTCACCCCGGGAGAAATGCATCACCACCAACGGTGGCAACAGCCCGCAATCGCTCGTCAATGCCACCGCACTCGACATCCTGGCCGGCCGCAACGACGTGGTCGTGCTGTGCGGCGGCGAGACGTCGCGCACCCGCAAGCGCGCCCGAGCGGCCGGCATCGACCTGCCCTGGCCCGAGGTTCCCGAAGACGTAGCGCCCGATCGCGTGATCGGCGAGGAACTCGTGATGAACCACGAGATCGAGACGAGCCGCAAGATTTGGGCGCCGGTGCAGGTGTACCCCATGTTCGAAACGGCGATTCGTGCCAAGGCCGGTCGAACTCCCGAAGCGCACATGGAGCACCTCGGTCGACTGTGGTCGAAGTTCTCCGAAGTCG
>CAZLXB010000044.1:0-1414 GCA_964563545.1 uncultured Bifidobacterium sp. | reverse complement strand
CCCGAAGCGCACATGGAGCACCTCGGTCGACTGTGGTCGAAGTTCTCCGAAGTCGCGGCGGCCAATCCGAACGCGTGGTTGCGCAAGGCGCTCACACCCGAGGAGATCCGCACGGTCGGCCCGCGCAACCGCATGATCGGTCTCCCCTATCCCAAGCTCATGAACTCCAACAACGACGTCGATCAGTCGGCGTCGATCATCATGTGCTCGGTGGAGGCCGCCGAACGGCTGGGCATCGCGCGTGATCGCTGGGTGTTCCCGCTCGCCGGATCGGATTGCCATGAGCACAAGTACGTGTCGGAGCGCTGGGAGTTCACCGAGACGCCGGCCATCGCGCTCGCCGGCAAGCGTGTGCTCGAGCTAGCCGGCACGTCGATTTCCGAGATCGACATCGTCGATCTGTATTCGTGCTTCCCATCGGCGGTGCAACTCGGCGCGGCAGCACTCGGCCTCTCACTCGATCGTCAACTCACGCGTACGGGCGGACTGCCGTTCGCCGGCGGCCCCTGGAACAACTACGTGATGCACGCCATCGCCACGGTGGTGGCCGAGTTGCGCGCGCGTCCCGGCGAGAAGGGTCTGGTCTGGGCCAACGGCGGTTACGCGACCAAGCACGCGTTCGGCGTGTACTCCACCGAACCATCGGCCAACGGGTTCCGACACGACTATCCGCAGGACCAGATCGATGCACTGCCGCGCCGCACACCAGTTGGTGTGGGCGACTCCGAAGGCCCGGGCACCATCGAGGCCTACACGGTGATGCACGATCGCGACGGCGCGCCCGAGCGCGCGATCGCGTCGGTGCGTCTGCCCAACGGCGGTCGGGCTTGGGGGACGAGTGAGGACGCGTCGGTGGGCGCCGCGATGTGCGAAGGTGAGTGGGTCGGTCGGAGCGTTCGCCTCGACCGCGAGGGCAACCTCCTGATCTAAACCGCACCAACGAGGAGAACACGATGAGCAACAAGCCGGCGATCATCCTCGACTGCGATCCGGGCCATGACGACGCGCTGGCCATCGTGGTCGCCGCCCGCTACGCGAATCTGCTCGGCATCACGACGGTGTCGGGCAATGCACCCATCGAGTCGACCACGTACAACGCGCTCGTGATGAAGGATCTCCTCGGGCTCGACGTGCCGGTGCACAAAGGCGCCATCCGGCCGCTCGTCGCTCCTCCGCAGTACGCAACCTACGTGCACGGTGAGAGCGGACTCGACGGCGCCGATCTTCCGGCGCCCACCAGCACGATCGACAGCGAAGACGCCGTTGGTTACATCATCGACACGGTGCGCGCCAACGAAGGTGTGTGGTTGGTACCCACCGGACCCCTCACCAATATCGGCTTGGCTTTGCGTCTCGCACCCGACATCGCAAAGCGGATCGCGGGTATCTCGCTCATGGGCGGCGGGCTCTTCGG
>CAZLXB010000043.1:4815-9713 GCA_964563545.1 uncultured Bifidobacterium sp. | reverse complement strand
GCCGCCCAAGTACGTGTGCCGTGCGTACGCGCGTATTCGGGTCCGGCGCGGAAGTTCGAGGCGAGCACGATCGGTTCGTTCACCGGATCGCCGTCACCCAGCGGTCGACCGGCCGTGACAGCGATAGTCCGCGGCGACACGTTCGATTCGAATTCAGCCATGGCTCACGAACACCTCCGGTTGGCCTCCAGTATGGATCCAGACCACGTTGCTTCCCGCCGGCCAACGCGACTCGGCGGCATTGCCGAGGAACCCGGCCATGCCCTTGGCGGTGTACACACCGTCGAGGACCCACGCTCCGTGATGTGCGGCCCACGTGGCGGCGGCCTCCGATTCGGCCGTAGGGATCGCGTAGTCGGCCCCGAGCCAACGAGCGTCGACCTCCACGTCGTCGGCGCGCACGTCACCGGCGAGTCCGGCGCGCCGGAGAGCACCGGTGGCGAGTTCGGCGACATCGGGGAATCCGGCCACTACTCCCTTGGCCACACCGATGGCCACTACCGGTGGATGCGCGAGTCCGCGCGCTCGACGAGCGGCTCGACCGGCCACCAGACCGGCGTGCGTGCCGCCACTCGACGAGGTGAACACGATCGCTGCCGGCTCGAATCCGTTGTCGGCGCATTGCTCGACGATCTCGTCGTAGGCCACGACGTAACCGAGCGCGCCGACGTCGGTGGAACCACCGATCGGTATCGAGTACGGATGCGCGCCGGAGGCGGTGAGTTCATCGGTCAGGCGTTCGCGTTCGATCTCGAGTACTCCCCACTCGGCCGGGCCGGCGCCGGTGAAATGCAGATGCGCGCCGAAACGATCGGACAAGAGTTGGTTTCCTTCGAGTCGTGCCGGTCGATCACCGGCGAGAACCAGATGGGTTTCACAACCGAGAAGTGAGCCGGCGGCCGCAGTCATCCGGCAATGGTTGGACTGCCCGGCGCCCACGGTCACCAAGGCATCGGCACCGTTGGCCATCGCGTCGCCACACAGGAACTCGAGCTTGCGCGCCTTGTTGCCACCCATACCGAGTCCGGTGAGGTCGTCGCGCTTCACCCACAGGTTCACGCCGCCGGGGACGAGCGGACCGCGCTCGAGCGGTGTCGGCAACGTGGCCAGGCGGACGCGCGGAACACCGTTCCAACTGGTCAGGCGATCGTGCACCGGACCTTCACTCGTCGTCGCCACGGTTCGAGGCTACGCGGTGGGCGCCCGACCACCAGCGTGGGCAACAATGATCGAGTGACCACGACCGACTGGAACCCGATTCTCCGGGATCAGTTCGCCGAGCCGTATTGGCAGGAGTTGCAGTCGTTCGTGGCCGACGAGAGAAGAAGCGGCCCGGTGTATCCGCCAGCCGATGATGTCTTCGCCGCCTTGCATCTCACGCCGTACCGCGACGTGAAAGTGGTGATCCTCGGCCAGGACCCGTACCACGGACCCGGGCAGGCCCACGGCTTGTGTTTCTCGGTGCGGCGTGGCGTGGCCGTACCACCGAGTCTGCGCAACGTGTATCAGGAGTTGCACGACGATCTGGGCCATCCGATTCCGTCGCATGGGAATCTCGAGCACTGGGCGCGTCAGGGGGTGTTGTTGCTCAACACCACGCTCACCGTGCGCGCCGGCCAAGCCGCGTCGCATCAGGGAAAGGGTTGGGAGCGCTTCACCGACGAAGTGATCCGTCGGGTGAACGAAAAAACCGAGAGGGTCGTCTTCCTGCTGTGGGGCAACCCCTCACGCAAGAAGAAGACCCTCGTCGATACTTCTCGTCATGTCGTGATCGAATCCGCGCATCCGTCACCACTCTCGGCACACAACGGATTCCTCGGATCCCGGCCGTTCTCGGCGGCGAACACTGCGCTCACCGAGGCCGGCCGGACTCCGATCGATTGGCGAATCCTCGACTGATCAGCCCGCCGGGCTCGGGAAGTCGCGAGGTGCCTCGTCGGCTGGCGGCGTGTCGTACACCGCGACGGCACCTTCGGCCACGAAGAGTTTGTCCTCACTCGGCCACTCGCCCGGGAGGTAACGCTTGCCGCCGTCGACGTACATGAGCATGCCCGTGCCCTCCTTGCGGTTTTCGTCGGGTCCGACGGCATTCGGATCCCACCAGAACAACGTGGCGTCGTCGATGCCGGCGTAGTCGGGCTTGTCCCAGATGCCGTGATCACCCCACGTGAGCCACGGCTGCGTGATCGCCTTCACGGTTTCGAAACTCCGAATGGCGGCAGCGAGCGTGTCGTGCGTGAGGTTCGGACCCGCCGACTGCAAGGCCGACATCATGAGGAAGTACGGCGGCATGTACACGCCGATCGATTCGTCGGCGGCCGGCGGGTTGCCGGTGAACCACTTGTAGAGCGCGTAGTAGCCACTCGTCTCGGGATTCACGTGCACGGCGAGGCTGGTCACGCCGAAGGCGTGCGCCCATTGCGCCTGATCGTAGGAACGACCGAAGGCTGTGGTGTCGGTGAGTGTGGCGGCGGCCACGATCCACTCGGGGTAGTACTCCTGCGCCGTGGCCTCGCGCGTGAAGTCCTTGGGTGCCACCGGATCGGTGGCGAGGATCACCGATGTGATCCCGCTGGCCTTCAACTTGGCGATCACCTGCGATGCGGTCTGCTGGATCGAACCCGGATCGAGCACGTACGGAATCACTTCGGCGGGAGCGGCCCCGACTTCGGTGAGACGAGAGACCATCAGGTCGGCGAGCACCTTCGACTCGGCACTGCTCTCGATGTAGAGCAAGCCGAACTTGCGAGTGGTATTCACGAATTCGTCACCAGCGTGCGAAGCCGGCTTGCCGGCCAATTGCTTACCGATGAACTCCACGACCGGAATCTGCTTCTGCTCGGCACTGCCGTCGATGCCCCAGATGTAGGGATCGCGCTCGGCATACCACTCGGGTGATCCGCCACCGCACGAGATGCACAGGATCTTGTTGGCCGCCAATTCGTCACCGAAGGCATTGGTGAGGGCCGGTCCGCCGATCACGGCGAACGGCTTGATCTCCTCGGCGATGCGCTGTGCATCGGCCCGGGCGGTCACCTCGTCGGTGGCCAAACCGGTACTCGTGTAGTGAACGAGGTTGATCTTGCGTCCGTAGAACTCGTAATAGGTCTCGAAGTAGCCGACGAAATCGTCGATGACTTCTTCCACTTGCGCGTTGGTGTCGTCGACTTTGATGGCATCGGTGATGTACCCGATGACCGGATCGTTGTCGGGGCCCTGGTAGTGGACGATCGTGATCTCGTCGGCGGTGACTCCTTGCGCTGTCGCACCGCCGTTGTCGCCGCTGAACGGAGCCATGCAGAACGGTGCGAAGTAATCGATCACCGCGATGCGGCCCACCGAGGTGTCACAGCGCGCGCCCCAATCGATCGTGTCGGCTACTCCGAGTTCTTCGGCCTGCGGATACGAGAGTGGATACGTCCATTCACCCGGTGCGGTGGATTCGCCGGGCACCTCGGTGCCGGCCGGTTCGGTCGACTCCGACGAATCGGAATCGGAACCGCCGCCGCCGGCGAGCGCGATCACCGCGATGACGACGATGGCCACCACGGCGATACCGATGAGCGGTCCCCATTTCTTGAGCGACGACGAGCCCCCCGACCCGGCGCCACCACTGCTTGCTGGTTGCATGGCTACCCCCCTTGCCCGGAACGGGCGATCGCGGCACTCGACGTGCCGAGGTATGACTCGACGACCTGCGGATGGGCGAGGACTTCGGCGGGAGCACCGGTGGTGACCACCGCGCCTTGGTCCATCGCCACCAACCGGTCGGCGACCGATGAGATGAATGGTATGTCGTGTTCGACGATGAGAAGAGCGGCCCCCATCTCGTCACGCAGCCGCCGGATCACCGGGGCCAGGGCTTCCACTTCCCGCTGGGCCAGACCCGATGTGGGCTCGTCGAGGAGGATCACTGCTGGTCGGTGCGCCACCAAGCAGGCGAGGTCGACGATGCGTCTCGTGCCGGTGGAGAGCTCGCGCACGAACTTGCGCTCGTAGTCACCGAGCCCGAGCACCTGGATCAATTCGTCCACTCGCGCCCGGATCGCCTGCTCCGAGTCGAACACGGGCGGCAGGTACATGGCCGCGGCCAGAGCACTCTTGGTGGAGATCCAGCGTTCGAGCGACACGGCGAGAGTTTCGCGAACCGTGAGTTCGGGGAAGAGCCGCGCGTCCTGGAACGAACGACCGAGTCCGGCCGCGGCCCGCGCGTTGGGTGACGCCGCGGTGACGTCGTGCCCGGCGATCTCGATCGAGCCGGCCGTCATGGGCGTGAAGCCCGAGATCACGTCGAAGAGCGTCGTCTTGCCCGCGCCGTTGGGGCCGATCACACCCACGATTTCGCGCTCCCCCACACTGATCGACACGTCGTTCACGGCGCGGATACCGCCGAAACTCGTGACCACTCCGTGCGTGCTCAGTGCCACGCCATCACCGCGCGGTGTCGTGGTCGTCGTCGACTCGGTGACGGCGGCCGACGCACCCGAGAGGAAGACCGACCGGAGGATGTCGGGCCGACCGAGGAGTTCGGCCGTGGGTCCGGCGAATCGGATCTCGCCACGCTCGAGGAAGTACGCGCGCTCGGCCACGGTGAGGGCGACGTTCACGCTCTGCTCCACGAGCACGACCGTCACGCCGTCGTCGGCCAGTTTGCGGATGATCGGCAACATCTGGCCGACGATCACCGGCGCGAGTCCGAGCGACAACTCGTCGATGAGCAGGACGCGGGGGCGCATCACGAAACTCATGGCCAGTGCGAGCATCTGCTGCTGACCACCCGAGAGGTTGGCCGCCGGCTGATCGAGTCGATCGGCCAGGATCGGGAACATCGCGAGTGCTTCGGCCTTGGCGCGCTCCACACCATCTCGATCGCGGCGATTGGTCCAGCCCGAGAGGTC
>CAZLXB010000043.1:2783-4715 GCA_964563545.1 uncultured Bifidobacterium sp. | reverse complement strand
CCGCCGATGAGGAAGAGCGGGATCATCACGAGCATGCCGACGCGAATCGAGAGTTGATCGGAGATCCAACCGATGAGGGGCAGCACACCGAGGCCCGGGATCACCCAGAGCGACGCGACGGAGAAGCCGGTGGCGCGGGCTCGGGCCGGAATGGCGAGCGACAGACCCGAGAACACCGCCGGCGCGAGCACCGCGAGCGCACCCGAAATCACGCAGTTGACGGCCACCGCGACCACGATGTTGGGCGCCAGTGCGAACGCGGCCGCGAGCACCGCGGCGGCGATCGACACGTTGGCCCCCACTCGTGTGAGACCGGCGACGTTGCCCGTGTAGCGCTTGGCGATCCAACGCGAACCGACCACGAGGCCGACCAACTGGAAAGGCTCGGCGATGGCGGCCGCGATGCCTCGGGCGCGTTCGTCGAGTCCGAACTCCTGCTCGTAGAGGAGTGACGCGAGGGTCACGAAGCCGATGAGGCCGGTGGCGAGGAACGGCAAGCTGTACCAGATGCGCCGCAACGAATGGACCTTGTGCACCGTGCGCCAGCTCTCGCTGAACGACGGTGCGGTCTCTTCGGTCTCGGCGACCTCGGCCGACACCCCAGTGGCCTGACGTTCCCATTTGCCGCGGATCGGCTCGCGCAACTTCAGCGCGAGCACGGCGAAGATCACGGTCGGCACCATGAACACGAGGAACGGTGTGCGCCATCCGAAGTAATACGCGAGCAGACCGGCGGTGAGCGGTCCGAGGAATGCGCCAACGGCGTTGGCGGCACGGTGCACCGAGAACACCTTGGTGCGCGATTCGATCGGGTAGTAGTCGGAGAGCAACGAGTTGTGCGTGGGATCGATCACGGCCTTACCGAGGGCCGAACCACTTCGCGCGATGGTCAGCACGATGAGACCGGTGGCGAGTCCGGTGAGCCCCGAGAAGACGGCCCACACCAGTGCGCCGGCCACCGCAAGTGGCACACGCTTGGAGCGATCGGCGATCTGGGCGATGGGCACTTGCAAGGCAAGGGCGGCCACACTCGCCAACCCGACGAGGCCGAGCATGGTGCCGAGGTCGAGACCGAAATGATCGCGGATCTCGGGTAGCAGGATGCCGAAGGCCGCACGATCGAATTCATCGACGGCGTTGAGCCCGAAGAGGATGATCAACGGATAGACGGCTTCCCCACCGCAGATATCGGTGAGCCATGCGCCCGGGTGTCGTAGTCCCACGAGGAAGCGACGCCAGATGTTCGGGGTCTTGTCGCTCATGCGGATCCCTCCTCGTTCTTCTGGCGCTTGGCGATCTGGGCGGCCAGTTGGTCACGCACCTTGGTGATGAGCGCACCGAGACCCCCGGGCACGGCGAGCAAGACGAACAACACACCCACCGCCGATGACAGGAATCGCCATTCCTCGGCGGTCACGAACCATTCGGTGCCGCGGAGATACGCCGCACCGAGCACCGCACCGAACATCGAACCCAGACCACCCACCACCGAGGCGGTGAAGACCTCGAGGCTGCGCCCGGCACCGTAACTCGACAGGTCGAAGCTGTGATTGAGGTGGGTGAAGAGTCCACCGGCCACACCGGCGATCGCGCCCGACATGGTGAATGCCGTGAGTTTCAACTTGGTGGCCGAGATCGAATAACTCTGCGCCGCGCGCTCGTTGTCGCGCAGGGCGAGGATCGCCCGGCCGGTACGGCTACGACGCACACCACGGATGGCGACCATCACAACGGCCAGAACGATCAGTGAGTACACGTAGTAGCGGGTGGGAGTTTCCACGTCGATGCGGCCGAAGAGTGGCGGGCGCACCACGCGCTTGCTACCCGGCACCCACGAGAAGAAGCGGTCGTTCAACAACCAGGAGGTGACCGACAGAGCGAACACCAAGGTCGTCACGGCGAGATACAGGCCGCGCAATCGGAGCGCGGGCA
>CAZLXB010000043.1:0-2683 GCA_964563545.1 uncultured Bifidobacterium sp. | reverse complement strand
CGATGCTCGTTCGCTGCGCTCGGCCGCCGCCCGTACCGCCGTGCCCACCCGGGTGCGGGTGAGGAAGAGCCCGATCACCAGCATGGCCACCGGCGCGATGATCATGGCGATGAAGTCGTTGGCGTTCAGGATGAACGAACCGATGGTGAGTTTCCAGTCGAGCGGTGGATCGATGCGCTGACTCGCCGCGTTCTCGTCCCACAGGCGCGGGATCAGGATGGCGAGCACCGCGAGCAACTGCGTGATGCCGATGGTGGCCACGGTGAGAACGAGTCGCGGTGAGCGCGAGAAACGGCGCACGATGGCGAGCTCCACGATCGCACCGAGCACCACCGACGACACGAGACCCACGAAGAGACCGAAGAGATACGGCAGGCCCGAGAACACGATGAGCCCCACCGACAGCGCGGCCGGGATGTAGCCGAGATCGGCTTGCGCGAAGTTGAGCACCCGGTTGGCCCGGTACACCAGCGCCATACCCACCGCGAGCAGTGCGGTGAGAAGTCCGATCACCACGCCGCGGATCCAGGCGCCGGCCGGCACTCCGAAGAACACGAGTTGCACGACCACCAGCACGAGAGCCGGCGTCAGCGGACCAAGCGTTCGACGCGTCGCCACGACCGCATCTGCCCATCGCGCCGAACGCGTCACGCGTTACCCCCCGGTGCCCCCACCGACTGTTGTTTATCACACCTGCTAGTAGCCCTGATACGGTCGAAATCCATGGGCACGGTGCGGCGTCACGCGTTCGTCGAACGTTCGGCCGACGTGGTCTGGGAACTCGTCGGTGATCCGGCTCGACTTCACGAGTGGTTCCCCATCACTTCCACCCGGGTGGAAGGCAAGAAGCGCTGGATCAACCTGCCGAGCGGGCTGAGTTTCGAAGAAGACATCGTCACCCTCGACCACGACCTCCGACGGTTCCAGTACTCGATCGTCAACAACCCGATCGTGAAGAGCCATCTCGGCACGGTCGACGTGATCCCCGACGGACCCGACCGGTGCATCGTGATCTATTCCACCGATCTCGATCCCGAGGTGATGGCGCTCATGATCGCCGGTGCGGCTGGGGCCGGTCTCGAGCGGCTGCAGGAGATCTTCACTCCGAGCGGCGCGGCACCGACGGGAGGGGGTCGCTGATGGGCCGCAAGATCCTCTTCATCACCACCGATCAGCAGCGCTACGACGCGCTCGGCTGCAACGGTGGACGGGTGGCCCGCACGCCAGTGCTCGACGCACTCGCGGCGAGTGGTATCAACTATCGGCGCGCGCTGCCCCAGAGCGTGGTGTGCATGCCGTCGCGCTCCACGATGATCACCGGCCAGCACGTGGCGACGCACGGCGTGTGGATGAACGGTGTGCCGCTACCCGAAGAGGCACCGAGTGTGGCGGCCACCTTGCGCGACGCGGGCTACGCCACTGCGCTCATCGGTAAGGCCCACTTCGAACCGTTCCTGGATCCGTTCATGCGGTTCACCGAGAACCAACTCGGAACCACGGGCGATTTCAGCAAGATCGTCGATGGTCATGTGCACCGCGGCTTCGACCACATGGAGTCGGCTTCGCACGGTGGCATGGGCAACTTCCACTACGCGCGTTGGCTGATGCAGAACCATCCCGAGGCGATCGGCATGTATTACCGCGTGCTCGACATGAGCCTGCAGGTCAACGCGGCTGGCGGCGGCGACACCGGTGGGCCGCAGGTTCACGACAATGCGATTCCGCGCGATTGGTACCACACCGATTGGGTCGCCGAACGCACGATGGCGTGGCTCGACTCACTACCGGCCGATGCCGATTGGTTCTGCTGGATGAGTTTCCCCGATCCGCATCACCCATGGGATCCGCCGGCGAGCGAGAAGCATCGTGTGAATTGGCGTGATCTCGATCTGCCCGAGGGTTACCCCGCCGATCATGCGCGTCGCGAAGCGTTGCTCGACGACAAACCGCGTCATTGGCGCATGTGGTACGAGGGCGAGTTCGTCTCCAACTTCGAGGCTCCGGCGTCGTGGGTGCCCAAGACCCTCACCGACGATCAGGTGCGCGAGATCAACGCGCTCACGCACATCGAGAACGAACTCATCGACGAAGCGATCGGCCGAGTACTCGGGCGCATCTCCGAGCGGGGCTGGGCTGACGATCTCGACGTGGTCTACACCACCGATCACGGCGAACTACAGGGCGACTTCGGACTCTTGTTCAAGGGGCCGTACCACACCGATTCGCTCATGCGGCTACCACTCATCTGGCGACCGGCACCTTCGAGTGGAGTGAAGGCGGCCGATGTGTCGACGCCGGTGGGCTTGGTTTCTCTGGCCTCCACGTTCTGTCACATCGCCGGCCTCCCCGAACCCGAGTACGTGGAGTCGTCGCGACTACCCACGAGTGACGCCGAGGCCCGCGGGCTCGGTCACGAGCGTGTGCTCACCGAATGGGATTCGGTGCTCTTCGGCAAGATCGTGCGGCTCCGCACCATCACGCGCGACAACTGGGTGGCCACCGCGTGTCTGCCGGGCACGGTGCACGACGGCACCGAGGGTGAGCTGTACGACTTGTCGACCGATCCACTCCAGCACAAGAACCTCTGGAACGACTCGGCTCATCGCACGACGCGTGACGATCTGCTGGCCGACATGTGGGACTCGTTGCCGCCTGCGGCCACCCCACGACGTGAGTGCGACGC
>CAZLXB010000042.1:8263-10774 GCA_964563545.1 uncultured Bifidobacterium sp. | reverse complement strand
CCCACCATCTCCTTGGGCAACTTCTCCCCGAAGAGGTCGACCTCGAGCAGATAGCCCGTGAGGTCGTCGCGTGGATTTTCGACGTGATCGTCGATCTGGGCCAGCAGATACGCATCGATGCGCTCGAAGGCGCGCATGCGATCTTCCGGATCGCCGTTGATGTTCTCGAGGATGTCGTGCACGAACTCACGGAAGAGATCGTCGTCCTCGAGCGGGAAGCCGAGCATGCGAGCGATCACGTTCACCGGAATGTGCTGCGCGTACTGGATCGCGGCGTCCACGGTGAGACCACCCTTGGCCTGCGCCTCCATCTTGTCGAGGAGTTCGTTGCAGAGTTTGCGGATCTCGGGTTCCCACTCGGCGATCTTCTTGGGCGAGAACGGCGGGAGCACCAGACGACGAGCTTCGTGGTGGAACGGCGGGTCGCTCGTGATCGGCGGGGCGCCACCGATGGGGGCCGGATCTTCGGGCACCACGGTGCTCACCACCACGGCGCGGCTCGTGAAGTTTTCGGTGTCGTAGGCGATCTCGCGTACGTATTCGTGCGTGACCGGCAACCACGTGCCGCCGTAGCGATCGGAGTGGGCGACCGGGCACTTGTCGCGCAGTTCGGCCCAGATGGCATGCGCATGGCGGTTGTACTGCGGGTCGGCGTGATCGAAGTCGGTGGCCCAGTCGGTGACGGGTCCGTAGATCGAATCGGGGGTCTGATACGCGGTCACGAGCGACTCACTCCGAGATGGTGATGGCGAACTCCGGGCAGTTGGCCGCCGCGAGTCGCGCGCGCTCTTCCAACTCCGGCGGCACCGAACCGTCGCCGATGACCATGGCATTGCCGTAGTCGTCGACGTCGAAGAGTTCGGGGGCCAGCGCGTAGCAACGGTTGTGACCCTGGCACTTCTCGGAATCCACTTGAATGCGCATGGTGCGAGGGTAGTGGGAGAGAATCTCCGACGTGACTTCGCACGGCAAGGTTCGACTCGCCCTTTTGTTGCCGCCGTCGGAGGGCAAGGCCGAGGGTGGTCGGGCCCCCAAGTGGAAGGCGGCGGCCGGGACCTTCGGCCCGGCCCTCACCGCACCCCGCCGAGAATTGTTGGCCGCGCTCGCCGCCGCCAAAGGTGGAGACGCGAAGTTGCTCGGCGTGCAGGGCGCGCATCTCGCCCGAGCCCAGGCGGCCAATCGCGCACTGGTGGGGGCGCCCACTCTCCCGGCCCACGAGCGCTACACCGGCGTGGTGTGGGAGCACCTCGCACCGTCCAGCATGAACAAGGCCACGATGACGCGCGCCATCGATTCGGTGGTGGTGTTCTCGGGTCTGCTCGGACTCGTCGGCTTGGCCGATCCGGTTCCGGACTACCGGTTGAAGATGGGCGCGTCGTTGAAGCCGATGGGCAAGGTGTCCACTTGGTGGCGCGAACCACTCACCGCCGCCTTCGACGAGTGGGCGCGCAAGCGAGTCGTGATCGATCTCCTGCCCGGTGAGCACCGCAGCGCATGGACGCCGTCGCCCGACGCCTACACCGACCTCGTGACCGTGGCCTTCGTGGAGAAGTCGGGCAAGGTGGCCGGCCACGACGCCAAAGCCGCCAAGGGATTGCTCGCTCGACATCTGCTCGAATCGAAGGGCGACCCCATCGTCGCGCTCAAAGCCTGGAAGCACCCCCGCTTCCGCCTCTCCCTCAGTTGATCAGACGAGCTTTTCCTTGAAGAACGAAATCACGCGCTGAACACTCGGCTCATCGCGTTGTTCGGTGAGCACCGAGTGATCCGACTTCTTCTGCGACGGGAGTTCGATGCCGATGAACGCATCGCCGATCAACTTGCGCAACGACTCGAAGCGATCGCCCACCAACTTGTCTTCGGTGAAACGCAGGCCGAGCACCTGGCAGCCCTCGGCGGCGCGGCGCTGCACTGCGCGCGCATCGTCGGGCGACAAGTTGAGATCGGCGGCGCGCTTCTTGCCCACCGTGAACGGCAACGACGGCTGGCTCAGCACCGGAGCAGCCAAGTGATCGTCGATCATCATGCCGAGGGCGAAACCGCCGCTGAAGCACATGCCGAGCGCGCCGATCCCCTTGCCCCCGATTTCGGTGTGCAGATCGCGGCCGAGAGCGCGCAGCCAGGCGATGATCGGCGAGGTCTTGTTGAGGGCCATGGTGGTGAACTCGCGCGAGATACACACCTTGCTCATCGACGACGCGAGATACCCGCCACTCGGCGCCTTGCCCGGCGTGCCCACGAGGCTCGGCATCACCACGGTGAAACCGGCGTCCACGAGATCGTTGGCGAAGCGCGTCACGGCCGGAGTGATGCCCGGGATCTCGTGCACGAGCACGATGCCCGGCCCCGAGCCACGCCGATACGTATCGCGCGTCATACCGGCCGAAGTGAACGACCCCTTCTGCCATCCGGCGAGAACATCGTTGGTCATACCAGTCTCCTGACTGCTTCGAGAGCCCGTTCGGCCAAACCTTCGGGGCCCAATTTCATGGTGGATAGATCGATGCCGTC
>CAZLXB010000042.1:4120-8163 GCA_964563545.1 uncultured Bifidobacterium sp. | reverse complement strand
GGCACCGGCACGCCGGTACGGCCGACGGCGGCGATGATGCGGTGTTCGCGCGCCATGTCGTGCGCCGTGGCCAGCACGTGGCCGAGGGGCGGGCGACGCAACACGTACTTCTGGCCCGCGGCATCGGTGACGAGATACGTGAGGTTCGAGCGACCGCCGGCGATCAGCGTGAACTCGACCGGCGTCGTGAGGCCGTCGATGTTGGCACCAAGCCACGCCGTGACCTTCTCGAGATCGATCCCCTGAATACTCACGTTCCCTCCGAGGGAAACGGTAGTGCGCAGGCCACCGGAACGATTCAGCCGAGACGTATCAGCCGGGGCGGGTCACGCCGACGACCTTCGACCAGTTGACCGCGGTGAGGCGCACCGTGCGACCAACGCCAGGAGCGTCGACCATCATGCCGCCACCGACGTAGAGGCCCACGTGCGTGATCGGGTTGTAGAAGAAGATCAGATCGCCGGGCTCGGCGTATTCCTTGGGGATGCGCGGCGACGACGAGAACTGTCGGCGCGACTGATGCGGCAACGACACACCGGCCTGCTGCCACGCCCACATCGTGAGGCCCGAGCAGTCGAAGGCCACGCCCTCTTCGGCGGTCGCGTAGCGATACCGCACACCGATCTGACTCTTGGCCGCCGCCACCGCGATGCCGGCGCGCGACGTGGTGGACGGGATGCTCGACGGATCGAAACTATTGCCGCCGGTCGGGCGGTTGTTGCGCATGTTGTCGGCCTGCGACGCGGCATTGGCCGCTGCCTGCGCGGCCCGACGTTGTTGTTCGTCGCGCAGCGCCTGACCGAGTTCGCGTTCGGCCTTCTTCTTCAGCGCGGTGTACTTCGCGATCTTGTCCTGGGCCTCGGTCTGGGACTTCGAGATCTGATTGGTGAGTTCCTCATTGCGCTTGCGATCGCGTTCGAGCTTGCTCTTCAAGTCGTCGAGGTCGGCGATGAGCGAGTCGAGCTCGTCGGTGTCGGAGAGGCCGGTGTTGAGCGCGATGTCGGTGAGGAACTGACGCTGCACGGCATCGTTGGGCCCACCACCGGGAGCGAGAAGTCCGGTGAGGCTCCCACCACGACCGCCGCTCACGAAGGCGGTCACGGCGAGTTCGGCCATATCGGTGCGAATGCCACCGAGTTCGGTCTCTTTGTTGGCGATCTCGAGTTCGGTGGCGGCAATTTCGCCGTCGAGCCGCACCTTGTCGTCTTCGGCAGCCCGGAGTTCTTCGGACAATCGGTCGACTTCTTCTTCGGCGGCCTCGAGTTGATCGGCCATCTTTTCGACCTTGCGGCGAGCGTCGTCGACGTTGTCGGCCAGTGCGACACGCCCGACGGTGAACACACCGACGATGAGCGAGACGACGAGAACCAACCCGATCGAGATCGATCGGCGGACCGGCGACGTGAGAACGGCTCGGGGTCCCAACATGACCCCGTGAAGGCTAGTCAGGGGTGACCGAAGGCGGACATCGGGCTCACATGTGCACGAACTCGCCCGTCTGACCACGGCCGATGTGCCGCAATCATTCCCATTCGATGGTGCCGGGTGGCTTCGACGTGATGTCGTAGGCCACACGATTCACACCGGCGACTTCGTTGATGATGCGACTCGCCATGCGCTCGAGAAGGTCGTAGGGCAAGCGCGCCCAATCGGCGGTCATCGCATCGTCACTCGTGACCGCACGAATGATGATCGGGTGCGCATACGTGCGCTCGTCGCCCATCACACCCACCGAACGGATGTCGGGCAACACCGCGAACGCCTGCCAGATCTCACGCTCGAGTCCGGCGTCGCGGATCTCGGCGCGCACGATGGCGTCGGCTTCTTGCAGAATCGCGACCTTCTCGGGTGTGACCTCACCGATGATCCGCACACCGAGACCGGGCCCGGGGAACGGTTGGCGCCACACGATTTCGTCGGGCAAACCGAGTTCGTGCCCCAATCGACGTACTTCGTCCTTGAAGAGCGAGCGCAGTGGTTCCACCAACTTCAAAGTCATGTCTTCGGGCAAGCCACCGACGTTGTGATGACTCTTGATCACGGCCGCCGTGCCATCGGCACCACCGCTCTCGATCACATCCGGATAGAGCGTGCCCTGCACGAGGAACTCGGCGTCGGTGACGCCGCCGGTGTGCTGCTCGAAGATCCGCACGAACAACTCGCCGATGATCTTGCGCTTGGCTTCGGGTTCGGTGACTCCGGCGAGACGCTCGAAGAACTGCGAGCCCGCATCCACATGGATGAGTTCGATGCCCATGTTGCGACGGAAGGTCTCCACCACTTGATCGCTCTCGCCTTTGCGCATGAGACCGGTGTCGACGTACACGCAGGTGAGTTGCGCACCGATGGCGCGATGCACGAGCGCCGCGGCCACACTCGAATCGACTCCGCCCGACAGACCACAGATCACGCGCTTGTCGCCCACCATCGCACGCACGGCGTCGACCTGCTCGTCGATGATCGAACCCATCGTCCACGTGGCCTCACAGCCGGCGAGCTCGTGCAAGAACTTCTTCAACACATCGGCACCGAAGGGCGAGTGCACCACTTCGGGGTGGAACTGCACACCCCAGATCTTTCGAGCATCGTTCTCGAGCACCGCAACGGGCGCGTCGGGTGTGGATGCCGTGGCGGTGAATCCGGTCGGCACCTTCGAGATGGCATCGAAGTGGCTCATCCAGACGTCTTGTTCGGTCGGCGTCCCCTTCATGAGTCGGGAATCAGAACTGAGGGTCAGGCGGGTGCGTCCGTATTCGCCCCGTGAACCTCGGCCGACCTCACCTCCCAATTGGTGGGCGATCAGTTGCGCGCCATAACAGATGCCCAAAATCGGCACGCCGGCGTCGTAGACCGCAGGATCGAGTCGGGGGGCGCCGTCGACATGAACGCTCTTCGGGCCGCCCGAGAGGATGATCGCCGAGGGTTGCCGCTCGGCCACTTCGGCCGCGCTGATCGTGTGCGGGACGATCTCGGAGTAGACGTTGTGCTCGCGCACCCGACGGGCGATGAGTTGGGCGTATTGCGCACCGAAATCCACCACGAGGACGGTGCGACGGGCCGACATGCGACGATCGTAGTGGCAGGTGGCACCGCACTCCCTGCCCGCTGGGCGCTCGGCCTGCGCACCTGTCACGATGGAGACGTGGCTGCCCTCCCCCGCCGATTCGTGATGTTCTTCGGAGCTCTGGTGGTGGCTGGCTCGACCTTCGTTCCGGCCGCCGCGGCCACCGTTCCGCCGGGCGATCAACCTCCCGTGACGAACGACTTCCTCGATCTCGAGCGAGGTGTCACCGAGTGCATCAGTTCGATGCCCAAACCCGGTTGCGGTCGCGAGCCGACGAGCAGTGGTGACCGTGGCGGTTGGCAACAAACGCTCGTGTTCGGAGTGCTCATGGTCTCGATGGCCGGCATCGGAACTCGCGTTGCCTTCGCCGTTCGCAAACGCGACCGCGGTTGACGCGTTCACACCGTTTCGAAATTCGGCGCGACTTCATCACACCCACGCCGTAAGGTCGGTTCGTCCATTCAGAGGATCCGAGGGACCCGGCCCGTCGACGATCCGCCAACCACCCGCAAGGGAACGGTGGCACCGCCGGGTGCAATGGAGGAGACATGCCCATCACACCGCCCGCCGGCTCTCGTGCCGCCCTCGAGCCCGACACGGTTCTGCTGAACCTCAGTCGGGCCGAGATCGCCAAGATCCTGCATTACGTCCACCCGATTCCGGTCGGTAAGGGATTCACCCGTGAGTTCCTGAACAAGAACCACCCGGGTTGGAAACTCGGTGACCTCATGAAGTGGTTCGCGGAGGCCGCGATCATCAGCGGCCACGCGATGAGCTCGTTCAAGGTCGAGCCGAAAGTTGCCGGCCTGCTCGTGTTCGACAACAAGACTTTCGAAGTCGTGTGGATGACCGACGACGAGTGGGCCGCGCATCTCGCCGAGCAAGCCACCACCGATCCGTTGCGGCGGGAAGGTGGAGGTCGCGTGTTGCTTCCCAGTCGTTCACTCGACCTGAGTTCGGAGGCAGCGATCGAGAAGAC
>CAZLXB010000042.1:2198-4020 GCA_964563545.1 uncultured Bifidobacterium sp. | reverse complement strand
CATTGTCGTTGCTGACCGACTCAATGGGAGACAAAGTGGCTGAAACACTGATGGAGCATCTGCCACCGCTCGGGTGGGCCGACGTCGCCCGCAAGTCCGACATCGATCACTTGCGTGAGATGATCGCCGACTGCAAGGCGACCACTCGGAGCCTGGCCGCTGGATTGTGGGCCATCGGCTCTCTCATGAGTGCCGGCTTCATCGGCCTCTTCACGGTCATCGTCACCAAGTTCTGACGGCGCCGCGACCCGCTCGCGGCGCACCCTCGCTACGTGCGACGCGGATCGTGAAGGAACGTCGAGGTAGCCGACACCAGCACCTGCGGCGCTTCCCACGGCACGAAATGCCCGCAGTCGCGCACCAAGAATGGTCCCACGCACTTGCCGAACACTTGCTCGGCCATCCGATCGAACGCCGGATAGATCACGTGGTCGCTCGGCCCGAACAACACGAGCGTGGGTGTCACGTCGTTGCGCCCCATCCGCGGAGCTTCCGATCGCTTGGCCGGGTCGAACACCGACTCGTATCCACCGAACGATGCACGCAGACTCTCGGCGCGCGCGAAGGGTTCGGTGTGGAAGTCGACCTCTTCGGCAGTGAACGTGCCCGGGTGCGCCCAGAAGCGACTCGAGTAGAACGTCGCGATGTAGCGACGACGCGCCTCGGGAGTGGCGAGTTCGGCGGCCAGGCCGTCGGCGTCGGTGCCCTGGCGGATGAAGTAATCAGCGGCCTCCCGCGGCGCACGAGTTCCCTCGATATCGGCCATGCGCTCTTTGTCGAAGGGCAACGGCGAATTGAAGAGCACCATGCGGTCGACGAAATCGGGCCAGCGCAGTGCCATCTCCTGGATCACTGGTCCGCCGAGATCGCCACCGAGCAACACGCACGATTCGTAACCAAGTTGGTCGTGCACGAGCGAATACACATCGGCCGCATGCGTGGGTGTGTCGTAGAAGCCATCGGGCGCCAGCCCACTGTCGCCGAAGCCGCGTAGGTCGGGAACGATCACGTCGAAGCCCGCCGCGGCGAGCGGCTCGATCACCTTCCAGAAGATGCGCTTGGATTCGGGCCAACCGTGCACGCAAACGAGCGCCGGGGCGTCGCCACCTTGCCGGGACCGCTCGTACACGAAGGCCTGATCGAAACCGCGCAGGCGCGAAAAATGCGTGGCGAAACGGCGCGGGTCGACGGACGATTCCATGCGAGAACCGTAGCGACCCCTCACTAGCGTCGTTCACATGGACGCCGACGAGTTCCGTACCAACGGCCACGCCGTCATCGAGATGATCGCCCAGTACCTCGAGACCATCGAGCAGCGCCCGGTCACGAGTGCGGCCGCCCCCGGCGACGTGCGCCGCCAACTACCCGAGCACCCGCCAGCCGAACCCGAACCCTTCGACGACGTGCTGGCCGACGTGCGCAACATCGTGATGCCCGGCCTCACGCACTGGCAGCACCCGCAGTTCTTCGCCTACTTCCCCGGCAACTCGAGTTATCCGTCGATCCTGGCCGACCTCCTCACCGCTGGCCTCGGCGTGCAAGGCATGAGCTGGGTCACCTCACCGGCGTGCACCGAGGTGGAAACGCTCATGCTCGATTGGATGCACGAACTTCTCGGTCTGCCGGCCAAGTTCCGCTCCACCACCGAGACCGGTGGCGGGGTGATCCAGGGTTCGGCGAGCGAAGCATCGTTGTCGTCGATCTTGGCTGCGCGTTGGCGCGCCACTGGCGGCGCGGTGAACGCCACCGGCGACACCTCACGCCTCGTCGCCTACTGCACGTCGCAGGCGCATTCGAGTATCGAGAAGGGTTTGCGCATCGC
>CAZLXB010000042.1:0-2098 GCA_964563545.1 uncultured Bifidobacterium sp. | reverse complement strand
TTCGCCGACTCCTATTGCACCAATCCGCACAAATGGATGGGCATCAACTTCGACTGCGACCTCTTCTGGGTGAGTGATCGTCAGGCATTGCTCGGCGCGCTCAGCATCCTGCCCGAATACTTGCGTTCGGCCGCCGCGCAATCGGGTGCGGCCATCGACTACCGCGACTGGCAGATCCCGCTCGGCCGCCGCTTCCGTTCGCTCAAATTGTGGTTCGCGCTGCGCACCGAGGGCACTGCGCACTTCCAGCAGTTCGTGCGTCGCCACGTGGAGTTCACGCAGCGTCTGGCCGCTTTGGTGGCCGCCGACGCGCGGTTCGCCATCGTGGCCCCACACCCGCTGAACCTCCTCTGCCTGCGCCTCGTGGGTGATTCGCCCGCCGACGGCGATGCCCGCACCGATGCCCTCATCGAGGCCGTCAATGCCACCGGTGAGGTGCTCTTCACCCGCACGGTGCTGGACGGACGCAGCGTTCTGCGCTTCTCCATCGGGTCCCGGACCACCGAGTGGCGGCATGTGGAAGCGGCTTGGGGTTTGCTGCAGAAGTCGGCCTAGCATTTGCGCCACAACTGAAAACGACCCCCGTGCGGGGTTTGGGTGAAAGTCCCAACCGGCGGTAACAGCCCGCGAACCCCGGCCCAGTGAGCAATCACCGGACCGGGGCCGATCTGGTGGAACTCCAGGGCCGACGGTCAGAGTCCGGATGGGAGCACGGGTGCGTCACGACGCCGCGCCGCGCGCTCGGCGTTCTCGTGCGTACCTTTCCCGTCCCCGCACACGGTCCTGACCGAACGGTGTGCGATGAGTGACGAGAAGTGGATGCGGAGGGCCATCGAACTGGCTTCCTCTGCGCGCCTCGTCACGTCTCCGAACCCGTGGGTCGGTTGTGTGATCGTCGTTGCCGATGGGCGGGTGTTCGAAGGTGCTACCGAAAGGCCCGGGGCTCGCCACGCCGAGATCGTCGCCCTCGACGCCGCCCGCGCCGCCAGCGCCGATCTCGAGGGAGCGACGGTGTTCACCACGCTCGAGCCGTGTAGCCATCACGGTCGGACTCCCCCGTGTACCGATGCACTGGTGGCCGCCGGTGTGGCCCGCGTGGTGAGTGCGATCGCCGATCCCGATGCGCAAGTGGCTGGCCGGGGATTCGCGCAACTCCGCGTCGCGGGTATCGAAGTGACGAGCGGTGTGCTCGCCGCCGACGTGCACGAACAGCTCCGCCCCTACATCCACCATCGACGAACCGGGCGGCCCTTCGTGGTGCTGAAGATGGCGAGCACGCTCGATGGCCGCACTGCGGCGGCCGACGGCTCGAGTCAGTGGATCACTGGCACCGAAGCACGCGTCGCGGCGCATCAATTGCGCGCCGAGAGTGATGCCATCGTGGTGGGCGCGGGCACGGTGCGCGCCGACGACCCGAGCCTCACCACGCGCCTGGTGGACGGGCCTTCACCGCGCCGAATCGTCCTCGGCTCGGCTCCAGAGGGCGCCAAGGTTCACCCGTGCACCGAATGGTCGGGGCCGCTCAAAGAACTGTTGGCGCAACTCGGCGACGAGGGTGTGTTGCAGGTGCTCGTGGAAGGTGGCGCCACCGTGGCCGCCGACTTCCACCAGCAGGGCCTGGTCGACCGTTACGTCATCTATATGGCACCGGCTTTCCTCGGTAGCGAAGCCCGGCCGCTGATGGCCGATGGCCACGGCGCCACCATGGCCGACATCTGGCGCGGCCGACTCGTCTCGGTACGCCAACTCGGCCACGACATCGAAGTGATTCTCGACCCCCAGCAGGAGAACCCATCATGAGCAACAGCCCCTTCGCCCCGATCGAAGACATCGTGGCCGCCATCGCCCGCGGCGAGATGGTGGTGATGGTCGATGACGAAGATCGCGAGAACGAAGGCGACCTCATCATGGCCGCCGAGTTCGCAACCCCCGAGAAGATCGCCTTCATCGTGCGCCACACCTCGGGTGTGGTGGTGGCGCCGCTGAGTGGTGAGCGTTGCGACGAATTGCGCCTGCCGCTCATGGTGGAGCACAACACCGAGAGCCATCGCACGGCGTTCACGGTGAGCGTGGACCTCATCGAAGGCACCACCACTGG
>CAZLXB010000041.1:0-11835 GCA_964563545.1 uncultured Bifidobacterium sp. | reverse complement strand
ACCTCGTACCTCGTGGCGTGCGAGCCGAAGGCCGAGCCAAGGGCGCGACGACCTCCGTCGTCTGGTGACCTAAGAAAGAAAAGGGTGCGTGCAGCCGAAGCCGCACACACCCTTCGCTTTACCTCCGCCAGCCGGCTGACCGGCCGACAGGATTGTGTCAGCTCGGTTCGGAAGCCGAACGAGCCTTGGCGATGGCCAGGACCGCAAGTCCGTATCCGGCCTTGGCCGTGATGTCGGCGATCGTGTAGCCGAGTTGACGTGCTGTCTCGGCACCATCGTGCGGGTAGTCGAAGAAGACCGGGAACAGGTACGTGATCGGGTACACGCACCACGTGATGAGGAGGATCCTCGTCGCGTTGGTGATGAGACCGGCCACGGTGGCGTTCTCGCGGGCCTTGACTTCCTTCAATTCCTTCACCAGCACCCAGAGGATGTAAGCGAACGGAATCATGGCCAGGACCCAGAAGAGCCACTTGGTGCCGTTATCCGTGGATACTTCACCGGGGTAGCCGAGACCGACCATGAGGGCGGTCGCCGGAACCAACGTGAGCATCAACGACTTGCGACGCTCGGCGGATGTGCCGAGAACGATCAGCAATTCGACGATGAGTAGCGGCACCGTGATCAGCCAGTCGGCATAGCGGTAACCCTCGTTCACCTCTCCGTTCGACCAACCGCTCCAGATTCGGTAGTAGTGATAGCCGGCAATGCCGACCACTACCGCCGAGGCGGCGATGGACGAGCGGTACTTCTTGGCCACACTCGAGATCTGCGTCAGGAAGTACACGAACGCCCCGAGCATCACGGCGGTGCCGAATGACAGTGCGTTGTATACCAAGAGATTGAGATCGGCATTTTCGATCATTGATCAACTCCTTGTTTGGGGGACACCGAGCGAATAACAACCCGGCGAAGGGGGACAGTACGCCTGTCGTCTGATTGGTGCGAGACTGGGGAAAGAATCACTCCCACGCTGGAGTGATGTGATGATTTCAGTCGCCAAGTTCGCTTCGCCGGGCCCTCACGAGCCCATCGAGGAGACTCGCATCGGGTGCCCAGCCGAATGGAACCTGGAACGTCTTCTTGTTGACCGCGTAGCCCTTCAGCATCGACGCAACCTCGCGCAGCGCTTCGTCACTGAACGGGTTGATCGTGATGTGCTTCGTCTGGACCGACAGTCCCAATACATACCCGGCCTCTGAACGAAGGATCGGTTGATTCCAGGCGATCACCAGGTCGAGATCGGGGTGCCTCTTCATGATCGTGGCCATGATCGCCCGGCCGGTCGTGGCACCGACAGGATCGACCGAATTCCAGTATTCGGCCGGCGTCTCGAATCGCCGAGACGAGGTCGAGCCGCGTACGAACATCACCAGAGCGTTGGCATGGGTCTGGCTGAAGCCATGGTTCTCGCGCAGGAAAGCGACCTGCTCGGCGTACTTGGCATCGCCGAGATCCCGGAGTCGCCGGATCCACACGTCGATCGTCTCGCCGTGCTTCTTCTCGATCGCGGGGAAGAACTTCGATCGGTCTCCGGTCGACTGGGCCACCCGGCAAACCTATTGGACGTTCAGTCGTCGGCCTTAGAGTCGGGGCGTGATCGACGCCCATCTCGCCAAATTTGCCGGCGAGCAACGAAGGTCTTTGGAGATCCTTCGTGACGACCTACGGGAGTTGCTGCCGGGTGCCCAAGAGTGCCTCAAGTACGGCATGCCGGCCTTCGTCATCGGTGGCAAGACGGTGGCCGGGTTCGACGGATTCAAGAATCACAACTCGTACTTCCCCCATAGCGGAGGGGTGATCAGCCAGGTGAAGGCGCTTCCTCAATGGTGCGATGGCTCCGGTGGAACGCTCCGTTTTCCGATCGGCAAGCGCTTGCCTAAGGCGCTCTTGCGCGAGTTGATCCGCCTTCGCACGGCTGAGATCGAATCTCGGGCTCGGCCGAAGAACAAGAATGGGGCGGCGCCGAAGCGCCGCCCCACGTCCTGAGGGATCAGGAAGCCGGTCCGCTTATTTCGCGACCTTGAAGATGCTCTCGGTGATCGCCGGGCCGTACTCGGAACCTTCCATGGCCATCACGGCGAACATGAAGAGTCCGCCACCGGCCATAGAGATGTTCTTCAAGAAGCCGATCATCTCGGTCTGCTTCGCCTGCGGATCGCTCTGCTTCCAGAAGTCGTGCATCAAGAGCGCCATCAGGACGAGCAGCACGCTCACGACGAGAGCGCCGAGGTCGGCCCACACGCCGAGGATGATCGACAGGCCACTGAGGAGCAGCAGTGCACCCGAGGCGAGGTTGGCGAGCTTGGGCTGGGGGACACCCTTGAACTGCGCGTAGCCGGTCATGGCTTCGGCGTGGCTGAAGTGGTTCATTCCCGACATGACGAACATGGCGGCGAAGAGGATCCGCCCAATGAGCATCACGATTTCCATTGTTTCTCCTTTGAGGGGCGTGCCCGGACGGCACAGTTGCGCGCTGGACTCTATGAAATTTCGACGCGTCGCGTTCGAGTGTCCGGTTTCCCGGGTGGAAATCAGATTTCGACGGCGGTGAGATCGGGGCCGATCACGATGGGGCCCGAAAAGTACTGAGCGGCACGAGACCGCCAGTCGTCCTCCTGCCCGGGTTGCATCGGCGGCACGTAATGGGTGAGAACGAGGTTCTTCACGTTGTTGCGCGCCGCCGTTTGACCGGCCTGCTCGACCGTGGAGTGGTAGTCGAGAATGTCGCGAAACCGTGCGCCGGTCGGCACCATGTCGGCCACGAATTTCACCATGTCGTCTCGAATCACCGTCTGCACGTACACATCGGCATCGCGACACAGTTCGTCGAGTCCGGCACACGGAATGGTGTCGCCGGCCAATGCGGCCACCTTGCCATCGTGCTCCACGCGGAATCCGATACTCGGTTGTACGGGTCGGTGGTCGGTCTCGTGCACCGATACCGACACCTCACCGAGCGCGAATCGATCACCGGGCTTGACTTCGTTCACCGCGACGGTGAGCGGGCCATTGGCGCGCAGGTCGTCGTGATGGGCGTGGCGGTACTGCTGGTCGAGTTCGAGCATCTGCAACAGGGCGTCGATCATCTTGCGGGTTCCGGGCGGTCCGTACACCACGAGGGGGATGTTCACGGGTGTCATGACCCATTTCGAGGTGATGAGATCGTTCAGATCGGAGATGTGATCGCTATGCAGATGGGTGATGAGAACCGTCTGCACCATGGGTGGCATCACACCAGCGGCCACGAGCCGCATCAGTGCTCCGCGCCCGCAATCGACCATCACGTTCTGGTCGCCAGCTTGTACGAGCGTGCACGGGCCGGCGCGGTTGGCGTCGGGAATCGGACTACCGGTTCCGAGAAGCGTGATCTTCACGACTGGCCGGCTTCGGCCAGTGCTTCGGTGAGCGTGTTCCAGGCCAAAGTGGCGCACTTGATTCGTACTGGGAACTTCACGACCCCTTGAAGGGCCTCGAGATCGCCCAACTTCACATCGGGGATCGGCGATTCGTCCTCGGTCTCGATCGACATCATTCCCTTGAAGCGACGCACGATGGCTTTCACCTCGTCGACGCTCTTGCCCTTCACAGCTTGGCTCATCATCGAGGCTGAACTCTGCGAGATGCTGCAGCCCGAGCCACCGACCTTGATGTCGGCCACGTTGTCGCCATCGAGCTGGATGTACACGGTGATCTCGTCGCCGCACAACGGGTTGTGCCCCTGCGCGCTCACGGCCGGCGGAGTGGCGAGTTCACCGCGGTTGCGGGGCGACTTGTAGTGATCGAGGATGATCTCGCGGTAGAGGTCTTCGAGTCCGGGCATGGTGGCTCCTTTGGGCTTACGTTCTACAGCCCGAAGATGTCGGATGCGCCGTCGAGTGCGTCGGCCAGCGCATCGGCATCAGATTCGTCGTTGTACAGATAGAAACTCGCCCGGGCGGTGGCGTTCACGCCGAGGAGTCGCATGAGGGGCTTCGCGCAATGGTGGCCGGCCCGCACGCACACGTTCTTCTCGTCGAGCACCTGGCTCACGTCGTGCGGGTGGATGTCGCGGAAGGCAAAGCTCAGCACGGCACCGCGGATCTCCACGTTGCGTGGGCCATGGATTGCGATGTCGTCGCCGTAGCGCTCGTCGAGTGTGCGCAACGCGTAATCGGTGATGGCCATCTCGTGTTGGCGGATGTTGGCCATCCCGATGCCCGAGAGGTAGTCGACGGCGGCACCCAGCCCGACCGCCTCGACGATGGCGGGCGTACCGGCTTCGAACTTGGCCGGAAGTTCGGCACACGAGAAGCCGTCGAGTCGGACGTCGGAGATCATGTTGCCACCACCGAGGAAGGGCGGCATGGCATCGAGGAGTTCTTCGCGGCCCCACATGACGCCGATACCCGACGGCCCGCACATCTTGTGGCTGCTGAAGGTGGCGAAGTCGGCGCCCCACGCTTGTACATCGGTCACGTTGTGTGGAACGTACTGGCAGGCATCGACGATGGCGGTCGCGCCGGCCGCGTGGGCGGCGGCGCAGATCTGGGTCACCGGGGTGATGGTGCCGAGCACGTTGCTCATGGCGGTGAACGACACGGCTTTGGCGCCGTCGAGCAAGCGATCGAGATTCGTGAGGTCGAGCTGGCCGTCGGCGGTGAGAGGGATCCAACGGATCTCGATGCCTTTGCGCGCGGCCAGCATGTGCCACGGGACGATGTTGGCGTGATGCTCCATGTGGGTGAGCACCACGGCATCACCGGCTCGCAGGTTGGCCTCAGCCCAGGTGTCGACGATGAGGTTGAGTGATTCGGTCGCGTTCTTGGTGAAAACGACTTCGTGCGACTTGCGGGCATTGATGAATCGCTGCACCTTGGTACGGGCGCCTTCGAAGGCGTCGGTGGCCTCGGCGGCGAGGCGGTAGGCGCTCCGGTTGATGGGCGCGTACGAGGTGCGCATGAAATCGGCCATGGCATCGATGACCGCATTGGGCTTCTGCGACGTGTTGGCCGAATCCAGATAGACGATGCGCTGGTTGTCGATGGTGCGTTGCAGGACCGGGAAATCGGCCTGCACCTTCTTCCAGTCGACGATTGCGCTGCTCATGGCCGGAAGGAGTCGTATCCCGAGCGTTCGAGTTCTTCGGCAACTTCCATGCCGCCGCTCTTCACGATGCGGCCGTCGAACATCACGTGCACGTGGTCGGGCGCGAGTTCGTCGAGGAGGCGCTGGTAGTGGGTGATCAGTACGACGCCCATCTTCGGTCGGTCGACCCGAACTTCACGGATGCCCTTGGCGACGATGCGTAGCGCGTCGATGTCGAGGCCAGAGTCGGTTTCGTCGAGGATCGCAACCTCGGGTTCGAGGATGGCCATCTGCATGATCTCGTTGCGCTTCTTCTCGCCGCCGGAGAAGCCTTCGTTCAGATAGCGGTCGACGAACGACGAATCCATGCCGAGTCGCTTCATCCAGTCCATGGTGGCGAGGCGCAACTCGAGGACCGAGAGGTCGATGCCTTTGCGCGCGCTCAGGGCTTGTCGCAAGAACTGGATCACCGAGACGCCGGCGATCTCCTGCGGATACTGGAACCCGAGGAAAAGACCGGCCTTGGCGCGCACATCGGTGGGCCAGTCGGTGATGTCGTCACCGTGAAAGAGGATGCGACCCGAGGTGACCTCGTATTCGGGCGACGCAAGGAGGCAACTGGCCAGGGTGCTCTTGCCGCAGCCGTTCGGACCCATGATCGCGTGCACTTCACCCTCGGCGACCACGAGGTCGAGACCCTTCAGGATCTCAGGGGCGACGGTGGCATCGAGGTCGTCGGACGACGGGCGGGCGTGCAGGTTCTCGACCTGGAAGAGCGGACTCGGCGCGGTCGTCACGAGGGGCAAGTCTACGGGCCACGCCCTATTACCACTATGGCCGTAGTGCTAATTCGCGCCAGCCTTGTCGAGAAAGCCCGTCAGTGGCGCAGGGCGCGCCAGAGGGCGGGGTAACTCGGGTACTCGTAACCGGGGACGACGTAACCCGAGGCCGCGAGTAGCCGGTGGTAGCGCGGCAGGTTGCGGAACGGCACGCCCGCATCCACGTGGTGGGCGAGGTGGAAGCCGATGTTGAACGGCACGAGAAAGAACCGCGCCAACAGATGTTGCGTCACCGAGTGCGTGGCCACTCGGCGATCGTCGGACGCCATGAGTCCGCCGTGTTCGGCGATCGAGCGCAGTCGATTGATCACCCGCCACACCGTGAGATATGGCAACAACCAGAAGAGCGGGTACGCCCACCAGTAGCCACTCATGACGGCCGCGGCGATGAGCAACGCCTGCACTGCGAGGATCTTCAACAGCGTGCGCCGAACGACAGCCACCGGGCTCGTGATGCCGGCGAGTTGGACGCGCAGCAAGCGAAGCCCGGTCCGGCCGATGGCGTCGCGCCACAACTTGCGCCGGAAACTCGCCGAACTGATCGGGTAGTTGGCGTACAGCGGAATGTCAGGCTCGTCGGGGCCGAACTCCTCGCGGTGGTGGGCCATGTGCACTCGGCGATAGGCGTCGGTATTGGTGAAAGCGGGGTACCCGATCAGCCAACGTCCGACGACATCGTTGGCGCGCTTGTTGCGAAAGAGGAGCCGGTGAGCCGCTTCGTGCATGAGCGATGCGAACTGAGCGTGGGCACGACCCATCAGAAGAATGGCGGGTAGCCACGACCACGGACCGAGCGCGATGGCGGCCCCGATGATCGCCAGAGTCTGCGCGTAAGTGGACACGACCGACACCGCGTTCCGCAGTGACGGGATGCGACGCATCTGCTCTCGGGCAGTAGGCGTGAGGCGGCCGTCCGGGAGAACGTCGTCGGTGTTACGACCCGGCCGGAGGAGATCACCGGTCGGCACCATGCCACCGAGCTGGATCCCCACCGTGTTCATGGCTCGATCCTAGGAATCACGGCCGTCGACGGCGTCGCGCAAGTCTTCTTTCCATGCCCGGAAGCGATCGTGAACGGTGCCACTCGGACCGCGGCCACTCCCGGTTCCGTCGGCGACGAGTGCGAACTCGTATTGGACGCTGAGGTCGTTCGCGTCGGCTGCCCAATAACGGGCATCGGCATCCACGGCCGGCCCGGCGCGCCAGAGCAACCACCGACCAATGCGACGCTTGTAGTGCGCTTCGGGTCGGCCCGGCAGATCGTCGCCGAGGGTGCGCACACGCGTCGGTGCCTCGATCCACGCTCGGGCGACGATGTTGCGATCGCGTACCGGCGTCGGTGGCAGGTCCTCGGTGTGGATCGGGGTGTCGTCATCGGGGCGTTCGTCGTAGCGGAGCGCACGCGATGCGTCACCAACCACGGGTGACCCACTCCTGCAGGTGGGGGCGTTCGGTTCCGATCGTGGTGTCGGTGCCGTGGCCCGGCAGCACGATCGTCTCGGCCGGGAAGACGAAGAGCAGATTGTCGATGGAATCGATGATCGTCTCGAAGTTGCCGCCCGGGAACTTGGTGGCACCCGGCCCACCGGGGAACAGCGTGTCGCCGGTGAACAGCAGTGGAGTGCCTTCCACATGGAACGAGATCGAGCCGGGTGTGTGGCCCGGATTGTGGATGGCGTGCAGGCGCAGGCGACCAACTTCGATCACGTCGTCGTGGGCGAGGAACGAGTCGTAGCCCACATCGGCGAGCATCGGCGCGTCGAGTTCGGTCACGGCAACGTCGAAGCCTGCTTCGCGGATCGCCGGCACCGCCTGAATGTGATCGTGATGCCCGTGGGTCTCGAGCACGCGGCGCACCCCGAGACGTGAGCAGAGTTCGAGCAACTTCTCGTGTTCGTTGGCGGCGTCGATCAGCACGGCATCGCCCGTCTGGGCGCAACGCACGACGAACACGTTGTTGTCGTATGGACCCACCACGACCTTGTGAACCTCCACCGTCGAGTCCGACCAATGCAACGTGTTCGTGCCTGACATACGGGCAGTCTCCCATGCTCGTCTCGTGTTGTACGTCGGTGTGCGGGTGACCGGAATCGAATGTCACCACCACCTAGGGTTTCCTCCGTGACTGGAACCCCCACTGGTCCGAATCTTCCTCCTCCGCCGCCCGACTCCAAGGGAGTCGGTGCCGGCCCGATGGCCAACGGTTCGGTTCCGCCACCGCCCCCGGGAGCCGAGGGCAAACAACGCGGCCCGGCGCGCGCGGTCGTGGCTTCGCTCGTCCTGCCGGGAGCGCCGTCGTTCATGCGTCGCAAGTTCCTGTCGGCTGTGCTCCTTTTGTTCGGTGTTCTCGTTCCGCTCGCGGCGGCCGTGGTGGGTGTGGTGCGGCGCGACCGGATCACGAGCCTCGTGCTCGACTCCACCGTCCTGCGCGTCATCCAAGTGATCTGCGCGGTGTTCGTGCTCACTCGGCTCGTGGCCGTGATCGAGGTGATCAATGCACGTCGCGCCGGGACGCGTCAACGACTCGCGGCATTCGTGGCGGTGGTGGGATTGCTCGTGGTCGCATTCCCGGCCGGCTTCTCGGTGGTTCGCGCCGATCAGCTGAACGAAGTGATCAACAAAGTGTTCGTCACTTCGGGGAGCTCGGATCCGATCTCGGCCATCGCCGGTGACGCGACCGACGACGACTTCCAGACGATCCTTCTCCTCGGCGGTGACGAAGGCCCGGGTCGCTGGGCGTTGCGTACCGACACCATGATCCTCGTCTCGATTCACAAGGCTTCGGGTCGGGTGGCGATGGTGTCGATTCCTCGCAATCTGCGGGGTGTTCGCTTCCCCGAGGGGTCGCCCATGCACGACGAGTTCTCGAAGGGTTTCAAGGATCTCGCCAACGCGATCTACCCCTACGTCTATTCGCATCCCGACGTCGCGGCCCGTTATCTCCGCGGCGATCTGGCCCCCGAAGCCGTCGCCCTCGTGACCGGGCTCAGTTATTCCATGGACGTCACCATCGACGACTACGTGCTCGTGAACATGCAGGGTTTCCTCGAGATCGTCGATGCCCTCGGTGGCGTGACCGTGAACCTCGACAAGAAGATCCCGATGCCGGGCAACGTCCCGGGCGCCAAATATCAGTATCCCCCCACCATCGGGCCGGGTGAAGTGAAGCTCGACGGAACGCTGGCCCTCGGCTACGTGCGCTCGCGCGCGGCCGACAGCGACTACCGCCGCATGGGTCGCCAGCGTGATCTGCTCGAACGACTCGCCGCGCAAACATCGGGCACCGACGTATTGCGTAACTTCCCGCAACTCGCCGACATCGCCAAGGAGAACGTACGCACGTCGCTCACACCCGACGAGTTCGCCTTCCTCGTGGATCGACTTCGCTCGGGCACCAACATCCAGGAATCGGCCGGCCTCACGCCACCACTCATCAATCCGGGTCGGCCCGACTGGGAAGTGGCCGCCAACCTGATCGATTCGTTGCAGGACGCCATCGCCACCGGCGTGAAGTTCCCGTTCGCCTGACGCCGCGTGTCAGCTGCTGATCACGTCGAATCCGAGCGACAGCGCCACCGGAATCTGCGCCGGATCGAAGGTCACGAACTGCACCGGCCGCGGCAGACGATCGGCCGCCGCCAAGTGGATCGAGTCGGCGATGTGCACGGGTTGTTCGCGCGCGATTTGCGCGGCGCGGTCGAGGCACGCTTGATCCACCGGCACCACGGCGACCCGGTCCCACAAGAGTCGAAGCGAATCCTCGAGATCACTCTGCAGCACCGCTTCGTCGGTGAGGCGGGGGAGGAGCGCGAGTGATTCAGTGAGTGCGAGCGCGGAGGCGCACCAGTCGCCGTCGGCATCGAGTGCATCGAGCACCACGTTGCGATTGCGGCCGTCGATCACAGCGGCGACGAGGGCCGAGGAGTCGAGATAGAGCGTCACGGTGCGTCGCGTTTCGTCAACGGATCTCGCGCAACAAGCGGTCGATGCGCGCACCCGACCACACACTCACGGGTGCTGGCGCGCGGAACTCGCCGGTGCGGCGAGGGGCGATCACGAGGCCTCGGGCCACGAGGTCGGCCAGACGCACCTGACCCTCCACGGCACCGAGGGGGCCGAGTTGGGCCACGGGTCGTCCACCGATGGTGACGACGATGTGCTCGCCGGCGCCGGCCCGGCGCACGCTGGCTGCCACGTCGGCTCGGAGTTGGCGAATGCCCTGTTCGGAGGCCATGGTCCCACCGTACCGGCCGGTGGGAGAAAGTGCGTACACCTGCGTACACACTTGGGTTTGGGCTCGGGTCCGTCAGGGAAGCAGGATGCCCCCATGAACTTTGCATTCTCAGAAGAACAGGAAGAACTCCGCAAGACAGTCCGGTCGTTCCTCGACTCGAAGAGCCCCGAGACCGCCGTGCGCGAGCAGATGGAAACCGAAGCCGGTTTCGACAAGGCCGTCTGGAAGCAGATGGGCGAGCAGATGGGCCTGCAGGGCCTGCACATTCCCGAGGCGTACGGCGGTTCCGGATTCGGTTACGTCGAACTCGGTGTGGTGCTCGAAGAGATGGGTCGCGCGCTCCTGTGCGCGCCGTACTTCAGCACCGTGGTGCTCGCTGCCAACACGCTCATCCACTCGGGTGACGAGGCCGCGAAGAAGAAGCACCTCCCCGGCATCGCCGCCGGCGAGACCATCGCGACCCTCGCCTACACCGAGCCCTCGGGCAAGTGGGACGAGAGCGGCATCACCATGCAGGCTTCGGGTAGTGGTTCGTCGTTCAAGTTGAACGGCACCAAGATGTTCGTGATCGACGGTCACTCCGCTGACCTCATCATCGTGGCCGCCAAGACGAGCAAGGGCACGAGCCTCTTCGCCGTCGACGGCAACGCGAAGGGTCTCACCCGCACGGCGCTCAGCACCATGGACCAGACGCGCAAGCAGGCCAAGCTCGAGTTCAAGGACGTCGATGGCGAGCTCATTGGTGGCGAGGGCAACGGCTGGAAGATCCTCTCGACCGTTCTCGATCTGGCTGCGGTCGGCTTGGCCGCCGAGCAGGTCGGCGGTGCACAGAAGGTTCTCGAGATGGCGGTGGAGTACGCGAAGGTTCGCGTGCAGTTCGGTCGTCCGATCGGTTCATTCCAGGCGATCAAGCACAAGTGCGCCGACATGTTGCTCGAGGTCGAGTCGGCCAAGTCGGCTGCGTACTACGGCATGTGGTGCGCCAGTGAGATGAACGACGAACTCGCTTCGGTCGCTTCGCTCGCCAAGGCCTACTGCTCGGAGGCGTACTTCCACGCCACCGCCGAGAACATTCAGATCCACGGCGGTATCGGCTTCACCTGGGAGCACCCGGCGCACCTCTACTTCAAGCGTGCGAAGTCGTCGGAGTTGCTGTTCGGTGACCCGACGTACCACCGCGAGCAGCTCGCGCAGCGCATCGGCATCTGATCCTCGTGTTTCTGGTGGGGGTTCTTGACCTATACGGTCAAAAATCCTCACCAGAACACCGGGGGAGTTCGTTGTGTTGGTGATCTATGCCGTCGTCTCGGCGGTTCTGGTTTTCTTGATTGCCGCGTTGGTCGTGGGCCGCGAAGCACGGCGGCTCGACGCGGTGGCGCCCCGTGCGGTGTACGAGATCGAGCAGGCTCTCTCGTTCGTGTCGGACGCTCTTCCCGAAATCACGCAGGCGCGTCTCACACCCGACGAACTCGCCGAGTTGTTGCGCCTTCACCTCGTGTGGTTGCACGAGCGCGGCTTGCAGCCCGATCGGGTGGTGGATCGCAAGCAGGACATCGATCAGCCGGTCGTGGTGAGTGAGGACGCGCTCATCGCGCATCTCCTCGGCTCGGCCGAGGCGGCTGGCGTTCAACTCCTCGACGACGTTGACATCGTGAACGTGGTCGACGCCCACCTCGCATACTTTGAGGCGATCGG
>CAZLXB010000040.1:8045-12882 GCA_964563545.1 uncultured Bifidobacterium sp. | reverse complement strand
AGCCGAATCCCTGGACGGGTCGGCGAGACCACGCGTCGACGATGTCGTACCACACGCCCGTGCGACCGGTCATCGAAGGCGAGCGTCCGAACCACGACGTGACCGTGTCGCGGAAGAGGAACGCGGTCAGTGCCGCCACCGCCGCGAGCGCCGGCAGGTATCGCAGCTGCCGTTGATGCTCGGCCGATGCCCGAATCCAGAGCACGGCGAACGCACCGGTGAGCACCGATAGGCCGACCGCGATCAGTGGAGTCACCGAGTCGGTGCGGTAACCGATGGCGATGGCCAGCCCGAGACCGGCGAGCGCTGCGATCACGGCACGTCGTCGACGCCAGATCCAGATGAGCGCGATGCTCGTGAGACCGGCTACGGCCGTGGCTGCCCCGAGCAGGTTGCGATTGAAGAACACTCCGGTGAGGTAGCCGCGGTTGTCGAGTGAATTGGGCCAGTCGCGCCATCTTGCCCACACACTCCACACCAAGGTGCTCTGCATGGCCACCCACAAAGATGTGAGAAGCGCGGTCGGGCTCAGCGCGGATCCCGCACCGAGCATCGCCGCCACCGCCGTGGCGAGGATCAACGACTGTTCGAAGCTTCGCCACGGATCAATCGACCACACCGTGCTCAGCAGCAGAACGGCCACGAACGCGAGGTGTACGCCGATGATCCGTCGCGCCGCCCACGGACGCGACCCGGAGACAATCGCGCTCACCACCACCAAGCCATAGGCAACGTACGAGACCGCCTGGATCCAGTTGTCGTCGAGGAGACCGGTTCGTGAGCCCGGGAAGTCGGTGCGGATCCGATACGACGGGCCGCGGGTGGCCACCACGAAGGCGAGCGTGGTGAGAACCCACGCCAGCGTGGTGACGACCATGGTCCGTCGGGCGCGCCTCATGTCGGTCTGGGTGTCGATGGACATCACTTCTAGCGTCGCGCAACGAGGCTCGGGGACCTCGACTCACCTGATGGGGTACCCTCTTCACGGCCATGAATGCGCAGACCCCGGCCCCCCGCACCGGCGGTGCGCCGATCGCACCGGGCACCGACTGGCTCGTCGACCGCATCTCACCTCGCCTCGTACCGTTGTGGCGCCGCGGCTTCCGGGTGCTCTTCGTCCTCGACGCCATCGCGCTCTACGCGCTCATGGTGCTCATCAATCTCGTCCGGTTCGGCACCGACTGGCCCACGTATCCGCTCTCGCATTACTGGTTCGGATTCAGCGTGGCCACGGCCATCCACCTCGTGGTGGGCTACTTCGCCGGCCTGTACGAGCGCGAGCCGCGGCTCGGCCAGCGCCCGTGGCTCCCGCGCGTCACCATCGCCACGGCCATCGCCATCGGCGCCGACGGTGTGGCCTTCGTGGCCCTCGACCGCTATCTCATGCCGCGCCTCAACCTCGTCACTCTCTTCGTGACGGGTTCGGTGGCCCTGGTGACCAACCGCCACCTCAGTCGGTCGCTCAACGTGCGCCGCGAGGGCCCCCCGCGTGTGGTGCTGGTCGGCCACGCCGAGGCCGTGGCTTCGGTGCGCGCCAACCTCGCCCACAGCGATCGTGCCGCTCAGGTGGTCGACACCCTCACCTCCACCGACGATCTGCCGGCGAGCGTCGCGCGCCATCAGGCCACCGACGTGCTGCTTCTCGATGTGGATGCCTTCGGGCGCGTGTTCCCCGAGCCGCTCACCACGCTCGAAGCCGACGGCATCGGGTTCTTGCAGCGCGTCGGCGCTCAAGAGACCCTGCTCGGCCTGCAGTCGGTTCGTCAGGTGGGCGGAATGCCCTTCGTGCGCCTGCGCCTGCACACCCTGCCCTCGTACAAGGTGCGCCTGAAGCGAGGCTTCGACTTACTCCTCCTGATCGCGCTCTCACCCGTGGTGATCGTGGTGACCGCACTGCTGGCTCTCTACGTCCGCATCCGGGCCGGTGCGCCCGTGTTCTACACCCAACAGCGCGTGGGTCGCGACGGTCGTGTGTTCACTCTCGTGAAGTTCCGGACCATGCGCACCGATGCCGAGCAGCACGGCGCGGTGTTGGCCACCGAAGGCGATCCACGCGTGGTGCCCGGACTCGCCTGGATGCGCGCCACACGTGCCGACGAAGTCCCGCAGCTCTGGAACGTGCTGCGCGGCCACATGTCGCTCGTGGGCCCGCGCCCCGAACGTCCCGAACTCATCGCCACCATCGCCGCCCAGGTGCCCGGTTACGAACGCCGTCACGAACTCCGCCCCGGACTCACCGGACTCGCCCAAGTGCAGGGTCGGTATCACACCGACGCCGAGTTCAAACTCGGTCACGATCTGCAATACCTCGTGAACTGGTCGCTCGTTCTCGACATCCAGATTCTCTTGCGCACGATTTGGGTGGTGCTGGCCCGCCGTGTCTGAGCAGTCGCAACGTTGGCCGACGGTCTCGGTCGTGATCCCGGTGCTGAACGAAGAGCTGCATCTGCGCGACGCGGTGGAGGCCATTCTGCGCCAGGAGTATCCGGGCACATTCGACGTGTGTCTGGCCCTCGGACCCTCGCGCGACCGCACCGACGCCGTGGCGCACGAACTCACGCAACGCTTCGCCAACGTACGCACCGTGCCCAACCCCACCGGTGCCACGCCGGCCGGGCTCAACGCCGCCATCCGCGCCACCACGGGCGAGGTCGTGGTGCGCGTCGACGGCCACGCGGTGCTCCCCGATGGCTACATCACGCGCGCCGTGCAGACCCTCGAGCGCACCGGTGCGGTGAACGTGGGTGGGGTGCAACTCGCCGAAGGAGCCACTCCTTTCGAGAACGCGGTGGCCCTCGCCATGGCGTCACCCTTCGGCATGGGTGGCGCGCGCTATCACACCGGCGGCGCCGAAGGGCCGGTGGACACCGTGTACCTCGGAGTGTTCCGACGCTCGGCCATCGAGTCGGTTGGTCTCTTCGACGAGTCGCTCATCCGTAATCAGGATTACGAACTCAACATCCGACTTCGCGCCGCCGGCGGTGTGGTTTGGTTCGATCCGCAACTCGCGGTGGCGTATCGCCCGCGCCCCAACGTTGCGCGCCTCGCTCGCCAGTACTTCGAATACGGCGCCTGGAAGCGGGCCGTCCTGCGCATGCACCCCGGATCGCTGCGCCTGCGCCAGGTCGTCGCGCCACTCGCGCTCGCCGCCATCGTGGTGGCCTTCATCGTCGCACCGTGGTTTCCCCTTGCGCTCGTGGTGCCCGGCACCTACGCGATTGCGGTTCTTGGAGCGGCCGTGGTGACCGGCGCGCGCCATGGTCTTGGCTCGGTGCTCCGCCTGCTCGGCGTGTTCCCCACCCTGCACATGTCGTGGGGCGCGGGCTTCTTGTTGGGTCGCTCGCTCTGAGCCGAACCCTCCCCGATTAGCCTGACCCACGCATGTCGGAAACGCCGCCCGAAACCCCGGTGAATGCCACTCGGGCCATCCGCGAGATCATCGGCGCTCACTGGCAGCGCATGCTCGCCTTCTGCACCTCCACCTTCGTGGCCGGCTTTCTGGAAGCCCTGTTTCTCGTGGTGGTCACGCGCAGCGCCGTGGCCATCGCCGATGGTCGCACGATGGTCGACATCCATGGCGGACGCATGTGGTCGATCGGATCGGCGGCCGCGCTCGGCGCCGCCGTACTGGTGGCGAGGCTTGCCTTGAGCCTGATCAGCGTGCGCATGCAGTCGGGGCTCACCTATCGGGTGACCACCGATCTGCGCCGTGAACTCGGTGCCGCCTTCCTGCGGTCGGATTGGGCCGTGCAGTCACGGCAACCGAGTGGCGCGCTCCAACAACTCGTGGTGCAGTTTCCGGCGAGCACGTCGAGCCTCGTCTTCCAGTTGTCGAATGCCATCGCCGGCGCGCTCGGACTTCTTTCGCTGCTGATCATCGCCCTTCTCATCGACGTGACCTCCACCGTCGTTCTCTTCGGTGCTGTGATCGTGCTCGCACTGGCTCTCTCACCCATTCGGCGGTCGGTGCGTCGGCGCTCACGACTCGCCGTGCAGTACCAAGTCGATTTCGCCAATCGGGTGGCCGAGATGGCCGATCTGAGCCTCGAGGTGAACGCCTTCGGCGTGACCGACGCGGCGGTGGCGCGCCTCGACGGGCTGGTGGAGCGCGAAGGTGTGGCCTCGCGTCGGGTGAGCATGCTCTCGGGTCTGGTGGCGCCGGTGTACATGACACTCGCCTACGGCGCGATCTTGGTGGCGCTCCTGATCCTGAGCGATCTGAGTTCCGACAACATCGGCAGTGTGGGCTCGGTGATGCTCATCATGCTTCGCTCACTCACCTACGGTCAGCAGTTGCAGCACGGCGCGACGGCGATCAGCCAGTTCTCACCGTTCGTGGAGCGCATCGGCGACGCTCGTCGGCGCTTCCGGGCGGCCGCGCGTGGCTCGGGCGATCGTCGGATCGATGGCTTCGATTCGCTCACCCTCACCAATATCACCTTCGGCTACGACGACTCCGTGGTGTTGCGCGACGCATCGGTGCGGATTTCACGAGGTGAGATCGTGGGCGTCGTGGGCCCATCGGGTTCGGGCAAGACGACGATGATCCAGATCATGCTCGGACTCCTTCACCCGTCGGCCGGACGTATCGAGATCGACGGCACCGATCTGACCCGGATCGACGCCGACGCGTGGCGACGCTTGGCGGCCTACGCTCCGCAGGACTCCCGACTCGTGAGCGGAACCGTGGCCGACAACGTGCGCTTCCTACGACCCGACATCTCCGATCAGGACGTGGAACGCGCACTCCGCGACTCGAACCTCGGTCTCGATCCGAGTCGATTCCCACAAGGCATCGAGACCGATCTCGAGACCGCTGGCCGCGAACTCTCGGGCG
>CAZLXB010000040.1:4702-7945 GCA_964563545.1 uncultured Bifidobacterium sp. | reverse complement strand
TTCCCACAAGGCATCGAGACCGATCTCGAGACCGCTGGCCGCGAACTCTCGGGCGGTCAACGCCAGCGTCTGGCGATCGCCCGCGCGCTGGCGACCAACCCGTCGCTCCTCGTTCTTGACGAACCGACGTCGGCACTCGACGCCGACTCGGAGGAAGTAATCGTGGAGACTTTGGCCCGACTACGCGGCAAGGTGGCCACGGTGGTGGTGACCCATCGCGAGTCGACTCTGCAGGTGTGCGACCGGATCCTGAGCGTGGAGGGTCAGCGCGTGGTGGAGCGTCGGCCCGCCGACTGAACCCACTCCTCCAACTGCCGCACGAAGGCGGCGCCGTCGGAGTTCCAGTCGAGGTGTTCCTTCACGTAGCGCCAGCCGGCCGCTCCGTGCTGATCGCGCAGAGTCGGACTGGCCGCATACGCCATGACGGCGTCGGCTACTTCAGCGACGAGATCGGGGCCACTCCACGTTCGCGTCACGACTCCTCCACCACTGGCTCCCACGAGTTCGGCGGCGAGCGGTAGCGGTGTAGTGATCACCGGCGTGCCGTGGGCGAGGTACTCCATCACCTTGGTGGGCTGCGAGTGGCGGTAGTTGGGTTCGTCGAGCAGCAACGACAGCCCGGCCACGGCGCCCTCGACTACACGCATGGCTTCAGGGTTGGCGAGAGGTCCACGAAAATCGATCGCGGCACGATCGTGCGCGTCGCGCATGATCGCCTCCACGTTGCGATCGGCGGCACCGATCACCACCACGCGCGGCCCTCCCCGCGCGGTGAGTTCATCGCCGAGCGATACCAGAGCCGCCGCCCCGCGACCCTTCGACACCCGCCCCACGTACACCACGCGCGACGGCGATTGAATGGCATGCGGCGCGGGTGCGACCCATGTGCTGTTGGGCACCACCGGCGCTCCGGTGAAGCGAGCGCCGTATGAGTGCTCGGCCAGCACGATGCGAAAGCGTCGCTCGGCGAACCACTGCGCGCCGCGCAGCACAACACGTACGAGCGGGCGGACCGGCCGGGGCACCCAGCGTCGGTCGCCCACCGACGCCACGAAGTCTTCGTGCACGTCCCACACGAGCACTGCGCGACGCCAACGACCGAGCCCCACCGGCAAGATGAGTTCGGGATCGTGGATCAGGATCACATCGGCCACGCGCGCGAAGCGACTCAACACCCGCCGCGCCTGCCACCAACTCGCCACGCGCCGCCGACCGACCGCGCGTTCGATGACGATGCGCTCGAGTCCAGGGGCGTCCTGGCGCCGCGACTCCTCCCCCGGATCGGGGGCGATGAGGGTCACCGAATGCCCGGCCTCGGCGAGTGACCGGATCTGGCGGTGCACGATGCGGGCGTCGTCGCCCCGGTGGGCCACGGTCACGACGACGATGTTCATCGGCTGATCACCTCAGAGGCGTTCCACATTCGGCCCCTGCAGTCGTCCGCGGGTGTCGAACACGAGTGGCGCACCGGCGGCGATGCGTTGCGGATCGAAGGCCGAATGCCATTGCAGCACCACGGCCACATCGCAACCGGCCAGAGCTTCGTCGAGATTGGCGATCAGGGCGAGTGGTTCACCATCCACATCGAAACCGGTGAGATGCGGATCGTGACCCACTGCGGTGAGGCCCGCCCGTCGGAGTTCACGCACCACATCGCGAGCCGGTGTCTCGCGATCATCGGCGATGTCGGCTTTGTAGGTCAGGCCGAGTAGAAGGATCTTGGCGCGGGCCGGTTCGGGGTGTCGCGCGGCGAGCAAGGACTGAACACGAGTTACCACATAGGCCGGCATGCGCCCGCTGATGTCTTGTGCGAGTTCCACGAATCGGAACTCGTAGCCGAGTTCACGCACCTGATGCGACAAGTAGTTGGGATCGATCGGGATGCAGTGCCCACCCACCCCCGGCCCCGGATAGAACGCCGAGAACCCGAAGGGTTTGGTGCGCGCGGCGTCGATGGCCGCCCAGAGGTCGACGCCCAAGTGATGCGAGATCACCGCCATTTCGTTGACCAGCGCGATGTTGATGTGCCGATAGGTGTTCTCGAGCAACTTGGCCATTTCGGCTTCACGCGGCCCGGGAGCGCGCACCACCGTGTCGACGAGGAGTGCGTAGAACTCGGCGGCGCGCTCGGTGCAAGCTGGGGTGAATCCGCCCACGATTTTGGGTGTGTTGCGCAGATTCCAGGTGGGGTTACCCGGATCGATGCGCTCGGGCGAGAACGCGAGGGCGAAGTCGCGACCGGCCACGAGCCCCGACTCCTCGAGGATGCCGCGCACCAAGGTGTCGGTGGTGCCCGGGTACGACGTGGACTCGAGCACCACGAGCATGCCGGGGCGCAGATGGTCTCGGATGGTCCGCGAGGCTGATTCGACAGCGCGTAGATCGGGCGCTCGTCGCTCGTCGAGTGGTGTGGGCACGCAGATCACCGCCACATCGGCCGTGTCGAGACACGTGGGGTCGGAGGTGGCCGTGAAGCCGGCCTGCACCATGGCCGCCACGTCGGCATCGGAGATGTCGTCCACATGGCTCCGACCGGCGTTCAGCCCCCCGACCACCGCCGGGGACACATCGAACCCAGTCACCGGCACACCACGCCGTGTGGCTTCGCGCACGAGAGGCAGACCCACGTAGCCGAGGCCGAGCACCACCAGCTGCTGGCTCGACTCGCTCACTCGGACTCCTCGGATCGACGGACGACGGCTAGAAGCCATCACTTCGAGCATACGACTGCGTCGACGCGCGGCTCCGGACCAGCACCCTCCCCTAACATCGCCGCGTGGGCTCGCGCGTGTCTCCCGATCAGCGGCGAGCCCTGCGGGCGGCCCGCAAGATGGTGCGGCGCGCCATCGATGGTCGGGCCGTGACCACCATGGTGGTCGGCGGAGCAGCCGGTGTGGTGGCCGGCGTGGCACTGGAGTCGATCGTGTTGGCCGCGCTACTCGGGCTGGGTGGCGTGCTGGTCGCGCTCGGTTGGGCGCTCTGGCTGGAAGTGCAGGCCAGCCGCGTGGTGATCGCCAAAGGTCTGCAGCGCCTCGGCTTGCGCTTCCTACCCGGCCAGGCCCGCTACGAGCAGCGTTCTCCGCAGGTGGGACGGCTCGTACAACGAGCATGGGAGGGCCACCACACGCGCGGCCTCGGTGGCCTGGCGGCTCTGGCCAATCTCCCCTCGGCGCGCCGTACCGAGCGCGTGGATGCCCATCTCGCGCTGGCCGATTGGTATCTGGCCCATGGACGCGTCGACGA
>CAZLXB010000040.1:0-4602 GCA_964563545.1 uncultured Bifidobacterium sp. | reverse complement strand
CGGTGATCGTGCCGATGTACGACGCGGCCGACACCGTGGCCCACGCCATCGGATCGGTGTTGGCCCAAACCTGGGCCGAACTCGAAGTGATCGTGGTGGACGACGCGAGCAACGACCAATCGGTGGCCGTGGTGGAACGACTCGCCGCCCAGGACCCACGGGTGCGGGTGATGCGTCAGCCCGAGAACGCCGGCGCCTACGCCGCTCGCAACCGCGGGCTCGCCGAAGCACGAGGCGAGTTCGTGACCGTGCACGATGCCGACGACTGGAGTCACCCGCGTCAGATCGAGCGACAGGTGCGCCACCTCGTGAGTCGTCCGAGCCTTCAGGCCAACCTGTCATCGCTCGTGCGGGCTACGCACGACTTGGTGTGGGTGCGCCGCGACCTCACGCACGGCCAGGTGATCGGGGTCAATACATCGTCGCTCATGTTTCGGCGGCGCGTGGTGGAGGCCGTGGGTGGCTGGGACGACGTGCGCTCGGGTGGCGACTCGGAGTTCGTCGACCGTCTCCGCGCGTTTTTCGGCACTGCAGCCGTGGAGCAGATCGATCCGAATCTTCCGCTCACGATCGCTTTGCGTGACGCGGGGTCGCTCACATCGTCGGCCAGTACGGGCTTGGCGTCGCAACTCACGTCCACCGGGGCCCGACGTCTGTATCGCATCGCGTATTCGAACTGGCACTCGTCGCCGATATTCCGCAGCGAGCTCCCACTTGCGCGCCCGGCCGATCACGTGCCGTTCGCAGCACCGGCCGCGATGCGCCGGCGGGGCAACCCCACGCACTTCGACGTGATCATCATGTCGGACTTCGGGCTACCTGGCGGCACCACGTCGTCGAACCTCGAAGAGATCAAGGCCAACACCAAGTTCGGCCTCACCACCGGCCTCGTGCACAATCGCCATCCACGATTCGATTCGTCGGTGGTGAACCCGAAGATCCTGGCGGCGTGTTCGCCATCGACGCGCTTCGTGAACGCTCACGAGATCGTGAGTTGCGACGTCTTGGTGATCAAGCACCCCACGGCGGCGGCCGAGATTCCCGACGACTTCCCGAAGATCTCCGTGAACGGCAACATCGTGATGGTGGTGAACCAGACCCCGATGACGGGGTACCAAGGCGACGCCGAGTTCGTGTACGACATCGGGGCGGTGGACGCCGAGATCCAACGGGCCTTCGGCCGTGTGCCGCGGTGGTCGCCGATCAGCCCGGTGGTGCGCGATGTGCTTCACACACATCATCAAGCAGACATCGCCAACGTGGAGCTCTGGGATCACGACTGGGTGGAGATCATCGACCCCGACGAGTGGCACCGGCCCAAACAGCCGCCGATACCCGGCAAGGTCCGGATCGGACGCCACGCCCGAGACTCGGTGTGGAAGTGGCCGGCCACCAAAGAGGCGCTTCTGGCTGCGTATCCCGACGACCCGAAGGTGATCGTCGACATCCTGGGTGGCGCCGACGTGCCCCGAACGATGTTGGGCTCACTCCCCCACAACTGGATCGTGCGAGAGTTCGGATCCATGGATCCGGCCGACTACTTGGCCGGCCTCGATTACTTCTTGTACGTGCCGCACCCCGACATGGTGGAGGCCTTCGGCCGCACGATCTTGGAAGCCTGGGCGGCTGGCGTGCCAGTGCTCGGTACTCCGCCGGCCTCGTTCACCCCGGCCGATGTTGCGGCGCGGGTGTTGGACTTGAGCGACTTCGCGGCGCCTCACACTTACGAAGCGCATCGCGATCGTCTGCAACGGCTTCGCTGAACTCGTTCCGGAACGCGAAAGAGGGGGGCCCGAAGGCCCCCCTCTCCCACTACTGAGCGAAATCTCAGATGGTGACGGTGTCGAGTGCACCAGTTCCGAGCAAGTCCTCGAGGTAGGTCGAGACCTTGGTGGTTCCGGTCGACGTGGTGTTCCAGATCACACCTTCGATGACCAGTCCGCCGTTAGCCGAAGCGCCGACGTACTGAACTTCGAATGCCTGGGCCTCGCCGTCGATGGTGATACGGATATCACCAGCAGCCGTCGGGGTTCCCGTGGTATCAGCCAAGGTGTCCGCCGAGGCGTTGTCCATGGTGATCGTGAAGTGACAGGTCTGGGTGCGCTCGGTACCGCTGTTCTCGGCCGTGTTGGCCTCGTCCAGGATGTCGGCATCGATGAGGTCTTCCTCGATACCGGTGGCATCGGCTTCCCAGGTCTCCGGGAGACCACCGCGGTAGGTGTTGTTGATCAGACGAGCAACGTCAGCCGCGGTGTGCACGTAACGGTCGATGGTGATCGTGACATCGGTGCCGTCGACCGCGAGGGTCGGGACGATGAGGCCACGCTCGTGGGTCACCGTGAACGACCAGTCGTTGGCCGTGAGACCGGCCAAAGCGGTGTTCGAGGTGATCGAGAGATCGCCACCGGCAAAGGCCACGTTCACTTCAGCGAAGTCGTCAGCCGACTGCGCACCGACGTTGGCGTAAGCGTCGTCCCAAGCAGTTGCCTGGTCGAGACCAACACCCATGTTGGCGCAGGTAATGGTGGCCGAATCGATCGCCGGCGCAGCGGCCTCCACGTCACCGGTCACGAAGGTGTCACTGTCGAGCTCGTTGCCGGCATCGTCGGTGTAGTCCGCGTTGGTGAGCGTGAGATCGTCGGTCGTGGCGTCCACGGCCACCGTGCTGTCGCAGGTGTAGGTGGTGTTGCCCGAATCGAGGTTCGCGCAGGTCCAGACACCGGCAGCGGTGCTGGCTTCGAGGTCGGCCTTGAGGGCGGCGGATGCGGAAGCCTTGGTGGCCTCGGAGAAGACGAAGATCGCCTTGTCGCTACCGTCGGCCATGTAGATGTCGACCGTCGGGGCATCCTCGTCCTCATCGACTTCGGCCGAGCAGGCATTGAAGTCGCGGAGGTACACGCCAGTGGTGGCGTAGTCCTCGACGTCGGTCTCCCAACCGTTGAACGTGATCTCGTCGCCTTCTTCAAGGTCGGCAGCGAGGGTCACGTACACGGCGTCGGGGTTGCCGTTGTTGTTGAGGTCGAGAAGCGTGGTCGAGCTCATGTCCGGCTCGTCGCCGTTCACATCGGTCACTGCTTCCATGTCGGCGTCGGTGTCGACGATCTGCTCTTCACCGTTGTTCGAAACACCGTCGACAATCGAGCTCGAAAGATCCTTCGAGAAGGCAATCACGAAGTCGCCGGGGCCGCCGGGGACTTCTTCGTTACCACCGTTGACGATGACCGAGCAATCGACCGACGAGGCGGCAAGACCGGCTCCGAGGGTCACAACCGAGGACGGCACGGCGGTCTGACCGCCGATGATCCACAGTTCTTGGCCGAAGTAGCCAGAAGCGCCAATGGCCGCCAGCATTTCGTTGTCGGTGAGGGCAGCAGTCGAGAAGGCGGCGCCAGCCACCGAGTCGACGTTGAGGGCAGTACCGGCAACCGCGCCGAGGGTCAGCCACGACGATCCACCCGAGCTCGGGTTCACGAGCACGAGGTGCGAGCCCTTCTCAGCAGCCAGCGGGGCCGCGGCGAGCGCGTCCGGGAAGTTGGCTCCGGTGACCAGCATCAGCGACAGACCGCTCAGGGCGTCGGCTTCGCCGGCGTCGAGGTACTTAGCGGTGGAGTCGGCGAACTGGTCGACGTTGAAGGCGAGGTTGGTGGCGTAGCGGTCGGCGCCAGCGATACGGCTGATACCAGCCGGCGCGAAGCCGAGCTCCACGAGCGCCTCTTCGACACCCGAACCCACAACTGCGGTTCCACCGACGATCACCGCGCGGGTGACGCCGTCGTCGAGAGCAGTCTCGAGCGCAGCCGAAGTGGCATCGGGGATTCCGCTCGCATTGGCGAGAAGGACCGGGATGTTGTGACTCGAGGCGTAGCCGCCCACGGTCACGGCATCGGCCCACGACTGACCGCTCACGATGAAGACCATGTCGGCGTAGCCGACTTCGTCAGCAACCGCAGCAGCGGTGGCGTAGCGATCGTCGCCCGAGATACGGGCAACATCGGAATCTTCGAAGATGTCGGCGATGTCGGCTTCGACATCGGCCGAAACGGCGGCTTCGCCACCGATGATCAGGACGTCATCGACGTCGTCGGCCAGACGGTTCATCTGGTCGCGGGTGTCCGACGGAATGTTGTCGGCCTGCACGAGCAGGATCGGGTACTGCGAGTCGGTGAGGGCCGAAGCTGCAAGAGCGTCGGGGAAGTTCTCACCGTTGGCAACGATCACCGTGTCGGGAACGCCAATTTCGTCCTCGATGGTGGCGGCCAGGTTGGCAGCAGTCTCGTAACGATTGTCTCCCGAAATACGGAAGTCCTCGTCCTCTTCGATGGGGACGGCGCCAGCCGGCGACGAACCCGAGATAGCAAGCCCACCAAGAGCCAAAGCACCGGCCATCAGGCCAGATGCGAGGCGCTTAGCCACTCGCTTCCGTTGGTTAATCAAGGTTTCCTCCTTGGTTGTGGGAATGAATGTCGGCTGGCGAGAGCCGGGGATTTTCACGCCCCGCGACACGACCGCTAACCGTCAAGGAGTGTAACTAAATGGTGTTGCTAAGTGTGACACCTCCTGCTAGAAAAACAGTGTTCACGCCCGGCGATCGCCGTGTCTGGG
>CAZLXB010000039.1:0-12899 GCA_964563545.1 uncultured Bifidobacterium sp. | reverse complement strand
CCTTCAGATCGGGCGGAGTCTGCATGCGCTTGATGCGCAGGCGACTACCGGCCTCATCGATGAGGTCGATGGCCTTGTCGGGAAGGTGACGATCAGAGATGTAGCGGTCGGCGAGGTTGGCCGCGGCCACCAGCGCCTGATCGGTGATCGTCACGCGGTGGTGGGCTTCGTACTTGTCGCGCACACCCTTCAGGATCTCGATCGTGTGGGCCACGGTCGGCTCTTCGACCTTCACCGGCTGGAAGCGGCGCTCGAGAGCGGCGTCCTTTTCGAGGTGCTTGCGGTATTCGTCGAGTGTGGTCGCGCCGACGGTCTGGAGTTCACCACGGGCGAGCATCGGCTTCAGGATGCTGGCGGCGTCGATTGCGCCCTCGGCAGCACCCGCACCGACGAGCGTGTGGATCTCGTCGATGAAGAGGATGATGTCGCCGCGGGTGCGGATCTCCTTCAGAACTTTCTTGAGCCGCTCTTCGAAATCACCGCGGTAGCGGCTACCGGCAACCAAGGCGCCGAGGTCGAGTGTGTAGAGCTGCTTGTTGCGAAGCGTGTCGGGAACATCGTTGGCCACGATCTTCTGCGCGAGACCTTCGACGATGGCGGTCTTGCCGACTCCGGGTTCGCCGATGAGCACCGGGTTGTTCTTGGTGCGGCGCGAGAGGATCTGCATGACGCGCTCCATCTCGCGGGCTCGGCCGATCACCGGGTCGAGCTTCTTCTCGCGGGCGAGCGCCGTGAGGTTGCGACCGAACTGGTCGAGGATCTGGCTGCCGCCCTTCTCGCCCTCTTCCTTCGAGCCACCGCGCTCGCCGCCGGACTCCTTGGCGGCGCCCGGCTCGCTCTTGCCCTGCGAACCTTGGTAGCCGGAGAGCAGTTGGATCACTTGCTGGCGAACTCGACTGAGGTCGGCACCCAACTTCACGAGAACCTGGGCGGCCACACCTTCGCCTTCGCGGATGAGTCCGAGAAGGATGTGCTCGGTGCCGATGTAGTTGTGACCGAGCTGCAGTGCTTCGCGCAGCGAGAGTTCGAGGACTTTCTTCGCGCGCGGCGTGAACGGAATGTGACCCGACGGCGACGAGCCACCCTGACCGATGATCTCTTCGACTTGAGCGCGCACAGCTTCGAGGGAGATACCGAGGGTCTCGAGCGCCTTGGCCGCCACACCTTCGCCCTCGTGGATGAGTCCGAGAAGGATGTGCTCGGTGCCGATGTAACTGTGGTTCAGCAGTCGCGCTTCTTCTTGGGCGAGCACCACCACTCGACGGGCCCGGTCTGTGAAGCGTTCGAACATGCGCACCCTTTCGCCACGGGCCCCTCGGGGTCTGCGGCTGGCATTGCGCCAGTCTCAGCGAGAAGGCCCTCTGTGGGTCGGAAGAAACCGTCCGACTTGGAGTCATGCTACAGGCGGGTCGGGGTCGGCTCAGGGGTGCGGAGCAGACCGAAACAGGCGTGCCAGACGTCTCCTCGGGGCATTTGTCGTCCACTCGTCGTGGCTGTGGAAATCCGACCTAGCCTGCCCGTGTGAGCGCCTCCCCGCTTCTCGGATTGACGACGTCGGATGCCGATCGACGTCGCGTGGAGGACGCACTCGTCGAATCGGTGAAGACCCCCGATCCGTACCTGACCGAGATCGCTTCTCACCTTCTACTGGCCGGCGGTAAGCGCTTGCGGCCGATGTTCAGCGTGGTCGCGGCGCAAATTGCGGGTGGACCCACGACCGAAGCAGCGGTGCAGGGCGGTATCGCTTGTGAACTGGTGCATCTTGGTTCCCTGTATCACGACGACGTCATGGACGAATCGCCCACCCGACGCGGAGTCGAGACCGTCAATGCGAAGTGGGGAAACCTTCAGGCGATTCTCGCCGGCGACTTCCTCTTGTCCCGGGCTTCCGAGATCGCGGCGTCCCTCGGTACGGAAGTCGCGGCTCTTCTCGCCCGCACGATCGGCCGACTCTGCGAGGGTCAGATCGAGGAACTCCGTCACACATATAACGTCGCTCGCCCGGTGGACTCCTATCTCTCGTCGATCGGGGGCAAGACGGCTTCGCTGTACGCCACCTCGGCCCGCATCGGCGGATTGGTGAGTGGTTTCACCCCGGCGGTGGTCGACGCTCTCACGGCATACGGCGATGCCTACGGCATGGTGTTCCAGATCGTCGACGACCTACTCGACATCTCCTCGACCGACGAGCAGCTCGGCAAGCCGGCTGGTCACGACATGGTCGAGGGTGTGTACACGCTTCCGGTTCTGCACACGCTCGCATCGGGTGGGGTACCGGCCCGCGAGTTGGCCGATCTACTCGGTAAGCCGCTCGACCCCGCGGAGAAGGACAAAGCCCTCGGGATCGTGCGCACCAACGGTGGTGTAGCCGCCGCGATTTCCTTGGCCGAGACATACGTCGACATCGCCGCGTCGGCCTGTGCCGTGCTGCCGAATTCTGCGGCGACCGAAGCCCTTCGCCGTGCTCCGGCGGCGCTGCTCGACTCGGTTCGTTAGAAGCGCTCCGCCATCCACTCACCGGCGGCGAGACCGCTGAGTACCGCGCCCTCCACTTTGGGTCCGGCGAATGCGTCGCCGGCCAAGGCGAGCGGAGCGGCAGCACTGATCGACTGATCGGGTCCGGCGGTCAGGCAGGCCTCGGGCCAGATCGCCTTCGGCGTGGCGAATCGCCACTTCTTGTATTCGGAGGTCACGATGCGCGCGTCGGGGAGATGCTGACTGGCAAGTTCGCGCAGTAGTTCGTGGGCATCGTTGTGAGCATCGTCCCAGTGCGTCTTGCTCCACTCGGGATTCGCGTGGAACGTCACGGCGGGAAGATCCGAGATTCCTTTGGCGTGATTGTCGCCGATCCAGGAGAACACGTTGTCTGGATTCTGTCGGCCGCCCACGCCGAATGCCGCCGTCGGGCGGTCGAGTACGGCTAGCAGTGCGAGTGTGCGGTCGTAGTCGGTCATGATCAACTCGCGGGGTAGTTCCACACCGGCAGTCACGAGAAGTGAGTACGACTGCGGAAGTGGACAGGTCACGATCACGCCGTCGGCTTCGTGGACCGAGCCGTCATCGAGGGTGACGTTCCAGGCGCCGTGGGCGGAAGCGGAAACAGAGAAGACGAGTGAACTCGCGCGCACATCGAGGTCGCGCGCGATGTGTTTGGCGAGTCCGGCCATACCCCGGTGGGCGACGTACCGCGGATGGCCATCGTCGTGGTCGAATCCTCGGCACCATTCGCGCACGACGCCATCGAGGAGCCACCGATTCACGAGCTGTTGAAAACGCGGATCGCGAACCGTGAAGAACTGCGCACCGTGGTCGAAAAGGGCCGTTCCTCGACCCTCGACTTCGATCCGTCGCGTGGCCATGCGACCACCGAGACCTCTTCCTTTGTCGAACACCGTGACGGCGATTCCTCGTTCGTTCAGCTCGCGAGCCGCCGTGAGTCCGGCCAGCCCACCCCCGACGACGATCACTCGCGGTTGATTCGTCATATGACGCTCGACGTCGCTCGGGTCACGAAGCGGCGCGGACCGACCGCAATTGCGGACGCTCCACCGCTGGTGAACTCGTTGCCTTCCACGCCTTCTCGGCCCGACCGAGGAAGTCACCGAGAACTCGATTGAAAGTCGTCGCGTGCTCGATCATGAGTCCGTGTGCCGCACCCGACAGAACGATGAGTTCGGCGGTGGGAATACGGTCCACCAATTCCTCGCTGTCACCGCGTGGAGTGAGGATGTCCTGATTGCCGACGATCACGGCGGTCGGAACCGAGATCGTGGAGAGAAGTTCGGTCATGCCTTCTTCGACGTCGAGCAACGCTTGTACCTGTCCGTTGAACCCGTGTGACGCGCGCGCGGTGGCAATGGGTCCCAGCCAACTCACCGCTGGCCAGAGTCGGCGCAGCGATCGCGGCCCCATGACCCAGCGGGCGGCCTCGGCGGTCATCGCACTCATCCCCTCCGTCGTGGCCTTCTCGGCCCACGAACGTAGAAGTTCTCGACGCCAGTCGTGGTTCCGACAGGCAGTGCACACCAAGGAGAGCGAGCGGACGCGCTCGGGATACTTGATGGTGAGATATTGCGAGATCGCACCACCCATCGACGCGCCGACGACGTGAGCGGTCTCGATGTTCTCGGCGTCGAGAACGGCGATGGCGTCGTCGGCCATCTGTTCGAGGTTGTAAGCGCCAAAGGGCTTGTCGCTCTTGCCGGCGCCGCGGTTGTCGTGCGCGACGACTCGATAACGCGTCGAGAAGTAGAAGCGCTGCAGATCCCACAGATGCTTGTCGGCGCCGAGGCCCTGGATCATCAGTACTGGAGCAGCCGAGCGCAGACCGAGCGTGTCGTAATGAATGCGGATGCCATCGGAGGCCTGCGCCCAACTCACGACGCAACCTCCCATCTCTGCTTGGCCGGCACGCGCACGACGCCCTCCCAGGTGAAGAGCGAACGCATCACGTCTTCGGTCGACATCTCAGGGGTCCAGCCGAGCAGGTGTTCGCACGACGTGCTGACGGCGCAGCGCCCACGATGTAGAAGTTCCATGACGTGCTCGGGAACGGGAGCACCGAGCAGATGGGTGACCCGGCGGGTGATCGTCCATTCCGGGCCGACGAGCGGAAGCGGAATTCGGCGTCCGTGGCGGACTGCCGCAAAGCCGCTCACGGCACCTTCGCCGAGGATGTTGATCGGCGTTCCGGGCTGATGGCGTGCCGCAAGGACGAAGGCACGCGCCGCATCGGATTCGTGCAACAAGTTGAACGACGGTGATCGAAGAGCGTTGAACGGGATGATGGGCAGTCGCAGCAACCGACCGAGCGGGCTCGGAACGTGGGGCCCCACGACCGGCGCGAGTCGGAGCGAGGTGATGCGGGTGGTCGTTCCGTTGAACGCGCGATCGGCGGCGTGCTCGAGATACATGAGCATGCGTCCGTACTGAGACGTCGGCCGGGTGGTGGCCGATTCATCGGGAACGGCCGGGCGACCGCCACCTCGTCCGTAGACCTCGAGACCCGAACGCAGGATCACGTGCTGCAAGGCCGGCGCGCGGCGCGCGGCGACGAACACCGATTCGGCCGACTGCTGAGTGAGGAGTTCGGCGTTCTTGGGGTTGGCGCGGGCATCGGGTTCCCACACCCCGAGGTGGATGATGAGATGCGGGTTGAGTTCCTTCACGATGCCGGTGGTTCGTACGGCATCCCCCGGCTCGATCAGGTGGAAGTCGGAGCGGTCGAGGCGGCGCCTTGGCGGGTCCACGTCGAGTCCGACGATGGCGGCGACCCACGGCTCATGTTCGAGTTCACTCGCCACGAGGGAGCCGAGCTGACTCCCCATACCAGTGACCAGGACGCGCATACCGGCGTTGGTGGCCATGAAGCCAACCTACTCCCGTGGTCAGGCGGCGGACCGGATTCCGCAGGTCAGCGGAGTTCGTGGGCGCGCAGGATGAGTGAACGGGCCGGCGAATCGAGTTGATGTCCGGCGAGTTTCTCGGCGACCATGATCGCCTCGGTGGGTTCTTCCACGAGGCCGGACCAACGGATGAAGGCACCCATCGCGCCCATGATGCGGTCGCCGACTTCGTCGCCGTGAACGATCACTTTGGTGTTCTTGGCCAAGAGACCCTTCAGGTCTTTGAAGAGGCCGCGTGCCCAATCGTCGACCTGATCGGGTGAGTACGGATGATGCAGGTAATTCACGCCGAGTTCGTCGTAATTGTGCAGATTGTGCGGGGCCGAGATGATCGACACCAGACAACCGAAGCCGTTTTCGCGCACCCAGATGATTTCTTCTTGGCGTCGGACCCGGCGATGGTTGTCGCCGTAGCCCCCGGGACGCTCGCAGACCGCCAGTCGATCCTTCAGGATCCACGTGAAGTGGCGGGGCGTGATACCCAGCGCCCATTTCCCACGAAGTTTCGGCGGCACGGCGACCGAATCTAGTCGTGATCGGCGGGGTCGTTTCGAGAAAGCCGCTGATTCTTGCGGCTGACGCGCCCGCCACCGGGCAATTCGCAAGCAACCGCGTCGCCGCGCGCCACATGGAGAACCCTCTCCACCGTGGCGGCGTCCGGCGGGTGGTCGGTCGTCAGCCAACGACGGATCGCCCGGCGGGCGAGGGGCAACGGCGCGGCAGCTACGGCGCGGGCATCGGTCGGGTCGATGGCCTCGGCGAGAGAGTCGAGCAGATCGGCATCATCACCGAGAAGTGAGGCTTGACGGTGCAGTAGCGAGACGAGATCTCGACCGGCCGCATCCTCGAGCATCGGAAGAACGCGGTGGCGGATTCGGTTACGCAGCAAGGATTCGTCGGTATTGGAGGGGTCATGGAACACCTTCCAGCCCAGGAGATCACAGACGGCTTCGGTGTCGCGCCGACGCAGGGCAAGGAGTGGGTGACGTACCTGCCCCGATGGGCCACCCACCGACCGCATCGCCGCCAATCCGTCGAGCCCAGCGCCGCGGAGAAGATTGAGCACCATGGTCTCGGCTTGATCGTCGGCGGTGTGGCCGGTCATCACGTCATCGGGCAGGGCCGTGTAACGAGCGACGCGAGCACGTGCCTCGAGATTCGGTCCGGCCCCGACGTGAACCGTGACCGCTCGGAATTCGGCCCCGACCTCTTTGGCACACGAGCGAACGAGTGAACTTTCCTCGGACGACCCAATGCGCAACTGATGGTCCACATGGATGGCCGTGACCCGGAGTTCTGCCGCGCACGCAAGGGCGAGGAGAGCGAGTGAGTCGGCACCACCCGAAACGGCGCACGAGACGCTCGATCCGGTTGGTGGAAAATCGCAGAGGGGGAGCAACCTCGTGATGATGGTTGAACGACGCCACTCCATCGGCGAGGCGCGATCGACGATGTTCAGCCCTCGGAGTGGCCGCGTTGCTGGCGCTTACCGGGGAAACGAGTGGCGCTGACCTGCTTGACGTATCCGGCACCCATGGCCACGACTGTCGCGACGCCGACGAACGAGAGAACGACGCCGATCCACCAGTGCCAGACATTTGCTGCGAGCATGCCCAAAGCGTACTCAGCCGGGCTGGTCATTGCCCACTTCCGTCGTCGACCGCCGGGTCCGCCACCACATTCATGTCGAAGCATTCCCGAAGGCGGCGTTCGAGGTCGGCGGGGAGCGGTTCATGCACAGCTTTGGCTCGAATACGGGCTTTCACCTCGAACTCGAACTCCATGCGTCCTTGACAGTCGGGACACGACACGAGGTGGGTGTCGATGTCGTGGCGAAGTGCGTCGTCGAGCATTTCGTCCAAGTACGAATAGAGCATCTGGATGGTGTCGCGGCAATCAGCCATGGTCGACCACACCTTTCGTTTCAGGCTGTGACATCGATGAGCCCCTTCGAACTGGCGAACCCAACCAGCGCCTTCTGTAGGGCGCGGCGTCCGCGGTGCAGACGACTCGTCACGGTTCCGATCGGTATCTCCAACATGTCGGCAATCTCCTGATAGGTGAAGTCCTGCACATCGGCGAGCAACACCGGTAGTAGATAAGTCTCGGGGAGATCCTCGAGAGCCTTCTTCACCTCGTCATCCGTGAACGCCTCCATCAAGGAGTCTTCGGCGCTCTGACCTTTGCGTCGGTCGGCGGCTTGCGTGAGGTGCGAGTAGAGATACGAGTCTTCGACGTCTCCGAACTCGGATTCCGATGGCCGAACCTGTTTGGCTCGATACGACGAGATGAAGGTGTTGGTGAGGATCCGAAAGAGCCAAGCCCGCAGGTTGGTTCCTTCTTCGAACGAGTCGAAGGAGCGAAAACCCTTGAGCATCGTCTCCTGGACGAGGTCTTCGGCATCGGCGCGGTTCCTGGTCATCCGCAAAGCGGTGCCGAAGAGTTGCGGCGCGACTTCCATCGCCCGATCGGCGAACGTCTTCGGGTCGGCCACGAGTATCCCGAGACCTACGAGTGGTCGCGGCGGTCGATGTCGGCCACGACGGAGTCGAGTGCATCGATGAATCGTTCGAGGTACGCCGCGAGCTGTTCACGTTCCTCGGGCTCGTACGCCGACATGATCGAGCGCATCACGGTCTGGCGCCGCGTGTGGGCCTCGGAATGACGGTGCCGTCCGTGGTCGGTGGCCGACACCATCACCACGCGCCGATCATTCGGATTCACGCAACGAGTGGCGAGTCCGACGCGTTCGAGTCGTTGCACGGCTCGCGTGGCTGTCGAAGGATCGACCCGCAATGCCTCAGCGAGGTCGCCCATTCGCCAAGCTGGTTGCTGTACGAGGACATCGAGAGTGTCCATCTGGCCACTCTCGAGCGCATCCTCGCCGACTCCGAACAAATAGTCGACGAGTGCACTCATCGATGCCCCGCGACGAAGTTCGCGCCATGAGCGGCCGATGCGTAGCGCGACCTCGCGGTGCGCGGGGTCGTCGAGATCGAATGTGCTCGGGCGGGGGGTCGCCATGAGTTTTGTAGGGTACAAGCGGTGGAACCGCCTCTTCACGCCCTCGATGTCCTGGCGTCTCAGAGCGCGATGATCACCCGGACGCTTCGCCACGTCGAATTGTTCACGATGCGGGGCCTGGTGACGATCCTGTGGCATCAGGTTCCTGCTGGTCAGAAGGCGCAACCCGCGGCGATCGTGGCTTGTGGTGGAGCCATGGGCGGCTTGCTCGGGCCGGCCAATGGTCTGTATCAGGAGTTGGGCGACACATGGTCGTCGGTCGGTGTGCCAGTTCTCCGAGTGTCGTACCGCCGACCCAACGATCTCGATGCCTGTTGTCTCGACGTCGCCGCGGCCGTTCAACTCGCCGCTGACGCGGGCGCACAACGGATCGTCGTGATGGGTCATTCGTTCGGTGGTGCGGTGGCAGTGAGAGTCGCTGTGGTCATGGACGAAGTAGCGGGAGTGGTCACGTTCGCGACTCAGTCGGCCGGATGCGAAGTCGCGCCAGGGTTGGGTGGTCGACCACTACTTCTCTTCCACGGCGATGCCGACGAGATCCTTCCCCTCGAATCGAGTCGGATCGTTGCCGCCATGGCGGGCACCGGCGAACTCGTGTTGTGCGAGGGCGACGGCCATCTTCTTGCGCATAGTGCGGCGCAGATCAACGGCCGACTCGCCGAATGGCTACCTGCAGTTTTGGGAACGGCGACGACGTAGAGGTCAGCTACAAGTGGGTGTCTTGCAGTACACCAACCGCAGATTGCCGACTGCCGAACTCAAAAAGGTGACGATCGGAAGACCGGCGTCGGTGGTCGTGATGGACGTCCAGCCGGCTCCCGTGGTCGGGTCGAGTTCGGACGTCGTGCCCGAACTGCACTTGGCATCTGCGCACGAAGTGACGAGAAGAGCATTCGAGTCGGCGTCGAAGTGCACGATCACGGCCTCGTCTCCGGAGTAGGTGATCGATGATCCGATGCCAGCTCGTCGATCGGGAGCTGGTTTCGAAGTGGTCGACGACGTGCATGCGACATTGGAGCACTTGGTGACGAGAAGAGCCGAATTCTCGTAGTCGATGTGGCTGATGGTGGCGAGCCCGTCGGGCCCGATGGCGATCGCGGTCTCCTGACCGACATCGCCCGAATCATCGGCCGTCGTGATGGTGGCCGACGAACACGTGGCGTCTTCGCAGTGAGCAACTTTGAGTGCGGTGTTCGCCTCGTCCTGATAGGCGATGATCGGCAATCCGTCGGAGCCGATGGCAATCGAGGTGAACCAACCGACCTCGGGCGCGTCGTCGACCACGACCGAAGTGGCCTCGGTGCATTCGACATTGGAGCAATGCGTGAGTCGAAGAGTCCCGTTGTCGTTGTCGTGGTGGCTGATCATCGCCAAACCGTCGGCTCCGATGGCGATGGCGGAGTCCCAGCCGACATCACCTTCGGTATCGACCGCAGTGGTGACTGCCTCGGTGCAGGCCACATTCGAACAATGCGTGATGTGCAGGTCGCCCTTGTTGCGGTTCTGCGAACTGATGATGGGTAGTCCATCGGAGCCGATCGCGATGGCCGTGTAGAGACCGGTCTCGGCGAAGTCGTCGAGCATGGTGGTGGTGGCCGTGGAGCATGTGGGGTCTTCGCAGTGGGTCACTTTCAGGTCGCCATTGTCGCGGTCGTGATGGCTGGCGATGACGAAACCGTCGGTTCCGACGGCAACAGCCGGGAACCAACCGACGGTTCCGGCGTAATCAGGGTCGACGCTCGTGGCCAGTGGAGTGTCAATGGGAACGCCCTGTGCGTTGAAGTATTCCCACTCTTCGATTCGGGTGCCGTCGGGAAGGTTGCAGTAACCGACCTGGCCGGCTGATTCGTCGACGATCTCGGTGGTGCCACCCTTTTGCACGCAGTACTCGGACGCCGGGTTGGCGATCTGGGCGGCGTCGGTGGAGTCCGGGGCCGAGGTGGAGTCGGTTGAGTTCTTGGTGTCGTCGCCACTGCAAGCGGCGAACAGAGAGAGTGTGGCGAGGAGGGCGAGAGCTTTCTTCATGATGACCTCAACTATCGAAATGGAGCGAGCCAACACTATGTCGTCACCGGCAGGAGGTCAGGTCAACTCGGGTTGATGACACCAGGGCTGTTGGTCGAGGTCGAGACCGTCGGGCAGGTTGTGACCAGCGCACCGTTGATCCTTTCCAGCTCGGCTTTACGGATGATGAGGGTGGTCTCGTCCATCCGAGGAGTTTCGGCGTTGACCTGCTCGAGAAATTGGGCGATCGTCAGGCACGTATCGCGGATCAGGATCGTCTGCTGGGCAAAAGCCGGATCGAGGGCATTGAAAGCGGCGGTGAGGAACTGGGCCCGGAAGAGCGCCTTGCACGACTCGATACAGGCAAGCGAGTCGAGGAACCCGCGGATCTCGTCACGGTTGGACAGTGGTGGAAGTCCGGCTAGTGCCAACGGATATTGCGACTCGAGAGTGTTCTTGTTGGCGATCAACAAGGGGACGCCGTACGGACCACCCAGGTACTGCAGCGAGTAGCCGGGTCGGGGGCGACACCAGGTGACCGCGGTGGTGGTCTGATCGTCGGGGGTTGCCGAAGTTGTTGGTTCGCTGATCAAGTCGAAGGTCTGGGTTTGAGTGGTGCAGTAGTTGGAGCCCGGCTTCCATGTCTCTTGGTAGAAGTTGATGGTCTCGTACTTCGAAACTTGCACTTGGTTGTGCGCGACCATCGCCTTGTGATTACGGATGACGGCCGATGTCCGGAAGATGTTCGAGGGTGAAATTGTCTTCCAGTCGATCGGGAAGGTTCGTTGAGCCGTGCCGTCTGGGGTAATAGCAGTGACAGAGATCGATCCGATGCCGATCGGTTGTCCGGTGGTGGGATCGGTGACGAGGAGCGAGTCGTCAACGGTGCAGTCGAAGGAAAATGTCTTCGGGTCGACGAAACAGTTCTGGCGTTTGTTCCCCGCGAGGTAACTGATCTCTGCTGTTTGCACAGGAAGACTCGGCTCACCTAGTTCGAGGACTCCTCGAACGTGTGCACTGCCGGGCTGGATGAGCGGGTAGTCGGCTCGGCTAGGGGTAGCCACGTAATCCACATCGAAGGTGAACGCATCGACGACGCGCCACTCCACCGCAGCGTCGATCGTCCATCGATATGAGAGGTCGTAGGTGGCGCTCAGTGCGCCTTTGAGTCGGACATCGAGTTCGTGGGCACATGTGCGCAGCAAGACTTCCGCAGTCGACGAACCCGCATACAGAAGGTGGGCGGCGTTGAGGCGAGCTCCCGGGGGCGATGTTTCGATGTAGAGGCGTTTGGTGGTCGGGTCGGTGAGGTAGGCCCCGTAGTTGGTGGTCACATCGACGACCGTCAACGAGCCATCAACCGTCCAGGAAGGAACCGAGCCGTCCCAGACCGGCACGGACGACGCGTTGGTTGCACCACGAATCTCGAACACCCAGAGGTCGGACTCGCCGGAGGCGAAACGGGGGTTCTGGCAGTCGGGGTGGTTGTTGCCGCGACCGAATTCAGCCGCCGTGACTCCGCCGCCGAGATTGTCGACCCAGTGGCCGCTGGGAGCAACGTCGGCCGCCGAGGCCGGAAAGACCAACGCCGACACGACGGCGACGCCGACGAGCAGAGTCATGAGTGCGGCAACGGCCGACGTTTTGGTTCGTCTCTTCACCGGATCCCTCGCTTTCGACGGCGAGGAACAGCCAAGTTGATCTCAGAGTGGAATCACGCGTGCGGACGTAACCGATGACGAATGTTCGTACTTCATCGACGTCGCCGCCCTCGGTCGCAGGCCACAGCGAACGACCGTTGGCCGAACGTCAGGGCGAAGAATCGCCCGGCGCCGGTGCCGTCGTGGTGGGTCGAGCCGTGGTGGGCGGAGCCGTCGGCGCTGGAGTTGTTGGTGCCGCGGTGGGTGCTGCGGTAGGTGCCGCCGTTGCGACCGGCTTCGACGTCGTGGGTGGCTTGGATGCCGGAGTTGTGGCGGGTGCGGCAGTGGCCGGTGCTTCGGTGGTGGCTGCGATGGTCGTCGGCACTTCGGTGGTGGAGGTTTCAGGTGACGAAGTGGATGTTGCAAGAAGCAAGGCGTCACATTCCGGCGTTCCGGCAAAGGGAACGTAACCGTCCTCGTCTTTGAGCACTTCCCCAAATTCCTCACCGCAGATAGGGTCGCTCGGCTCGCTAGCACACGAGATGGCGACCACCAGGGTCGAAGCCAGAAGTAGTGAACCGATCGCGCGCATGTGGACCCTCCGCCGGGCTGGTTCTCCGTTGGGGAGGACAGCTCTGAGTTACGAAACTAATCGTCGCTGCGCGATATCTCGAAAATTCTGAAACGAGGGCATGCTCTTCCGAGTATCAGCGCAGGTCGAAGACCGCCGAGGTGGCCGGGCTAGGGCCGTGTTGGTTTCGCCAGGCGACGGAGGTGGTGTGTGTTGATCCGGAGGCGAGTCCGGTGATCCAGCACCACATCAGAC
>CAZLXB010000038.1:0-14582 GCA_964563545.1 uncultured Bifidobacterium sp. | reverse complement strand
GCCCGCGAGTTTCCGGTCGGTCACTCGGCGGTCGTGGGCACGTACGACTCCTCCACGACTCGATTCACGATGTGCAGGAAAACTTCAACTTCGTGAGAGTTCCGCGTTGCAACTGCAACCGCGAGGTGGGTCCAACCCTGAGGGTGTCGGGAGAATTCATAGACGAAGCGAACGATCCGATACTTGCGATAGACCTCGCCGTTCTCGGTGACATCGGTGAATACAGGATCGTCGACGACGTCGAGAACTTCGAGTTCGGCCGGAGCGAGATGGGACTCGAAATCAGCCATGTGCGCACGGTTCTCTGGAGACCGACTGGCTCACGCGAGCCAGTCGGCCAATTGGCTGCGAATGTGCAGGGTGGCCAATTGGGTGCGGTTGGAAAGACCGTTGGTTTCGAGGAGGGTTGCCAGGCGATTGCGGATCTCTTGAACCGACAGCCCGAGAGCCAGGCCGATGTCGCGATCGTCGAGGCCGAGACCGAGGAGTTCGACCAGATCCCGATCGATGCGATCGGAGTGGATGATTTGTCGGGCGTAGAGACCGGGCACAACGTCGACAGATTTGAGAAGCGGATTGGTCTGGACCGAGCGGCGGTTCTCGACGATTTCGACGAGTTCGTGCTCGAGCTCACGGCTCGACGTCGGAGCAACGAGAACGTCGTTGTAGCCGTACTGGGCCGCTTTGATCACGCTGGGCATCGACAGCCGGTCGAGGAATGCCACCCAGAGAATGCTCCGAATCTGTTCGGGCGAGAGCTGTTTGCGCGCCACGAGCCCGACCTCGAGGAAGTTCCCGTCGACGATGGAGAGATCGATGTCCTGATGCCGCAACACGTCGATCGTCTCGTGGCTCGTGGTCGCCCGTCGGACGACTCGCGCATCGCGGACATCCGTCAACATGCGTTCGAGGTTCTCGGCCGCTTTCTCCGAGGGGCTGCAGATCAGGATGTCCATGGGCTCCCCGGTGTTCGACGCGTTGCGATCAAACTACTCCTCCCTTGCCGAGCCCGGGAGGATGTGCGCCATGTTCAGTGTCGAGCGATCGGAATGCGCTTCTCACGAGCCTCGGCGCCGTTGATCGGAACCTTGACCTCGAGGATGCCGTCTTCGTACGTCGCCTTGATGTCACCCTCCGAACACCCGGCGGGGAGGACGATCAAGCGCGTGAACGATCCGTACTGGAACTCGGAGCGGTAGTGGCGGGCGTCGGTCGTCTTCGACTGCTTCTGACGATGGATCATGAGACGAAGGACACCATCCGACAGCGTGAGTTCCACGTCCTTGTCCGGGTCGATTCCGGGTGCTTCGGCGCGGATGACGTGATGCTTCTCGGAATCGAATTCCTCGACTCGGATCGCCGTGTCGGTTCCGAGGTCGAGCCAACCGTCCATCTGGTCGAACGGTGCGCGACTCGTCATCCACGTGGGCCAATCGAGATCGAAAAAGGGTTTGCGTACGAGAGTCATGTCTGCTCCTTGGTGATGTGTTCGCGGTGTGCTCAGGGCACCTGCTCGGAACATAGGTGCGAGGGTCGAGAGATTGGGCGCGGGATGGACAGAACATGACGACCGTCCCACTACGTTGAGTCCATGCGAGGCGCGCGGACTTTCAAGCCGCGCCGACGCGGTCTCGGACCGGTTCGTCAACGGTCGTTCGATCGTCTGATGCCGATCTGGTCGCTCGCCGAAGTCGGACCTCTGATCGAACCCGGGGCTCTTTTCGAAGAATGCTCGAGCGTGTGTGTCGAGATCGGTTCGGGAAACGGGTCTCTTGCATCGTCATTCGCGCGCACCAATCGGGCGGTCGGGCTGATTGCCATCGATGTTCACCGCCCGGGCATCGCCCGCCTGCTCGACGACATCGAGGAGTCGGGTCTCACCAATCTGCGGGTAGTGGAAGGGGACGCCCTCTTGTTCCTCGATCGCCTTCCCGACGCGAGTATCGACGAACTGTGGGTGTTCTTCCCCGACCCCTGGCCCAAGAACTCGCAGGCCCATCGGCGCCTCGTGACACTCGAACGACTGCCGAACTTGGCGCGTGTGATCCGACCCGGTGGATGTCTACGCATGGCCACTGACATCGAGGATTACGCGCAGCAGATGCGCCGGGTCACGACCGAATGCGGGCTCTTCGAAGAAGTGGTCGAAGACCGACCGATGTGGCGTCTCGAGACCGCGTTCGAGGAGAGGGGTCGGGTGGCGGGGCGAGCGGCGACCGATCTGTGTGGCCGTCGGGGTCACTGACCGCCGAAGCGCCAGCACGACATGGTCGCGCCCATGGCCGGGCCTCGGAAGACGGCGACCCCCGGCTCGTTCTCGGCGGCACCGACGGCCACCATGAGCGGCAAGAGATGCTCTTCGCGGGGATGGGCGATGCGGGCACCCGGGGCCGACGACCATCTTTCGATGGTTCGCGATCGAACCGGTCCGGGTTCGGGGAGAGACTCGGCGAGCCAGGAATCGAAGAGGTGAGATGACTCCGCCGTCCAGTGCGACAAATTGTGGAAACTCGAGCCGGATCCGATGATCAGTACGTCGTCACGAAGCGATTCGAGTGCACGTCCGATCGCGAGGTGGTGGTTCGGATCGAGATCGTCGCGCAACGACATGGCCACGATCGGAAGGTCGGCGTCGGGGTACATCACCTTCATCGGCACGAAGACGCCATGATCCCATCCGTGTCCTGGATCGACTCGATGATCGAGTGCGGACGCTCGTAGAACCTCGCTGATCCGCGCCGCCACCTCCGGTGAGCCGGGGGCTCGATACTCGAGTTCGTAGGTGTACTCGGGAAAGCCGTAGTAGTCGTAGATGAGGTCTGGATTCGCTCCGGACTCCACCGTCACCACCGGTGTCTCCCAGTGAGCAGTCACGACGAGAGCCGCCGAGGGACGACGGGGAAGCATCGCTGGTAGATCAGTGAGGAACCGTCCGAGCCCGGTCCAGTGGCCATTCGGATCGGGCATGAAGAAACAGGGCCCGCCTCCGTGGCTGATGTAGAACGTCGGGAGTCGACCCATGTCGTCAGTCTCCCACGAGGGTCTGCGAAGCTCTACAGACCCACGCGCGCGCCGGCATCGAGATCGTCGGCGGCGGAGAAAGCGCGGCGAACGAGCGAATCCATGAGGGCGGCCCCGCGTTCGTTGGCCGTGTCGAGGGTCAGGATGCTCGCCGCGAACGAGGTGCAGTAGAAAAGGCATCCTTCGGCGTAACCCTGGGTGATGCGTTCGGGGTCGGCCCACTCGTCGGGCACCCCACCGGACCGCATCCGCTGGGCGTAACGGTCGATCAAGTCGGTTTGCATCTCGCGGCGCAAGTCGGTGGGCATGTTGGTGCCGAGGAAATACACGAGATCGGTCGTGCTCGGGACGCGCATGGAGAGCTGCCAGTCGATCAGCGTCAAGTCGCCCTGATCGTCGAAGAACATGTTGTCGAGGCGGAAGTCGCCGTGCGTGAGAGTGCAAGGCCACGTCTTGTAGCCCTCCATCCACGTGGGAATGATCGGCACGAAACGCTCGCACCATTCGAGGACCCGTCCTGGGAGCGAATCCGAGTAGCGAGCGAGGAACATCGGCCAACCCACCTCGAACATCGATCCGATCGACGAACTCATCGGATCGTTGAGATCGGGTATCCAGTCGAGGCTGGGAAGATCGGGGTGGTCGAACCACGCGCTGTGCAATGTGGCGGCGGTATCGATGGCCGTGCGTGATTGATCGGGTGTGGGCCCGGCCACCTGATCGCCGGGTCGACGGGGGTCGAGGTCCTCGAGGACGAGGACATAGGGATCTGCTTGCGAATGCAGACACTCGGCCAAGCGGATGCCGGTGATGCGCGGTGCGAGTTCGGTGTAGAAGCGGTGCTCGCGCTCCCAGACGCGCATCATCTGGCCGATCACCTGACCGCCGGGATCGGCGGTCGGCAGCTTCACGATCACACTCGCAGGAACACCACGACCCGTGAGTCGGATTCGGGCGAGTTGGCCCATGAAGCCTTCACCCGAGCCGATGATCTCACTCGTGAAACTGCTGACGTGGCCGCCGAGTGCGTCACCCAGCCATTCGGCGGTCAACTCGCTCATGATCGACGGTGCTTTCGACATGGTGTGGCATCCCCCTCACGTGCCGGCCACCGACGGCACCCGATCATCGTAAATCACGAGCAGTACCCTTGGCGTCGCATGGGAACCGAGCGTTTCGTGGCGGCCGTCGGTGCGGCGATCGGCACCGAGCGGATCTTCTTGGGCGATGATCGCTACGCGACCGACTGGACGCGGCGATATTCCACACCCTTGTGCACGGTCGTTCGACCTTCGAGTACCGATCAGGTGGCCGCGGTCGTGCGGCTGGCCATCGAACATTCGGTCGCGCTCGTTCCCCAGGGCGGCAACACCGGACTGGTGGGCGGTGGAGTCCCGCATCGAGGGGAGGTCGTGGTCTCCCTCGAAGCCATGCGGGCGATCGAATCAGTGGACACCGAAGCCCGGCAGGTGACCGCAGAAGCCGGAGTCACGATTCAGCAACTTCACGATGCCGCCCAAGCCTCCGGTCTGCGCTATCCCGTCGATTTCGGGGCGCGCGGTTCGGCCACGGTCGGGGGGAGTATCGCCACCAATGCCGGTGGGGTGAACGTCTTGCGCTACGGAATGACACGACACCAACTCGTGGGAATCGAGGCGGTCCTCGGCACGGGTGAGATCGTGAGCCATCTCGGCGGGCTCGTGAAAGACAACACCGGCTACGACCTCGGAGCGTTGTTGTGCGGAAGCGAGGGCACGCTCGGAATCGTGACCAAGGCCCGACTACGACTGGTTCCATCGCCTCCGCATCGGGCGACCTTCCTCATCGGCGCGACCGACACGGCTTCCGCGATGCGTTGCGTCACCGCACTCACCACGGCGCTCGAGTGCATCGATGCCGCTGAACTCATGCTTCGATCGGGAATGGACCTGGTCGTTGAAGTCACCGGACTCACCAATCCGCTGCCGGGATTCGACGCCTACCTCCTCGTCGAGTGTTCGGCCGACACCGACCCGACCGAAGCGGTGGGAAGGATCGTGGCGGGGATCGAGGGGATCGATGTGGTGGCGGCCTCGTCGGCCCAGCAACGCCGAGATCTCTGGCGGCTGCGTGAAGAACACACGCCGAGCATCAATTCTCTCGGTCCGCCAGCCAAGTTTGATGTGACGGTCCCGGTGGGATCGGTCACCGAGTTCGTGAAGGTGTTGCACGCGAAGTTGGATGGAGCGCGCGACAGACATCCGCTCTTCGTCTTCGGTCATGCGGCCGACGGGAATCTTCATGTCAACGTGGTCGGGGTCTCCGATGACGACGGCGAGAGAATCGGCGACGACGTGATGGCGGTGGTGGCGCACTTCGGTGGCAGCGTGTCGGCCGAACACGGGATCGGTGTGGCCAAGAAGCGATGGCTGGCCTTGAGTCGGTCGGCGACCGAAATTGTGGCCATGAAAGCAGTGAAGGCGGCCCTCGATCCGTTCGGAATCATGAATCCGAACGTCTTGTTCGCCTGATCAGCTCGTCATTCCCTGGAGGCCCACGAAACTACGGGCGAGCTCGATCTCGCCCATGTGACGCAGACCGTGTTGGTACAGCCAACATTCGATTCCATCGAGCACGGTGATTCCGTCGTCTCCGGCCACTCGAGCACTGAAGGTGCTGGCGATCTGAGGTGGGAACGGTCGGTTGATCACGACTCGATCGAGATCGGCAGGCACCAACGTCTCGAGCCAAGCCTCGGTGCGGTCGAATACGGCTCGTATGTAGAGCGTGAACGCCGCCAAGTCGCCGATCCGCTGGCCCACCATCTCGTCGACGGTGCGGTGCTTGCCGTGGTCGTCGATGGCCGGTTGCACACGCGCCCGCCAGTCGTCGTTCCAGATCGGAGTTTGGCCGGTCAGGAGCATGAACGAAGCGTCGTGCATGTTGGCGTAGTGGAAGAGCGAGAACGCGATCGGGAGGGTGCCCTCACGTTCGATGTGGTTCACCTGCGCGAGATCCATGGTCGCCAGAGCGTCGTCGTAGAGGGAGTGCATCGCCTTCATGCGTCGGCGAAGCGAGTCGAGGGTGAGATCGGCGGCCATGTGCTGAGACTAGGTCAGTCGGCGTTCGTGCCCGGTGGCTACTGTGGATCCATGCGCTACGGAACCGTGAACTTCGAGTACGCCGCCGACCTCGCCGGACGGGATCCGGCAGCTGACGGGCCGATCTTCATGGTGAACTTCATGAAGTACCGAGCCGTCGCCGATTATGCCGACCGCGCGGGCGGCGAGGCGATCTCGGGCATGGAGGCCGACGACAAATACGCACCGACCGAGGTGTTGGCCGACATCGGTGCGGACGTCGCGTTCTTCGGTCGGGTGGTCGCCCAAGGCTCGGCTGGCGAGTGGGATCGCATGGGCATCGTCCGCTACCCGACGCGACGGTCGTTCATCGAGATGCAGAGTCGCCGGGACTTCAAGGAAAAGCACGTCCACAAGGAAGCCGGCATGGACTACACGATCGTGTGCGGCGCCCTTCCCGTGCCCGGACATCAGGTGATCGAACGACGCAATCACGTGACCTTCCGGCTCGCCGCCGGCCCGGCAGCCGCGCAGCCCTCGGCGACACAAGCCGTACTCTCCATCGAGGGAACGATCCTCGGCGACGGACGCTCATGGAGCCACCTCGTCATGACCTGGAGTGACGATGCTCCGTCGGTTGCCGATGTGGCGCGAGGTGGCGATCAGCTGTTGGTCGTGGCCCACGCCGAGATCGACCGCATGGGCAAACTGCTCACTTCGCCCGGAAACTGACCTTCACTTCGTTCGGTCCGAGAACGAAGTTGCCCCGCCGCCACGGAATGTTGTCGGAGATGAGTTCGAGGTCGTCGAGCCGGTTGAGCAACTCCTCGAACAGGATTCGCAGTTCGAGCCGGGCGAGTGGCGCGCCGAGGCAGTGGTGGCGCCCGTAGGCGCCGAAGGCCACGTGATCGTTCGGTGTGCGCCCGATGTCGAACCGGAACGGATCGACGAAGACCTTCTCATCGCGGTTGGCCGATGGGTAGAGCAGGAGAACGCGGTCGCCCTCGCGAACTGTGAATCCACCCACCTCGACGTCCTGGGTGGCGGTTCGGTTCATGTTGCGCACGGGAGTGGCCCAGCGGAGCATCTCCTCGATCGCCGATGGCAGAAGACTCATGTCAGCCTGCAGTCGTCGCAATTGGTCCGGATGCTGGAGTAGGGCGGCCACTCCACCGGAGATCACGTGCCGGGTCGTTTCGTCGCCGCCGACGAGTACGAGCATGGTCTCGAACATGATGTCGATGTCGGAGAGACGCTGGCCCTCCCATTCGGCGTTGGTGACGAGGCTGACGAGGTCCTCACCCTCACCATCGCGTCGTTCGTGGACTTTGGCCATGATGTAGTCGTTCCAATCGACCACGGCTTGTTCGACTTCGGATCGGATTTCGTCGCCGCCGGTCGCGAAGAGGTCGGACCAGTGCAAGAGAGTGTGGTGGTCCTCCTCGGGCAGACCCATGAGCTCGCCGATCATGTACATGGGAAGCGGCGTGGCGATGTCGGCGACGATGTCGCACTCGCCCTTGTCGATCACAGCGTCGATGAGTTCGGTGACCTTGGTGCGTAGATACGGCTCGTGATCGGCCACCCGTCGTGGCGTGAACCCGTTGCCCACCAGTCGACGGCGCTTGGTGTGCTCGGGGGCATCGAAGTTGATCATCGAGGGCACGGAGCTCTCCGGACGCGATCCCTTGCCCGAACAGAAAGTGCGCCATTCTCGACTCATCATCGACACGAATTCGTGACTGGCTGCTCCCCAGATGCCGTTCTTGTCGTCCCAGTAGAGCGGAGCCTCGCGGCGCATCCAGGAGGTGATCCGGTCGAAGTCGGCGTAGAAATCGGGCGACAAGACGTCGACGTCGTCACGAGTCGGATGGCCGGCCGGGCCACGGCCTCCACGATTGAGATCGATGCGGAAGTCGAGTTCCTCGTCCATGACCGCACGCTAGTGAGCGTCGTGCGACGCCGGCGAGGTCAGCGTGAGGGGCGGGTGCCGACGATGCTCGCGCGTTCCATGATCCGGATCTCGGGCCAATAGTCGCTGCTCGCGTAGTGCTGACAGGCGCGGTTGTCCCAGAACGCCACCGAGTGGTCCTCCCACTTGAAGCGGCATTGGTACTCGACATTCGAGCTTTCTCGCCACAGTTCGGTCAGGAGGCGTTCGCTTTCCTCCTCGGACACTCCGAGGACCCGGTTAGTGAACACCGGATTCACGTAGAGGTGCTTGCGGCCCGTTTCGGGATGACGCGCGACAAGAGGATGCACGACGAGCGGGTACTTCTCGCGGAGGGCCGGCATCTGCTCGGCGGGTACGCCCCGACCGAACGACTTCACGAAGTCGTGCTCGGTATCGAGGGGATCGATGTAGTCGCGGGTGGCCGGCGGGAGGCCGTCGTAGGCGGCATACATGTCGGCGAACAACGTGTCGCCACCGCTGTCGGGAACCTTCACTGCGTGCAGGATCGCGCCCATCGATGGAACGGCTCGCCACGTGACGTCGAAGTGCCACATGTTCTCGAAGCCCTTCACGTCGAACGACTTTTCGAAGCGGACGAGTTCGGGCTGGCCGGTGTTCGACGGGATGAACGGATGGATCTCGAGTTCGCCGAATCGGCGGGCGAACGACACGTGCTGGGAAGAGGTCAGCGGTTGGTCGCGGAAGAAGATGACCTTGTAGGCGAGGAGGGCCTGACGGATCTCGTCGATCACGGGTTGGGGGAGGTCAGTGCAGAGGTCGACACCGTGGATCTCGGCACCGATCGTGGCCCCCACCCGCTTGACATCGAAGTTCTGCCAGGTGAGGGAGGCTAGGCGGGCACGCTCCTCGGACAGGTGGGTGACGGGCCCGACTTTCTGGCCGTGCAACTCCACCCGGTCGGCCGAGATCGTGGTGGAGATGTCGCGGGTGGCGACGATGTCGGGGTGTGCGGTTGTCGGTGTCATGGCCCCTCCGTCGAGTCGTTTCTGACGGCTCGTCAGAAACCTAGCCGATCGGGTCACTTGGTCGGTGAGGTGGCGGGCCGTTGGTCTCTTCGTCGGACGCGTGTCGGTCGGGCAGAATCGTCGGGTCCACGCAATCGGGAGGGATGTCATGTCGGATCGGGTGCCCCAGAACATCGAGGAGGCGGGTTTCGTCTTCGTCGACCCCGCTGCCTACGCGGATGAGGACTACTTCCATCGGGCCTGCGCGCTCTTGCGCAAGGAGAGTCCGGTGCACAAGGTGGAGGGCCCGGGCTTCAACCCGTTCTATGCCATCACGAAGTCGGCCGACATCTTCGACATCGAAGCGCGCAATCAGATCTTTCTGAACGAACCCCGACCAGTGCTCGGAACCATCGAAGACGATGCCCGGCGGGCAACCAATGGCGACATGTTGCGGACGCTCATCCATGTGGACGACCCCGAGCACCGCAATCTGCGTGGTGTGACATCGGAGTGGTTCCTGCCCAAGAACCTCACCAAATTGGAAGGAGTTCTGGCCGGATACGCCAAGCGCTACGTCGACAAGATGGTCGAGCTCGGCGACTCGTGCGACTTCGCGCGCGACGTGGCGATGTACATGCCGCTCAATGTGATTCTCTCGATCCTCGGCCTGCCCGAGAGCGACTATCCACGGATGTTGAAACTCACCCAGGAGTTGTTCGGCGCAGCCGACGAGGATCTGCAACGAGGCGGCGAACCGACCGACATCATCGCGGTGATCCAGGACTTCTTCGCCTACTTCACACGTCTGACCGAAGAACGTCGGGCCCACCCGACCGACGACATGGCCTCGGTCGTGGCCAACGCCAAGATCGACGGCGAAGACCTCACGCTCATGCAGACCATCTCGTACTACGTCATCACGGCCACGGCGGGTCACGACACCACGGCGTCGGCCATGGCGGGTGGCCTTCTCGCTCTGATCGAACACCCCGATCAGCTTCAGCGCCTGCAGGCCGACCCCGGACTCATGAACACCGCGGTCGACGAGATGATCCGCTGGGTCACGCCGGTCAAGCACTTCATGCGCACGGCGACCGAGGACTACACGGTTCGCGGAACCACGATCAAGGCCGGTGAGTCGGTGCTGCTGTCGTATCCGTCGGGCAACCGTGACGAGGAAGCCTTCGTCGATCCGTTCGCGTTCGACGTGGGTCGCTCACCCAACAAGCACCTGTCGTTCGGCTTCGGTGTTCACTATTGCCTCGGCGCGATGCTCGCCCGCATGGAACTCAAGGCCTTGTTCCGCGAACTCCTGCCTCGTCTGAAGAGCGTCGAGTTGGCCGGTGAACCCAAGTGGATGAAGACGATCTTCGTGGGTGGTCTGAAGACTCTCCCGATTCGCTACGAGGTGACGCCCGCCTGATCAGCGCGGTGCCGGTGCGAGGAGTTCGCCCGGACGCTCGGCGAGTGCTTCGGGAGTCAGTCGCCCGTTCTCCACCACTTTGCGCCCATTCACGAAGGTCAGGATCATTCCGGTCGGGGAGTCGGCGGTCAGGCGTTCACCATCAGCCGGGAAATCGCGCACCCGCCGCACCGGACCGGTGCCAACAGTTGTCGGATCGAACACCACGACATCGGCAAAAGCCCCTTCGCGCAATTCGCCACGGTCGGTGAATCGGAAGAGATCGGCCTGAACCTTGGTCAGTTTGTGCACGGCCTGCTCGATGGTCAGCACTTTTCGATCGCGTACCCACGTGCCGAGCAAGTCGGTGGAGAGGACCGCGTCGCACAGCTGCCCCACATGGGCGCCGGCATCCGAGAGGCCGAGGGTGCAACCGTCGGTCTGCAGGAGCATGGCCACTCCGTCTTCATCGTCGTTGGCCAGAAGGGCCTTGACGCGCAATTTGAGATCGGGCTCGAGCAAAGCGAGTTCGAGGAGGGTGTCGAAGGGATCGTGGGCACCGGCGAGCTCGGTGAGCCGCCGACCGACGGCCTCGGGGGAGTGGGCGGCTTCCATGACCTCGTAACTCTCCCAGCGAGGCACGAGACCTTGCTTGTTCTCCCAGGCCGTACGTACCCGCTGACGCCATTCCGGATCGGCATAGGCCGCGCGCCGTTCGTCGATCGACTTCGGCATGAGTTCGGCAAAGACCGGGTTGGTGTTGAGCGTGAAGGGCTCGACGAGCGTTTGCGAGAACGACAGCGGTCGGCACGAGACCTGGGGCCACACGTCGGCGCCGGCGGCGAGACCCTTCTTGTGGATCTCGACCGCGCTCAGGTGTGTGCCCGTCGATGTGGTGAGCAAGGCCGTGTAGGTGATGGGTGCGCCGACACGCGGTTGCATCTCGTAGCAGTCGGCGAAACTCAGGTTTTCGCCTCCGTTCACGCCCACCACGCCGCGGCCGCTCTCGCCGACGGCTCGGCACAGTGCTTCGATCTCGCGTTTGTCGGCCCAGCGACTCGGGATCGGCTGGCCGTCGGCGCCCCGATGGGTGACCGCGAAACTCGTGGCGAATCCCGCCGCGCCGGCGTCCATGGCCTCGCGGACGATGGTGGCCATGCGCGCGATCTCGTCGTCGGTCGCCGGTCGCCCGACGGATTCGTCGCCCATGGCGAAGAGCCGAACCGGTGTGTGTCCGATGTAGGACGCGTAGTTGAGCACCGTCCCACGCGTGCGAATGGAGTCGAGGTACTGCGGGAACGACTCGAACTCCCACGGGATGCCGGCGATCAAGGTGGCCGGATCCATGTCCTCGACCTTTTCCATCGTGCGGGCGATCAGATCGCGATCGGCCGGTTTGGTGGGGGCGATCGAGAAGCCGCAATTTCCGGCGACCACGGTCGTGACACCGTGGAAACACGAGGGTGTGAGCGCCGGGTCCCAGAAGACCTGCGCGTCGTAGTGAGTGTGGATGTCGATGAAGCCCGGGGCCACGACGAATCCGGTCACGTCGATCTCGGTGTCGCCCCTGAGGTCGGTCCCGATGGCGATGATGCGATCGCCCGCAAAGGCGAGATCGGCGACGAAGGCCGGCCGGCCCGAGCCATCGACGATCGTGCCGCCCTTCAGAACCGTTGTTCCCTTGTGACTCTGTGACATGACGCCCCCCTCCGACGCCCCGAGTTTCGCACTTCGTGAGCCTCATGTCAGGAGCCGACCTCGGGAAAGGGGTTATGGGGCTGGTGAGCGGTAGTTTGTGCGGTCTGCCACGGCTTGCTGAGGCAGTGGCGATGTGGCCGAGTGGTTTAGGCAAGGGCCTGCAAAGCCCTCCACCTGGGTTCGATTCCCAGCATCGCCTCCACGACGACCTGAGGGTCTGTTCGATATGCAGTCCGGATCAGATCCAACGAGTTATTTAGGCAAAGGTTGCTGTGACCGAGCGAGCCTGACTCATGGTGACCTGACAGGTGCGGCGGCCACCACAGGCGCCGCTCCATCCGACGAATCGTGAGCCTCCCGACGGCACGGCGGTCAGGACCAACTTGGTGTTCTTCGTGTAACTGCTCGAACAAACATCACCGCAGTTGAGTTCACCGGCACTGGCGACGACCGATCCTGATCCAGGTCCGCTCTTGCTCACTGTGAGCGTGTAGGTCGGGACGGCGGTGAATGTCGCTGTGACCGAGCGAGCCTGATTCATCGTGACCTGACAGGTGCCACGTCCGCGACACGCTCCGGACCAACCGGCAAAAGTCGATCCCGGTCCCGGAGTTGCAACGAGGGTGATTCGTAACCCGATACTTGCGCTTGCGGTGCAGGTGCTGCGGCAACTGAGGCTTCCACGTGTTTCGGTAATCGTCCCGTTCCCTGACCCGGTCTTGATGACCGTGAGCGTGTGGGTCGGGAGTGTGGTGAAGGTCGCGGTGACCGATCGATCCTGGTCCATGGAAATCGAGCAAGCACCGACCCCGCTACAAGCACCAGACCACCCCCCGAAGACCGAGCCGGTGGCCGGCGTTGCCGTGAGCGTGACGTTTGCGCCAGATACGAACGTGTTGGAACACGTGCTTCCGCAACTGATGGTGCCGGAGGCGGAGGTCACGGTTCCGGATCCGGCGCCAGCGGTGCCGACTGTGAGCGAGTACACGGGTGGAGGATCGATGAACAGCAATTTGTTTGGCTCGGATGCGGCATCGAAGCCGTAGGGGTTCTTGTAGGCACCGTAAACCCAAGTGAGCGCGCCCTCGGTTGACGATGACTCAAGGCTGGCCCAGACCTGCGCCGGGCTGAGTCTGGGCGAGGCGCCGAGCACCAGTGCGGCGGCGCCAGCCACGTGTGGGGAGGCCATCGACGTGCCGTTCCACGTTTCGTACGAGGAGTTGTTGGTTGCCGTCGACGAATAGATCGTTTGTCCCGGAGCATAGATGTCGACACAACTACCGAAATTGGAGAAGTAGGCATCGGTGTCATTCGACGTGGCGGCGGCCACGGTGATCGCACTCGGAACCCGAGCCGGGCTGAAGTAGCAGGCAGGGTCGTAGGAGTTGCCGGCGGCGACAACCACCGTGACACCGTCGTCGACCAAGCTTTCGATGGCCGCGTCGAGTGCAGGCGATGCTCCTCCACCGAGGCTGAGGTTGGCGACGGCGGGCTCGCCGGCTCGGTGGTCTTCGATCACCCAGTTGATGCCGTACATCACGGTGACGGTCGACCCCGAGCCATCGCAGTCGAGCACCTTCACCGGAACGATGGTGGCTCCCTGGGCGACCCCGACGTTCGATCCGGCGGCGGTGCCGGCTACATGCGTTCCATGACCATTGCAGTCGGTGGTGATGCCATCGCCGAAGTTGTAGGACGCGCCATCCACGACGCGGCCTCCGAACTCGTTGTGGCTGGCCCGAACTCCGGTGTCGATGACGTAGATCTTGACCCCGGTGCCAGTCAGCGACGACGTGTAGGAGCCCGAGAGCGGAAGTGATCGTTGATCTATGCGATCGAGTCCCCAACTGGGAGGATTGCTTTGAGTTCCGTCGATCGACATCTCGATGTTTCTTTCGACCGAGACGATGTAGGGCTCGCGCCGGAGTGTGTCGGCGAGGCCGGCAGGCAGTCTGACGTGAATTCCCTCTACTGCCTTCTCCCACTCGCCGAGAGGGGAGTAACCCCGCAGGCTCAGGAAGTCGAGCGCACTCGCGACGCCGGCATCGTCACGGGCCACGACGACGTACTCCCGCAAGGCCGGCCCAACCTGGTCGGGTAGTGGCGGAAGGTCCGGTCCGATCACTTCATTGTCGACCGGACCAGTACTCGGTGAGGCCGCAGTCGGCGACGACAGGACTGCCAGTGACGTGGCGACCAACGTGGCCACGACGAGCAGACTCCTGGCCCGCAGAGATCTGCGGCGGGAGAGCGCGGCGATCGAAGTCATCGTCAACGAATGTACTGGTGGCGACCTCAGAGCGAGGGAGGCTCGACGATTCCGATGATGCGAATGCGCTTCGTGCGGCTGGTGTGACCGGCCTCGATCGACACCGCTGAAGCCCGAACCCCACTCCATTTGCCCAGCAAGCGGATCAGTTCGGTGTTTGCCTGGCCGTCCACGGGCGGCTTGGCGAGCCGAACTCTCAAGATTCCGTCAA
>CAZLXB010000037.1:0-15454 GCA_964563545.1 uncultured Bifidobacterium sp. | reverse complement strand
CCGACTTTAGAGCCGTCGTTCTCCTTCGGAGAAGAGAGCGCGCCCCGCTATCCTCGGAAGAGAAATACTGCGGGTGTAGCTCAATGGCTAGAGTTCCAGCCTTCCAAGCTGGCTATGCGGGTTCGATTCCCGTCACCCGCTCTCAGCGTGAGGTGAATTCTCGTCACCCGCACTCGAAACATCCGGGGGAAACCATGACCGCGAACGCTGCCACCGATCCGCGTATCGATCCGCGCATCAAGGCCCTGCTGGCGATGATGCCGAGTTTCGAGTCCCCGAACGTTGTCGACCGCGCGACCCTGCTCGAGCAGACCAACACGCCGGAGGGTCAGGCATCGGCCGAGATGTACCGCTCGATGATGGCGATCTGCGACACCGAGGAGAACTCTCCGACGGCCGGCCTGCGGATCCATACCGAATCCGTGACCTCGCAACCCGATGGCAACTCGATCACGTTGCGCGTGATCCGTCCCGACAACAGCGACGTGTTGCCATGCGTCTATTACATCCACGGCGGCGGAATGGCCTCGTTGTCGTGCTTCGACGGCAACTACAGCGCGTGGGGCAAACTCCTCGCGGCGCGTGGGGTCGTGGTGGTGATGGTGGACTTCCGCAATGCGGTGAGCCCCTCGTCGCTACCTGAAGTGGCGCCCTTCCCGGCCGGTCTCAACGATTGTGTTTCGGGAGCCCGGTGGGTCGTGGCCAACGCCGCCAAGATCGGTGCCGATCCGCGTCGGATCGTGATCGCCGGTGAGAGCGGCGGAGGAAATCTCACGCTGGCGACCGGCATGAAGATGGCCAAGGACGGCGACATCGGGGCCATCTCCGGGCTCTATGCGTTCTGCCCCTACATCGCCGGACAGTGGCCGACACCCGAGTGTCCGTCGTCGACCGAGAACAATGGGATCTTCCTGAATCTCCACAACAACATCGGACGGGTCGGATATGGCATCGAGGCCTTCGATCGACGCGACCCGCTCGCTTGGCCCAGCTTCGCCACCGAGGACGATGTACGAAATCTGCCGCGGACCGTCATCAGCGTGAACGAGTGCGATCCGCTACGGGACGAGGGGATCAACTTCTACCGACTCCTCCTGCGCGCCGGGGTTCCCGCACGCGCCCGCAACATCCTCGGAACCACGCACGGCATCGAACTGATGCCGATCGCGTGTCCGGAGATCACCGCGTCGGCTCAGGTCGATCTGGTCGCCTTCGCCTCGGCCTGATCGAGCGGTCGATCAGCGCTTGAACTCGCGAACGACGCGTCCTGGGCGGGCGCCGGTGTTGGCACCGTTCTCGGTCACGACTTCACCGTTGACGAGCGTGGCCGCGTAACCCGTGGCCCCCACCCGCAGACGACCCTTGCCGTTCGGGAAATCGTTCACGTACTCCGGATAACCGACCTGCAACTTCTCCGGGTCGAAAACGTTGATGTCGGCGAATTTGCCCACACCGAGGGTTCCACGGTCGATCAGACCGAGAACGGCGGCCGGCTTCGCGGTGAGTCGATGGATCGCATCGGGCAACGACGTGATCTTCCGATCACGACACCAATAAGCGAGGTAGTGGGTCGGCGCATCGGCATCACAGATCTGACCCGCATGGGCGCCGGCATCGCCGAGACCTGGGCACACCCCATCGAGATTCAGGAAGCTCGGCATGTTGGCTCGATTGCGATTGAAGAACCACACGTTGAAGAGTTCACGACCTTCGGTCTCGAGCAGGCGGTCGATGATCACCTCCACCGGATGACGTCCTTCGCGTTCGGCGATCACGGCCAACGAATCTCCACCGTCCACTGCGTAATCAGGAACCGCTCCAGGACCTAGCGGATAGATGAACTGCGGGTCGTACCACGTGCCGCGACTCTTGCCGTCCTCGATGAGTTCGGCTCGGGTGCCGGCATCAGCAAGAGCGGCGACTCGTTGCTCCAAGGTCGGAAGGGCCATCACGGCCCGCCACTTTCCGCTACCCACCGGCGGCACCTGGTGCAGGCCCATCAGACTGCCGCTCGGGCGCGTCATGGCCACCGAGGTGATCTGACCGTCGTTCGCGCGGATGTCACCAAGGGTCTTGTCCCAGAACGCGGCGGCATCGGTGTTGCCGTTGCCCACGCCACCCGAGAAGAGCACGTGCCCGCCGCGTCGGGCCATCGCCCGCAGGAGTTCGAGTTCGTGCTGGAACTTCGTTTCGAAGTCGAGCACCGCCTGGAAGAGTCCGCCACCCGATTCGTTCATGCCATCGGCGACAGCCAGATATTCGTCGATCGGGGCGAAGGTTCCCGGCACCTTGCGACCATCGGGCACGGTGTGCACGAGGATGCGCGACGTCGAGAAGCCCACGGCTCCCCCGGCCACGGCCTCAGCCGCGATGTCGCGCATGCGGACGAGGTCATCGGCGGTCGGCGGCTCATCGGTCATCGAGCGTTCGCCCATCACGTGGTACCGAACCGCGCAGTGTCCGAGCAGACCGACCACGTTCAGCGCCGGCCGGAGTCGCTGCACCGAATCGAGATACTCGGGGAAGGTTTCCCAGTCCCACGGAAGTCCGCCGAGGATCGCTTCGCGCGGGATGTCCTCCACGCTCTCCATCAGTTCGGCGAGGTAGGAACGCGACGATTCGGCGACCGGCGCGAAAGTCACGCCGCAGTTGCCGGTGAGAACGGTGGTCACGCCGTGCCAGGACGACGACGTCATGTACGGATCCCACGCGACTTGCGCATCGAGGTGGGTGTGCAGATCGACGAATCCGGGGGTCACGACTTTGCCGGTCGCATCGATCACGCGATCGGCCTCGGCGGCCGCGAGATCTCCGATGGCCGTGATGCGATCGGCGTCGATGGCGATGTCGGCCCGAATACCGGCCGCGCCCGATCCGTCGATCACGGTTCCGCCCTTGATGATCACGTCGTGTGCCATTGATCCCCCTGACCACTCGAACTTTGGCGAATTGTAGGGCAGACCTACACTTCGGCGATGACCGTGGCCCTGGTCCGGAGAACGAGCTCCCGTCTCGCCGACGGAGTCCTCACTCATCTCGAACGCCAGCCAGTCGATGTTGAACTCGCCCGTCGTCAGTGGGAGGCCTACGTCGAGGTCCTACGAGGCCGAGGTTGGGACATCCACGAGGTGCCGGTCGAGGACGATTGCCCCGACTGCGTCTTCGTCGAGGATGCCGTCGTGATGTTCAAGGGAGTCGCCGTCATCACTCGTCCGGGCGACGACACTCGCAAGCCCGAGATCCTCGCCGTCGAACCGATCGTGCGCGATCTCGGCTGTCGTATCGAACGGATCCTCGCCCCGGGAACCATGGATGGAGGTGACGTTCTGAAGATCGGCGACACGATCTACGTGGGTCGTGGTGGCCGAACCAACCAGGAGGGCATCGACCAGTTCGCGGCGATCGTCGAACCACTGGGCGCGCGCGTGATCGCCGTACCCGTCACCAAGGTTCTGCATCTGAAGTCGGCCGTGACTGCACTGCCCGACGGAACCGTGATCGGCTGGGATCCCGCAGTCGACGATCCCTCCGTGTTCCCCGCCTATCTCGCCATGCCGGAGGAATCCGGTGCCCACGTCGTCCTGCTCGACGACAAGCATCTGCTGATGGCCGCCGATGCACCGCGAAGCGCCCAGATCTTCCGTGACCGCGGTTACGTACCGATCGAAGTCGACATCTCCGAGTACATCAAACTCGAGGGTTGCGTGACCTGCTTGTCGGTGCGCATCCGCTCCTAGCGATTGCGATACTTCGCGATGTCGGCTTCGGAAATCGTCGAACCGCACGCAATGCTCGCCCTCATCACCTCGGGGGCCAACACCGTCGCCACGTCGAAGTAATCAGCCGCGTACACAGTCCAACCATCGCGATAGCGGCGAACGCTCGTCCCGCGGGTCATCGGCACGCGAACGCCATCGGGCGTGATCGCCATCTGCACCCACTCCTGCACGTACGCCCGATCGTTCTTCAGTTCCGGCCCGACCGGCACGAACTCGATATCACCGGTCTTGGGCATCACATCCACCAACCAGGCCCGAATCTCGTCCTGCCCGTGGAATTCGCCGAAGATCGGATCGATGTACACCGAGTCGGTGGGATGGAACTGATCGCAGTCGCGATCGAAGTCCACGTCGCGGGCGCGAGCCACCGGAGCCGATAGGTGTTGGGGCCATCCGGCCGGTGACGGCGGGGCCGGGATCGGTGCCGCCTCGCCCGATGGCGACGGCTGACGGAATGACATCGTGTCGTACACGTCACACGCCCAATCGAGCCACCCGTTTCGGCACCGACGAACGCTGACGCCCTTCGACAGTGGAGCCTTGCCCTCCCCCATACCGATCGCAGCGAGATCCATGAACATCTGCCACTCGTCGAGCCACCACGATGCCCCTTCGGCCTCGAAGACCACCGGCTCCTGCTGGGGCACGAAGTCGATGAACTCGATCTCGCCCATAGCGGGCACGAGCCAACCTCGTATGGCGGACTGGCCGAAGAAAGATCCGTAGATCGAGTCGAAATAACGCGAACCCTCGGGTGCCATGAAGTCGGCCATCAACTGAATGCCGTATGGCCGTCGACCGGACTCGGCGAGCCTTGGATCGCCCAGCGCCTCGTGCATGCCATGTAGATCGAGGCCGCTCGGGGCGGTCACCAGGCGATCGATGCTCCGGGCCTCGGTTTCGGTGACGGACCCGAGAAAGCGGCTCACATGATCGGTGGCTGCGTTCATCTCAGAACTTCCTTCCCCGCACCAACGTGCCGGGTCGCTCGCCGGTATCGGCGTCGTGGCGACGCGTGACCCGACCGTTCACCATCGTGGCGAGATAACCCTTGACCGGCTGGATGAGACGGGTTCCGCCGGCCGGTAGATCGTGGAAAGCCTTCGGAGGCGCGACCGACAAGTTGTCGAAGTCGATCACGTTGATATCGGCACGCAGACCCGGTTGGAGCCGACCGCGATCACTCAAGCCGTAGAGGTCGGCGTTGCGCGCGGTCTGCTTGGCCACCAGGAACTCGATGGGGATTCGTTCACCATGGCGACGATCACGGGCCCAGAAGGTCAGTTGGGTCGTGGGCATCGTCGCATCGCAGATCAGCGTCACGTGGGCTCCGGCATCGGACAGGCCCGTCACCGTCTCGCTGTGCACCAACATCTCGCGAAGAACTTCCATCCGCTCATGGACATCGGCTCCCCCCATGAGGGCACACATCGCGGCGCCGTCCTGCGACACGAGGTAGTCGTACAGAACACTCAAGACGTCCTCGCCGCTCGCCGCCGCCCGGGCCCCGAGGGTGTCGGAGGGCTGCGGCTCGTAGTCGACCGGATCGGCGAGCGGGTACAAGAATGCCGCCGCCATCTGGAAGATGCGGAACGTGTTGACCATGGAACCCGGCCGATCGACGGGAGCGTCGTCTTCGCTCAGGATCGCCGCCTTGATCTCGGGCCTGCTCATCTCACGAGCCCGCTCGGCGAGCGGCAAGTGAGCCAACTTCATGTAAGTCGGGCGACGCAGGAACGCGTGGTAACCCGACAGACCCGATGCGAGTCCGATCGGACGCGACGACACTTGCGGGTAGAGCCTCGACCCGCTGCCGTTGGCGGCCAGCGTCGCGTCGAGGAGTTCGCGCCACGTGTCGGGCGGATAGTCGGGCGACTGCACGAGTGTGAACGTCACCGGCCGCCCACTGCGCTTGGAGAACTCGGCCATCAGCGCAAGCTCGTCGTGGGGTGTCGTTCGTTCACCACCGAGCCCCTCGAGTTTGCCGACGGTGCCGGCTGGAATCATTTCGAACACTCCGCGACCCGACGATTTCATCGCGTCGGCGATGGCGGCGATCTCGTCGGCCGGCGCAAAAGTGCCGGGCACCGGCGAACCGTCGAGCGCGCGGTGGCCGATGGTGCGCGACGTACTGATCCCGAGCGCGCCGGCGTCGAGCGCCTCGCGGGCCAGCTTGGCCATCTCCGACAGGTCCTCGGCAGTCGCGTCCTCGTTTCGGGCACCTCGTTCGCCCATCACGTAGTACCGCAGCGAGCCGTGCGCGACTTGTGTTCCGATGTCGAGTGAGTAGCGCCGCCCGGCGATGTAATCCATGTATTCGGGGAAGGTCTCCCAACGACCCCACTCCATTCCCTCGTAGAGCGCGGTGCCGGGAATGTCCTCGACTCCCTCCATGAGTTCGATGAGTGCCTGCTCGGATCCAGGCCGCACGGGCGCGAAACCGACTCCGCAGTTGCCCATGACGATGGTCGTCGCCCCGTTGCCGGCCGAGGGATCCATCACGTCGTCCCAACTCACCTGACCGTCGTAGTGGGTGTGCACGTCGACCCAGCCGGGAGTCACGACGGCGCCATCGGCGTCGATCACCTCACGAGCTTCACCCGAGACTTGTGAGCCGATCTCGACGATCAGGCCGTCGCGAACCGCGATGTCGGCCGTGCGAGGCTTCGCTCCGGTCCCGTCCACCACGAGACCACCCTTGATGACGTAGTCGTTCATCACTCCCCCTCGGAAGCGACGACCCCCGTCACTTCACGTGCGACGAACTGTACGCGATGCGAGGTACTTCGCTGATGCCGCTCGGCTCTCAGGGTCCCGCAGGGCGTACACCAGAGCGTCGGCATCGGCCGCGTTGCGGCCCGTCCCGGCGATCTCCTCCATCACGGCGTTGACCTGTTGCTTGGTGGTCCGCAACGCGTAGAGGGGCTTGGCTGCCAATTCGGCCGCCAGCGCCTGGGCCCGGCGCACCGCCCCACCCGACTCGGTCACCTCGTTCAGGAACCCGATCGACTTGGCTTCCTCGGCCGAGAAGGGCCGACAGGTCAGCACGAGTTCCTTGGTCAGCGCCGGCCCGATCTCGCGGACGAGGCGCGGTATCCCACCCCATGCGAGAGGGATTCCGAGGTCGACTTCGGGAATCGAAAAGCGCGTCCCCGCCTCGGCAATCCGCAAATCGCAGGCGGCCGCCAAGACGAGACCGCCTCCTACACAGTGACCGTGCACGGCAGCGATCGTCAATTGCGGAACATTGGTGAGCGCCTCGGTGGCCAGTCGCCCAAGATCCGCGCCGTCGCGCGGAGACTCCCCCGCCGCCGAGGAGGTGAAGTCGTCGAGGTCGAAACCAGCCGAGAAGGCACGGCCGGCACCCGACACGACCACGACCCGAATGTCGTTGTCGACTCGCAGCCGGGCCGCCAACTCGACGACCTCCGACAGGAGCTGGCGCGACAGAGCATTCAGTCTTTCCGGTCGGGCCAGTTCCACATGGAGGACCGCACCGTCGACGGAAGTCGTCAAGGTCTCGAACACGGCCGTGGCAGTCATCGCATCCGTCCCCCGGTTCAGACGAGTCGGCGAACCGCTTGGATCTTGTCCGAAGCGGGGAGGTTGCGAATTCTCACCGAGCTACCCGTGTAGGGCGATTCGACCCACTGCGTCGCACTGATGGCGATGCCCACGTGACCGATCTGGCCGGGCGTGGCCGAAGAGATCGTGAAAACGAGATCTCCGGCGCGGATCCCATTGCGCTTCCAATCCACGGCCGTGCCACGGAGTACAAGCTCACGGCTCGAGTGCGGGACGTCGAGGCCAGCCTGCTTGAACGCCATGCGCACCAGGCCCGAACAATCGAAGGCATCCGGGCCGGCCGCGCCGTAACGATACGGCTTGCCCACTTGCGCCTTGGCGAAGTCCACGATCTTTTGGACCCGACTCGGCGTACTCGGGTTCGCGGTGGTGGCCGCAGATGCGCTCGTCGAAGCGGACTTGGCGTGTGCGGGAAGATTGATCACCTGACCGGGAACGATCACCGAAGACTTCTGGAAACCGTTCGCCGACAACAACTCGGTCAACGACACACCCACCTTGGCCGCAATACCGCTCAACGAATCACCCGACTTCACGGCGTAAGACTTGGACGCGGCCGATGAAGGGGCGGTCGACGTGCTCTTGATCGGAAGCTTGATCACCTGACCGGGAAGGATCACGGATGACTTCTGGAAACCATTCGCCGACAACAACTCGGTCAACGGCACACCCACCTTGGCCGCAATACCGCTCAACGAATCACCCGACTTCACGGTGTAGGTGTTCGAAGCGTTGACGGGGTTCGGAGCACTCGGACTGGCCGACACCTGGGTCGCCGTCATCGCGCCGAGCAGGGACGCCGAACACAGCGTGGCGAGAGCCACCCGCTTCAGTTGTCCGACGATCTGCTTCACGGGGAGAGGTATCGCCCGACCCCCGCGAGGCCTTGAGAAGATTTAGGTAATGGCCCTCTGAGCAGGGTCGACACGGATCTTGCGGTCCATGTTGTCGTGGTAGTGGGCGATCTTGCATTCGCGCTCGGACAGGATCTGGGTGGTGAATCCTGATGAGTTCTTGGTGCGCGCCATCTGCTCGTAGATCGAGATGTCCTGGCCGACCACCACCTTCAACCCGGCCCAATGCGCCATGGTGTTCTTCAGGTATCGCTGATATTCCGGATCTTCGCGATCGCCGGGATAGATGATCTCCCAGCACAGGAAACGGGTGCGATCGACGTCGACGGGTATCGGCTGGAAGACCTGGATGTGACCCGGATTGCAGTTGAAGACCGTATTGGGGAAGACCACGTAATGACAAATCGCGAAGCGATGGTGGTCGTAGTCGGGTGAATCGAGTTCGGTGAGATGCTCGGGTTTGGGCACGAAGCACATGTAGTTGTCACCCACGATGTGGAACGACGCACAGCGCGCGGCCTTGGTGAATTCCGGCGGCACCTGGTGCAACTCGGTGACGTGATAGATCTCGTTGAACCCATCGACGACCGCCTTGTAGTTGACCGGCACATCGAACTCGAGCACCTCGTGCAGAATCATGTCCTCCATGCGGAACGCACCGAGATCGTCGACGATCTCGGGCCCGATGGCATCGATCAGCGGCATGGCCAGTTCGGGACCGGCCATGTTGATCCAGACCCATCCTCCCCATTCGTCGGCGGCGACCCTCTTCGGACCCGCCGTCGCGAGGTGATGTGGGTCGAAGTCCTCGCGCTCGGGGACCCCGACGAGACGTCCCGTGGTGTCGTACACCCACCCGTGATACGGACACGTGAATCGACGCGCTGCGCAACCCGACATCTCGGTCACGAACGCCGGTCCGCGGTGGCTGCAGACGTTGTGGAACGCCGCCAAACATCCATCGGCTTGACGGGTGATCACCACGGATTCGCCGTGCCCTTCGTAGGTGATCCAGTCACCCACACCCTTCACCTGCTCCGAGCGGCCGGCGATCAGCCAGTGTGAGGTGAGCACCCGCGTCCGCTCGAGTTCGTACCGAACCGGATCGCGATACACCGAAGCATCCATGGTCGAGGGTCCGTGATCGGGCACGTTCCGGATTCCCACGCCCACACGTTGCTGCCGATCACCCCGGGTCGGCACGTGCACCGGTGTTTCCCCCATGGGGAGCACAATACGCTGACCGAATGCGTGTGACGACCCTGATCGGCGTGTACGACGCCGAGGGAACCGTGATCGGCGAGGTCACCTACGCACTCCGAAAGATCGCCGGACGTGGGCATTGCCCACTCTGCGACATCACGCATTCCTGGCTCGGCCGTCGCCGCTCGTTCGACGAATGCGCCGCCACCCTCGGCGTCCCTCTCGAACTCTTCCACCTCGACGACCAACCCGAACAGGTTCGAGCACTCAGCGCGGGGCGCACTCCTCTGGTCCTCGCCACTCTCGAGGACGGATCGGTCCACGAACTGCTGTCGACCTCCGACCTCGCGGCGTGCCAAGGCTCCCCCGCTGCGTTGGTCGCGTCGATCGAGCAACGACTCCGAGACCGGAGCTGGTCGACGTGAGAGTCATCGCCGGCATGTCGGACCGCGTATCGCTACGCGACGTCGGCGAATACGCGCGTCGTATCGAGCGTCTCGGCTTCGACGTGCTCCATGTTCCCGAGACCATCCACGACTCGATGACGGTCTCCGCGCTCGCGCTCGAGCACACCGAGCGTCTTCACGTCCAGACCAGCCTGACTCTCGCGTTCCCGCGGAGTCCGATGCTCCTCGCCCTGCAATCGTGGGACCTCGCAGCGGCCAGCGGTGGCCGGTTCGACCTCGGCCTCGGATCTCAGATCCGTCCCAACATCGAGGGGCGCTTCGGGATGAAGTGGAACGCGCCGATCCAGTGGATGGATGACTACGTCACTTCGATCCGGGCGATCTGGCGATCGTTCACCACCGGTGAACCGCTTCGGGTCGAGACCGCGAGCTACCGCTTCGATCGACTCCAGCCTTTCTTCAACCCGGGACCGCTCGAGGTTCGTGCGCCGAGGATCTGGCTGGGCGGGATCAACGCGCGCGCCATCGAACTCGCCGCACGAGTGGCCGACGGTTTCGTGACCCACCCCACCAATTCACATCCACGATTCCTCGACGAATGTGTGACACCCATCGTTCCTCCCGCGGTCGAGGTCTCGACGGCGATACCAGTGATCACCGGGCGAACACCCGACGATGTCGTAACGAGTCGATCGGCTCAACGGGCCGTACTCGCCTTCTTGTACTCCACACCGGCGTATCGCCGCACCCTCGACCTCTTCGGATGGTCGACGCTCGGCGACAATCTCCGCCGTCTCACGCGCGAGGGACGCTGGAGCGAACTCGCCGAGTTGCTCGATGACGATCACCTCGTTGCGCTCGTACCGAGTGGCACCTACGCCGAAATTCCGGCGGTCCTCGACGAGTGGTTCGCCGAGCGCACCGACGGAATCTTGCTGCAACCACCGATCGATCCCCGCGACGACGAAGACTTCGCGACGACGATCGAAGAGGTGCGCACGATCACGCCGCGTTCGGCGCGATGAGACCTTTCAAGTAGACCGCGAGCGTCGACCCTTCGAGACTCCCCTGAAACTTCGTGACCGTGCCATCAGCCGCCATGAACACCCATGCCGGCTGATACGGCACGCCGTACTCGGCGAAGACGGCTCCGGGGCGGTCGACCACCGACGGGAACGTCAGACCGTGGCGATCGATGAAGTCGAGCATGAATTCATCCGTTCCGGCCCAAGCGACTCCGTAGAAATCGATCCGATCGCCGTATTCGAGAAAGGCCGCCTCGACCGAGGGGGCTTCGACATTGCACTGACTTCAACCAGGTGCCCAGAACCAGAGCACCGTCGGCCTGGTCGACACCATCGGATCGGGCAACTCGGTGATGAGTAGTTCGGCGCTCGCATCAGCCGACTCCGCGTTGGGTCCGTCGACCCCACACGCGACCAGCGTCGCGGCCACGACGAGCACGGAAATCAGTCGGCGCATGAGAGCAACTTAACTGGCGCGGTTCGCGTTGGTCACGATGGCCACGCCGACGAGGATCACCGGCAGGGCCACGGCCATGTTGACCGACAACGACTCGTTCGAGAAGAGGATTCCGAGCAGGACGGCGATGGCCGGGTTGACGTACGCGTAACTCATGGCGAGTGGACCTCGGACATTGGCGATCAGATAGGTGAACGCACTGAAGGCCACGATCGAGCCGAAGACGATCAGATAAGCGACGCCGAGCGCACTCTTGAGGCTCGGCACCCCGATCTCCTCCGAACGCAAGAACGACAACAACATGTAACCGACGGCGGCTGCCGCCATCTCGATGCCGGTCGTCATCGGACCGTCGGGCATGGAGATTCGCCGGCTCAACGCCGAACCGAAGCTCCAGTTGATGCACGCGATGAAAACGAGCGACACCCCCGACCACGAACCGGACAAGCCTTCGTCGGACATCAGGATCGCCACGCCAACGAGACCGATCAGCATGCCGAGCCACTCGATCCGACGCGGCCAAGACTTCCATATGCCACCCCACAGCGACATCAGCATCGGCTGAATGGCGATGATCGTGGCCACGAGTCCGGTGTCGACTCCGCGATCCTCGGCGAGGGTCACGAGACCGAGGCCGCCGATCAACAACAAGAGTCCCACCACCGAGGCATTACGAATCTGGTTCCGGTTCGGCCACGGCACGCCGCGCCAACGCAGGAATCCGAGCACGGCCACCGACCCGATCACGAAGCGCGTGCCCTGCATGAAGAAGGGCGGCATGGTCTCGAGGCCGATCTTGATGGCGAGGTAGGTCGATCCCCAGATCACATAGACGATCGCCAGGGCAGCGACGACCGACTTCTCACGAACGGGGGGCACTCCCCCATTCTCATCGCCGAACCGCCGATACCGTGTGATCCGTGAGCGAACTGTGCGTGCTCGGCGACTTCGCGTGGGACGTCCTGATCCGGACGAATTCGGAACTCCTTCACGGTGGTGACACTTTCGGCGAAGTCATGCTCACTCCGGGCGGTAGCGCAGCCAACGTCGCCGTATGGGCTCGCCGAAACGGAACCGACACCTCGTTCATCGGCAAGATCGGGCGCGATCGTTTCGGTCAACTGGCCGAGGAGGATCTGGCCCGTGAGCGAGTGGCGGCGCGATTCGTGGAAACCGAAGCGCATTCCACCGGTTCGGTCGCGGTGTTCGTCGATCACACCGGCCAACGTTCGATGGTCTCCGGCCACGGAGCCGACTTCTACTTGATGCCTTCCGAACTGCCCGTCGAGATCATCTCGTCGTGCCGTCATCTCCACCTGACGGCGTGGTCGTTCTTCACCGATCCGCCCCGATCGGCGGCGCGTCGCGCCGCCCGAATCGCCCACGACGCCGGAGCCACACTCTCGTTCGACCCGGGCTCGTTCCAGATGATCCAGGAGATGGGCATCGAGTCCTTCCTCTCGACCTGCCGCGATCTCGACATCGACATCCTCCTTCCCAACAAAGAGGAGGGTCGCGTCCTGACCGGCGAGGACGACCCCGAGGCAATCGCCTCGAATCTCACCAAGATGTTCCCGGGCGCATTGATCGTCCTCAAACTCGACGCCGACGGCGCCCTCGTGCACGGCACATCGGGCACGGTTCACATACCTCCGGCCACCAATCGACTCGTCGACGCGACGGGTGCGGGCGACTCGTTCGCCGGTGCATTTCTCGCCCACTACCTTCGACACGGTTCGGAGGTCGATGCCGCCCGTCATGCCACGCGCGTATCGGCGTGGGTGATCGAGCACATCGGTGCCCGCCCCACACCCGATGCCCGTCTGGCCACCATCACCTCGGCACTGACGGATTGAACCGATGAGTGGTGTGAAGCACGTCGTGCTCTTCCGTTGGAAAGAAGGTGTGGGTCCCGACCACATCGAGGCCGCCACGAAGGCGCTCGCGACCCTTCCGGCGCTCATCCCCGAGATCAAGTCGTATTCGTTCGGTCCCAACCTCGGCGTCAACCCCGGGACCTACGACTTCGCGGTCGTCGCCGAATTCGATTCGACCGACGACTACCTCGTGTACCGGGACCATCCGGATCACAAGGCTTTCATCGCGGCGTTCACGGCCGACTTCGTGAGCGAACGCGCCGCCATCCAATTCCCGATCGACTGAACACGGAGGTTTCATGGATCTCGGCATCAGCGGCCGTCGCGCCCTCGTCACCGGGGCTTCGAGCGGCCTCGGACTCTCCACGGCACGCGCTCTCGCCGCCGCCGGTGTCGACGTCGTCATCGCCTCACGTTCCGAGGAGAAACTCGCCGTCGCGCTTCGTTCGCTCCCCAAGAGCGCGTCGGCCATCGCCGCCGATGTCAGCGACGCCGATGAAGTCGCCCGACTGGTGAAAGAAGCGACGGAGCGACTCGGTTCGATCGACATCCTGATCGCCAATGCCGGCGGCCCGCCGCCCGGCAACTTCGCGTCGACTCCCCTCGAGGCGTACGACGTGGCGTTGCGCCTCAATCTCGTCTCGACCGTGGCCATGTGCCAGGCCGTCGTACCCGCGATGCAGTCACGGGGTTGGGGTCGCATCGTCGCGATCACGTCGTCATCGGTGCGGGAGCCGATCGATCGACTCATCCTGTCGAACACCGCTCGCGCCGGACTCACCGGTTTCTTGAAGACGCTCGCGCGTGAGGTCGCTGGAGACGGCGTGACCGTGAACTCGCTACAGCCCGGACTTCATGCCACCGAGCGACTCGCTTCGCTGTACGGCGACCTCGACGCGGTCGCCCGAACGATTCCAGCCGGTCGGGTCGGCGACCCCGACGACTTCGGCCACGTCGCGGCCTTCATCTGTTCGGAGCACGCGAAGTTCATCACGGGTACGGCTATACCCCTTGATGGCGGCGCTCTCCACGGGCTGCAGTAGTGATGGTTCGCACGACCTCGTCGGCCGGTGCTCCGGGTCCGAGGACGGCGGCGATTCCGGCCGCGTGGAGCTCTTCGACGTCCTGATTCGGCACGATTCCACCGAGCACGACCGGTATGTCGGCGCCTCGGGCCCGAACGGCCTGGACCACGAGCGGAGCGAGTGTCATGTGGGCACCCGAAAGCATCGAGAGCCCGATCACATCGACGTCCTCGTCGACGGCGGCGGCGGCCACGGTCTCGGGTGTTTGGAAGAGCCCGGTGTAGATGACCTCGATTCCGGCGTCGCGCAGCAAACGAGCAACGACTTTCACGCCGCGATCATGGCCGTCGAGTCCGACCTTGGCGACGAGGACACGTAGCGCAGCCATCAGATCGTCGGCACTTCCACGTGGCGGCCGAACACTCCCGCCATGGTGTTCATCATCTCGCCCACCGTCGCATAGGCGAGGGAGGCATCGATCAGCGCCGGCATCAGATTCACTTCGGGATCGACGGCATCCTTGGCGAGACGATCCAGCGCATCGAGGACTGCCGGTTCGTTGCGCTCTTGCTTGACACCCGACAGACGTTCGCGCTGTTTGCGCTCGTCCTCGTTGGTGATCTTCAGGATGTCGAGGTTGTCCTCCTCGTTGCCCTCGAGGAATCGGTTCACACCCACGATCGTGCGCTCACCGCGGTTGAAAGCCCGTTCGAGTTCGTAGGCCGAATCGGCGATCCGACCCTGGAACCAGTTCTCCTCGATACCCGTGATGCAACCTTCGAGCATCGACCCGCGCCCCATCTCGTCGATCCGGGCGAAGATCTCCTCGGCTCGACGTTCCATCTCGTCGGTGAGCGCTTCAACGAAGTGCGATCCTCCGAGCGGATCGGCGACGTGGGCGACGTTCGTCTCGTAGGCGATCACCTGTTGGGTGCGCAGAGCGAGGCGGGCGGCCTTCTCAGTGGGTAGCGCGAGCGCCTCGTCCATCGAGTTGGTGTGGAGGGACTGGGTGCCACCGAGGACCCCGGCGAGAGCTTCGATCGCGGTTCGGATCAGATTGACCTCGGGCTGCTGCGCGGTGAGCGAGACGCCCGCGGTCTGTGTGTGGAAACGCAATTGCATCGAGCGTTCGTTGGTGGCGCCGTAACGCTCCTTCATCCACCGGGCCCAGATCCGACGGGCGGCCCGGTACTTCGCGATCTCCTCGAAGAAGTCGATGTGGGCGTTGAAGAAGAACGACAG
>CAZLXB010000036.1:0-16083 GCA_964563545.1 uncultured Bifidobacterium sp. | reverse complement strand
CCTATCTCGTGACGTTCGGAACGATCGACCCGTCGCCACCGAAGGACGAGGTCCCCGAATCACCGCGGAGCATGGCCATCGGATCGCGGACATCGTCCATGTAGCCGAGGGCATACGAGCCCAACGAGTAACCAGCGAGCCGCTGGATGGGCTCGGGTAGTCGGCGCGCGACGTCCGGAGGACACGACAGGTACTGGTTCTCCTCTTGGCGCAGCCAGCCGAGCACGTAGTCGACGTTCAATGCCCGCCGTACCTTTGCTGATCGATTGGCGCCGCCGCCGTGAATCGTGCGTCCGGTGTAGATGACGACCGAACCCTTGGGCATGACCGCCTGCTCCACTCGGTGCTCGTCGGCGCAGGCTTCACGGCCGTCGAGAAGCGAGTGCGGAATGATCCGTGTCGCACCGTTCTCCTCGGTGAAGTCGTCGAGAGCCCAGATCGTCGAGACCTCGACATCGAGTTCGGGAGGGAAGGGGAAGAAGTCGAAGCACCACTGGTCGCGGTGCAAGGGCTGCGCCGACGAATCGGGCCCGATGCTGATGATCTGCGTGAGGTGCAGTTGGTAGTTGGTCGCGTTGGGCCCGAGAACATGATCGACCGTGCCGAGAACGAGAGGGTGGGCGATGAGGTGCTGACTCGTGGTCGAACGGGCGAGAAGCGCGCCGGTCCGCTTGGTGAGTCGCCCCGAGAAGTCATCGGCACCGTTCGGAGTGGCGTCGATGTGCGGAGCCATCTCGTCGAGCAGACGGTCGATGGTCGAATCGGGAACGAGTCTTTCGACGATTGCGCAACCCACAGTGGTGACGGCGGCCGCAACATCGGCTGGGGCTGACTGGCTGTCGAAGCGAGGGATGCTGCTCATGAGGTCAAGGTAGTTCTGCCGGTGGAGTCGTTTTCTGGACCGGATTCCCCACCGACGTGGTGAGGAGCCAACACCAGAACTTTGGTGGGGAGAATTTATAGATTATTGACCATGGTGGCTCTGGGGGTCTAATTTCCCTGCATGGTCGAACTCCAAACTGCGCCGCCCACTCGGGCCGACTGGACCGACCGCCGACTTCGTTCCGAGATCTGGTCGGGTCGCCTGCGCCCGGGTGACCGCATCCCGGTGGAACGCCTCGCCGACGACTGGGGGGTGTCCCCCACCCCGATCCGTGAATCGCTACGCCGACTCGCCGGCGAAGGATTGGTCGACCTTGCACCGCAACGGGGAGCCCGCGTGGCCGTCGTCGACCCGACTCTGGCCGCCGAGCTCTACTCGGTCCGCCTTCTCCTCGAGCCGGTTGCACTTCGTGACTCGATCACCTTGGCGCGCGGCGACGGCTCGTTCGTCGCGGTCGTGAAGTCCGCATTCTCCGCCCTCGTGGAAGCCAAGGATCCGATCGAGCAGCAGACCGCGCATCGAGAGTTCCATTTGGCGCTCATGTCGCGTTGTCCCAACCGCACCTTGCTCGCGCAGATCGCCGCCCTCATGGACCGCGCGCGTCTCTATCAATTCGTGGGCAAACCCGACGGCCGACAGGTCCCGCACCGCAACGATCACCTCGAACTCATGCGGGCCGCCGTAGCCGGTGACGTGGAGCGCACCATCGACGTCCACACCGAGCACCTTGCAGCAACCCTTCGTGCCGTTCAGAACCTCATCGATCGCCCGTCGCCCTCGACCGATTCGTCGGTCGTCGACGACTGAACAAACAAGGAGAATCATGTTTCGCCTCGCCACTATCGACGGCCGTTCGGCCTTTCAATTCGACGACGGGTTCGTCGACGTCGCGCGCGTAGCCGGTGACGAATCGCTCAGCTCGCCGATGACCGCCATCGCGCGATTCACCGAGCTCCATGCGCTGGCCGAGAAAGCAGCGAGCCAGCCGCGGGTGTCGGGAACCCCTGGGATCTGTGTCCCTCGTCCGTCGAAGGTCTTCGGGATCGGACTCAACTACAAATCCCACGCCGCGGAGTCGAACATGGAACTCCCACCCGCACCGCTCACCTTCACCAAGTTCCCGTCGTGTCTGGCCGGACCCACGGCCGACATCGAACTCTCGGGCGACACGGTCGACTGGGAAGTCGAGATCGTCGTCGTGATCGGTCGGGGTGGTCGACGTATCGCGGAAGCCGAAGCGTGGTCGCACGTCGCTGGGTTGACGCTCGGCCAGGACATCTCGGACCGTAAGGTCCAGACCACCGGCAAGCCGCCGCAGTTCTCACTCGGCAAGAGTTTCGACGGCTACGGGCCTATCGGACCGGCCGTGGTCTCGGTCGACTCGTTCCCGAATCCCGACGACATCGGACTCTGGTGCGACGTCTCGGGGGAACGAATGCAAGAAGCACGCACGACGAGCCTCATCTTCGGCATTCCGTATCTCGTCTCGTATCTGTCGGGAATCTGCACGCTCGAACCCGGCGATCTGATCTTCACTGGAACCCCGGACGGAGTGGGCATGGCGCGCGGCCGACTCCTGAAGGTGGGCGACGTGATCGACAGCGGCGCCGAGGTCATCGGCACGCTGCGCAACGTCTGCGTGGCCGGGAAGTAGCGGTTCATGGCGCTTCATCGTCTCGACTCGATTCGAGTCGCCGTTCCCGACGCCGAGCGGCAGCGGGCGTTCTACGAGGAAGCCGGTTTCGTCGTCGGCGCGTCGGGCGCGAGCTTCGGTGGATCCGACGGTGGCCAACAGGTGCAACTCGAAGAAGGCGGATTTCGTCGACTCCTGAACGTGAACCTCCTCGCGAGCGACACCACCGACATCTCGATCATCACGTCGCGTCTCACCGGCCTGGGCATCGAACCGCGGATCGCCGACGGCACTCTGCGGGCCGTCGATCCGGCCACACGCGTCGAGTTCTCGGTCCGTCCGGGAGATGCTCTCACTCGCACCACCATGTCGGCGACTGCGTACAACGGACCGGGCCGCAATGAGCGAATCAACACCCGCGCCGGTGGAGTGAGCCCGCACGTTCGGGCCCCGCGCCGACTCGGCCACATCGTCATCGGTTCGCCCGACATCGATTCCACGATCCGCTTCCTCGTGGAAGGTCTGGGTTTCAAGGTCAGCGATCACTTCCCGGGCATCATTGCGTTCCTTCGCTGCAGCACCGACCATCACAACGTCGCCGTCGTGAACTCGGAAGTACCCCAACTCCAGCACTATTCGTGGGAGTGCGACGACATCGACCACATCGGACACAACGCGACCGCCCTCATCCGCACCGACGCTTCGCGTCAGGGATGGGGCTTCGGCCGCCACTTCGTGGGCTCCAATTTCTTCTGGTATCTCCTCGAGCCGTCGGGGTCGTTCATCGAGTTCTACTCGGACATGGACATCATCACCGACGACATCGAATGGGAGACCAAAGGACGCACGCCGGTCGGCCCCGAACACATCGGTAATTCGTGGGGCCCGAACATGCCACTCGAATTCATCGTTCCACCGGATCTCGAAGCGCTGAAGTCCGGGTGGGCCAACTTGTCATGAACGCGGTCGACGTCGCCATCGTCGGCGCCGGTCCGGTCGGTTCCACTCTGGCGGCACTACTCGCCAAGGCGGGTCTGTCGGTGTGCGTGTTCGAGCGCGACACCGATGTGTACCCATTGCCCCGCGCCGCTCATCTGGATGCCGAGACGTTGCGCACACTCCGGCAGATCGGTGCGTGGTCCGACGAACCCGATTGGTCGATCATCAACGAGGGAATGGACTTCCTCACCGCTGACAAGCAATTGCTCATCCGGATGACTGCGACTCTCGATGACGACCACACTGCTCCGCCGTCGAATCTCTTCCATCAGCCGTCCCTCGACCGACTCCTGCGCGCCCGCGCCATAGCGCTCGGAGCGACACTGTTCGCGGGCCATGAAGTCGTGGCCTTCGACGAGACAAACGATTCCGTATCGATCATCGCCCGCACCATTGCGGGAGAGTCCCTCGTGGTCGAGGCCGCCTGGGTGATCGGTTGTTGCGGCGCTCGGTCGTTCACGCGTCGCTTCCTCGGCACGGATCAGATCGATCTCGACTTCGACGAGCCGTGGCTCGTGGTCGACGTCGTGTTGAACGAGCCGGATCCCGATGCTCCTCGCCGTACGTTGCAGATCTGCGACCCCGCCCGCCCGCACACGATCGTGCCCATGCCGTGGCCCCGACGCCGGTTCGAGTTCATGCTGCTGCCTGGTGAGGACCCCGAGGCGATCGATCGCCCCGAGGTGATCGCCGAGTTGATGGCTCCCTATCTCGCGACTGATCAGGCGACGGTCGAGCGGTCGGCTGTCTATACGTTTCACGGACTGATTGCCAACGAATGGCGCCGAGGTCGCTTGCTCCTGGCCGGAGATTCCGCGCATCAGATGCCTCCCTTCCTCGGTCAAGGAATGTGCAGCGGCATCCGCGACGCATTGAATCTCTCCTGGAAGTTGGCCGCAGTCGTCGATGGCGCCGACGAATCGTTGCTCGACACCTACCAATCGGAGCGATCTCCGCACGTGCAAACCATCGTGGAATCCGCCGTCGGGTTCGGCCGGGTGATCTGCACGTTGGACGCCCAGGAAGCAGCTGGTCGCGACGCGATGATGCTCGCCGCGCGCGCCAACGATCCGACCGATCGGGGCGGCGCTCCCATGCCCCGACTCGTGGGTTCGCCGCTCGTGACCGACGATGGCGGATACGTGGTGACTGACGGTCGCGTGGGCGACGCGATCCTCGACGAGGTTCTCGACGGTCGCTGGTGCATCGTCACTCGTGATGCTTCAGCGGTCGCCGCGGTCGATCGGACGTTGATCGAATCACTCGGTGGTGTGATTCTGTTGGCCGAACCCCGATCGGTCACGGCCCGCATACTCGACCACGCCGCGGCCGATGTGGTCGTGGTGAGACCCGACCGGATCGTTCTGGGTGGTGGGGCGGGGGCAATCGATGCCCTGCGCGCCGCCGCGGCTCGCTTCGGCCTCGCCTAGGCCGGCATCACCAGTACGGGCTTGATGACTTTTCCGCTCGAGCTGGCCGCTTCGGCGTCGTTGATCGCTTCGAGCGGAAACTCGGTGATGAGCTCGTCGTAGGGGAACTTGCCCTGAGCATTGAGCGACGCCAGATACGGGATGAACTCGTGGGGATAGGAGTCACCTTCCATCACCCCGGTGATCGTGCGGCCGCTGATCATCGAGAGGAAGTCGACCGTGAGGTCGCCGAAACCGACACCGGCGAGGGCGATGGTGCCGATGACGTTGAGCGCGGCATGACTTGCCCGCACGATGGCGGCATTGCCGGTTGTGTCGAAGGCGTAGTCGGCACCATGGCCGGTGGTCTGCATGATCGAGGCCGTGATCGATTCGGGTGTTCCACTCACGGTGTGGGTGGCACCGAAGCGCGATGCGAGTTCGAGCCGGCTCTCGTGACGGTCGACCGCGATGATGGTGCCGGCACCGGCCACTTTGGCGGCCATCACCGCGCTGAGACCGAGGGCTCCGGCACCGGTGATCACCACACTCGACCCGGCCTCGACTTTGAGCGTGTTGAGAATCGCCCCGGCACCGGTCTGGATACCGCACCCGAGCGGCCCCATCTTGCTGAGTGGAGCGGATCGATCGACTTTCACCACCGACGACTCGGCGACAACCGAGTGGTGGGCGAAGGACGATTGTCCGAAGTAGTGCGAGCCGACTCGTGCCCCCGAGGAATCGGTGAAGGCGGACGTGCCGTCGGGGCGTCCGCCCGACATGTTGTGGAGCGAGAAGTTGAAGCAGTACGGAAGCCGCCGCTTTGCGCACGCGGGACATGAACCGCACGAGTTGAACGACAGCACCACGTGGTCACCGGCCACGACCGACGAGACGCCGGGGCCGACCGCTTCCACCACACCAGCACCTTCGTGTCCGTACACCTGCGGACCGCCGAAGAATTCGGGCGGAAGTTCGCGTGACAGAAGATCGGTGTGGCACATGCCGGCGGCGACCACTCGCACGAGCACTTCGTGTGGTCCGGGCTCGCCGACGTCGAGAGTCTCGATGGTGAAGGGGCCGTTGCCGGCCCGCAGAACTGCTGCAGTGGTCTTCATGATGTGGGGAGAGTAGCCGAGACGAGCTCACGCAATTTCGGCCAGGTGCCGCGCATACCGGGATGCAACGGATACGAGTCGACGGCGTCGATATCCACCCACTCGATCTCCTCGGATTCGTAGTTGCCCTCGGACACGATGATGTCTCCGGCCACGTGCGCGATGACGGTGAAGTAATTCCAGTTGACGTGGTCGTCGCGGTAGACGTCCTTGACGGTGATGGCCTCCACGTCAATACCGACTTCTTCCCAGGCTTCGCGCACCGCGGCGGTGATGGGGTCCTCGTGCGAATCGAGCGCGCCACCCGGGATGGCCCAGGTGCCACCTCCGTGGGTCCAAGCGGCGCGAAGTTGAAGGAGGACGCGCGGCGTCTCCAGATCGAGACGCACCATCAACAGTCCGGCCGCGCCGTACAGCCCCCAGTGTCGGGACTGACATCGCTGGCACAACACCCAGCCGTCACCGTCGCGGAATCCCATGGGACGATGTTGTCATGCGGTCCGACGACCGGCGAACTCACACCGCTGGTTCGAGCGTTGCGGAGGTCGTGTCGGGCCGTTTCGATCGCAGATCACCGGCGAGGACGAGCCCGATCACGACGAGGATCGACATGATCGCCGCACAACCGACGAAGGTCACCCCGCGGCCGGCGGCATCGTACGACCAACCGGCCGCCGTGGCGCTGATGCCACCGATGAGAGTCTGCAGACCGCCGAGCAATCCCTGCGCACCGGCCTGGCGCGACGGCGGAGCGGCGATTCCGATCGCGATACCGGCACTCGTGACCGTCAGTCCGTCGTTGATCGTGTGGAACAAGAAGACACCCATCATCAAGTACGGGCTCGGCAGAAGTCCGTACAAGCACATGAAGACGCCACCGATGAGCATGCCGGCCGCACCGGCGCGGTAGGGCCCGACGCGCTGCGATAGCCGTCCGCCGTACGGGCCGAGGAAGATCATCGGCAAGGCGAACAACGTGATACCGACGTTGGCCATCCATTCGGGGGCGTCGAGGTCCTCCATCATGAGGGCCCACAGGGAATCGAAGGTTCCGATCATGAGGAAGAGTGCGAGCCCGATCAGTACCGCGGCCGTCACGGCGCGATAGCGAAGCAGATCGAAGGCGAGGCGTTCGGTGGGGCGATCGTCGGCCGCCGTCTCAGGAACGTGCAGCCGACCGAGCATGAATGCGGCCAAGCCGAGGACACCGGCGAGGATCAGGAACGGAGCCGGAATGCCGAGTGGTCCGACGGTGGCGACCGAGATCACCGGACCCATGGCGAAACCGGCGACGTCGACGCTCACGAGACGACCCATGTTGACGCCCAGATGTTCGGGGTCGGCCACGATGATGATGCGGCGCAACGCCGGTAGTGACATCCCGGTACCCAGACCCATCACGAGTCGACCGACGATGAGTGTGGGGGCTGAAGTGCCGAGGGCCATCAACAGACAGCCGGCGATCACGGTCGTGAAGCCGACCACGAGGAGACGGCGGGAATGACCCCGATCGGCAAGCGGCGCCAAGGAAAGTTGCGAGATGAAAGATGCGAAGAAGCCGATCGCGACCACGAAGCCGAGCAGCGACTCCGAGATGCCGTACTCGTCGCGGTAGTCGTCGAGCATCGTGAACATGACGCCGTACGTCGCCGAGATGAAGAAGGTCGAAGCCTGCAGAACTCGAATCAGGCGTTTGACCGGCATGCGGTCGAGGCTACTTGCTGATCAGAGTGCGACCGGGATGGGCTTCCACTGATTGACGTCGATGAGTCCGAGATCGGTCACGCGCAGATCGGGGATGACCGACAACCCGAGGAACGACAACAACATGAATGGTGCTGCGATTCCGATGCCGAAGCGGCGGGCGGTTTCCTCCATGTGTTCAATCTCGTCGGCGACATCGGCGAGTGCCTTGTCGCTCATGAGGCCGGCGATGGGTAGCGGCACTTCGGCGAGAACTCGTCCTTCGTGGACGAGCACCTGACCGCCACCGATCTCGTCGAGGCGGGCCACGGCGGCGGCCATGTCGGCCGGACCGGAATCGTCTCGTGCGCCGACGACCATGATGTTGTGCGCGTCGTGGCAGACGCTCGAAGCGATGGCCCCACGTGTGAGTCCGAAATCGGCCACGTAGGCGAGGCCGATGCGGCCGGTCGCCTTGTGTCGCTCGAGCACCGCGATGCGTGCGATGTCGTTCTTCGGGTCGGTGACATCGAGTTCGAGATCGCGGGTGCGAACCGTGCCCTCGGTGACCCCGATGACCTTGGCCCAGCCGCGCGGCGGGGGAGCGATGGTGAGTTCGGCCGCGGTGGGTCGGTGATGAAGTCGGATGCGATCGCGCAGTGTCACCGGAGCCGGTGTGCTCGGCACGGCGTCGGGAAGGATGAGCCCGTCGCGCGCCACGAGGCGGCCGGCCTGATACACGGCGCTCGGTCGGAAGTCGGACAATTCATCGAACACGATCACATCGGCCTGATAGCCGGGGCCGAGTTGACCGAGATGGAAGAAGTTGTGGAACTCGGCCGGTAGGTACGAAGCCATCACGAGGGCGTCGATCTCGGAGAGCCCAGCCTCCACCGCGAGGCGAACGCAATGGTTGATGTGACCGATCGTGCGAATCTGGTGCGGTTCGCGATCGTCGGTGCACATCGCGGTTCGCGCGCACCCGTTGCGCAGCACCGTGGGCAGGAGATCGACGAGGTCCTTGCAGGCCGAGCCGTAACGCAGGAACACCCACATACCCTTCTGCCGCTTCTCGTGGGCTTCGTCGAGTTGGAAGGCCTCGTGATCGGACTCGACTCCGGCGGCGAGATACGCATCGAGTTGTGGGCCTCGTAGCCCGGGTGCATGGCCGTCGACACTGCGCCATCCGGCGGCGGCGATGATCTCGCGGAACGTGGGATCGCCGTTGATCACGGCGGGGTAGTTCATGACTTCGCCCACACCGATCGCGTCGAACTCCTCGATGAGATGACGTACATCGGCGGGCGAGAACGCGGCCCCCGGACTTTCGAAACTCGATGCCGGAACGCAGCTCGAGGCGGCGAGGCCGAAGGTGAAGGGCATGCGTTCGGCGGCGGCGGCCACGGCCGCCACTCCTTCGAGTCCGGCGACGTTCGCGATCTCGTGCGGATCGCAGGCCACTGCGGTCGTGCCGCACGGCAGCGCGCCTTTCACGAACTCGTCGACCCACAACTTGGTCGATTCGAGATGCATGTGCGCATCGACGAATCCGGCCACCAAGGCGGCGCCGGCGACGTCGACGGTTTCCACGGCATCGCGCCGGCCCCAGCCGGCCACCACACCGTCGGCGATGGCGAGGTCGGTGGTGATCCATTCGCGCGTGATGGGGGAAAGCACCCGGCCGCCGGTGATCAGGAGATCGGCCGGCTCGTCACCGCGGGCAACGGCCAGGGCTCGGAGTGAGGCGGGCGGTCGCGACATGGCGAGATGATAATTCATCTAGACGAATCGGGGTAGGCCCCCAGTGAACTATTCGTCAGCGGCGAGGGTCAGGGAGCGTGGGTCGCGATGAGCTCGTCGAGGAAGTCGGCACTCGACTCCTCCAGGGCCGAGCACCCTTCGAGGGCCCGCACGACCGCGGGGTCGGGATGCCTCGTCGCGATTCCCCGCCAGGCGTTGGCGCCCTGGCGTTCGGCATTGGCCTGGATGCGCAGTTGATCCCAGATGTCATAGGCCGCGAAGACCTCGTAGTACACCGAGATCGCCTCGGGTAGGGGAGCTTCGAGCGCGGGCCGTAGCGACTCGTCGAGAGCGAAGGCGGCCTCGATGCGATCGGCGATTTCGTCCTCGCTCTTCGCGCATTCGAGGAGACCGGCCCGGTGCTCAGGAAGTGCGTCGGCCCAGACTCGGTAGCGGTCGGCGGCACCGCGTTCGAGAAGGGCGAGGAACCGCGGCATGGCCTCGGTCGGAACACGACCGATGAACGGTGCGAGCAACTCTCCGAACCGCGGGATCTCGAGTGCCGCCATGGCCTCAACTTAGGTCACGCGTGAGCGGCGGATCGCCCCGAACTAGCGTGCGGGCATGATCATCACTCCGGTCACGGGGGTGTTCGGGGCCGAAATCCACGGACTCGATCTCGCCGACCTCGACGATGCGACCTTGGCCGAACTGCGGACCGCGGTGTGCGTGAACGAGGTCGTGGCGTTGCGTGATCAGCACTTGACGGCCGCCGAGCAGTCGAGTTTCTCCCGCCGACTCGGTCCGAGTGGCGAGGTTCCGTTCGTGGCCACCATGCCCGAATTTCCCGATGTGATCCGCGTGGTGAAGGAGGCCGACGAGGGCCGAGCCTTCAATTTCGGGGGTGCGTGGCATTCGGACTTCTCGTTCCAGCCGGCCCCGCCGTCGTTCACGATTCTGGCCGCGGTCGACGTGCCGCCGTGGGGTGGCGACACCGTGTTCGCGTCGATGTCGGCCGCCTGGGCCGCGCTCGATGCCGGGATGCAGAGCACTCTTCGCGAACTCGTCGCCGTGCACACTGCGCGCGATGCGTACTCGCGACGCATGCAGCCGATCCACTCGGGTATGCGAGGTATGACCATCGTCTGCGACGACTCGGCCGATGACGAACGACGCCACCCTCTCGTCTGCCGCCACCCCGAGACCGACCGCGAAGTCCTCTTCTACAACCGGGCCTACGTGCGCGACATCGATGCCATGGAACGGGCCGAGGCCGTGGCGCTGATGGAGTTCCTGCACGCCCACACCACCGAGGCGCGTTTCACCTACCGCCACCGCTGGCAGCCGGGGGACGTCGTCATCTGGGACAACCGCTCGACGCAGCACCTGGCCCTGAACGACTACGCAGGGTTCCGACGCGAGTTGCATCGAACCACGGTGGCTGGCACGGCGCCGATCGCGGCCCGATGACACAACCGATCGCGCGGCGATGCGCCTGGGCCGGGACCGCGCCGGTGATGATGGAGTACCACGACACCGAGTGGGGCTTTCCGGTCGCCGATGATCATCGACTCTTCGAGAAGATGTGCCTCGAGGGATTCCAGAGCGGACTTTCGTGGAGCACCATTCTCAACAAGCGTCCGGCCTTCCGGAAGGCGTTCCGTGGCTTCGACATCGAGGCGGTGGCCCGGTTCGGCTCGCGAGACGTCGAGCGCTTGTTGCTCGATGCCGGCATCGTGCGCCACCGGGGCAAGATCGAGTCGACCATCAACAACGCCCGCCGCTGTGCCGGGTTGATCGACGAATGTGGTTCGCTCGCCGCCTATGTCTGGCGCTTCGAACCCGAGCCAGGCCGGCGGCCGAAGAATCCGACGGCGGCCCAAGTGTCCGGGTTCGTCACGTCGCCCGAATCGATCGCGATGTCGAAAGATCTCAAGAAGCGTGGCTGGTCATTCGTCGGGCCGACCACGATGTACGCGTTCATGCAGTCGATGGGAATCGTCGACGACCACCATCGGGGGTGCGATGTCCGGGCGATCGTGGAAGCGGCCCGGACCGGATTCCTCCGTCCTCGGTGAACCACCCGAATCACCCCACCCGCCGGAGCGTTTCGCGCACATCGACCGGGCCGATCTGGGAGAATGAACCTTCGTGAGCGACCAGATCGACACCCGTACCTCGTGGCTCAGCCCCGAACTCCTCGCTCAAGCCCGGGCCAGCGTGCCCATGGTCTATGTCGACGCGATTCCGGTTCGGGTCGATCCGCACGGACGGGTCACCAAGGTCGGGCTTCTCCTGCGGGTGGCGGCCGACGGTTCGATCAGCCGCATGTTGGTGTCGGGTCGAGTCCTGTACGGCGAGCGGGTGCGCGACGCGCTGATCCGCCATCTCGAAAAGGACCTCGGTCCACTTGCGCTGCCACGCCTGCCCGCCAATCCGGCCCCGTTCACCATCGCCGAGTACTTCCCCGACCCTGACGTCAGCGGTTTCACCGATCCACGACACCATGCGGTCAGCCTCGTGTACGTGGTTCCGGTGGACGGCGAGTGCCAACCGACGCAGGAGGCGCTCGACCTCGCGTGGTTCTTGCCCAAGGAAGCGGCGAGCCCCAAGATCGCGGCCGACATGACCGGAGGTCAGGATCGACTCTTGCGACTCGCCCTCGGACACGTCGGCGAGCTTCCGTAACGACCGTCCACCAAAGCGGTCGATCCACTGCGTAAAGTTTTTTCGTGGCAGGAGGGGCCTCGAACACACGCACCGCGGCAGCGATGCGTACGGCACTCATCAATCAGGCGACCCTCCGATTCGATGCCGTGGCCGGCATCGGTCCCCACCCGCGCGAAGGTGCCGTGATCGAAGCGATTCGCGGTGAGCGGCGCAAGTTGATCGTCGAATGGGACGACGGAATCGTGCTCGAGACATCGTGGCGCTTCTCGGGCGAATGGCATCTCTATCGCTCCGACGTCCGGTGGCAAAAGCCGATGAGTGAAGCGCGCGCGGTGATCGAAGTGGACGGCTGGGTAGCGGTGTGCTTCGGTCCGATCCGAATCGAGACGTATCGCGCGCCCGACCGACATCGACACCCGCAGTGTGGTGGCGCGGGTCCCGACATCCGTCGCGCCGACGTCGACTTCGTCGCTCTCGTCGATCGCATGATCGCGTACTCGGATCCGTCGGCAACCATCGCCGAGGTGCTCGGAGATCCGCGGGTGATGACTGGAGTAGGCAACGTCGAGCGTTCCGAGGTTCTGTGGTCGGTCGAACTCGATCCCTGGACCGAGTTCGGCGAACTCACCGAGGACGATTGCGAAACCCTCGTCGACGTTGCGCAACATCTGGCCACCCAGGGCCCGCATCGTCTTTATGTGTACGGGCGAGTCGGTCAACGTTGCGAGCGTTGCCACGGCACGATCGCCAGCGTCACGTCGGGAGCCGATCCACGACCCGTGTATTGGTGCCCCGATTGTCAGACCGATCCCGGCGAGGGGCTCGTCTTGCCGCTGACCCTGCAGCGGGTCGAGGCGCATCCGGCCGAGGTCATGTTCATGAATGACGCGCGCGTCGCCCGCCAGCGCATCCAGATCTTCGACGACCTGCGCCAGTTGGGCTGATTCAGGCCCGACCGAGGATCCGGTCGACGACGATTTCGACCACCACGCGGTCGTCGCGTTCGGCGGGCATCCGGTATCGCTCGGCGTAGGCGGCGACGGCGCGGCGCACTTGTTCGGGTTCGGTGACGAGCCGCACGGTTCCTTCGAGGGTGAGCCAGCGCGGACCATCCACCTGGCTGACGGCGGCCCGACCGCCGCGCTCGGCATTGGCGGCCTTCACGCTCGCGGCACGTGTGATCACACGGACCACACGAGTGGTCGGTTCGTACGTGAAGCCCACGGCCACAGCGTGTGGCGAACTGTCGGCCCGCTGAGTGACGAGCACCGCCAGATGACGCTCGCGCAGGAACTCGCGCACACCCGGTTCGAGTGATGAGGGATCGATGGCCATCAGTGCGTGGAGATCGATTCGAGAATGTCGAGTTTCGCGGCTCGCCGGGCCGGGAAGATCGCGGCGACGATGCCGACGACCACCGCCGCGACGAGAATGTTCACGATCGTCGAAACCGGAACCGCCACGGTGCTCACGAACGAGTCGGGGAGGGCCGAGGCCACGGTGGTGCCGAGGGGAATGCCGATCACGAGACCAAGGGTCGCACCGAACACGGCGACGATCACGGCTTCCCAACGAATCGCTCGCTTGAGCATTCGTCGGCTCATGCCGACCGCACGAAGAAGTCCGAACTCTCGGGTCCGCTCGAACACCGAGAGCGCCATCGTGTTCGCGATTCCGAGGACGGCGATACCGATCGAGAAGATAAGGAGCCCGTAGATCACTTGGAGCAATTGATCGAACTGATCCTCCTGGCTCTGCTGGAACTCGGCCTGGTTCTGAACTTCCGCACTCGGGTAGTCGCCGGCCACGTCCTCGACGGCCCGGCGGGCGTCCTCGATGCTCACGCCGTCGGCGATCTTGGCGCCGATGAAGAAGTCGACGGGCGGCGCCGTGGTGACCTGGGACAACAGACCGAGTCCGATCAGCCAGTTGCCAGCCACACTCGAATCGGCATAGACGCCGCCGACTTGGAGCTCGTCGGTCCGTCCGTTCTGCCACGTGACGCGGACGGTGTCACCGGTGTCGACACCGAGGTCGCGAGCCGGATCGCGATGCATCAGGATGCTTCCGTCGTCGAGCGAGGCGACCGAACCCGAGACGAGGTCGATGTCGACGAGTTCGCCAAAGGCGGTGCCGTTGACGGCTCCGATCTGTTTCTCCTTGCCGTTCACGAGGGCCACGGTGGCGCGGAACGGGCTCACGGCCGAGAGTTCGGGCAGTTCTTGCAGACGTTCGGCGAAGGTTGCGGGTAGCCCTTGGAAGTCACCGGGGCCGTTGGCGATGAAGAAGTCGGCGGTGACCGAACCCTCGATCTGATCCTGGAACGTCTTCTTGACCGACTCGGCGACGACCGACACCGTGCTCACGAGCGCGAGGCCGATCATCAATGCGGATGCGGTCGACGCCGTGCGTCGTGGTGTGCGCTGCGCGTTACGGCTACCGAGTCGACCCGGGATCGATCGGGTCATGGGCCAGAACGGCAAGGGGAGCACGCGACTGATGACCCGACTGGCCGGCGCAGCGAACGTGGTGGAGAGGCTCGCCACGCCGAGGAAGAGGAGGATCGCGCCGAGGGCTGAGAGACCGAGCGTGCCCGGAGTTCCGCCCGGCTGACCGAAGATGCCGGTTCCGAGAAGCGCGATGCCAGCGGCGAGAACGCTCGAGCCGACGAGGAGGCGTTTGTTCTTCTGCAATGCCGAGAATCCGAGTTCGGGACGCATGGCAGCGACCGGTGGGATGCGTCCGGCGCGAAGTGCCGGAATCACCGCGGCCGAGACGGTCACACCGATACCGACGAAGGCGGAAACCAGAATGGTTCGGATCGACACGATGAGAGATGCCGATGGAAAGGCGGCCCCGGTCGCGTTGAACAAGGCGACGATCCCGGTGGCCACGCCCATGCCGGCGAAGACACCGAGAACCGTGGCCAGCACAGCGACGACGAGTGATTCGCCGATGATCATCGAGCGGATCTGACGCGTGCTCGCGCCCACCGCCCGCATGAGCGCCAATTCGCGAAGCCGCTGACTCACGATGATCGCGAACGTGTTGAAGATCAGAAAGGCGCTGACGAAGAGCGACACGGCGGCGAATCCGAGCAGCACGTTGCCGAAGATCCCGATGATGTCGTTGATGGCACCCGCGGTTTCCTTGGCCGACTGCTCACCGGAGATGACCTCGATACCGTCGGGCATCGCGGCGGTGACGGCCTCGCGTACGTCGTCGATCGAAGCGCCCTCGTCGACGGCGATGTAAATGGAATCGGCGAGACCTTTCGCACCGAGGAAGGAATCGGCCGTGGTCGGATCGAAGGCGGCGATGGAAGCTCCACCACCCCCCGAGGTGTTGCCGGTGCCGGTGAGTCCGACGAGTTCGAATTGTCCCTTTCCGGTCGGGCCGACGATCGTCACGAGATCGCCGATCTCGTAGCCGGCGCGATCGGCCGAACTCTTGTCGAGTGCCACCTCGTTGGGGCCGGAAGCGACTCGACCTTCGAGAAGAGTGCGTCCATCGAGTCCGTCGGGTCCGACCCACGCGATGCCGAAGGCCGGACCGGACGTGACGAGCCGATCACCGTTCTTCTTGATGACGGTCGCGCCGCGCAGGAGATTCACCTCGGCGGTTCGTACACCGTCGACGGTGGCGATGGTGTCGACGAGCGATGCGGGCACCGGATCGCGGTTGGAGCGGGCCTCGTCGCCGAATGCGATGGACGTGCGCGCTTCGAGATCGATACCTTCGCTGAGGGTGGCGAAGAGATCGTTGATCGACTTCTTGACGCTGTCGGTCAGGATGAAGGCACCCGATACGAAGGCGACACCACTCACGACGGCCAGCACCGTGAGGAGAACGCGCCACTTGCGGGCGAGAACGCCGCGCAGTGTGAGACGAGGGACCGGGGTGGTCATCGTGCGCTCAGGAGCCGAACTTCTTCATCCGGTCGAGAAC
>CAZLXB010000035.1:0-18234 GCA_964563545.1 uncultured Bifidobacterium sp. | reverse complement strand
CTCGGCCTCGTTGGGCCGGACGACGATGCGGTCGTCGAGGGGCTTGAGATTCATGATGGGAGCCTCCGTTGACTGAGAGTTGACTGATTTCGGTGGTTATGGCGCTCCCCCCGTGGCGTTAGCACTCGGGGGAAGCGAGTGCCAAGGCTACGGGTCGGGTCGGGGAATTAGCAACCGGAGGACGAGAGTGCTAACGGGAAAGTCGGACCCCGAGGCCGGCCGCGATCTCGGTCAGGCGCTCGAGCGGCAGCCCGACGATCCCGCTCACGTCACCTTCGATCCGGTCCACGAAATCCTTGGCCCCGCCCTGGATGGCGTACGCCCCGGCCTTGTCGAGGGGCTCGCCCGTGGCCACGTAGGCCTCGATCTCGGCCGGTGAGAGTGGCCGGAACCAGACTCGGGCCGAGACCACCTCCACATGGCCGTCCCAGTCGGTGCTCCGGCAGCCCGGGGTCGCCACGGCCACGGCGAGTCCGGTGTGCACACGGTGCTCGCCTCCACTCAGACGACCGAGCATGGCCACCGCCTCGGCCGCATCGGCGGGTTTGGCGAGGATGACGCCATCGACCTCGACGGTCGTGTCGGCCGCCACTACCAAGGTGCCGACCGCGGCCGAGCCCAGATTGCTGCGGACCGCCTCGAGTTTGGCGGCGGCCACGCGACGGACGTAGTCGATCGCTCCTTCGGCGGGTCGCACCGACTCGTCGACGTCGGGCACCACTACTTGCGGTTCCACGCCGATGGTGCGCAAGAGGTCGAGTCGGCGCGGCGAACCCGACGCGAGGATCACGCTCATCTCAGCCACCCGCCTCTCTCATCCACCCGATAGGGCCATCACGTCGTTGTCGTCGGGGACGCACAAGTCGTCGAGCCGATCGAGAAAACCGTCGGGCAACACCACGCGGATCGGACCGTTCGTCTTGCCGCGTCGGATGCGCTCACCGCCTTCGACCACCGCGAGATCGGGGCCGTGTTCGCGGATGAGTTCGGCGAGCAACGCGTCGACATCGTCGATGGTTCCCGCCATGGAGAGACGGGCCCTGATTTCGCCTCCCACCGGGAAACCGGTGAGGTACCACGACGTGTGCTTGCGGAAATCGCGTACTCCCCGATCGATTCCCGTTGCATCCGTGCCGAAGTGACTCGACAACAGGCGCACGTGCTCGGACATCACCGATACGACATCGCCGAGCCGACGCGGTGGGGGCACGTCGTCACCACCGAAAGCCGCCACCAGATCACCGAACAACCACGGACGACCCAGACATCCCCGACCCACCACCACTCCGTCGCAACCGGTGGCGTTCATCATGCGGAGAGCGTCATCGGCGGTCCAGATGTCGCCGTTACCGAGTACCGGTATCGAGGTGACCGCCTGCTTCAGTGCCGCAATGGCCTCCCATCGCGCCTCGCCCGAATAGTGCTGCTCGGCGGTTCGCGCGTGCAGGGCGACCGCGGCCAAGCCTTCGCCTTCGGCGATACGACCGGTCTCGAGATAGGTGATGAGCGAATCATCGATGCCCATACGAAACTTCGCGGTGACCGGGATGCCGAAGGGCGCGGCGGCTGTTGCGGCGGCGCGCATGATGGCCCGCAGGAGATTGGGTTTGGCCGGCACCGCCGCGCCACCACCTTTACGCGTGACCTTCTGGGCCGGACAGCCGAAGTTCATGTCGATGTGGTCGACCGCGCCGGCTTCGCCGAGACGAGTCACCGCGGCGGCGATCATCGTCGGATCGCTTCCGTACAACTGCAGGCTCCGCGGCGACTCGTCGGGTGCGAACGTCGTCATCCGCTCGGTCTTCGCATTGCCGTGCACCAGCGCGGTCGCCATCACCATCTCGTTCACGTACAACAAACCGGGAGCGAAACGTCGACACAGCGTGCGAAAAGGCGCATTGGTCACGCCGGCCATCGGTGCCAGAACGATGGGTGACGGCAGGGTGAGCGGTCCGATACGGAGTCCGTCGACGTTCACGAGGCCTCGAATCGGATGCGCAGATTCGGATAGGCACCGGAATCGAGTGGAGTCGGCCCGTCCGATCCGAGTCGGTGCCATGCGGCGGCTCCGATCATCGCTGCGTTGTCGGTGCACATCGCCCGACTCGGCAGCAACACACGTCGGCCGTCGGCCGTCGCCATGGCCGAGAAGCGTTCACGGAGCAATGAGTTGGCGGCCACACCTCCACCGAGAACCACACCCTTCGCACCGACGGTGTCGGCCGCCCGACGCGCCTTGCTCACGAGCACATCGACCACCGCTTCTTGGAACGATGCCGCCACATCGGCCGTACGAACCGAGGGGTTCTTGCGCACGTGGTTCATGACCGAAGTCTTCAGACCGCTGAAACTGAAATCGAGCCCATCGTGCATCATGGCGCGCGGAAAATCGATCGCCTTCGGGTCACCTTCGCGCGCGAGTCGGTCGATCGCCGGTCCGCCCGGGTAGCCGAGACCGAGGAACCGGGCAACCTTGTCGAAGGCTTCACCGGCGGCGTCGTCGATGGTCTGACCCAGCAGTCGGTACTCACCCGGTGCGCGCATCTCGATGAGCATCGTGTGTCCACCCGAGACGAGCAGCACCACGACCGGCAGTTCGAGATTCGGATCGTCGAGGAGGCCGGCGTAGAGGTGCGCCTCGAGATGATTCACACCGATGAAGGGCACTTCCCAGGTGAGGGCGAGAGCCTTTGCGTGCGCAACTCCCACCAGCAGCGCGCCGATCAGACCCGGTCCGACCGTGGCCGCCACGGCGTCGATCCGTGATGCATCGACCTTGGCCTCGGCCAGAGCCTGGGCGACGACCGGCGTGAGCAGGTCGAGATGCGCGCGGCTCGCGATTTCGGGCACCACACCACCGAACACCGCGTGGAGATCGATCTGACTCGACACCACGTTCGAGAGCACGTCGGTGCCACCCATCACCACCGAGGCCGCCGTTTCGTCGCAGCTGGTCTCGATGGCGAGAATCACCGTCGATTCGTCGATCGACGAAGATTTCAGGCGTCGGCCGTCTGCCACGATCCACCTCCCGCCTCGATCCGATCGGCGATTCGCGCGAGACGCTCGCGGTATTCGGTGCCCTGGATGTCGTGAGCCCACATCACGAGCGCGTCTTCGGTGTTCTCGTAGTAACGCTGGCGTACACCGGCCGGCGCGAATCCGAATTCGCGATACAAACCTTGCGCGGCGACATTGCTGACCCTCACTTCGAGAGTGAGCGCCTGACATCCGCGATCGATCGCCTCGGTGGCCAGGTGAACCAGCAGAAGACGGGCCAGACCCCGACGCTGAAACGCCGGGTCGATGGCGATGTTGGTGACGTGGGCCTCGTCGGCCACGAACATCAGTCCGGCATAGCCGAGCAGTTCGCCCTCACCCGTGAGCACGACGTAGTAGCGCTCACCTTTGGCCACGAGATCGATCTCGCTCTGGAACACGCCCGGCGACCACGGCTTCACGTGAACGGCCCGTTCGATGGGTTGCAGACGCTTCACGTGACGGCGCCGCATCGGCTCGATGGTCAGACCCGACATCACGCGCGGTCCGCCCGGGTGGTCCAGTTGATCTCGGCGTCGGGTTGCCGAAGGTAGAAGGCCTCCACTCGATCGGCCGAGATCCAGTCCTCGCGCAGACTCCGGCGATGCGCGAGACGGACGAGGGTGTCGGCCGAGGGATGGTCGTAGGTCTCGGACGCGATCTCGATCCGGTGATCATCGGCGAGCACGTCGTGATATCGACGCGCTCCGTCACCGACCGCTACGACCGACTGACCACGTTCGATGACCGCCGCGACCACCATGTCGATCGGACCGCACGTCGGAGTCGCCACGGCTCGCACCGCCGAGTCATCGTTGCGATACATCGAGAAGAAGACCTCGCCCTTGCGCGCGTCCACGACCGGAACCACCACTCGCTCGCCGTCGGCCACTGCGAGCGCGAGGAGTTCGAGACTCGTGGCCGTGATGACCGGGATGTCGAGGGCCGAGGCCATGGCCTTCGCGGTCGCAATTCCGACACGCATGCCGGTGAAGAGTCCGGGCCCGACATCGACCGCGATCGCACCGATCTCGGGGAGGGTCACGTCGGCTTCTCGACACACGAATTCGATCGCCGGCACGAGGGTTTCGGCATGTCGTCGACCGCGTGTGATCTGGAACGAGGCGATGACTCCGTCGTGGCCACCGATCGACACGCCGACGCGCTCGGTGGCGGTTTCGATTCCGAGGATCAGCACGACGTCACGATCCGATCGACGCTTCGAGAGCGGTCCAGCGTGAGTCCCACCGGCGGCCGACCGACCGGATGGTGATGCGACGCGCATCTTCGGAGTCGTCGATCCGCTCGATGACCACCTCGAGATGGTCGCCGAAAGATTCGGCCAGAACGTCTCCCCACTCGACGAGCAGAATCCCCCGACCTTCCGTCATCTCATCGAGACCGAGATCGTCGACCTCGCTTCGCCGATCGAGGCGGTACAGATCGGCGTGGTGCAAAAGGACGCGACCGGTGTCGTAGGTGTGGACGACGGTGAAAGTGGGTGACGTGATCGGCTCGGTGATACCGAGCGCCCGCCCGAAACCCTGGGCGAAGGCGGTCTTGCCGGCCCCCATGTCGCCGGCGAGGAGGATCACGTCGCCGACCTTGGCGAGTCCGGCGATCGCCGCCGCCACGGCGTGCGTCTCCGCCAACGAGCGCACGGTCCGTGAAATCACAGCGAAATGCTACCGAGCAGGTCTTGGTCGCCCTGTGGGACGACGCGAGTCGGAGACTAAGGTCGGCCACATGAGCAACAAGATGTGTCAAGACCGAGTCTGCGTGATCACCGGTGCCGGTCGCGGTATCGGACGCGAGTACGCCCTCATGCTCGCCGCCGAGGGAGCCAAGGTCGTGGTGAACGACTTCGGTGGTTCGCGTGACGGATCAGGTGGTGGCGGAAGCAACCCGGCCCAGGACGTCGTCGATGAGATCAAGGCTGCGGGCGGACAAGCCGTCGCCCATCTCGGTGACGCCAGTTCACTCAGCGACGCGAAGGCCATGATCGATCTCGCCATCGACACCTTCGGCGGACTCGACGTCGTCGTCAACAACGCCGGCATCCTGCGCGACCGCATGTTGTTCTCGATGGCCGAAGAAGAGTGGGACGCGGTCATCAAGGTTCACCTCAAGGGAACCTGGGCCTCGAGCCGTATCGCCGCCGAATACTGGCGCAATCGCTCGAAGGAAGGTCTGAAGAACGACGCCCGCCTCATCAACACCACGTCGGTGTCGGGCATCTACGGCAATCCCGGCCAGACCAACTACGGCGCAGCCAAGGCTGGCATCGCCACTTTCACTCTCATCGCCGCCGAAGAACTCGGCCGCTACGGCGTCACCTGCAACGCAGTGGCTCCCGGAGCTCTCACCCGCCTCACCGAAGACCTCGGTATGCCGCCCGAGATGCTCGAACGCTTCGGACCCGAATGGGTCGCGCCGGTGATCACATGGCTCGCCTCGTCACAGTCGGCCGACGTCACCGGACAGGTGATCGAGTCGAACGGTCAGCTGCTCGGAATCGCCCAGGGTTGGATCCGTGGACCGCACATCACGAATCCGCCGATCGACCCGCACGAGATGGACGCCGCCATCCGACCTCTCCTCGCCCGGGCCACGCCGCGGACGAAGATGTCCGACATCAACTGATCAGTCGATGACCACGCGCGGCAGGCGCGCACTCAAACCGCAGGCGACTTCGTAGCCGATCGTCCCGAGGAGCCCACCCCATTCGTTGGCCGTGATCTCGTCGTTGCCCTGCGCTCCGATGAGCACCACTTCGTCGCCGACCGAGACGTCGTCGTCACCGCAGTCGACCATCAGTTGATCCATGGTGACCACGCCGACGATCGGTCTCCGCACTCCACGGATGAGCACCTCGCCGCCCACCAGACCGATTTGACGGGGCACTCCGTCGGCGTAACCGAGGGGGATGGTGGCGACGTTCGCCGAACGCGTGAAGCGGTGCCGCAGGCCGTACGACACGCCCTCGCCGGCCGCGACTCGTTTCGTGAACGACACCTGACTGCGCAAAGCCAGCGCGGGTTGCAGATCGGAGCACATGTCGGACATCGAGACATCGGGCGCGATGCCGTACAGCGCGATACCGACCCGCACCATGTCACGGCGAGCCCGTGGATGGGCGATCGCCCCGGCCGAATTGGCGATGTGCACCCAACCCGGATCGATTCCGGCGCGCTGCAAATCGTCGAGTGCACGATCGAACACGTCGATCTGATGGTCGGTGAATGTCGGATCGGGTTGATCGGCGGTGGCGAGGTGGGTGAATACCCCGCCGAGGGAGAGTTGGGGTGAACGGGCGACGATGCGACCGGCGAGTTCGACGATCGAGTCGGGCGCGGCACCCACACGGTGCATCCCCGTGTCGATCTTGAGGTGGACTTCGTGGGCGATCACGTCGTGCCGTCGCGCCGCCTCGGCGAGCGCGTCGATGTAGCGAATCGAGTACGCAGTCGGGATCAGACCGTGTGCGAGTAGTTCGTCGAGTTGATCGAGTGGTTGCTCCGACAACACGAGGATCGGATTCTCGATCCCGGCCCGCCGCAACTCCACACCTTCTTGCACGAGGGCCACGCACAGGCCGTCGGCGCCGGCAGCCAGCGCGGCTTCGGCAACGGTGACCGCGCCATGACCGTAGCCATTCGCCTTCACCACGGCCAGGAGACGTGAGTCTCCGACGAGGCGCTTCAGAATCCTGGTGTTGTGGCGAATCGCCGAGCGACTGACCTCCACCCGCGAAGCGCGTTGCGTGTTCACCGTCGGATCCCTTCGAGTTCGCCGAGAACGGTCGGCAACATGTCGGGGATGTCGCCGGCGATGAGCCCGACGTGCGACCCCCGGTTGGCCGCCGAGGCGTGCAACCATGCGCCAGCCGTCGCGGCGCGGAACGGTTCGAGTCCGCGCGCGATCAGAGCCCCGACGATGCCCGCCAACACATCGCCACTACCGGCCGTGGCGAGTCGCTCGTCGGCGTTGTCGGTCACGTACACGCGTCCATCGGGGGCGGCCACGATCGTGCGCGGGCCTTTGAGCAGACACACGGCACGGGAACGGGCCGCCCACGACCGCGCCGACTCGATCCGGTCGGGTGAGGGCAGGCCCCCGTTCAGGCGCGCGAACTCGCCGTCGTGCGGTGTCACCACCGTTGGCGCCGGACGCGACGAGAGAAGTCGAATCGCATATTCACCTTCGCCGAGTGCCCACAGACCGTCACCGTCGATCACCGTCGGGACCGCCGTGTTGTTGACGACGACCGCCGTTTCCCGGACCGTCGAATCGTCACGTCCGAGACCAGGACCCACCACGACGGCCCGAAAGCGCTCGGCCACCGAGGTTTCGATATCGGCCGCCCAGCCGAGAAGCGGAAGCGGGCGGCGTACGACCTCGGTGGGCACACCGCGATCGGACGTGGTACCCGGAATGGCGAGATGCACGATGCCGGCCCCGGTGCGAAGAGCACCGAGTGACGCGAGTCGTGCCGCACCGAGCATTCCCGGACTGCCGGCCAACACGAACACACCCGACCGCCACTTGTGTGCGTCGTTCGGTCGTGGCGCGATCCACCGCGCGATGTCGTCGACCTCGGGGACGAACACATCGGTGGTCCCGCTCGTGTCGAGTCCGATGTCGGCCACCACCACTCGACCCGACGTGCGCGGACCATCGGCGAGCAGCAGACCCGACTTCAGCGCGGCGAAAGTCACCGTGGCAACGGCTGGCCAGGGTTCACCGTGTGCGCAACCCGTGAGACCGTCGATGCCCGATGGAATGTCGACCGCGAGCACCGGCGCTTCGACCCGTGGCGGAGACCAACGACCTCGGAAACCGGTGCCGTAGGCGGCATCGATCAGCAGATCGGCGTTCGGCAGAACATCGGGTAGTGACTCGGCGGCCAACGTCGTCACGTGCACTCCGGCCCGCGCGAGAAGACGAGCGGCCACGCGGCCATCGGCTCCGTTGTTGCCCTTACCCGCGACCACGATCACCCGCCGGCCGTACGTGCCTCCCATGATTCGGCGAGCCTCCCGGGCCACCGCCCAACCGGCGCGTTCGACGAGCGTCGCCACCGAACCACCGCGTTCGACGTACGCAGTGTCGACTCCACGCATCTGCAGCGGGGTCAGAACCGGCTTCATGTCTTCAGCGTAGGGCGGTCACGACGACCCGCGAGCGGCCACCACATAGGCGATGGCCACGGAGTCGGTATGAGTGAGGGACAAATGCCATTCACCGATTCCGCGCGTCGACGCCAACTCGGCTGCCCGCCCGGTCACCGAGAGCATCGGTTGACCCGACGCAGCTCGGTGCACGCTCACATCGTGGAATTCGAATGCACCGAGGCCGAGTCCCATCGCCTTCATGACCGCTTCACGCGCCGCGAACCGAGCCGCCAGTGAAGGAACCGGATCGATTTGTCCGGAGACGTCACCGAGCTCACCGGAGGTGAAGATTCGCTCGCGCATCGTCGGGGTACGCGCGAGACTCGCGCGGAAACGTTCGATCCCGACCGCATCGATCCCGACTCCGACGATCACGGCAGCGGCCTATCGGCGCCAGCGGTCGGCGACTTCGCTGATCGGCTGGATGAGAAGATCGGCCACGGGGATCGAAGACAGCAGATCGTCGCGAAGTTCGCCCTCGGTCTCCGACACCCAGTCGACGAGACGTTCGTAGCGGCGGTCGTATCCCTGCAGGACTCCTCGCATCACGTTGGCCGGACGGAAATCGTGGAACTTCACGTGCAGAAGCAGGATGCCGACGGTCGAACCAGCTTTCACCTCGGGCACGAAGATCACGGTGCGGCCGTCGGAGCGACCGCGGGCCACGAGGACCTCCTGTTCATTGGCCACCCGCCGTTTGGTTCCGATCAACACCGGGTTGCGCTCGACCCGACTCGGCACGTCACGCGACAGGCCGGCGCGGTCGACGATCGAGATCGTTGCCGCCGCACCTTCGCCTTCCACCCGGTATCTCGTGTAACCCACCACGGCTTCGACAGATGGATCGAGATCGGCGAGAACCTTCAAGGTGCGATACGAAAGTGCGTCACGACCCGTGCCCGCATCGAGCACCGCCTGCACGAGCGGTCGATCGAGGACCCCTTCGTCGCTACGTGAGATGCCGACCGTGACGGTCTTGGCCTGATGCTTGATGGCGTCGATCGGGCGCGTGAGTTCCTCGATCGCACGAGTGAGCGCAAAGGTCAAATCGTCGACGAGGGCGCCCGGTGAACCGACTTTCCCGGTCTCGGTCTGATACGCCTCGACCGGATTCGCATCGAGAACCACACGGAACATCGACGCCAGTCCGACCGCGGTGCTGGCCTCCAAGTGGCCGTCGTACGAACCGACGCGCAGGGTCTCTCGGAAACGATCCGAGGCCTGTTTCAACGAACGACGGAGCGCGCGTACGACCGATTCGCCATCGTCGATCGCGAGCACCGCGTGCTCGACGATCTCACGGGCCTCGCGCAGCGAACGGGCGAGGTCGTCGATCGCGCGCGCCGCTTCGTAGCCGAACAGATGGCCGACCACCGCACTCAACACGAAGGCCAGAGAAGGATCGACGGCTGGCACCTTGATCACGGCCAACGCCGCGTCGAAACGGTTCTCGTCCTGCGTGGCCACGACGATCGGCGTGGCCTTGTGAGCCCGATAGATCGCGATCTCCTTGGCGACGTCGTCGGCATTGCTCCCGACGAGTCCGGCGGCACACACGAGGATGAGCGGCTCGCACGAGAGGTCGATGTGCTTCTTGTCCTCGGTCACGTCGGACGAGATGCTCTTGTAACAGAGTTCGCTCAACTTGATCCGAACCTCTTGGGCGGCGATGGTGTTGGGCCCATTGCCCACCACGGCCCAATAGCGCTTGGACGGCGCGTAGCGCGCCGCGATCTCGGCGATGTGTGAACGCATGGCGATGACCTCCGTCATCGCCTGCGGAAGTCCACGAAGGCCGGTGAGCACCTCGTGCCGGCGTTCGGCCGTGCCGAGATCCATGATCTCGCTGAGTGCCGCCGCGAGCAGCACGCCGGCGGCGACCTGCGCGTAGAACGCCTTGGTGGAGGCCACGCTCATCTCCACGTCGCGACCATCACTCGTGAAGAGAACGCCGTCGGCCTTGTCGCACAGATCGCTCCCCCGCCGGTTGACGATGGCGATGACCGCCGCCCCGCGCGCCCGCACCAGATCGACCGTCCGATTGGTGTCGGTGGTGGTGCCGCTCTGGCTGACGGCGATCACGAGAGTGTCCGACATGTCGAGTCGGAGTCCAAAGCCCGACAACTCGGTGGCCGTGAGCGAGTCGACATCGAGGCGACCGGCCGTGAGTTGGTCGAACACGAGAGCGCAGCTCTGTCCGGCCACGGCCGCCGTGCCCTGACCGATCACTCGGATCTTGGTGATCGATCCACTCTCGAGTCTTTGCACGAGCGCCGGTGGCAAGGCCCGGAGACCGGGCGTGGATCGCAGACGGCCATCGTGTTCGACGATTCGGCCGCGCAACGTCTTGCGGAAACTCGACGGCGCTTCCGAGATCTCCTTCAGGAGGAAGTGCGGATAGGCGCCGCGGTCGATGTCACGTGTGGTGACCTCGGCCCGCACGAAATCGTGAGCGCCGACCGGAAGTTCGGTGCCGTCGTAGGCGATGCGGCGAAGACCTTCGAGCGATCCTGCTCGACGACCGTCGAGAACCACGATCTGCCCTTTGCTGTCGGTGAGGCCGGATGTACCGGAACCCTCGCCGTCGAGACGGAGATACTCACTCGTTTCCTCCACCACGCCATAGGGCTCGCTGGCGACGATGAAGAGGTCGTCGGCCACGCCGACCATGAGGCCCTGACCGCTCCCTCGCAGAGCGATCATCAGTCGCTCGGGGTCGTCGGTCGATTGGGCGGCGATGGCCACCGAACCCTCGAACGTGCTCACGGTGCGACGAAAAGCCTCGACGGTGTCCACGCCATCCGCGGCGAAGCGGTTGACCATCGCCGGAATGACCTTGGCATCGGTGGTGATCTGGTGCGCAAACCGCAAACCGTGTTCGATCCGCAAGTCGGCGTGATTGTCGACGTCACCGTTCAGCGCGGCGACGACGTACGGACCCCGCGTCTCACCAGCCATCTCATGATTGACCGGATGGGCATTGGGTTCGGAGATGATGCCGACACTCGCCCAGCGCGTGTGGGCCACCAGTGACGTACGAACCTCGGGATGGGCCAGCGCCCGCCGAAGGAGTTCGTCGTCGATCACGGCTCGCCGGAGAGCACGGGTGTTGTCGCCCAACTCACCGATCTCCGACGCCGCCTTGTAGACGAACGACAGGATCGGGCGCTCACCCTCGATCCAGCGCACCGATCGGTTCTGAAAGAGAGGATCAGCGCTGCGCGGGGCGAGTAGACCGGCGACCGCCGGATCGTTGCGATCGAGCCCGTGGTTCCAGACGAAGAGGTGCACTCCGGCCGAGTCGCGCCCGCGCACCTCGAGTCGGTCGAGCACCGAGAACGACTGTTGGATCATGAGGTACGCGGCGATCGATCCGGGATTGGCATCACGCCCGCTCAGATCGAGTACCGCCTCGGCCGTGCGCAGACGATCGTTGCGGATCTGCCATGCCGCATCGCGAAGAACGATGAGTTGTGCGGCGCGACGTTCGAGTTCGTCGGCGGGCAGCGAACTCGATTCGAGCGCGGTCTCCTCGGCGTCGATCACGGCATCCACCCGATCGAGACGAGTCGACACTGCGGCCGTGAGTTCACGTTGATCGAGGAGAGCCCGGACCCCCGGCACGCCCTTCAGGAGTTCGTTGGCCGACTGGAGGATCGTGGCCATGGCACCGACCTCGGGCTGGCGGTTGGCCTCGTCGAGCAGGGCCAGGATCTGATCAGCGGTGGGAACCGGTCGGGTCGACGGGCGACTCACCAGAGCGACGATCCCGCACATGGGTCACAGGCTACCGAAGCCCGATTGGGCCCATCCGGGCAGGTCGGAGGGTCCGGGTCGACGAGTCAGACCGGGCCGAAAGCAGCGCGAACGTCGTCGCACAGGCGGGCCACGGCGTCGTTCGCGATCTGCTCCGTCGACGCCTCGACCATCACGCGCACGACGGGCTCGGTGCCGCTCGAGCGAACGAGCACCCGACCTTGCGAACCGAGGATCTTTTCCTCGCGGGAGATCGCGGCGGAGATCTCGGCGGCGGCGTCATCGGGTCGACGAGCCACCCGAACACTCGTGAGGACTTGCGGATACGAGCGCATGATGCCGGTCGCGAGTTCGCCAAACGAACCTCCTCGACGACGCAGGATCGTCGCGGTCACGACGGCGGCCACGAGTCCGTCGCCGGTCGTCGCAAGGTCGCGATGAATGATGTGTCCGCTCTGTTCGCCACCGAGAACGAAACCACCGTCTTCCATGGCATCGAGGACGAAGCGGTCCCCCACCGCTGTGGTGATCACTTGGATTCCCGCCGCCTCCATGGCGCGATGGAACCCGAGATTGGCCATCACGGTCGTCACCACCACATCGCCGTTCAGGCGGCGTGTCTCGTGGCGATCGATCGCCGACAACGCGATCAGTCGGTCGCCGTCGACCACCGAACCGTGTTCGTCGACCGCGATCACCCGGTCGCCGTCGCCATCGAACGCGAAACCGATGTCGACCCGCCCGGCCTGACGGATGAAATCGCACATGCCCTCCGGATGGGTCGCACCCGATTCGGCATTGATGTTCTCGCCGTCGGGAGCGTCGTTCAGAACGATCACCTCGGCACCGAGTCGCCGGAACGCGGCCGGTGCGACTTCGCTCATTGCGCCGTTCGCGGTATCGAGGACCACCCGCAGTCCCGCCAGCGCGTCGTCGCCGAAGAGTGACACCACGTGGCCGACGTAGTCGGACGCCGCTTCCGTTCGACGCGTCACCACGCCCACCACACGAGGAGTCGACCCGCTCGGATCATGAGCGAGGATCGACTCGAGTTCGACCTCGATACGCATCTGTTGCTCGTCGCTCAGTTTGCGCCCACCGGCCGCGAAGACCTTGATGCCGTTGTCGGTCCAGAGATTGTGCGATGCGGTGACGACCACGCCCGGTTGGAGATCGCGAGCGGCCACGGCGGCGATGGCCGGAGTCGGTACGACGCCGAGGTCGACGACATTCACTCCTTCGGCGGCCGCACCGGCGGCGAAAGCCGACTGCAGAACCGGACCCGACGCGCGAGTGTCACGGCCGATGCAGAGTGTGGACGCACCGAGAACCCGACCGACGGCGCGACCGAGCGCCAAGGTGAATTCGGGTGTGATTTCGTGGACGGCGACGCCGCGGACACCATCGGTTCCGAACCGCGGGTACTGCGACGGCTCCGGCATGCGCCGACCGATCAGCGCTTGGTGTACTGCGGAGCCTTACGGGCCTTCTTGAGGCCGTACTTCTTGCTCTCCTTGCGACGCGAGTCGCGGGTGAGCAGTCCGGCCTTCTTCAGCGCCGGACGGGCTTCCGGATCGAGTTCGGCCAGCGAACGGGCCAAGCCCATGCGAAGTGCACCCGACTGACCGGTCACGCCGCCGCCGATGATCGTTGCATCGACGTCGTACTGCTCGGCGGTGTTGGTGACACGCAGGGCCTCGATGGCCGAGTTCCGCTGGGTTGCGGTACCGAAGTACTGATCGATCGACTTGCCGTTGATCGTGACCTTGCCCGAACCCGGGCGGACACGCACGCGTGCGACGGCGGCCTTACGACGGCCGGTGGTCTGGGTGAGAGGCTTCGACATGGTGTTGTGAACCTGAACTTTCAGCGCGCCTTGGCGTGGTCGATGTTGCGGACTTTGGGATTCTGCGAGGCGTGCGGATGCTCGGCACCGGCGTACACCTTCAACTTCTTGATCATCTGACGACCGAGCGGTCCCTTCGGGAGCATGCCGCGCACCGAACCGCGGATCGCTTCGTCAGGACGACGCGCCAGCAGATTCGAGTAGGTCTCGCTCTTCAGACCGCCGGGGTAGCCCGAGTACGAGTACACCATGTGGCGATCGGCCTTGCCCGAGGTCATCACGATCTTGTCGGCGTTGATGATGATCACGTGATCGCCCATGTCCATATGGGGGGCGAACACCGGCTTGTGCTTACCGCGCAGGATGCGCGCCGCCTCGGTGCAGAGACGACCGAGGATCATGCCCTCGGCGTCGAGGACATGCCATTCGCGCTTCACATCGCTGGCCTTGGGCGAGTACGTACTCATGACTTCTTCTTTCGACTTCGACCGGTGGGGCCCGTGGCCTCACTCAGGAACCCGGAAATAATACGGCCGAACCTGCTCATTTCCCCCTGGTCTCCCAGAACAGCGGGGGTGGATAACCGACCTCCCAAAGACACAGACCCTGCGGCGGGGCCACCTGGCCGGCAGCCGTTCGCTGACGGGCGCCGAGGATTCCGGTCATCTGGCCCGGGGTCAGGCGACCCGACCCCACGTCCACGAGGGTGCCCACGATCGATCGCACCATCTGGTGGCAAAAGGCCGTGGCCCGGATCTCGAACCGCAAGAACCGCGCCCCCCTCTCGGTCTCGAGTTCGGTCCACTCGGTGGCGATCAGGCGCCGCACCATCGAGGGTTCGGGTTCGCCGTTGGCCACCTTGGGGCGACGGCAAAAGGACGAGAAATCGTGCTCCCCGATCAGCGGATCGCAGGCCATCTGCATGAGAGCCAGATTCAGTGGCTCGACCACGTGCCACGTGGTGGCGGCCAGGAACGGATCGGGCTCGGGGGAAGCGAGGATCGAATAGCGATAGTGACGCCAGAGCGCCGAGAAACGGGCGTCGAAATCGGGTTCGGCCTCGGTCGCGGCGCGCACCACGATGCCCGGCGCGCACATCTTGGTCAGACGACGCGGTAGCGATTCGAGATCCACATCCACCGGAAGATCACAGCTCACGACCTGTCCCCACGCATGAACGCCGGCGTCGGTGCGCCCTGCGCCCGTGATCTCGACTGCGGTCCGCGAGATCGTGGTGAGTGCCGTACTTAGTTCACCGGCCACGGTACGCACGTCGTTGTTGACCGCAAAACCATGGAAGTGCGAGCCCTCGTAGGCCACGAGCAGACGAACCCGCCGGCGGGCGGGTTCGTTCAGTGAAATGGATGTCGACATGGGGCCGGGCCCCGGCCGAATCAGACGAGTTCGACGCGCGCCATCGGAGCGTTGTCGCCCTGACGCGGACCGAGCTTCAGAATGCGCAGATAGCCACCATTGCGATCGGCGAATCGCGGCGCGATGTCGGAGACCAACTTCGAGGTCATCTCCTTGTCGCCGAGATACGACTGCAACTGACGGATGCGATGCAGACTCGCGGCATCGCCGCTCTGGGCCTTCTTGGCCTTGGTGATGAGCTTCTCGGCGATCGGACGCAGAGCCTTGGCCTTGGCCTCGGTGGTCTCGATTGCCTCGGCCGCGAACAGCGACGCGGCGAGATTGGCCATCATCAACTTCTGGTGGGCGGAACTGCCACCGAACTTGCGGGCACGACGGGGTGTTGCGGGCATGGTTCTGGTTCCTTCCGAGGCTCAGCCGCGCAGCGACAAGCCGCGCTCGTCGAGCTTCTGCTTGACCTCGTCGAGGCTCTTCTGGCCGAAGTTGGTGATGTTGAGAAGATCGTCTTCGGTCTTCTGAAGAAGTTCACCGACCGTGTTGACCTGCGCGCGCTTCAGACAGTTGCGCGGACGCTCCGACAGATCGAGATCCTCGATCGGGATGTCGAGGTCGGGGCTGGCCGCACCGGCCTGGATGACTTCACCCAGCTCGAGACCCTTGGGCTCGGCCGAGAGGTTGGCCACCAGATCGACGAGCGAACGCAGCGTGGCGCCGGCCGAGGCGAGAGCCTCACGCGGCGACATGGTGCCGTCGGTCTCGATGTCGAGAACGAGCTTGTCGTAGTTGGTCGACTGCTCCACGCGGGTGGGCTGGACGTCGAACATCACGCGGCGTACCGGCGAGAAGATCGCGTCGATCGGGATGACACCAATCGTGCGCGAACCGGCCTCACGGTCGCTCGACATGTAGCCCTTGCCGCGTGACACGGTGAGATCGAGAGCCAGACGGCCCTTCGAGTTCACGTGGGCGATCACGAGATCGGGGTTGAGGATTTCGATCTCCGGCGGGCACTTGATGTCACCGGCGGTGATCACCTTGTCGCCACGCTCGTCGAGGCGCAGAACGATGTCGTCCTCACCCTCGTAGCGGAGGACGATGTCCTTCAGGTTGAGGATGATGTCGGTGACGTCTTCGGCGACACCCGAGATGGTGTCGAACTCGTGAAGAGCCTCGTCGAACTTGACGGTCGTGATGGCCGCACCCGGGATGGCCGACAGAAGTGTGCGGCGCAGCGAGTTGCCGATCGTGTGGCCGAAGCCGGGCTCGAGCGGACCGACGGCGAAACGCTGGCGGTTGTTCGATTCCTCGTTGTCGGCTTCGACGGTGGGGCGCTGGATGACGAGCATGTTGCTTCTTCCGTTCGTGTGGGGACGCGGGGGTTACTTCGAGTAGAGCTCGACGATGAGCTGCTCGCGCACGGGCACGTCGATGTGCTCGCGCGACGGCTCGGTGCGAACGGTGACCTGCTTGCCACCGTCGCCGGCCTCGAGCCAACCCGTGAGGGAACGGTCGAGGGTGTCGATGTTGTGCTGGATCACGATCATGTTGCGGGCCTTGGGCGCCAGGCTCACGACATCGCCGGCCTTGACGCGCGCGCTCGGGATGTTGAGGCGCTTGCCGTTCACGAGGATCAGGCCGTGGCTCACGAACTGACGGGCCTGCGGACGGGTCGACGCGAAACCGGCGCGGTACACGACGTTGTCGAGACGCAGTTCGAGGAGACGAAGCAGGTTCTCACCGGTCGGGCCGGCGAGACGGTTGGCTTCTTCGTAGGTCTTGCGGAACTGACGCTCGAGGACGCCGTAGATGTACTTGGCCTTCTGCTTCTCCTGGAGCTGGGTGAGGTACTCGCTACCGCTCGAACGACGACGCGTACGACCGTGCTGACCCGGAGGGAAAGGACGACGCTCGAGCGCCTTGGCGCCCTTGTCGTTCTCGAAGACGTTGACGTTGAGACGGCGCGACAAGCGCACCTTGGGTCCGGTGTAACGGGCCATGGCTTAGTTCCTCTTCCGCTTCGGCAACTTGCAACCGTTGTGCGGAACCGGAGTCACGTCCTTGATGCCGGTGACTTCGATTCCGGTGTTCTGCAGCGAACGGATGGCGGTGTCACGGCCGGAACCGGGACCCTTGGCCTGCACTTCGACCCGACGCATGCCCTGTTCGAAAGCGGCCTTGGCGGCCTTCTCAGCGGCGAGTTGCGCGGCGAAGGGCGTGCTCTTGCGCGAGCCCTTGTAGCCGACTCCGCCACCCGAGGCCCACGAAACCACGTTGCCCTCGTTGTCGGTGATGCTGACGATCGTGTTGTTGAACGAGCACTTGATGTGGCAAACGCCAACGGAAACGTTCTTGCGCTCGCGCTTGCGGGGGCGGCGTCCGCCCGGCTTCGGCTTGGCCATGACTTACTTCCTCACTGCCTTCTTCTTGTTGGCCACGGTCTTCTTCGGACCCTTACGTGACCGGGCGTTGGTCTTGGTGCGCTGCCCGCGGACCGGAAGACCCTTGCGGTGACGGACTCCCTGCAGGCACTGGATCTCGATCTTGCGCTTGATGTCCTGCTGCACTTCGCGGCGCAGGTCACCTTCGACGGTGAGGTTCTGATCGACCCACACGCGGATGCGGTTCACTTCTTCTTCCGTGAGATCGCGAACACGGGTGTTGGGGTTCAAACCGAGATCGCCGCAGATCTTCTGCGCGGTCGGCTTGCCGATACCGAAGATGTAGGTGAGCGAGATCTCCAACCGCTTCTCGCGGGGGATGTCGACGCCGGAAATACGAGCCATGCCTGCCTGCTTCTTCTTTCTTCTCAGCCCTGCCGCTGCTTGTGGCGCGGGTTCTCACAAATCACCATGACCCGTCCATGACGACGGATCACCTTGCACTTCTCACAGATCTTCTTGACACTCGGTCGGACCTTCATCGGTCATCTCACTTCTTGTTCGTTCACTTGTAGCGGTAGGTGATGCGACCTCGGGTGAGGTCGTAAGGAGTCAGTTCGACTTGAACCTTGTCGCCGGGGAGGATGCGGATGTAGTTCATGCGCAT
>CAZLXB010000034.1:0-20234 GCA_964563545.1 uncultured Bifidobacterium sp. | reverse complement strand
GACCGGGGTGGTCATCGTGCGCTCAGGAGCCGAACTTCTTCATCCGGTCGAGAACACGCTCGGCCGTCGGCTCGGTCATCTCGTCCACGATGCGTCCGTCGGCGAGGAAGATCACACGGTCGGCGTAGGCCGCGGCGACCGGGTCGTGTGTGACCATCACGATGGTCTGCCCGAGTTCGGTGACCGCTTGTCGCATGAAGCGGAGGATCTCGGCACCGGTCTTGCTGTCGAGATTGCCGGTCGGTTCGTCGGCGAAGATGATCTTGGGCTTGCTCGCCAATGCACGCGCCACGGCCACACGTTGCTGTTGTCCACCCGACAGCTCGCTCGGTCGATGGTCGAGGCGGTCGGTGAGATGCACGGCGTCGACGACCTTGTTGATCCAGGCCTGGTCACCCTCCTTGCGACCGAGATCGATGGGCAGTGTGATGTTCTCGGCCGCGGTCAGAGTGGGAATGAGGTTGTACGCCTGGAAGATGAATCCCACTTGTTCACGCCGCAATGCGGTGAGTTCGCGATCCTTCAGCGTCGACAGATCGACGTCGCCGATGCGGACCGATCCTGACGTGAGGTCGTCGAGGCCGGCCAGACAGTGCATGAGTGTGCTCTTGCCCGAACCGGACGGACCCATGATGGCGGTGAAGCGTCCGGCTTCGAACGACACCGTCACACCGTCGAGAGCACGGACCTCGCTGTCGGCCTTGCCGTAGATCTTGTAGGCATCGGTCGCCGATGCGGCGACGGTGCCGGTGGGAGACGTGATCGTGGGGGAAGTCGATTCCGACATGAACCAAGTCTGCCGGTACTCTCGCCTCGATGCACCGTTCGGCTCTGATCGCGGGTCGCTTCGATCCACCGCATCTCGGACACTCGTACATGATCGAGTGGACCCGCCAACGTTGTTCCGACGTCGTGGTGTACGTGAACACCAAGGACGGCGAGGCCGCCCCGGGTGACCTGCGGGCGCGGTGGCTCGCCGAACTTCACCCACAAGTGACAGTCGTCCGCGTGGAGCACGCGCTGCACAACGACTGGAACGACGAAGAACTCTGGAAGAAGTGGATCGACTTGTATCGAAAGTCCTGGCCACTCGCGACCGGTCCCGACGTGGTGGTGTCGAGCGATTTCTACATCAGCGAACTGGCCCGGCGTCTGGGCGCCGAGGCTCTCGTGTGCGATCCGGATCGCGTGAACGTTCCGATCAGTGCCACCTTGATACGCAACGACCCATCGGCTCACCTCGAGAAACTGGCTCCCGTGGTCCGCCGATGGGTCGAGCAGAACTGGTTGTCGGGATCCGGCCCGACCGCCTGATCACTTCTTGTTCGGCTGGGGCAATACCCGGAGATACGGCTTGACCGTCTTCCAACCCTGCGGGAACAACTGCTTGGCTTCATCGTCGGTCACGGCGGCGCCGATGATGACGTCTTGACCGTCGGTCCAGTTGGCCGGGGTGGCGACCTTGTAGTTCGCGGTGAGTTGCAGCGAATCGATCACCCGCAGAACCTCGTCGAAATTACGACCGGTCGAAGCCGGGTAGGTGATCGTGAGCTTGATCTTTTTGTCGGGTCCGATCACGAACACGCTGCGCACGGTGAGCGTGTCGTTGGCGTTGGGGTGGATCATGTCGTACAGATCGCTCACCTTGCGGTCGGGGTCGCCGATCATCGGGAAGTTCACTGCGGTGCCCTGGGTCTCGGCGATGTCGCCTTCCCACTTCACGTGGCTGTCGACCGGGTCGACCGACAAGCCGATGACCTTCACATTGCGCTTGTCGAACTCGGGCTTGATGCGCGCCACGTAACCCAACTCGGTGGTGCACACCGGCGTGAAGTCCTTGGGGTGGCTGAAGAGCACGCCCCACGAGTTACCGAGCCACTCGTGGAAGTTGATGGTGCCCTGCGTGGTGTCGGCGGTGAAGTCGGGGGCGGTGTCGCCGAGGCGGATGGCCATGGAATCTCCTTGATCGGTGAAGCGAAGAGGCTTGGGTGGCGAGACCCTAACCCCCTAATCCCGACTCAACAACTCAGGAATTGGGGAAGGGCTATTCGTCCTGCTCATGGGGGTCTAGGGTGCCTTTCGACGAAGGGGGAGTCATGGCTGGGAAGAACGTGCCCGGGATCGATCGGGCGTCGGCTGACAAATTGCTCACCACCACGAGGTCGGTCCGCAAGCGGCTCGATCTCGATCGGCCGGTCGAGCCGGCGGTGATCGCCGAATGCATCGACATCGCGTTGCAGGCACCCACCGGAACGAACGCGCAGAACTGGTCGTTCGTGGTGGTGACCGATCCGGCCAAGCGCAAGGCGATTGCCGACGCGTATCGACGCGGCGGCGAGGTGATGTCCGGCTCGGGCTATCCGCCGCCGTTGCCGCCCGGAGACCCGCGCGAACACGTGATGCCCAAGGTGATGGAGTCGGCCACCTATCTCGGCGAAATCCTGGAGCGCGTGCCGGTGCACGTGATTCCGTGTGTGCAGGGGCGGGTCGAGTCGGTGCCCATGGTGGTCGCACAGGCGAGCACCTACGGTTCGATTCTTCCGGCCGCATGGAGTTTCATGCTCGCTCTGCGTTCGCGTGGTCTCGGTACGGCCTGGACCACGATTCATCTGTTCCACGAGAACGAGATCGGCGAACTCCTCGGCATTCCGAGTGACTGGACACAGACGGTTCTCTTCCCGGTCGCGTACTACACGGGTGACGACTTCAAGCCGGCCCACCGCTTGCCCACGGCGTCGATGACGCATTGGGACGCCTGGGGTAGCCATCGTTGAGCATCCGGGTCGAGCCGACATCGATCGGTGAACAACTCGCCGAACGCCCGTACGCGTTCGTGCTCACGACATCGAGTGAACGCGTGCACGTGGTGTCATTGCGTCCGGAGGTGACGGGAAACGTCCTCGCATTCGGCCCCGTGGGCCGCTCGACGACGGCCGATGTCGAGGCCAATCCATTCGTGACGGTGGTGTGGCCCGGTTCTGCGGGAACCTCGGAGTACGCCGAGTATTCGCTGATCGCCGATGGCCGTGGTGAGATCCGTGAAGGTCGGCTGGTCGTGGTCGTCGATGGCGCGGTGCTGCACCGACCGGCTTGACGGTTGATCGTGACGATCAGTCGGCGAGCGCCTCGCCCAATCTCCTGATCGATCGCTCGTCGATCGGATTGGCCACGAGGATCACCTCATCGGCCCCGGCGTCGCCGATTTCGCGCACTCGGTTCTTCACATCGGCCAACGTGGCCTCCGGGTACGTCGTGGGCGTGGGGCGTTCGTTCGCATCGGCATCGACCCGCACCAACACGCATGCGCTACGCCTCACTTGGAGTGGATCGCGACCGACCTCGCGGGCGAGTCGGGAGATTCGTTCGTTGGCCACCGCGAAACCCTCGGCGGTATTGCCGAACCAGTCGAACCAGGTGTTCCACCACTGCACGTAGGGGAGAGTCGCGCGTAGGACGCGCTCACCGGTCGAGCCGACCATGATGCGCTGCTCGTGCCGGGCGGGCGGCAGTGACACCACGTCGTCGACCACGTGGAAGCGACCATTCAACGTGACCCGTTCGCCTCTCGTCATGCGCTCGATGATGTGGAAGGCCTCTTCGAAACGAGCGGCGCGTCGATCGAAGGGCAAACCGAAGGCGTCGAACTCGGGTTTGTTCCAACCAGCGCCGATACCGAGGATGAATCGACCGGCGCTCACCTCGTTGATCGTGGCCGCCATCTTGGCGATCACCGCCGGCGGATGAAACGCGAGGCAGGCGACGAGTGGACCGAGGTCGACGCGTTCGGTTTCGGCGGCCAAGGCCGACAGCAGAGTCCAGGCCTCCCACGGTCCGCGTTCGGGGCGTCCGTCGCCGCGGTAGAGAAGGTGGTCTCCCATCCAGATCGAGGCGAAGCCGGATTCCTCGGCCGCCCGAGCCATGCGCACGTACTCGGACCAGGTCACGACGCGCTCGACCTCGGGAAGTTGGATGCCGATTCGGGCGCGTGTCATCGGTTGGAGTCTGCCACTACGCCGACCACTACGGTCTCGTCCGTGAGCAAGCACTCTTTCCCCGATCACCTGGGTGTCCGGAGCGATCCGGAGGCGATCGAGACCGAATGGATGCGTGCCGTTCTCGAAGCGACTGGAGTCGCCGGTGGAGCACGACTCGAAAGAAGTGAGTTCGGGGGCTACGTGGGAACGGGCCAGACCGGGTGCAACGCCCGCTTCCACCTGACCTGGAGCGATCCGACCGGGCGACCGGCGACGATCATGGGCAAGTTCCCATCGCGCGACGAAACGGCGCGCCTCACGGGCTTTGGCGGAAGTGCCTACATCACCGAGTGGAACTTCTACCGCAACCTCGCGCACACCGTCGATGTACGGGCACCGAAGTGTCTGCACGCGGCCTTCGATGCCGCCGAGCCCGGCTTCTGCCTGATCATGGAGGACCTCGCCGGTTCGGAACAGGGCGACCATTTCACCGGGCTGAATCTCGACGAAGCCGCACTGGCCATCGACCAGGCCGTGAAGTTGCATGCGCCGCGCTGGGGTGACCCGACGCTCGCCGACTCGTGGCCGCAACCCTCCACCGAGGACGAGCGCGCCGAACGACTCCAGATGTTCTATTCGATGCTGCTCCCGCCTTTTCTCGAGCGCCTCGGATCCCGTCTCGATGTGTCGATCGTCGACTTCGTGCAGAAATTCGCAGCCGGTGTCGGACGTTGGGCGCGTGGCACGGGTTCACCACTCACCGTGGCGCATTACGACTTCCGGCCCGACAACTTCCTGTTCGCCCGTTCACCCGATGCGCCTCCGCTCGTGATCGTCGACTGGCAGACGGTCAATCAGGGAATGGGTATGGCCGATGTCGCGTATCTCGTGGCGAGCAGTTTCCATCCGGATCGCCGCGCCGACAACGAGCGGACCCTCGTCGAGTCGTACTGGGAGCAATTGACGGCCCGCGGTGTCGAGTACGACTTCGACGCCTGCTGGCGTGACTACCGCTTCGGGTCCCTGTGGGGACTCATCATCACCGTGCTGGCGACCTCGATGGCCGCCCGCACCGAGCGCGGCGACGATCTGTTCGTCTACATGGCCACTCAGTACGGGCGGCAGTGCATCGAACTGGAGTCGCTCGACCTGCTCGGGTGAATCCCAGCCCCCGTCAACGGCTAGAAATGGGATGATCGGTCGCGACAAGGGGGCGTCATGACGACACAGCAGGGGACCACCGCATTCGATCCCGACGCGTTGCGCGACAAGTATCGGCTCGAGCGCGACAAGCGCCTGCGCGCCGACGGTAACGAGCAGTACATCGAGATCGCCGGTCGGTTCGCCCACTATCTGGAGGATCCGTACGTCGCTCCGGTGGAACGCGGCCCGCTGTTCGACACCACCGAGGTGATCGTGATCGGTGGTGGATTTGGCGGATTGCTCGCGGCGGCACGACTTCGCGAGGCCGGAATCGAGAGTCTGCGCGTGGTCGAAAAGGGCGGCGACTTCGGGGGTACGTGGTACTGGAATCGCTACCCGGGCGCGGCCTGTGACGTCGAGTCGTACATCTATCTGCCACTCCTCGAAGAGGTCGGATACATCCCAAAGGAGAAGTACTCGCGCGCGCCCGAGATTCTCGCTCACAGTCAGGCCATCGGAAGACATTTCGATCTCTATCGCAATGCGTGCTTCCAGACCGAGGTCACCGAGGTCCGTTGGGACGACCGTGAGCGCATGTGGATCGTCGCCACCAATCGCGGCGACCATATGAAGGCACGCTTCGTGGTCATGGCCAACGGACCGTTGCACCGACCCAAGCTCCCGGGCATCCCGGGTGTCGAATCATTCGCCGGGCATTCTTTCCACACCAGCCGCTGGGATTACGACTACACCGGCGGGAGTTCCGAGGGTGGGCTCACCGGATTGAAGGACAAGCGCGTCGGCATCATCGGTACCGGCGCGACCGCCGTGCAATGCGTCCCGCATCTGGGCGCGCACGCCAAGGAGTTGTACGTCTTCCAACGCACGCCCTCGTCGATCGATGTACGGAACAACCGTCCGACCGATCCTGACTGGGCCCGAACACTCCGTCCGGGTTGGCAGCAGGAGCGGATGGACAACTTCAACGCTCTCGTATCGGGTGGATTCGCCGAGGAGGATCTGGTCAACGACGGCTGGACCGACATCATCGGCAACCTGCTCATCCGTCTGCGCCAGGAAGCTTCACCCGACCTGTCACCCGAGGGTCTGGCGCGCAACCTCGAGTTGGCCGACTTCGAAAAGATGAATCAAATCCGCTCTCGAGTCGACGAAATCGTCGCCGATCCGAAGACGGCCGAAGCCTTGAAGCCGTGGTACCGCCAGTTCTGCAAGCGCCCGTGCTTCCACGACGATTACCTCGCCACGTTCAACCGCCCCAATGTGCATCTCATCGACACCGAGGGTCGGGGTGTGGAGCGCATCACCCCGACCGGCATCGTGGCCAATGGCACCGAGTACGAGATCGACTGTCTGATCTACGCGACCGGCTTCGAGGTCGGAACCGAATACACGCGGCGGGCCGGTTACGAGGTCTACGGTCGCGACGGGGTCTCACTCACCGAGAAGTGGGCCGACGGAGCACGAACGCTGCACGGGTTCCACACCACCGGATTTCCGAACTGCTTCATAGTGAGCAACATCCAGTCGGGTTTCACCGTGAACTTCCCGCACATGTTGAACGAACAGAGCAAGCACATCGCTTACATCCTGAGCGAAGTGGCTAAACGACGGATCTCGACCATCGAGGCCACTCTGGAGGCCGAAGACGACTGGGTGCGTACGATCATCAACCTCTCGCAGTTCAACCAGCGTTTCCTCGAATCTTGCACTCCGGGGTACTACAACAACGAGGGCAAGCCGGCCGACCGCGCCGTGCAGAACGGCAGCTACGGGGCCGGACCGGTGGCCTTCGTCGGAGTGTTGGAGAAGTGGCGAGCCGAGGGTTCGCTGTCGGGTCTGGCTCTCGACGCCTGATCACCACGACGAACACGGGAGCGGCATGGAGTCCTACCCGAAGCACGTGAATCATGAACTCGGACCCATGAAGTGTCCGGTCGGACTCGATTCGGTCGATCTCTTCGGACCTGGCGCGCAGGAGCACTGGTACGAGATGTACGAGATCCTGCATCGTGAGGCCCCGGTTCTGCGTATCGCGGGCGGTGGCCTCAAGCCCGGAACCGATGCCTTCGTCCTGACCAAGCACGCCGACATCGCCCGGGTGGTGAAGGACCCGGAGCGCTTCACGGTCATGGGTCAGCGGCGGGTCAACGAATGGGCCGACGAGGGACTCACCGCCGAGACCGCGTACGAGGTTTCCCGCAATCTGATGACCGCCTCGATGGTGTCCTTGCGACCCACTCAGGAGATGTACATCCGCCATCGCAAGGAGCTCACCGATCCGTGGGTCGGCACCGGAGCCCTGCGTCATCGCGAGATGATCACCCGGCTCGCCAACGAACTTCTCGACGAATGGATCGACGACGGTTCGGTGGAGTTCGTCAGTCGGTTCGCTCGTCCTCTGCCACAACGGGTGTTCGCCACGATTCTCGGATTTCCGACGTCGGACATCCCGCAACTCGCCGAATGGGGAACCGCCATCGTGATCCCGTTCGTGCACGGTGGCGGTCTGAAGCACGACATCTCCGCCGAGCAGGCCCAGGACATGCACGCGAAACTCGCCGGTTTCCAGGAATACATCTACGAGCACGTTCGGGCCAAGAGGAAGAACCCGCAGGACGACATGGTGAGTTACCTCTGTGACGTGCACTACGAGGCACTCGATCGCAAACTCACCGACCTCGAGATCGCTGGGATCGTGCACGCGATGATCATCGGCGCCCTCGAGACCACTCAATACGCACTCGAGGAGCAGGCTCAACTCCTGTGCGAGCGGCCGGGCCTTTTCGACCTCCTGCGACGGGATCGGACGAAGTTGCGTGCTTTCACCGAGGAAGCCATGCGTCTGCGATCGCCGACCCACGGGCTCTCGACGCGTATGACGTCGAGAGACGAGGAATTCCAAGGTGTCTCCGTGCCCGCCGGATCGCTTCTGCATCTGCGATTCGGCGCCGCCAATGTGGATGCCGACGAGTTCGAATGTCCGTTCGATCTCGACCTCGAACGTGACGGCGTGACCCGTCATCTGGCGTTCTCAGCCGGTCCGCGAGTTTGTCCGGGCGCGAATCTGTCGCGGATCGAACAACAAGTCGCCTGGGGTGTGCTGCTCGATCGGCTCGACGACATCCGATACGGAGCCGACAACGACTGGCTGCATCAGCCGGGGATCATGCTCGGGACGCTGCGAGTGAACCTCGAATTCCGCAAATCGGACCGACCACTCGAACTCGGGACCGGGCGCTGACCGCTCAGGTGGGAGTCATCTGGTCGAGGACGTCGTCCAGATCGGCCACTGCGATGCCGACCGACTGATCGGCGATCCCGAATGGGAGCAACAACAGGTTCTCGTGGCGCAAGGCCCCACATGAGTAGACGACATTGGGCACGTAGCCGTCGCGTTCGAGTTCGGTGGGAGCGAGCAAGGGAGTGTCGAGGGATCCGATGACCTTGGTCGGGTCGTCGCGATCGAGGAGGATCGCCGAAATGCAGTAGGTGCGCATCGGTCCGACCGCGTGCGTGAGGACGAGCCATCCATCGGCCGTCTCGATCGGCGAGCCGCAGTTGCCGAGTTGCACGACTTCCCAGGCTCGGCGGGGTATCTGGATGTCGACCGCGTCGTCCCAGTACTCGAGATGGTCCGAGTAGGTGATCGCGTTCGTCTCGCGATCGGCCCGCGAGAGCGCGAAGTAGTGGCCGTCGATCTTGCGCGGAAAGATCGCCAGACCCTTGCCGCGTGCGGCCCGACCCGAGGCCGGAGTCACGTGAAAAGTCAGGAAATCGCGGGTCGAGAGGAGCTGCTGTGAGATGTCGACGCCGTCGAAGGCCGTGTAGGTGGCGAAATACACCGACCCGAGTTCGGGGTCGTCGAACTTCACGAATCGAGCGTCCTCCATGCCGCGCCACTCGGCCGGGCTGTGCGGCCAGATGATCCGTTCGGAGAGCCCCGATCGCTCGGAGAACGAGATTGAGTAGGTCCGGTCAGCGATACCTCGGAAGTGTTGGGCGGTGATCTCGGCGTTGCGATAGGTATCGCGATCATGGAGCAGCCGATTGATCTGCTCCTCGAGTTCCGAGCGGGTGAAGACTTCACCGAGTTGGTGGAGCACGTAACGCGCGTTCTCGCCGAAATCGTCCATCGACTCGAGGAGTCCGAGAAAGGCCCGGTGTCGGAGCCGACCCTCCGAGTGCAGACCGACGTCGAGGTTCCCGCCGGCCGGTTCGATACGGACGTTGCCGAGGAGATCGATCACTCCGGTCCGAAAGCCGATCGAGGAACGGTGACCTTCCCCGATGCAGCGGACACTCATGGCGAATCGGAGCTCGCCTGCTGCCAACCCCGTCTGGTCGACGTGCGGCACGACCGATGGATTGGTGAGTGCCGCACCCTCCACCGAGAATTCGTGCGTGAAATACGCACCGATCAACTTCCAACGGTCGTCCGAGAGTCGGACCGGTGCGTCGAGGCGAGCCGCCACGCGATGGGCGTGCAGATCGAGCCAATAGTCGATGTCGTGGTGGCGGTCGACGAAACGCATTTGAACATCGGCGAGCGCGCGCGCCACCTCGAAGTCGTCGAGTTCGAGGACTCGGTCGAGCACCGCGCTGGCGCGTGACTGGGTGGCGCCGTAGTCCTCCTGACCGGGAATGAACAGCCGGGCGAAGACCCGACTCGGATCCGGATGGAGGTGGATGTCGGTGCGGACGGCGAGGACGGACGGGTCAGGTCGGGGAAGAAGGGTCATCGGACGAGTGATCCGACGGACTGCTGGACCTGGAGAGTCGAGATCATGGCGAGGGTCGACTCGGCGCCTTGGTTCAGATTTCGTCCGTGGGGTTGCAGGCCGTCGTAACCCCCGCCGGTGATGTCGTCGATCATCGAGATTCCGGCGTCGTTGCGACCCACGAACCAGTCGGCCGCCATGTCGATCACCCGTCGCCAGTCGTTGTCGTGGGTGACGACGAGCGCGCGATGAGCGGCATCGGCGAGAGCAGCGAGCTCGATCGGCTGCTGGTCGAAGGCGGGCTTCGGATCACCGGGTCCGCGTCCATTGGTGGGCACAACCGAGAAGTGATCTGCGAACGACTCCTCCTCGACCAGCCAACGCAACATGGCGAGTCCGGCGTGCGTGGTCGCATCGTCGGCGTGCGCGTTGCCGGCGGCGATCACGACCTCGGGCAGCACGGCGTTCGCATACGTGAGGCGCGGCTCGGGCCAGGGCCACTCGGGGGAGCGCGTCGTCTCCAGGATCAGATCGGCGGCGTCGGCGATGAGATCGAGGGCGCCCGCGTGCTCCGGTGCGACCGAAAGAACCTCGGCGGCTCCGAGGGCCGCGAAGGCCATGGTTCGGAGCGACAACGAGCGATGGCGGATGCCCGATTCGAAGGCGCCGAGCGCCCTTTGATGGTGGAGTCCGTCGTCGCTGCGAGCGATGACCGTGCCAAAGGCCCAGAGCGAACGGCCCCATGCATCTTCGATGGTCGGCTCATCGAGCCAGAGCCGACCGAAACTCAGACGATTGTGGGTTCGTCCATCCTTGGTCTGGGCATTGAGCACGAAACGCATCCCCATGCGCGCGAGAATCGTCGCGCCGCACGGACCGTTCTTCTCGCGGGTCGTGACCACGACCAACCGAGCGTTGTCGTCGGTGCAATAACCATGGGCGAATCGCGGACGTGGCCCCTTGGCGTGTTCGAGCAGTCCCCAGTCGTCCGACATGTTGATGAGGTGTCGGTAGGTGTACGTGTTCATGCGCTCACGGCCTTGGCCGAAGACGCGACGGTCGGGGTGACGACATGTTCGATCAAGTCGAGATAGCGGGCAGCAACGCAGGGCCAACTGTGATCGGCAGCCAGACGACTGGCGTGCAACCTCATCGACTGCGCGACGTTGGGTCGGGTCACGATGGTGCGCAGAGCGTCGGCGATGGCGCGCGGCGAACGATGGGGCACCACCACTCCGGCTCCGCTCGACAGCAACTCCACCGCGTGCGGAAATGCCGTGGCGACCACCAGCACTCCGGCCGCAACTGCGTCCACGAGAACACCGCTCGTGATCTGATCCTCGGAGTCGTAAGGCAGAACCACGGCCGTGGCCCGGCTCACCATGTCCAGTAACTCGGGCAACGTTCGGTACTGCTGATCGAACACGACGCGATCGGCGACTTCTTTCTCCTCGGCGCGGCGCATGAGTGACTCGCGGTAGCTCTCACCCTCGCGGGCCAGAACCTTGGGATGCGTCGCGCCGGCGACCACGTATTTGATCGGCGGAACCACATCTGAGACCTCGGCAAGGGCATCGATCACCCACTCGATGCCCTTGCCGGGCCCCAGAAGCCCCCAGGTGAGCACCGTCGGTGACGATGCGGACCGCGACGCGACTGGCGGGGGGAGAGTCGCGCCGTGGGGGATCGTCACGATGTCGGCCGGCCGCACTTCATAGCGGGCGAGGAGTCGCTCGCGTGCGGCTGCTGTCATCGTGATCGAATAGTCGGAGAGATTCACGACGTCCTCGAGGACACGCTTTTGATGCGAGTCCGGGCTCGTCGGAACGGTGTGGAGTGTCGTCACGACCGGGATGTCGAGCTGGCCCAGGATGCGCAGAACGTCATCGCCGTAATGGCCACCGAAGATGCCGTATTCGTGCTGAAGAACGACACAGTCGAACGAGTTGAGCACGTGAACGGCGGCGTCGATCGACTGCCAATCGTTCGGGCGCAATTCGACCACGACTCGTGGGTCGGATGACACCGAACCATCGTCACTGCTGCGCACGACGCCGACGTCGTGAAGCCCCACCTGACGAAAACCGTTGGCCAAGGCGGCCGAGAACGTCGCCAGACCGCACGCGGTGGGTGGGAACGTACTCACGATGGCCACGCTCGGAAGATCGCGTCCGGGGTGCGGATTCGAGTTCATCGCGTCACCGTCCGTTCAGGATTCGACGAAGACCGATCAGGGTCAGACTCGACAGACCGGCGAACACGAGCAGGATGCCGAGGACGACGATCGGCCGCGATTCGGTGCCGGTCGCGGGCAACGTCTCCTCACCCGACAGAACGTCGGGAGTCCCGGTCACGGTGGTTGCCACCAGAGTGACGGCCGCGCCGGTTGTGGTGGTGGGGGCGATGGTGCGACTCGACCCGCTGGTGCGTCGACGCTCGGTCGTGGTCGGTGATACCGCGGTGGTGGTCGATCCCGAAGCCTCGGTGGTGGTTGTTGAGGAGGGATCGACGATGGTGGTGCTGGTCGTGCTCGTGGTGCTGGTTGTACTCGTGGTGCTGGTGGTCGTAGTGGTGGCCGGCGCTGACTCCGAATTGGTGAACACACACGTGACCGACTCACCTTCGGCGAGTTCGATGGTGGCCACGCGACCATCGACCGATCGTGTTCCGCCGTAGTCGATGGCCACCGAGCACGTCACGGAGTCGAGATCCCACCCTTCGGCCGCGAGTTCACCGATCGTGTAGGTCTGGAAGTCGGTGAGGTCGGCAAAGGTGATCGAGTTCGCCGAAGAGCCGTCGTCGGTCAGGCTGAATGACCCGAGCGGGCTCGGTGATCCGGTGAAATCGAAAGCCGTGTCTCCTTGTGGATCGGCCTCCTTCGTGATCGTGATCGAACCCGGGAAGACGATGGCATCGCTGTTCATCGAGAGATCGCGTTCGCCAGCACTGCAGTTGGATGCGTCAGAACAACGGAGATCGTTGAGGCTCATGTGATACGGCGAGCCGGCGATGTCGACCGCCGACGAAGTCGCACCCCAATCGATTCGGGAGGAGATGTGACCGCCCCATGCGAGTACCGCGGTGGTCGAGGTGGCGGTGAAGAAGACCTCGATGGACGTGTGGCTACCTGATGCGTAGTCACCACTGAACGAGTAGGGGGACGGGTTCGCGGCGATCGTGCACGTGGCCGCACCGCACAGGTTGCCTCCGTTGGTCACGGTCGCACCGGCGGCTACGAAGGTCGCGCCCCAGAGCGAGAACGACTGCCCACCGACCTGGGAGACCCCGGCGGCTGAGATCTTCGGGTCGAGGGGTATGCCGAGAGTCGCCGGACTTCCCGCGCACAGCGCAGTGGCGCACGGATCGGCTCCGGACTCCGTTCGGTCGAAGTCCGTCAGGTAGTCGATCGCATGACGACCACTGATGGTGGAATCCCAGCCGATGCGCACGGCGTAACTCTCGCCAACGGTCATTCCGCTGATCACCGAACGGTACGGAACCGATTGCCCTTCGAGATAGAGCGAGTTGCTCGAGCCCAGATTTCCCTTCTGCCAATTGGACGCGTGAGTCGAGTCGCACGTCGAAGGTGAGTTGGAGCATTGCTCGATTTCCACCGATGCCTTGGCGTCGCCGCGGGCTGGTGAGGTGATCATCGCAAAACCGAGCAGGACACTGGTGATCGCGAGGACCATCAGTATCGCCGACGAACGGAATGATCGGATGGTGAGAGGGGAATGCATGCGGCAACTCCTGAGGGGTGGAGTCGACTCGGAATCCGGGAGTCGATTCTTCGAAAGTTCACGGCCGTCGTCCGGGGCCACTGCGTCGATTGGTGATCGCACGCCCGACCGTAACGATGCTTCGGGGGCGAGTGACTGTACGGATGTCGCCGAGGGCCGGAATCGACCTACGGAGTACGGCGATACCGGTGTCTCGATGTCGGGACATTTGTTCGGCGACGCTCGTGACGAATTGCCGGATAATCCAACTTCCGGCGATTGCCGGAATCGAGAACTGGAGAGGCGTAGGCCTCGAGTGGAGGGAACGAGTAATGGTGGAGATCCTGATCTGTGACGATCATCAATTGATCCGAGAGGGGATGCGAACGGTTCTGGAGAGCGAACCCGAGATGTCGCTCGTTGGCGTCGTGCCCGATGCCTCGGCGGCCGTATCGGTACTCGAATCGGGGGACGGTTCGATCGCCGTCGTCGACGTACGGTTGGCCGAAGAAGACGGTCTCGAGTTGGTCCGCTGGATCCAAGGGAATCGCCCGGATGTCAAAGTGATCATCCTGACCGCATTCGCCACCGATGAATTGCTCATCGAAGCGGCCGAATTGGGAGTGGTCGCTGTCGTCGACAAGATGGCGGGCATCGACGAGCTGATGAGAGTGATGCGCGATGTCGTAGCCGGCCGTCGATTCGTCACCACCGATGCCGTTCGTGCGGCGCGTCGTCGTATGGAGGAGCGGGGAATGGCCCAACTGCTGCAATTGGGTGACGTCGATCGTGAGATCATGTCGCTCATCGGTCAGGGGATGACCGACCGTGAGATCGCCGCTCGCGTGTACCTGAGCCCGCAGACGGTCCGGAACCGGGTGAGTCGATTGCTCACCAACCTCGGTCGCGAAAACCGTACCCAGTTGGCTCTGATGATGGCCGAGTTCGACGACGTCGGACACCGTTTCGTCAAGTGACGAGCGCCGAGCGAATTGCGGCGTCTCTCGCCGACATGCTCGAGGCCGATCGACCGGCATCGGACCTCGAGCGGGCGCATATCGCGTCCGATTTCATGCGGGAGTCCCTCTCGGTGCCCATGGTGCATCTCATGGTCGATGCCGGTCAACGAACGGTCAGGGCGACTTCGGTGGCCGACGACCATGCTGTCTTTCGATCGATTTGGGAGCCGCTGTTGGCCGATGACGTAGCGGTCGTGCACGCCTCGGGTGGGCGACGCGTCGCGGCTCTGCCCCATCGATTCGAGGCCACGTGCTTCCGGGTGAACGACTCGACGGGATCGCTCACGGTCGCATTGGTGGGCGACGGCGATACGACCACCGGAATCTCGACATCACGGCTCGCTCATCAGGTCGCGCGAGTGACCCTCGCGAAATGGCGCTCTGATGACGATCTGATCCGACTGCGGACCGACGTCGCTCGTCTCACGAACGCCCTCGACTCACGGGTGGTGATCGAGCAGGCCAAGGGAGTCCTGGCCGAACGATGGGTGGTCGACCCGACCGAGGCCTTCGTGCGACTCAGGCGATCGGCACGCGCGACCGGTGCACCGCTGTCGACTACGGCTGCAGAGATCGTTCGATCGATAGGAGGAGTTCGAGAAGATCGTTGATCGGCCAGAGTTCGGCGTCGGCCGAGAGTCTCTCGTCGATGACTCGGGCGAGATTCCCCTCATTCTGGAGACCGAAGAAGCCGAGTCCGCCCGCCAGACGATGTACCGACACATGAGCAGCAGTGCGAATCTCGGCGGTCGGCGCGATGATGTCCTCGATCAGAGCCGACAATTCGGAGGCCTCGGAGGCGAGTGATCGACGCAATGCGTCGAATGGTCCACCGAGATCGGTCGTGTGTGCGGCTTCGGTCATCGCAGATTCTCGGTCAGGGAGCGAACCGTCTCCACGAGTGCGGCCGGATCGAACGGTTTGGCGATCACCTCGGCGGCCCCGAGGGCGAGAAGCGACTCGCGGGCCTCGCCGTGAACTTTGGCGGTGAGAAAGGCGAACGGGGTGTCTCCGAGAAGGTCGTGATGACGGAGTGATCGGATCGTCGCTGGGCCGTCGAGGTCGGGCATCATCACGTCGATCAGGATGAGATCGAAGGTTTCTTGACGGCACCGCTCGATGGCGTCTTGCCCGCTCGCCACGGAGAGGACGGGCAGTCGACCGAGGAGGTCGAGGGTCGTCTCGGTGACCGTCCGAATGGCGGCATCGTCGTCGACGATCAAGATTCGCCCGCGGCTTTGGGGGGTCATGACGCGACCATTTCGAGCATCGGAGGTGAGATGCACTCGCCACGAGGGATGCGGAACTTCACCGATGTTCCGCGTGGAATTCGGTTCTCGGCCCAGATCCGACCCCCGTGGAGTTCGACGATGCCGCGGCAGATCGCGAGACCGAGTCCGGTGCCCGAGTGCACCCGTGAGTCGGAGCCGTCGACTTGGTAGAAGGGTTCGAAGATCGACTCGATGCTCGCATCGGGGATGCCCCGACCTTCGTCGGCGACCTCGAACTCGATCTCGTCGTCGACGATGCGAGCGCTCACGATGACCTTCGAGATGGAGGGAGAGAACTTGAGTGCGTTCTGGATCAAATTGATCAGAACTTGGTGTATCCGGTCCCGGTCGAGGTGGATTTCATCGAGGCCACCGAAGCCCTCGACCACCTGACACTTCGAGTTGGCGAGAGGCTGCATGGCATCGATGGCCTCTTGGATGACGGAATGTGCGTTGGTGGGATGGAAATTGATCGAGGTGCGCTCGGCCTCGAGTCGGTTGAAGATGAGCACGTCGTTCACGAGACGGACGAGTCTCTCGGTGCTCGATGACGCGATGTCGATCATGCGTCCGGCGTCGGAAGGTATCTCGCCGAGGGCCCCTGATCGCACGAGGGAGAGGGATCCGGACAGGGAGGTGAGTGGGGTGCGGATCTCGTGGCTCACCATCGAGATGAAGCGACTCTTCTTCTGAAGAAGCGAGATGTCATCGGTGACATCACGAAAGACGGCGACCAATCGCTCGCTCGAGTCGTTGATCCGGCGCACGAGAATCTCGAGGTGGCGGGATCGCCCGGCGATGAGGATTTCGCGCTGGACTCGTCGACCGAGTTCCTGGCTCTCGCGAGCGGCGTCGAAGATCTCGAGAATCGGATTCTCGTCGATGCGGACCGGGTCGTCGACGGTCTGATCGGTGGATGGAGTTCCGGTGAGTTGAAGAATCATCCGCGCCGAACGATTGAGAAGGAGCGGCTGATTGCCACCATCGATGGCGATCATGCCGTCTTCGGCAACGTCCATGATTTGTAGGAGGAGTTCGTGGGCAGCGGCAAGTTCACTCGTTCTCTGCTGGATGCGCCGTTCGAGAGCTTCGCGTCGCCGATGGGCGACCGCCTCGAAGAGTCGGATCCGGGCGATGAGGAGGATGACGAGTATGGAGAGGAGAAGATTCCGAAAGGTCAGTACTGGATCGCCGCGGTCGATGAATACCGCGACCACCGGAAAGGCGAGAATCGGGATGTACAAGACGAATCCCATCGATTCGTGAAGGAGCTTGGTCGGGAAGCGGAGCGTGAATTTCCTGAACTGGGGGGAGTGGGTGATGCCGAAGACCAGAAAGCCAGTGAGGGTCATGAGGTAGATCAGGCCGGTCGGAATGGTGTGGACGCTGTGAAGGTTCAACAGCAGAAGAGTTTGTGAGAATGCGATGAGGATGGAGGCCGCGATGTTGGCGATCATCCGTGGTCGTCCCTGAGCGGACGAGACACGCGAGAGTGTCAAAGACAGACCGGTACAGGCGGCGATCGAGAAGTAACTGGCCAAGATGATGATCGTGTGTTCGGTACCGAAATTCGACGAGGAAAACGTCGCGCTCACTGCGGTGGTCCAGATCAGGACGAAAACGCCGAGGCAGGCGATCACGATGTCGAGGATCCGACTCAATGAGGACGAACTCGGTCGGTGCGCGAGGGCGTAACTCATGCCCACGACCGACGTGATGGACCAAGCGAAGACGGATAGTTCGACGAAGATCCGGTGGGGGCTCAATTCGTGTGGAAAGCCACTCAACAACATCGCCGACTGGGCGACGATGGCGAGGTTGCTGAGCGAGAGATGAAAGTAGACGGCGCGCTGGAACCCGACCGCAGATCGGCGGAGAACCATGATGAGGGCAGCGTTGAAGGTGCCGACCAGAATGACCAACAACATCACGACCTTCGTGAGCATGTGTGGCTACCTCCACTTGGTTGACGTCTTTCGCGACGTGCCGATGACCCTAGGTAGGTGGTCGAAGGTCCCGAGGTATATTCGACGACAACGGGACAGATGTCCTTGGGCCGTTTCCGCCTGGAAGCTTCTCGGTTCCATCGAGCAGGCGACCCCTCCATTCGATCGGAGATTTCCATGAAGTTTCGACTCGTCATTGGGGTGATCAGTGCGCTCGTGGCCAGCACGTCGTGTGGGGGATCAGGAGGCTCGGGTGTGTCGGCCCCGAGTGATGACTCCATTGCGAGTGATGACTCCTCCGTGAGTGATGACTCCGTTGTGAACGTCTGGGTCGGTCCGCCCGCTGACACCGCGCGGCTGCCGATCGGAACTTCTCGTGTCTCCCTGATCGAGGCCGTGATTGGTGGGCTATTCGCCTGTGATGCGGGAAATCCCAATGGGGGAGGGGCGCAGGCGATCGGCCCGTGGATCGACGAATCAGCCGACACGTGGGATCCCTCGAAGAAGGTGTCAGTTCAGGGTGATGTGTCGTGGCCGATGGCGATGTATTCGGAGGTCGTCGAGGGAGGAACGCGGACGATCACGAGCAACGGGCTCCCAGTGAACGAGATCACCGGAGAGTTTCCGATCGATCCGAACGACCCCGCTTATTCCTTCGACCGCAACCCGAATCGAATCGCCGGCGACGACGTGATCATCAGGCTTCCCGTCGATCCGATCGTGGCGGAGAAGCCGACGTGTCTCGGGAAGGGACGAATCGGCATTTTGAAGAATGGTGTTTCGTTGTTCGCGTCACTGGATGAACGCAACCGTGATGCGGTCGCCTACGAGACCCAGGACAAGTGCGACGGCCACCCACAGCAGACGAGCGTCTATCACTACCACGACGTCCCGTCGTGTGTTCGCAATGCGGCAACGGGTTCATCGACCGTCGTCGGCTTCGCCAGCGACGGTTTCCCGATCGTCGTGGAGCGCGATGCAAACGGAGACCTACCCACGAATGCCGATCTTGACGAGTGCCATGGGCGGACATCGAAGATCGAACTCGATGGTCGTGTAGTGGAGATGTATCACTACTCGGCCACCCACGAATTCCCGTATTTCATGGGTTGCTTCCGAGGGACTCCGGTCCCGTAAACGCAGCGTCCGACTCTCGATGAGCCTCCACTAACCTCATATCCGGTGGTGCGCCATGCGGTGACTGTTCGGCACCGAATTCCGCACCATCCCGGCCTCCGTAGCTCAGTGGATAGAGCAACGGTTTCCTAAACCGCAGGTCGCAGGTTCGATCCCTGCCGGGGGCGCCGAGAGTCGCTATCGGTCGGCGCGAAAGTGATGCGCGTACCGGTGCACTCGAGTGAACCGGACGGATACTCGTCATCTCGTGCGAACGGACTGCCCGCTCTCCGTTTCTCGAGCCGAGTGAATCCGATGAAGATCAATTGGTACAAGGCTGTCACTGTCGGTTGCCTCATGGTCTCGACCGTGATCCTCGTCTCGACCGGTGTGTCGATTGCGCTCGGAAGCGCCTCGTGGTTACCGGAACCGTTGTCCGCTTTCGTCGACGATCGACCACCAGCGGCTGGTCCTTCCGGATCGCCGGGGCCACCAGGTGTGCAAGGGCCGAGCGGCGACCAAGGAGCAACCGGGCCGAGAGGACCAAGGGGCTGGGACGGAGAGGATGGCGCCCCAGGCGAGAAGGGCGACTCGGGACCCACGGGTGCAATGGGACCCATCGGCGAACGTGGGCCGACTGGCGCAACTGGCGCTACCGGACTGACAGGAGCCGACGGCTTACCCGGCGAGCGCGGCGCTCGCGGACCCCGAGGTCCGATGGGTCCGTCTGGACCAATGGGTGAGCCTGGCCCAGCAGGACCCGAAGGCCCCGCCGGTTCTGCGGGTCCACCTGGTGAGCCTGGCCCGCCGGGTGAACCAGGGCCTCCCGGCGAGCGGGGCGAACAAGGACCACCCGGTGGCTTTGGTGCATTCGGTTCCTTCTACGACACCACGACGGTCTCTCTGCCTCGATATCAGGCGACGTCGATTCCGTTGAACACAACCGACTTCGCGAATGGCATCTCCATCGAGAATGGGTCCGAGGTCACCTTCTCGGTGCCGGGACGATTCAACATCTTGTTCTCTTCGCAACTCGAGAAAGGTGACGCCGGAACCGACCTCGTGAGCGTGTGGCTGCGGAAGAACGGAGTCAACGTGCCGTGGACGAATTCCGATGTGGTGATCACGGCGAGTGGAGCCAATAGTCGCCATCTCGTGGCCTTGAACTTCTTCGTCGAAGCTTCAGTCGGTGACTATTTCGAGTTGATGATGACTTCGACGACGAGCAACCAGATGATGATTCGATCCGTCGGAACGCAGACGAATCCCGATCGACCGGAAATTCCAGGAACGATTCTGACCGTCTC
>CAZLXB010000033.1:4676-21587 GCA_964563545.1 uncultured Bifidobacterium sp. | reverse complement strand
CGCTGAAGGCGGTGTACACGAGGTCGCCGACGTACGGATGGCGAGGATGAACCGGGAGCCGGTTGCAGTACTCGGCCGTCCGGCGCAACGCGTCGATGTCGGAGATGTCGAGTTCGGGATCGACACCGTTGACGAAGAGATTCATGGCGAGATTCACGATGTCGACGTTGCCCGTGCGCTCTCCGTTACCGAAGAGGGTGCCCTCCACACGATCGGCGCCGGCCATCACACCGAACTCGGCCGCCGCCACCGCGCAACCGCGGTCGTTGTGCGGATGCAGGCTGATGACGACGGATTCGCGATTCTTGATCGTGCGACCGAACCACTCGATCACGTCGCCATACACGTTGGGGCTGTAGCACTCGACGGTCGCCGGAAGGTTGAGGATCAGTGGCTTCTCGGGAGTCGGTTGGATCACGTCCATCACGGCCTCGCAGACCTCGATCGCGTACTCGGGTTCGGTGAGCGTGAAACTCTCGGGGGAGTATTCGTAACGCACCTCGGTCCCGGTGAGCGTGGGCTCGAGCGCCTTGCACTTGCGAGCGGCGTTCACCGCGATCTCCTTGATGCCGGCGCGGTCGAGGTTGAAGACGACCTCGCGCTGAAGTGGATTGGTGGAGTTGTAGAAGTGGACGATCGCCTTCGTGGCTCCCATCAGTGATTCGTACGTACGCTCGATGAGTTCGTCTCGGCTCTGCACGAGAACCTGGATCCACACGTCGTCGGGGCAGAGTTTCTGTTCGATCAGTTGACGAACGAAATCGAAGTCGGGTTGGCTCGCCGACGGGAAGCCCACCTCGATCTCGGTGAATCCCATGTCGACCAGTGCCTCGAACATCCGCCGCTTGCGTTCGGGATCCATCGGGTCGATGAGAGCCTGGTTGCCGTCGCGCAGGTCGACCGAGCACCAGATGGGGGCCTTGGTCAGGACCGTGTTCGGCCACGTGCGGTCGTGCAGGACGAGCGGGACGAAAGCCGAGTACTTCTCGAAGGGCATGCGGCCGCCGCCCTTGTTCACGAATTGGGGATGTCGTTTCTGATTCATCGGATGTCCCTCGATTGACTCGGCTGTCTCGGTTGTCGTGGCGGTTGGGCAAACAAAAAACCCCGGCGCTGGTGCGCACGGGGTTCGGCGAACGCGATATGGGGCGCTCGCCCTACATAAGAAGGAGGCCCAACAGAGTCGTCACGTCGCTGACCCTACCGACCGCCCTCGGAGCGCGCAACAACATCGAGCAGTCCGAGACGATCGAGAGTCCCTGAGCAGGGATTCAGTCGACGGGAAGTGCCACGAGGTGCTCGAGCTCGGTGTCGAGCTCGGCGGCCTCCGAGGCGGCGACCAGCGAACGCCAGTCGTATCCGATGCCCTTGCCGGGGTAGTGGGGTTCCGTGAGATCGATGGTCAACGTCTCGGCCGGAGTGGCGGGCGCTGTGTATGTGTTCATCGGTCTGACCTCCCAGGTTTCATACGGGAGCGGATAAGGCCTGCGGACCTTACAAACCCCCACCCCCCAGGTCAATCCATTCCAGACATTTCCGCCCCGGGTGACGCATGTAACAACCGAAGGTGGAATGCTCGGATGCCCGCCGAGGTTGCACCCGCCGGTCACCACCGGTGGCGCAGAGAGGACTCCATGTCGACCGTCGAACTCACCACCGAGAACTTCGAGACCACCATCGAGGGAGGCGGGCTCGTTCTCGTCGACTTCTGGGCGTCGTGGTGCGGCCCGTGCCGTCAGTTCGCTCCTGTGTTCGAGGCGGTGGCCGGAGGCCATCCCGACGCGGTGTTCGGCAAGGTCGACACCGAGGCTCAGCAGGACCTCGCGGCGGCCTTTGGCATCCAGTCGATTCCGACGCTCATGGTCTTTCGAGACGGCATCCTCCTCTACAACCAGGCCGGTGCGCTGCCGCAGCACGCGCTCGATGATCTGGTCGGCAAGGCCAAGGCGCTCGACATGGATCAGGTGCGGGCCGAGATCGCCGAGCAGTCTTCCTGAGTCGGGCTCGTCGCCTGCCTAGGGTGGCGACATGAATCACGGACTTCCACAGGTCGACCCGAGCGAGGTCGGGCTCTCCGCCGAGCGACTCGGTCGCCTCGACACCCACTTCGAGCGTTACGTCACCGACGAGTTGCTCGCCGGCTGGCAGTTGGTGGTCACCCGCGATGGCAAGGTGGCCCACACCGCGAGTCGCGGACTCGCCGACCGCGAAGCCGGCCGCCCGGTCGCTGACGACTCGATGTGGCGGATCTACTCGATGACCAAGCCGATCACCGCGGTGGCCGCACTCATCCTCTGGGAAGAGGGTCGCTTCGAACTCAACGATCCGGTCAGCAAGTTCATCCCCGAGTTCGCCGACACGAAGGTCTTCCGTGGTGGCACGTTCCTCGCCCCGGTCCTCGGCCCGCAGACCGAGCCCATGCGGATGTGGCACCTCTTCACGCACACGGCCGGACTCACGTACGGATTCATGTACTCGCATCCGGTCGACGAGATCTACCGGCGGCGCGGACTCGAGTGGGGTTTCCCGCGCGATCTCGATCTCGCCGGTTTGTGCGCGCTGTGGGCCGATCTGCCGCTCGTGTTCCAGCCCGGTAGCGAATGGAACTACTCGGTGTCGATCGACGTACTCGGACGGGTCGTCGAGGTCATCAGTGGCATGCGCCTGCGCGACTTTCTCCGGACGCGCATCTTCGAACCACTCGGCATGACCGACACGGCGTTCTTCTGTCCGGCCGACAAGGCCGAGCGCATGGCGGCTCTCTATTCGCCCACGCCGGGCTCGAAGAAGATCTTCCGAGCCGACGCCGCCGACCGGGGAGTTCTGAACGATCCCAAGGCCGATGGAGGTGGTGGCGGTCTGGTGTCGTCGACTGCCGACTACGTCCGGTTCGCAGCGATGCTGCGCAACGGAGGTGAATTCGATGGTCGTCGCATCCTGTCGTCACGCACCGTCGAATACATGGCGAGCAACCATCTGCCCAAGAACGCCGACCTCACCGAATTCGGACGACCGCTCTTCGCCGAGACGCCGTACGACGGTGTGGGCTTCGGACTCGGCGTGAGCGTGACCATCGATCCGGTGGCCGCGAAGACTCCGGGTTCGGTGGGCGACTACGGATGGGGTGGTGCGGCGAGCACGTGGTTCATGGTCGATCCGGTCGAGGACATGACCGTGGTGTTCATGACCCAGCTGTTGCCCTCGAGCACGCATCCGTTCCGCAGTCAGTTGAAGCAGATGCTCCATCAGGCGCTGGTGGACTGACCCCCGACGACATCGCCGGTACCCTGCACGGCGAGGAGAACACCGATGCACCAGCCCATGCCCCAGGACGCACGTGTGTACGTGGCCGGCCATGCCGGTCTCGTCGGCAGTGCGATCATGCGTCGGCTCGAACGAGGTGGATACTCCAACGTCCTGACGGCCACACGGTCCGAGCTCGATCTGCGCGATCAGGGTGCGGTCAACGAATGGTTCGAGGCTCATCGACCCGATTACGTGTTTCTCGTGGCCGGAACCGTCGGTGGAATTCTGGCCAACAGCACCCGACCGGCCGAGTTCATCTACGACAACCTGATGATCCACGGAACCGTGGTGCACGCGAGTCATCTCACCGGAGTCACCAAGCTCTTGTATCTCGGAAGTTCGTGCATCTATCCGCGTCACGCCACGCAGCCGATCACCGAGGAGCAACTCCTCACCGGCCCGCTCGAGCCGACCAACGAGTGGTACGCGGTCGCCAAGATCGCGGGTATCAAGCTCTGTCAGGCCTACCGCCGTCAGTACGGTTCGGACTTCATCTCGGCCATGCCCACCAATCTGTACGGACCGAACGACAACTTCGATCTTGCCTCGAGCCACGTGTTGCCCGCTCTGATCCGTAAGTTCCACGACGCGAAGGCCAGTGGTTCGGACGAGGTCGAGGTCTGGGGCACCGGGAGTCCGATGCGCGAGTTCTTGCACGTCGACGATCTCGCCGATGCCTGCCTGTTCCTCATGGAGCACTACAGCGATGATTCGCACATCAACGTCGGAACGGGTGTCGACCTCAGCATCCGCGAACTCGCCGAGAAGGTGCGTCAGATCGTGAACCCGGGTGCGAACCTGCGTTTCGACACCTCCAAGCCCGACGGAACGCCGCGCAAGGTCCTCGACGTCAGCCGACTACGCAACCTGGGCTGGTCGCCGGCGCACGATCTCGACTCGGGGATCCGCTCGACCTACGAATGGTTCCTCCAGCAGCAGTCGGCCCACGCGAGCCTGCGCGGAATCAGTTGACCTGACGCGACTTGCCGGCCCAGTAGGGCTCGCGCAACTTGAACTTCTGCAACTTGCCGGTGGCCGTGCGGGCCAGAGCGTCGCGGAACTCGACCTTCTTCGGGCACTTGTAGCCGGCGAGTTTGGTCTTCGCGTAGGTGATCACGTCGTCCTCGGTCAGGGTCGAACCCGGGCTCGTGACCACGAGGGCCAGTACGAGTTCACCCCACTTCTCGTCGGGAATGCCGATCACGGCGACCTCCGAGACGTCGGGATGGCTGAAGATCGCATCCTCGACCTCGATCGACGAGACGTTCTCGCCACCCGAGATGATGACGTCCTTCTTGCGATCGCTGATCGTGACGTAACCCTCGTCGTCGATGATGCCGCCGTCTCCGGTGTGGAACCACGCGACACCGTCCGGATCGTCGCTGGCCGCATGGATCGCATCGCGAGTGGCTTCGGGCTGATTCCAGTAACCCTCCATCACGACGTTGCCGCGCGCGAGGACCTCGCCTTGTTCGGACACACGGAGTTCCACACCGAGCGCCGGCGCACCGGCTCGCGACAGACGCTGGGCACGCTCGGCCGATGTGAGCGGATCGAACTCTGAACGTCCGCGGTTCATGGTCAGGAAAGGCGATGTCTCGGTGAGCCCGTACAACTGCACGAACTCCCATCCGAGTTCGGTCTCCATGCGTTCGATCGTGCGGGTCGGCGGGGGAGCGCCGGCCACCACCATGCGTACGCGATCGCGCCCGGGGATCGGTCCGTCCCAGGTGGCGGCGGCGTCGAGGATCGCGTTCACCACTGCGGGCGCACCGCACAACATGGTCACCCCATGGCGTTCGACGCGGCGGAGAATCTCGGCACCGTCGACCTTGCGCAACACGATGTGTCGACCGCCCATGCCGGTCACGGCGTACACCATTCCCCAGCCGTTGCAGTGGAACTGCGGCAACGTGTGCAGATACACGTCGCGGTCGTTCACGCCCATCTGCCAACCGAAGGTCGCGGCGTTGAGCCAGAGATTGCGGTGCGTGAGTTGCACACCTTTAGGTCGAGCCGTGGTGCCACTCGTGTAGTTGATGGTCGCGGTCGCGGTTTCGTCCGGCGTCCACGCTCGCGGCTCGACACCGAAGCGCATGAGGCGCTCGTCGGCGTCGGCGCCGATCACGAACTTGTGCTCGCACTCGACGCTGCTCAGCGCATCGGCGAGTTCGGGGTCGACGAGCAGAACTCGCGCGCCTGAATGCTCCACGATGTACTTCACCTCTTCGGCGACGAGGCGGAAGTTCACCGGCACGAGGATTCGTCCCGATCCCGAGACACCGAAGAAGCTCGTGAGGAGTCGGGCCGAGTTGTGGCTCACCATCGCCACGCGTTCGCCCACTCCGATACCGAGTGCATCGAGTCCGGCTGCCTGCGCTCGCATCCGTTCGCCGATCTGTCGATATGTGAGTTCACCCCACGACTCGGCCGGTTGGTCGGGTTCGTCCACGAGTCCGACGCGATCGGGGTAGAGCAACTCGGCGCGGCGGATGTGATCGTTGATCGTCAGGGGCACGTGCATGTTGAGAGAGTAGGCAGTGGAGCGCGTTCGGATTCCCAGCGAACCGGATCCGTCACCACTCGTCGGGTCGGCGGGCAGGTACCCTGACGAGGTCATGACCGAACCCGCGCCCCGTCAGGGGTCCCCCCGCGGACGTCGGCGTCGAAAGGGCCCGTCCGACCGATCGGGTGCCGATGTGTCGCCGGGCCGTCCCACCCAACCGCTGACCACGATCAAGGTCATGCCCCCGGTGCCCACCCCCACCGGGTTTGCCGCGCTCGGCGTGCCGGACTTCGTCGACGCCGGGCTGGCCGCAGCCGGTTTCGCTCAACCTTTCGCCATTCAAAAGGAGGCCATTCCGGTCGGTCTGCAGGGTCGCGACGTGTGCGGTCGGGCCAAGACCGGAAGCGGGAAGACCCTCGCCTTCGGCGTTCCGATGCTCTCGCGCATCTCCGAACGCGCCGAGCCGATGCGTCCGCTCGGTCTCGTCCTCGTGCCCACGCGCGAACTCGCGGTGCAGGTGGCCGAGGTTCTCGAACCGGTCGCCAACCATTCGGGTCGCCGGGTGCTTGCGGTCTACGGAGGCTCGAGTCGCCATCAGCAGGTCGATCTGCTCGCCGCTGGTATCGAGATCGTGGTGGCGACTCCGTTGCGCCTCATCGATCTCCTGAAGTCGAACGAAATCGACGTGTCGGGTGTGGAAGTGGTGGTGCTCGACGAAGCCGACCGCATGGCCGACGACGGATTCACACCGCAGGTCGAGTGGATTCTCCGTCGTTGCACGGGTCGCAACCAGACGATGCTCTTCTCGGCCACGCTCGACGGCGACGTCGGCCACCTGATCCGTGCGTATCTGCGCGATCCGATCGAGGTCGCCATCGACGCCGCCACCGACACCGTCGGCACGATGCATCATCTGTGGCTGGCCGTGCACCACATGGACAAGGACAAAGTGGTGGCCGCCATCGCCCGTGGTGCGGGCAAGACGGTCGTGTTCTGCCAGACGAAGCGCGTGTGCGATCGGGTGTCCGACAATCTGAAGGCGATCGGTGTCAACGCCGCCGCCATTCACGGTGATCTTCCGCAGCCTTCGCGTGAGAAGGCTCTGCGTCGATTCGCCGAAGGAGATCTCGCAGTCCTGGTGGCCACCGACGTGGCGGCTCGCGGTATCGACATCGACGACATCGCCGTGGTGATCCATTACGAACCGGCCAAGGACAACAAGGACTATCTGCACCGCTCGGGCCGAACGGCGCGTGCCGGCCGCGACGGTTGGGCGGTCACCCTCGTCGAATACAACCAGCACACACAGGTGACGATCCTTCAGCGCACGATGCGTATGCCGCTCACCAAGGCCGTCGAGGTGTTCAGCAACAACCCGAAGTTGTCGAACCTCGCCGATTTCCTCGACGACTGAGTATCAGTCGATCGCGATCAGCGGCTCAGCCACGCCGGACGGCGAGTCTCGAATGACGCGATGTCGTCGGCATGGGTGAGTGTGATGCCGATGTCGTCGAGTCCGTTCAGGAAACGATGCTGGTTCTGCGGCTCCATCGGGAACGTCGCCTTCACTCCGGCCGCTGGCACCTCGACGGACAGACGCTCCATGTCGATCAGGATCGCAGTCGACGGATCGGACTCGATGGCGGCCCAGATCTTCTCCACGGTCTCGATCGGTAGCGCCACCGGCACCAGGCCGTTCTTGGTGCAGTTGTTCCGGAAGATGTCGCTGAAACTCGGGGCGATCACGGCGTCGAATCCGTATTGCTGGATCGCCCACACTGCGTGCTCCCGACTCGACCCGACGCCGAACGACGGTCCGGCCACGAGAACGTTGGCACCGGCGTAACGCTGGTCGTTGAGAACGAAGTCGCGGTCTTCGCGCCACGTCGAGAAGAGGCCGGCCTCGAAGCCGGTCCGCTCGACGCGCTTCAGCCAATCGGCCGGAATGATCTGGTCGGTGTCGACGTCGCTGCGGCGCAGCGGGATTCCCTTGCCATTCAGGATGCGGACGCTCTTCATGTGGTTTCCTCTTTCGTCTCGTTGATGCTCAGGCCAGATCGCTCGGGGCGGCGAAGTGACCGGCTACGGCAGTGGCGGCGGCGACCGCGGGTGACACGAGGTGAGTGCGCCCACCACGACCCTGGCGACCCTCGAAGTTGCGGTTGCTCGTGCTGGCTGCCCGTTCGCCGGGGGCGAGTTTGTCGGGATTCATGGCCAGACACATCGAGCAACCGGGTTCACGCCAATCGGCGCCGGCCGCAGTGAACACCCGGTCGAGACCCTCGGCCTCGGCCTGCTTCTTCACGGCATGGCTTCCCGGAACCACCATCACGCGCGGCACCGTGACGCGCCGACCCTCGAGAACCTTGGCCGCGGCACGGAGGTCTTCGATACGGCTGTTGGTGCACGAACCGATGAACACGGTGTCCACGGCGACGTCGCGGATGCGTTGTCCCGGGGTGAGCCCCATGTACTCGAGAGCACGGGCGACCGTTTCGCGGGTGGTGGCGTCGGCGAAATCGTCGGGGGACGGGATCGACGAATCGATGCTCGCCACTTGAGCCGGATTGGTTCCCCAACTCACGAACGGAGTGAGTCCGGCGGCGTCGATCGAGACGTCCTTGTCCCACTTCGCGCCGGCATCGGTGCGCAGCGCACGCCAGGCATCGAGTGCTTGCTCCCATGCCTTGCCCTTGGGCGCGTGTTCACGACCTTCGAGATAGGCGAACGTCACGTCGTCGGGTGCGATGAGTCCGGCCTTGGCGCCGGCTTCGATGCTCATGTTGCACACGGTCATACGACCTTCCATCGAGAGCGACTCGATCGCGCTACCGCGGTACTCGATCACGTGGCCGATGCCGCCGCCGGTGCCGATGCGGCCGATGATGGCGAGGATCACGTCCTTGGCCGTGACGCCATCGGGCAGCGTGCCGTCGACGCTGACCGACATCCACTTGGGTCGACTCTGGGGAAGAGTCTGCGTGGCGAGCACGTGCTCGACTTCGCTCGTGCCGATTCCGAAGGCGAGCGCACCGAATGCGCCGTGGGTGGCTGTGTGGCTGTCACCGCACACGATGGTCATACCGGGCAGAGTGCGGCCCTGCTCGGGTCCGATCACGTGCACGATGCCCTGGCGCGCGTCGCCCATCGAGAAGAGGTCGATGCCGAACTCTCGCGCGTTGGCCCGCAACACCTCGACCTGACGGGCCGAGATCGGATCGGCGATCGGGAGGTGGATGTTTTCGGTGGGGACGTTGTGATCCTCGGTGGCCACGGTGAGTTCGGGGCGGCGCACCTTGCGGCCCGACATGCGCAGACCGTCGAAGGCCTGCGGACTCGTGACCTCGTGGACGAGATGGAGATCGATGTAGAGGAGGTCGGGTTCGCCGGCGGCTGAATGGACGACGTGTTGGTCCCAGACCTTCTGCGGCAGGGTGGTGGGGTTGCTCATGGTTGCCTCTCGAAGCTTCGTCCCACGGTGAACCTCGGGCGCGAGACCCGATGTGTTGATCTCACATAGTGGGATAGTAGTCTTGCTGTGTGGACAGCGTATCGGGCATCGGAGTTCTCGACAAGGTCGCGGCGATCCTCGATGCACTCGAAGAAGCCGGATCGGCATCGTTGATCGACCTCGTCGAGGTCACCTCGATCCCGCGCGCGACTCTTCATCGATTGGCCGTGGCCATGGAACAACACGAGATGTTGCGCCGCGATGCCGACGGACGATTCCGACTCGGCGGGCGCTTCGTCGCCTTGGGTCGGGCGGCGGGCGCGGCCTATGGATTCGTCGAGACGGCGCGTCCGATCCTCGATCGCCTGCGCACGAGCACAGGTGAGAGCGTGCAGTTGTACGTCCGCGAGGGTGCGTCGCGTCGATGCGTCGTGTCGTTCGAATCGCCCCATGGGCTGCGTTGGATCGTGCCCGAGGGTGCGTTGCTTCCGCTGACCGCTGGTTCGGCTGGTCATCTCCTGGCCGGTGATCCGCCGAATCGTGATGGATGGCGACAGAGCATCGGTGAGCGCGAGGCCGGAGTCGCCTCGGTGAGTGCGCCGGTCCGTGACGCGGCCGGCTCGGTGGTGGCGGCGGTGAGTGTGAGTGGTCCGATCGAACGACTTACCGCGAAACCCGGTCAGCGCTACGGCTCGGCGGTGGTGGGGGCGGCGCGTCGGATCGAACGTCTCGTGTCCTGACTCCTTCGCGGCTCGGTCGAATCCACACTGCGGCCATGCACCGCACCGAAGAACGACCACTCGCCATCGCCCAGTGGATCGATGCCGATCTGCACGAGTCTCTCGACGAAACCTTGCGCTACCGCTCGGCGCGACTCTTCGCCGTCAGTTGCTCGGCGAACGGTTTCAGCCGCGAACTCATCGACTGCGACCCCGATCCGTATTCGTTGCTCGCGCGTCTGCCCTCGCCACCGGCGATCGATGCCGCCTGCCTGGTCATGACGGGCTGGATGTCGCGAATCGACGACGACGCCGACGATCCGGAGCGGTATCGGGTGCGAGTGGTAGCCGTCGTGGAGGACGAAGGTGTGGCGGTGGTGGTTAGGCGTTGGGATGACGACGGCGAAACCGACTCCTTCGCCGACGCCGGCGAGGGGATGTTTCCCGATGCCTTGCTGGCGTGGTGGTCGGCTTACCGGTCGCTCAGAACGCGGCCAGAAGATCGATGACGACCACGATGTCGGTCTCGGCCGGCAGTCCGATGGCCTGCTGACCTTCGGCGCCCCACGCGTCGGCGAACGGAACGCGGATCTGACGTCGCCCACCGACCTTCATGCCCGGGATGCCCTCGAGGAGTCCGGGCAGAGTCCCGCCCTCGACGAGTTCGAAGGTGACCGGTGCGCCTTGTTCCCAGGTGCCGGTGATCTCCTCGCCGGTATCGGCTCGGAATGCCACGAGGTGCAGGGCGACGGTCATTCCAGCCTTCGCTTCGGCGCCCTCGCCCTCGACGAGATCCTCGGTCTCGACGGAGTCGACGTTGCCGGCACCCTCGACGGTGACGGTGGGTTTGTCGGCGGCATCGGTGGCCGGCACGATCGCCACCGCGTCGATCACGAATGACAGCGCATCACCCGGCTCGATGGTCTCGCCAGCGCCGGCATCGCCGTAGGCGAGATCCGCGGGGATATCGAGTTGGCGACGGCCACCAACCTTCATGCCGATGAGTCCGGTGTCCCAGCCTTCGATCACGGCACCCACACCGAGGGTCACGGCGAACGGTGAACGGCCGAAGTTGCCATCGAATCGCGTGCCATCTTTGGTGAGCACACCGACATAGTTGACGAAGATGGTGTCACCGCTCTTCGCGCCGTCACCTTGGCCCTCGGCGATGTCGGTGATCACGAGTTCGGTGGGGATGGTGGCCGGCAACGAGACTTCGGGCTCCTCGGCATCCATCATCGGATCTTCGACGTCCGAAGCTGACGACGCGTTTGCGTCATCCGACGAGTCGTCACCTCCGCAAGCGGCGAGTCCGAGCAGGGCGACGGCGCCGACGGCGAGGAGACGGTGATGATGGCGGGTGCGAGCTGACATCTGTTCGACACTACTGGCGGGTCGTGAGCCAGTGTGCTTCGGCCTTGCCCATGTCGGTGCTCGGTGCACCGTTCGCGAAGGGCCACAGTTCTTCGGCGATGGCGCGGTAATTGCCGGTGGCACCCAGTTCACCGAGGATGGCGTACAGGCCGAGGTTGATGCGCTGGATGAACACGAAAGCCCTCGGCACGGTGGCGTACTGGGCGATCGGACTCGAACGGTCGAAAGTGTGGCGCACGATCGAGGTGGCGTACGAAGGTGTCCAGGTGATCGTGCGGTTCTCACTCACGGGTTCGTAGAAACGACCGAAGTAGCGACCCACGTCGGGTGTCTCGACCGGGGCGTCGGGCTTCAACATTCCGGCGCCCTCGAGAACTTCGCGGAACGATGGGATGTCGCGTCGATAGGCAGCGGACTCGACCATGGCGATGAAGGTCCGCATCTCGTCGTCGGTGAAGTGCTTCACGAGTCCGAAGTCGAGGAATGTGACGGTGCCATCGTCATGGAAGATGTAGTTGCCCGGATGTGGATCGCCATTGAACTTGTGCATCCCGTACAAGCTCCGGAAGACGAATCGGAAGAGAACCTCGGCGATGTGGTCCTTGTGGGCCTGATCGGCCTGCTTGACCTCGGCCCACGATCGGCCGACCACGAGTTCGGACGTGATCACACGCGATGTACTGAGCGACGGCAGAACCTCGGGTACGCGAATGAACGGATGACCACGGAAGAAGTCGGCGAAGATCTGTTGATTGCGCGCCTCGGTCGCATAGTCGAGTTCTTCGCGAATGCGTACCTTGACTTCGTCGACCATCTCGGCCGGATCGAGTCCGCTGAAACCTTGTTGCAACAGGAAGCCGAGGAGATCGGCGTTGCGCAGATCGGAGTCGATGGCTCGGTCGACGCCGGGATACTGCACCTTCACCGCGACCGCGCGCTCACGCCCAGTCGCCGGATCGACCACCACCGCGCGGTGAACCTGTCCGATGGAGGCCGCCGCGATGGGGTCGGGGTCCCACTCGACGAAGACGCGGTCGGGCGCGGCCCCGAGTTCGCGTTCGATCACTTCGGCGGCGAGATCGGCCGACATCGGTGGCGCGCTCGACTGGAGCTGCGCGAGCGCGGCGCGCAGCGGCGCCGGCAGACCTTCGTCGAGATACGACGCCATCTGGCCCAATTTCATGAGCGCGCCCTTCATCTGACCGAGACGCTCCGACACCTGGGCTGCCGACTTCAATTCGAGTTCGCGGTCGATCTCGACACGCCGCTCGGCGGTGGCGAAGAGTTTGCGCGCCGACGCACTCGCATACGTGGCGCCCACGGCCACACCCATTCGGGCGAGTTCGGCGTTACGTGCGGCCATGGAACCCCGGCGGATCGCGCCGACGACCGTTGATTTCTTGCGCAGAGTCACCCAGGCGCCCACCGTCGCCGCGACGGCGAGAATCATCGGCCAGCGTCGACGACTCATGAAGCGCGCGACGCCGAGGGAGCCGAGCGCCGCAGAACCGATCGCGCGCCCTCCACGATGTGAGCGGCCATGCGGTCGGAGTGCGCCACGATCGCGTCGTGCTCGGCATCGATGCGAACGGCTTCGGAAGTCGGGATGCGCGAGACCAGATCGAGCTGTCGGTAGGCCGGGATGACCGGATCGCGCAACGTGACCACGTGCGAAGTGGGTACGTCGATCTCGGGCAACCACTCGGTGGCCGCGAACGAACCGATGGCGTGTCCGGCTTCGAGGACCATGCGCCAGTCGTGGAGTTCGATCTGGCTGATCGCCCACGGCCCCCACTTGTTGGCCTTGCGACGCAGGAACGAGCGTTCGGTGATCCATTCCTGGGCCGTCGACGGCGTGAGACGCGCGAGCGCACCGAGGCCGGTGAGACCAAGAAAGCTCATGCGCTCGGCGCGACTGTGAGAGAAGCTTCCGGCAGTCGCGCACAACACGAGTCCGCGCACGATCGGTCGGTGACGACGCCACAAGAGAAGAGCGATGGGGCCGCCCATCGAGTAGCCGACCGGGATGACATCGTCGAGACCGAGTTCGCTCACCAGACACGCGGCGTCGTCGGCGCAGTCGGCGAGGCGGAACGGTTTGCGCGTTCGAATGCCCTGACCGTGGCCGCGGTGGTCCATGGCGACGATGCGGAAGTGTTTGCCGAGTTCTTCGTACACGCCGAACCAGTTGAGGTCGGCGGTTGCCGTCCAACCGTGCAGGAGGAGGAGAGTGGGCGCGCCGGGTGGGCCGGGAAGTTCACGAATGAACGTCGTGCCACGACCGGGCAGTTCGACCTCCCGGCCGGGGGGAAGGGGTGGGACTCCGAGAAGATCGCTCATCGATCGACCTACGGGAGTTCGACGCTGACGATCGACACTTTCAGTTCGTGGCCGTTCGGCGTGGTGTAGGAGCACTCTTCGTTGACGCGCTTGCCGGCGATGGCCTTACCGAGTGCGGATTCCGGGGTCATGGTGGCCGCACCGGCGAACTGCTCCTCGTGTGAGCCGAGGTAGTACGTCTCGGGTTCGTCGCCGTCGATCGAGAGCGTGACCAACTTGCCCGGACCCACGAGATCGCCGTCGTCGGCCTCGACGAGTTCGTAGTTCTCGAGAATCGACTCGAGATGGCGGATCCGGCCTTCCATGTGACCCTGCTCGTCCTTGGCGGCGTGGTAGTCGCCGTTCTCCGAAAGGTCACCGAGCTCGCGGGCGCGCTCGATCTTGTTGGCGACCTCGATGCGGCCGCGGGTGGTGAGATCTTCGTGTTCGGCCTTGAGTCGGTCGAGTGCCGATTGCGTGAGGTGGTGGACCTTGGCCATGCCGTTCAGGGTAACGGTGGTTCGCCGGAGTTGAGACGGCGGAATGGTGATGAGTGTCCGACGCTCGTACGCTGTGACCCCTATGGCACACAAGATCGCAGTGATCGGTGGCGACGGCATCGGACCCGAGGTCACCACCGTGGCTCTCGACGTGATCCGGGCCGCCGGAGTCGATCTGTCCACCACCGATTTCGACCTCGGCGGCGCTCGCTATCTGCGCGACGGCGAGATCCTCTCCGACCAGACGCTCGATCAGTTGCGTGGATTCGATGCGATCCTGCTCGGCGCCGTCGGCACCCCGGATGTGCCGCCTGGTGTGATCGAACGCGGTCTGCTCCTGAAGATGCGCTTCGAACTCGACCTGTACGTGAACCAACGGCCGTTCGTCGGTACCGCACCCGGTCATACCAAGTCGCACGACTTCATCGTGATCCGCGAGAACACCGAAGGGCCGTACGTAGGTGAGGGCGGAGTACTGCGTCGGGGCACGCCGCACGAAGTCGCCACCCAGGGAAGTGTGAACACGCGGATGGGAGTGGAGCGTTGTGTCCGCTACGCCTTCGAGCTGGCAGCCAAGCGTGAGCGCAAGCACGTGACACTCGTGCACAAGACCAACGTGCTCACCTTCGCCGGCAATTTGTGGGAGCGCACGTTCAACGACGTCGCGCGCGAGTTCCCGACTGTGGGCACCGCCTACAACCATGTCGACGCGGCGTGCATCTACTTCGTGCAGGATCCGCATCGATACGACGTGATCGTCACCGACAACCTCTTCGGCGACATCCTCACCGATCTCGGTGGTGCGGTGTCGGGTGGCATCGGACTCGCGTCGTCGGCCAATCTCAATCCCGCCCGCACGGGTCCGAGCATGTTCGAGCCCGTGCACGGATCGGCCCCCGACATCGTCGGTACCGGCAAGGCCAACCCGACCGCAGCCATTCTCTCGGCCGCGCTGATGCTCGATTTCCTCGGCGAGTCGAAAGCCGCCGACAAGGTGCGGGCCGCCTGCGCCGAACCCTCGTCGGGTTCGACCGTGGAGATCGGACGTCAGATCGCGGCCCGAATTTCGAAGTAGCCCCCGAAGCCCAACAACTACTCTCGTCTGGTGACCGGCGTGCCGGTCGCCATCCCGAACCGGAGACAACATGCCCACCCTGATTCCCACCCCGAAGATCTGGATGAACGGCCGTTTGGTCGACTGGGACCAGGCACAGGTGCACGTACTCACGCACACGCTTCATTACGGCACCGGTGTGTTCGAGGGAATCCGCGCCTACGAGACCAAGAAGGGCACGGCGATCTTCCGTCTCACCGAGCACATCGAGCGGCTGTTCCGCAGCGCACACATTCTCGGCATGGAGATTCCGTACACCGTGGATGAGATCATCCAAGCCACCAAGGACACCGTGGCCTCGACCGGACTCGCTTCGTGCTACGTGCGCCCGATCGCGTACTACGGATACGGCGAGATGGGTCTCAACACGCTGCCCTGCAAGGTCGACGTGGCCATCGCGTGCTGGCCGTGGGGCGCGTATCTCGGCGACGATGCCCTGACCAAGGGCGTCCGCATGAAGATCTCGTCGTGGACGCGTCACGATCACAACACCATGCCACCGGCCGCCAAGACCGTCGGCAACTACGTCAACTCGTCGCTCGCCAAGGTGGAGGCCCTCAAGGCCGGGTACGACGAGGCGATCATGCTCGCCCCTAACGGACTCGTGGCCGAGTGCACCGGTGAGAACATCTTCTGCAGCCGTAACGGCATCGTGCTCACACCGCCGCTGTCGGCCGGTGCGCTCGAGGGAATCACCCAGAACACTGTGATGAACCTGGCCAAGGATCTCGGGATCGACATGCGCGTCGACAACATCGCGCGTAGCGACCTCTACATCGCCGACGAGATCTTCGTGTGCGGTACCGCCGCCGAAGTGAGCGCGGTGAATTCGGTGGACGATCGTGCGGTGCCGTGCCCCGGTCCGGTCACGAGCGCGATCGGTGCGCTGTATTCGCGTGTGGTGCGCGGCGAGGAGTCCAAGTACTCCTCCTGGTGCGAACTCGCCAAGTAATTCCACCGTTGTTCTGGTGATGATTTTTCACCGCATAGGTGAAGATCTCGCGCCAGAAAACGGGTTCAGGACGTAGCGCGACGTTTGCGGGCGGCCAGACCGCCCAAACACTCGAACGCGAGGCGGTGCGCCATGTTCACCGTGAGTTCGCTGACGTCGTAGGCCGGCGCGACTTCGACGATGTCGATGCCCACCACATGGTGGTCGAGGCACAATTGTCGGACCATGCGCAAAAGGTCGGCCGACACGATGCCACCGGGCTCGGGAGTTCCGGTTCCGGGGGCGTACGACGGGTCGAGGCTGTCGATGTCGATCGAGATGTAGAGATGATCGGCCATACCGAGCGCCTGACCGATGGCGTCATCCATCACGGCGCGGAATCCGCGTTCCCAGATGTCTTGCATCGTGAACCAGCGCATGCCCTGCGCGCCCATCCAGTCGAAGACTTCCTTGGGCGGCCAGTAACCGCGTAGGCCCACTTGCACGAAGTGCGTGCCCGGAATGGCGCCGCTCTCGATGAGGCGACGCATGGGTGTTCCGTGGCTGGCGAGATTTCCGTCGCAGCTCTCGGCGGTGTCGGCGTGGGCGTCGAAGTGGATGAGTCCGACCGAACCGCGTCCGTAGGCATCGGCAACGGCGGTGGCCGACGGCCAGGTGATCGAGTGGTCGC
>CAZLXB010000033.1:0-4576 GCA_964563545.1 uncultured Bifidobacterium sp. | reverse complement strand
CGTCCGTAGGCATCGGCAACGGCGGTGGCCGACGGCCAGGTGATCGAGTGGTCGCCGCCGAGGACGATGGGCACGATGCCACGGCGCGCGATTTCACCGACGCGTTCTTTGATGTTGGCGTGACTCGTCTCGGTCTGCCCGTGGGGGCAGTACGCGTCGCCGAAATCGACGACTTCGAGCCAGTCGAAGATCTCGATCCCGAGATCGAGGTGATACGTGCCCGGCTCGTAGGCCTGGGTGCGAATGGCGCGCGGACCAAAGCGCGCGCCCGGTCGGTTGGTCGTGGAGATGTCGAACGGTGCGCCCACGACGGCGACGTCGGGCTTCCACGAATCGAGTTCGTTCGGCTCGGTCAGGAACGGCCGCTGGCCGAAGGTGGAGAGGCCGCCGAACACGTAGCCGAGTTCGAGTTGTTCGCGCATTCCGGCCGAGAGATCTCGCCGCGGTTGATCGCCCCGATCGATCGATGACACGTCGTCACGCTACCGATGTGGACGATGCGGGTCCGGTGACGCGTGCACCCGACAGCAGAGAACCCCGGGCGGTGCTGCCAGGTGACCGGCGCTCCACCCGGGGTTCCCCAGGTCGAGGACATCCACCAGTGAACGATCTCCGGTTGTTACCTTTGCTTCGCTCACTTGGCTCGCCCGTCGGAGTTGCCCCCGGCGGGCGAGTTGCCATTTCGGCCCCGATCCCGCAGTTGCCTGCGGCACGGACCCGGTTGCCCGGGCCGCGCGAACCTCCCCGCCGCCTCGGAGTGCCCCCGAGACGACTGATCGGAAGTCCGGTCCTGACCCGCTGGGTTTCCCGAGCGGATCGAGGGACGGAATGTCCTCTCCCAAAGCGCCCGTCTCGCCGATCGTCCCTAGTAGGTCCCGGCGAACCGGTTCCTGCGGTGGACGAACGGTGTCGTGACGCCTCAGTGGGGAGAACTCTGGAACATGTATTTCCGCTGGTCAAGGGGTATTTCTCGACCCACAGGGTTATCCACCGGATTTCTCGGTCATCCACACCGAAACCCCGTCTGTGCACCGCCGATTCACACGGTTTCCCACAGGTCGTCCACACCCTGTGCTCGTGGGAGATCAGCGTCGGCGTTGACGGGGGAGAGCCGAACCGGTTGACTAGGAGGCGATGAACGCTTTCACCGCTCCGGCCACTGTGGCGATCATCATTATTCGCTAGCGCACGGGTTCGTCTCGTGCGCTGTCGCCGCCCATTGGGCGGCGTTTTTGTTTCCCGGGACGACTCAAGCACACCACCATCACGACCGATACAAGAACAGTTGAGGAAACGGAACGAACCATGAGCGACATGATCGAAGTGTTCGACACCACATTGCGCGACGGCCTCCAGGTGGAGGGCGTGTCGGCGTCCGTCGAAGACAAACTGCGCATCGCCGAGCAGCTCGACTATCTGGGTGTTCACTTCATCGAAGGCGGATGGCCCGGTGCGAACCCGAAGGACATCGAGTTCTTCGCCCGCGCCGCGAAGGAGTTGCGTCTCTCCACGAGCACGCTCGTCGCGTTCGGTTCCACGCGTCGCCCGAAAGGCAAGGTCGACGACGACGCGACCCTGCGCAATCTCCTCGATGCCAACACGAGCGCGGTCTGCATCGTCGCCAAGAGCTGGGACTACCACGTGTTGAACGCGTTGCAGACGACCCTCGACGAGGGAGAGGCGATGATCGCCGATTCGGTGGAGTTCCTCGCCGCCAACGGTCGCCGGGTGATGGTCGACATGGAGCACTTCTTCGACGGGTTCAAGCGCAATCAGGAGTTCGCCTTGCGCGCCCTCGAGGCCGCCGTGGTGAAGGGCGCGAGCCATCTCGTGCTCTGCGACACCAATGGAGGCAGTCTCCCCAACGAAGTCGCCGACATCGTGCAGGTCGTGAAGCGCCACGTCGGCGACGATGTGATCATCGGCATCCACTGTCACGACGACACGGGATGCGCGGTGGCGAACTCGATGGCCGCGGTGCTGAACGGCGCGCGCCACGTGCAGGGCACGCTCAACGGACTCGGTGAACGCACCGGCAACACCAATCTCACCACGGTGATCCCGAATCTTCAGTTGAAGCTCGGCTACGCATGCTTGCCCGAAGGTCGCCTCGAGCGGCTCACCGCCGTGAGTAACCACGTTGCCGAGGTCCTCAATCGCCCGCTCAATCCGCAGGCCCCATACGTGGGTGCCTCGGCTTTCGCGCACAAGGCCGGATTGCACGTGAGCGCGATCGCTCGCGCCAAGGACGCCTACGAGCACGTCGACCCCGAACTCGTGGGCAACGGAACTCGGTTCGTCGTGAGCGAAATGGCCGGTCGGGCGACCATCACCATGAAGGCCGACGAACTCGGCCTGCAGATGGACGGCCCCGCCGTGAACCAGGTGATCGACGATCTGAAGCGCCTCGAGCACGAGGGCTACCACTTCGAGGCCGCCGATGCCTCGCTTGAACTCCTCATGCGTCGGGCCACCGGATGGGAGCAGTCGTTCTTCCGGGTGGAAAGCATGCGCGTGATCACCGACGAGACGACGGCGGGCGATTTCACCACCGAGGCGACCGTGAAGGTGTGGGTCGGCCCTGAGGGAACGGCAACCCGCCACGTGCACACGGCCGAGGGCAACGGCCCGGTCAACGCGATCGACAAAGCGTTGCGCGCGGCGGTGGCCGAGGCCTACCCGCAACTCGCCAAGGTTCATCTCACCGACTACAAGGTGCGCATCCTCGATGGCGCGACGGCCACCGGCGCGGTGACGCGTGTTCTTCTCGACGCGACCGATGGTGAGCGTTCGTGGACGACCATCGGAGTGAGCCCCAACATCATCGAGGCATCGTGGCGGGCGCTCGAAGAGTCGCTCGTGTACGGCTTGCTCCACGCCACGGCCTGACCTCGGCCGCGTCGGACGACTACATTCGTGCCATGGCTGCCCCTCGCTTCGCGCCCACTCCCGTGCTCGACAACGTGCGCGCCTATGCATCACCCGATGTGGTGCCGGCGCCGTGGAGTCCCGACCGGCCGGGCGATCTCGACGCCGGTCAGCCGAGCGGTCAGCGGCTCGGATATCAGGGTCCCGATCAGGGGTATGGGCTCACCCTCGCCAATCGCTTTCGTTCGCGTCTGCATGTGGGCGAGCTCACGGTGGACGACGCGATTCGCGGGTGCCTCAACATCGCCCTGCGGCGGGCTTCCATGTTCGGACGCGCTCCGGTCATTCACGACCTCACGATCGCCTTCACGATGTGGGGCTTCCTCGATGCCGACCCGCCGGCCGATCTCGTGGCGCGTCGCCTCGAATTGTTCGACGGGGTCGGACACGTGCACCACTACAAGGAGGGTCGGGCCATCGTCGACATGGTTCCCGAATCGACCCTTCGACTCACTCCCGCGCAGGTGACGGTTCAGTACCGCACGGGTTGGCGCGCGCTCACCGGCGCGTAGTCGATTTCACCTCGGCCACTCACGATCCCGCAGCGGCCGCCGTTTAGCCTGAGGTCCGTGACCGACTACCGCGCACCCCTCGCCGACATCGACTTCGTCCTCAACCGTGTGTGCGGACTCGACCGGATCCTGAAGCTCCCGGGCTTCATCGACGTCGATTCCTCGGTCGTGCGCGACCTGCTCGAGGAGGCGGCGCGATTCATGGAGGACAAGATCGCCCCACTCAACAAAGTCGGTGATTCGTTCGGCGTGAAGCGCCACGAAGACGGAAGCATCACGACCGCGCCGGGCTTTCGTGCCGCATATCAGGACTACGTGGCCGCTGGCTGGGGAGCAGTGCCATTCGACGTGGGTTACGGCGGAGGTGGATTCCCCTGGATGGTCGGCATCGCGCTGCAGGAGATGATGACCGCGGCCAACATGGCGTTCTCGATGTGCCCGCTCCTCACACAGGGAGCAATCGACGCCATCGCGCATCACGGCAGTGAAGTCCAGAAGATGATCTACCTGCCCAAGATGATCACCGGCGAGTGGACCGGCACCATGAACCTCACCGAACCCGACGCCGGTAGCGACGTGGGTGCGGTCCGCACGCGTGCGGCCCGTCAGTCGGATGGTTCGTATCTCATCTCTGGCACCAAGATCTACATCTCGTTTGGCGAACACGACATGGCCGAAAACATCGTGCACCTCGTTCTGGCCCGCACGCCCGATGCGCCCCCGGGAACCAAAGGCATCTCGTGCTTCATCGTGCCCAAGTTCCTCGTGAACGACGACGGATCGCTCGGGCGTCACAACGACATCACGTGCGTCTCGGTCGAGCACAAACTCGGAATTCATGCGAGCCCTACCTGCGTGCTGTCGTACGGCGACAACGGCGGGGCCATCGGCTATCTGATCGGTGAAGAGAACCGCGGCATGCAATACATGTTCACGATGATGAACCAGGCTCGTCTCTCGGTGGGTCTGCAGGGTCTCTCGCTCGGCGATCGGGCGTATCAGCAGGCTCTGCAATACGCGAAGGACCGTCGTCAGGGCCGGGCACCGGGTGCACCGGCCGGCGAGAGTTCGCCGATCATCGATCATCCGGACGTGAAGCGGATGCTCCTGACCATGAAGACCACGCTCGAAGCGCT
>CAZLXB010000032.1:5938-22967 GCA_964563545.1 uncultured Bifidobacterium sp. | reverse complement strand
TGAGTTCGAGGGTCGCCGAGATCAGGCGGTCTCGGGTGGAGGGGTCGGGGGACTTCGAGGTGGTCATGGGGGGCGTTTCCGGAGACAGTTGTACACGGTGCGGGACCGGTTAAGGACTTTCGATCATCGACGGCTCAAAGGCTTCACACCGGAAAACTCACCGATAACGGTCGTTCAGACTCTCGCGCGCTCGAAGGGACTCGAACCCCTAACCTTTTGATCCGTAGTCAAATGCTCTATCCATTGAGCTACGAGCGCTAGCGCACCCAAGTGTAGGGGTGGTTCGGCCGGACAGAAACCTGCTGGTCAGGACGCCGGGCACCATGAACTGGTGCACCACGGACGCCAACTCCCGGAGCGCTCCCGAGCCACCAGAGCCATGCGGGCATTGGTGGTCGGGTCGAGCAATTGGGCGGGGTCGGTCACCCCGTAGTTGGCCATCCATTTCTTGTGGGCCGACCAGTTCAACTGGAACAACCCGATGCAGCAATAACTACGGCTACCCGGGTTGAAGCGGCTTTCTCGTTCCACGACGAAGAGCGCGTCACTCTCGAGGTTGTCGGGCCAGATGTCGCGGACGATCTGCTCGACCTCGGCGCGGCTGTACGCGCGCACCGACGGGTTGGTCACGTTGCGCATGTCGCCACTCGACGATGTGGATCCACTGCTCGTCGCGGCGCGTGGTTGAGTCGTGGTTGTGGCCGACGGGCGCTTGGCGCCTTGCGGCAGGCAGATCACCTGTCCCACCTTGAGTGGTGACGACAGGGTCTTACCGTTCAGGGTGGCGAGCGGACCTGCTTTCACGCCGGCGCGTGATGCGATGCCGTACCAGGAATCTCCGTATTGCACCGTGTACTCGAGTCCGCACGACGGCTCACTCGATTCACTCGGCGCCGATGCCGTCTGCGCAGCCGGCATAGTGGCATTGGCCGGCAGACAGATCTCCTGACCAGGGCTGAGCGGAGCCTGGATCGTCATGTTGTTGGAACCGGCGATCAGGCTCGCCGACACTCCGGCTTCGGCCGCGATTCCGTACCACGAGTCGCCGGCCTGCACGACGTACTTCTGTGCGCACACTCGGGCTGCGGGGGCAGTGGTGGTGGGCGGGAGCGTGGCCGCAGCGGTGATGATCACCGAGAGCGTCGATGATGTGGTCGACACATTGGTGGAGCCGTCGATCTGCACGATGGCGGCGGCACCACCGGTATCGGTCCCGGAAATCTTTTCACCGTCCCCGCGCATCGCCCACACGGCCGGCGACACGAGAAGCCCGATCACTGCGATGAGGATCAGACGCCGTCTGAACTGGTCGGTTGGCGCGAGAGGGACCCGACCGCCTTGGGCCGGTCGCCGGCGTCCGGGTCGCTGGGGCTCCAGCGGACCGGGAAGCGAGGACTGTTGATAGGTACTCATTCCCTCTCCGAGGCCCAAAGGCCGGAGGTCAGTGTGGTCGTGAGCGTCCCGAATCGCAACGAAAGGGTCGCTGAACAGGGCTTTCTCTGGCGGAGAGGGTGGGATTTGAACCCACGGACCCCTTTTAGGAGGTCAACGTCTTAGCAGGACGTCCCGTTCAACCTGGCTCCGGCACCTCTCCCAGGCAGGACGGTGAGTGTACCGCTACCGAGGTTCGACCCCTTGGGGGCGATTGGCGGAACGGGAGGGATTTGAACCCCCGGGCCCTTTCGAGCCGGCCGCTTTCAAGGCGGCTGCATTTGTCCGCTCTGCCACCGTTCCGCAGTGGAGGCTAGCGACGGAGCTGGGCGGTTCAGGGGGCGATACGGACGCCGAAGAGACGCTCGAACTCGGCGTAGTAATCGGCGTCATCCTCGAGAGCACCAAGTCCGACCCACTCGTCGTCAGTTGTGCGCGCTCGGCCTTCCAAAAGCTCGGGTCCACCCCACGACACCGGATAGCGAAGACGCGGCGTGTCGGTGGTGATCGCCTCGAGCACCACGGCCCCCACTTCGAAGGGATCGGTCGCGTTCGCCATGCCGGCCGCGTAGAACTGGAAGAGACGGCGGTACTGCGCGTCGTAGGCGCCACTCGAGTTCGGTGCGTCGACGTTCTTGGCGAAGATCGCCGACTTGGTGATACCTGGTTCCACGATCGCCACCCGGATGCCCCACGGTGCGAGCTCTTGGGCGAGTCCTTCCGACATCGCTTCGAGCGCCCACTTCGATGCCACATAGGGCGCTTGCGCGAGTGCCGCGAATCGTCCGACCACCGATGACACGTTGATGATCGTGCCGCCCTTTCGTTCGCGCATCGAAGGCAACACGGCCTGCGCGCAACGCGATGCGCCGCAAAGATTGATGTTCATCACTTCCAAATAGAGCGAGGGTGGACATTCCTCCACCACCGCGTTCCCACCAACACCGGCGTTGTTCACCAGAACATCCACGCGCCCAGCGATGCGGAAGATCTCGGCGAAACCACGAGCCACGCTGTCGTCGTCGGCGACGTCGAGTTCGACCCATTCGAGTCGAACACCGGCCTCGCTGGCCATGGCGTCCGCTTTGGTGATCTTGTCGAGGCTGCGAACGGTGCCGATCACGCGGAACCCGTTGGCCGCCAGGTGAACCGCCGTGGCGCGACCGATACCGGAGTTGGCGCCAGTTACGACGGCGACGGGCAATGAAGACGATGCGGTGCTCATGCCCGCACGCTAGACCGATGAAGCGGTGGAGCCGATCAGTCGGGGGTGATGGCGTCGCGCAAGCGGTCGACCCAGTCGTCGGCCTGCTGCCAGCGCGCATCGGCGTGTTCGCGTGCTGAATGGGCGTGAGCGCCCGAGGCTGGGTACGACCCGAGGAACTTCACCCCGCCTTGCTTGGCGTGCAGGGCACGGAGAGCGTCGGCCACGAGTTCGTCGGCGATGTGACCATCGAAGTAGATGATGAAGCAGTAGTCACCGAGGCCACCGTCCTTGGTGGGACGAGAGAAGAGGTTGTTCATGTTGATCCGGCGGGCGGCGAATTCCTGCAGGATCGAAATGAGGCTTCCGGGTTCGTCGGCCCGCTGATACACCACCACTCCGGTGCGGTCGTGTCCGCTCGGTGCCGGTACTGAGCCGCGACCGATCATGACGAAGCGGGTCTGGTTGCCGTGATGGTCTTCGATGTTCTCGGCGAGCACGTCGAGGCCGTAGAGCGCAGCGGCATTGCGGGGCGCTACTGCAGCCTGATGGCGGGCCTTCGATTCGCTGATCGTCTTGGCGGCATCGGCCGTGCTGTTGGCGGCCCGCACCTCGGCATGGGGAACGTTTTCGCGGATATAGCGATGGCACTGCGCGGTGGCGACCGGAATGGAGAGAACCTCAGTGATGTCGGCGAGCGTGACGCCGGGTAGGGCGAGTAGGCAGTGCTCGATGTCGAGCACGATCTCGCGTTGGATCAGGAGTTCGTAGTCGAAGGCCAGGGCGTCCTGGGTGAAGTTGACCGTGCCCTCGATGGAGTTCTCGATCGGCACCACGCCGACGTCCACGACTCCCTCGGCGATGGCATCGAGAACATCGGGGACGGTCCGGTAGGCCACGAGTTCGCCGGCGGCGAGGTCGGGCTGCGAACGCACTGCCTGCTCGGTGAAGGTCCCGAACGGGCCGAAGAAGCCCACACGGGGCGGCCGTCCGGAGTCACGAGCGGGGGTCATGGCCTCAAGGCTACGGCGCGGGGTCGGGCGTGTAAGCATGAATACATGGATGTCGACACCTTGCGAGCACTGCTCGACGACGTGTCGACCGGTCGCGTCACACCCGATGACGCCGTGGCCCGCTTGGCGCGACTTCCCTTCGCCGATGTGGGCGACGCGCTCGTGGACCATCATCGGCACGTTCGGCAAGGAGCACCCGAGGCCGTGTATGCGCCCGGTAAGTCTCCCGAGCAATGCGTGCGGATCGTTGCTGAATTGCTCGAGCACGGCAGTGGTGCCGTTCTGGTGACGCGGGTGAACGAGGATCAGCGCAAGGCATTGGAGGCCGCGCACGGTGTGGCCGAAACCGCGCACACATCGATGCTGTGGCGCAGCCCAGCCGTGTGGTCGCAGGGTCGTGTGCTCGTGGTGTCGGCCGGTACGGCCGATGTACCAGTGGTCGATGAGGCAGTACTCGCTCTGCGCGCGCATGGCATCGATCCGGTTCGGATCACCGATGTGGGTGTGGCCGGGCTGCATCGTTTGCTCGCGCGACTCGACGACGTGATGGCGGCCGATGTCGTGGTGGTGGTGGCCGGTATGGAAGGTGCACTCGCCAGTGTGATCGGTGGGCTCACGGGCAAGCCGGTGATCGCCGTACCCACGAGCGTGGGTTACGGCTCCGGGCTCGAAGGAGTCACCGCACTGCTCGCAATGCACGCCACCTGCGCGAGTGGAGTGACCGTGGTCGGGATCGACAACGGTTATGGCGCGGCGTGCGCGGCGGCGCGAATCGCTCGCACCCAGGGGAGTGGCTCATGACCCGGGTGGCGTGGTTCAACTGTTCGGTCGGCGTGGCCGGCGACATGTTGCTCGCCGCGCTCGTGGATGCTGGTGCCGATCCGGTCTCCATCGGGTCGGTGCTCGGCGGTCTGCCCCTCGACGACTACGCCCTCACCTTCGAATCCACCCAACGGGCCGGGGTTCGGAGCACGCGCGCCATCGTGGCCGTGCACGATCACGACCACCAGCCGCATCATCGTTCGTGGCGCGACACCCGCACGATGATCGAAGCCGCCGATCTTCCCGAACGTGTACGAGCGGATTCGTTGCGGGTGTTCGCCGAGTTGGCGGCGGTGGAGTCGAAGATCCACGGGGTAGAGGTCGATGCCGTGGAGTTCCACGAGGTCGGCGCGGTGGACTCCATCGTCGACATCGTGGGCGTGTGCGCGGCCTTGCACGATCTCGGAATCGAGCGCATCGTGGGTAGTCCGGTAGGAACCGGCCATGGCACCGTTCGCACCCAACACGGATTGCTGCCCAACCCGTCGCCGGCAGTGGTGGAGTTGGCCGCGTTGCGGCAGGTGACGCTCGTCGGCCTCGACGACCATCGCGAGCTGGCCACACCAACGGGCTTGGCGGTGTTGGTGGCGCTGGCCGATTCGTTCGGCCGGATGCCTGCGCTCGAGGTGTCGGCGCGTGGTTTCGGCGCCGGATCCCTCGACGCGGCCGACCGGGCGAACGTGGTGCAGGTGGTGATCGGCGAGGCTTCCGATCGTGAGATGTCCGCCGGGCAGCTCGCCCGGCTACTCGAAGCCAACGTCGACGACGTGACCGGCGAAGTGATCGCCCACACGATTGCAGCCCTACTCGCGGCTGGTGCGTTCGATGCTTGGGCCACACCGATCGTGATGAAGAAGGGACGACCGGCGTTCACCGTGAGTGCGTTGTGCGACCCGGCGATCGAGAGTTCGGTGACCGGGGTTCTCGTACGCGAAACAGGCACCCTCGGGGTGCGGGGGTCGCTCGTAGAACGTTGGCCGCAACGCCGAACCGAATCGGTGGTGGTGGTGGAAGGTCAGGAGATCCGGGTAAAGATCGCCGATGGCCGGGTGAAAGTGGAACACGACGACGCGGCTCGTGCCGCCAGCACCCTCGGGCTCCCGCTTCGTGAAGTGATCAGTCGGGCCGAGTCGGCCGCGGGCTGACTCCGACGGACCCTTGTCGAAGGGGGACGTCCGCCACTGATACGGTCGGCTCATGGCCAAGACCGGACGTTGTCTCTGCGGAAAAGTGTCGTACTCGCTCGAAGGCGACCCGATCGCCACGGCGGTTTGCCATTGCAGTCACTGCCAACGACAGGGTGGTAGTGCGTTCTCGGTGAACCTGATCGCCATGTCGTCGCAGATGACGGTGAAAGGTGAACTCGCCGCCTACGAAGAGATGGGGGAGAAGGGCGACCAGGTGTACGTGCGCCGTCGCTTCTGCTCCACCTGTGGTTCACCGATCCTGTCGGAGATCGTTCTTAGCGAAGGTGTGATTGCGGTGAAGGCGGGCACCCTCGACGATGTGTCGGATGTGAAGCCCACCGTGGAGGCGTGGTGTGTGGACCGCCAGCCGTGGGCGATCCTGCCCGGTATGGCCGTGTCGATGGAACGCGAATAGTCCGACCGTCAGGCAAGGGTGAACGATCCAGTGGTCGTTGGTCCGGTGCCGTGTTGATTCCGCCAGGCGACTGTTGCGGTGTGGGTCGAGCCGGCTGTGAGACCGGTGATCCAGCACCAACCAAGCTCAACCACTTGACCGGAGAGTGAACAGACCGCCTCGGAGTTGTCGATGGTGATCTGGGTCGTGTCGGTCGGGTTGGTGCTCGTTGGCCAGACGACGATGACCGAGGTGCAGTTCCGATTACACAGGAAGTTGGCGATCACATCGAGTCGAGAAGGCGCGGCAGGCAGCGCACCCCACACCGCAGTAACCGCTCCGGATCTGGCGACAGTTGACGTCAGAAGATTTTCGGGTGCGGTGAGGGAAGGATCCTGTGTCCAGCCGAGGAAGGCATAGCCGTCACGCCGACAGTCAGTAGCGGTGGGCAGGGTGAATGAGCGGCGGAAGGTCTGTGTCCACGGCGACGATTGGCTTCCGCATACACCACCGGCTGGGTCGAGAGTGAGGCTCTGCAACGCAGCCCGTGATCGTCTCGGGCGGCAACCAGTGTCGCCGGGACCGAAGTCGATCGCCCGTAACACGGGGAAACCGTCATTCAAGGAATCGCGGATGCACCAGATGTTCGTGAAATCCCAAGTCCTTCGAACGAGAAAGTTGATCTGCTTTAGATCCTCGGTCGCGACTGCGTATTCCGTGTCGCAGTTGCTGCCAAAACAAAAGGAGTTTCTAATCAGGGGTGGGATCGCGTAGTCGACGACGAACTTGTTCTTCGAGCCGGCCCCTTCCAGCGACGAGGAAGCAAAGCTATTAGTGAGAGTAAATCCACCATCTGTCCACACGCCGAACCCTGCAGCGTACGTGCTACCGGAGAGCACACCTGATGAATAACTATTCGTGATCGAAACATCTCCGTAAGCTCTGGTAAAGAACCCTCCTGAAGTTCGGGCCTCAGTGTCGCAGCTACTGAAACTTCGGATGACAGTTAGTTCAGTGACGACCTCTGGCACAAAGCCAGCGGCTTGGCCCGTCGCTGACGTGATTTCACCAAGGCAGTAACTGTTCACAATTGTCACGCCGTTTCCGTAACTGAAGAATCCCCCGCTACCAAAACTTCCGTCGGAAACGTTTCCATTCCAGTAGCTGTTCGAAACTTCGGAGTCTCCAAATGGAAACGCCACAAGTCCTCCTGCGTACCCCATGTTCCCAGCATGAACTTCTCCTGAAGCAGAGGAGTTGGTTATCTCAACGTCGCGTGCGGCTCCTGCGAGACCCCCGGCCCAGCCCCCAGCTGAGGCTCCGCTCGTAATGTCGACTTCCGCTGATGAACCCGTGATCCTCAGATCGGTATCGACACCAACCCCGAATATGCCACCAGCGAAACTTCCACTGATCGTCACGTCAATCGCCGCTTGTGAATCTTGAACCGTGATTGTGTTGTCGTCCCCCATTTCAGAGCGACCAACCATCCCGCCTACTGAAAACGTCGCACTGATCTCTCCAATCACCGAAGTTTCGGAGATCATGACGTTGTCCCGTGCTAGGCCGATCAAACCACCGACGAAATTTCCGGCGGCAAAATTTACATCGACGGACAGATTTTCAATCGTGACCGGTCCGAGTGCTTCGCCGATTATTGAACCGACATTGTCGACGGCCACCGACGCCGGATCGACGACGACAGTCAAATTCTTGAATGTCGTTGCCGCAGTAGTCGTATTGAACAAACCGGCGTTGCTTCCACTTAGTAGCAACCCAGTGATCGATTTGCCGTTCCCGTCGTAAGTGCCGGCAAAGTTATTGATCGGAACCCAAGTTGATCCGCTTAAATCGGAAAGATCGATGTCATCCGTCTGTACAAGCGTTACATCCAGGCAAGTTAGAGAGCTGCGGAGCGTGTCTAGATCTGCTTCGTCGTCGATCTCATAGCGACTGGTTGTGTTGTTCCAGAGCACACATCCGTTGGCGTATACCGGACTATCCCGTAGAACGCATATACCCGTTGCTACTGCAATTACGACAACGAGCATCTGGAGACGGCGTGGCTTCACCCACTCGAAACTAGTCTCAAGATTTCGTAAGCGGAGGTTCTCCCCTTACTCAATTCTGGATCATCGGAGTCCGGTTTGGGCTACTGACTTGATTTACACAGCCAAACGGAAGGCCCTCCGCCGAAGCAGAGGGCCTTCACGAGTTGGTCGGGGTGAGAGGATTTGAACCTCCGGCCTCCACGTCCCGAACGTGGCGCGCTAGCCAAACTGCGCTACACCCCGTAGCGACTGATGAGGCTACAGGGCGGGTTCGGCTTCCGCCTTGGCCGATTCGGCCGGTCCGTCCACCTCGGGCAGACCTTCGCCGTAGCAACCACCGCTGGCAATCGCCCGGGCCGCCCGACGGAGGCGCAACGAGTCGAGCGGCTTGATGAGCCAACCATCGGCGCCACTGCGGCGAGCCATGTGGATGTCGACCGTTCGGTCGAGCAACACCAGGATCGGAACGTGCGGTAACGAATTGCTGCTTTCGTCGAGACGCAGATCCATGGTCACGGCGATTCCACCCATGGTTCCGATCTGCATGTCGAGCACCACGAGATCCGGTGTGCGCTCCTTCACCGATCCGGCCACCAAGCGTCCGTCACGACAGTGAGAAAATGTGGTGTCGGGGCCACCGAGGGCCGCCGTCACTTCGTCAACGAGCCAGTCGGCGTCGGTAGCAAGGATCACGTGCACGGTCTCGACGCTACTCCCCGGCCCTCGCCACCGACGAACAGCGCCGGGGGAGAAGAGTCAATTCGTGGCCGCGAGGAGGTCGCGGCCGAGTGATGCGATGGCCTCCACGTCGTGCACGTCGTCGGCCCGCAGGTACAAACGGGCGATCGCTGCGCCCTTGGCGGCGGACACGAGGGGTGCCACCGCCTTCTCCTCAGCTTCGGCGACCTTGCGCATCTCGGCGACATTGCGTAGGAGCATCTCAGCCTTGTGGTCGCCTGCTTCGGCGGCAGCCTTGCTGTCGCGTCGCGCGGCGGCCGACGTTCCGGAACCGAAGCGAGGCTGCAGCCGGTTCACCACCAGTCCACTCACGCCGATCGACAACGTCCGGAGTTCGTCAATGAAGAACCGGGCTTCCTCGATCGTGTCGCTCCGTGGCGACGCGACGACGACGTATCGCGTCCGGTCGGAACGAAGCAGACCTTCAACGGCGATCGCCCGATCACGAAAACCGCTCTCGATACCTTCGAACGCCTGGAAGAAATCGATGGCGTCGGCGAGTACATCGGCACCGATCACCCGTCCGATCGTGCGCAGGATCGGCTGGGCCGCGATGTTCAACACCCGTAGCCCTCCACGAGCCGGCGCCATGAGCCAGCGATACACACGGTGGTCGAGGAAGTTCGAGAGTTTCCGCGGTGCGCGCAAGAAGTCGAGTGCCTCCCGACTCGGCGGAGTGTCCACCACCACCAGATCGAAACGCTCATCATGATCGAGCGCGTACAACTTCTCGGCCGCCATGTACTCCTGACTCCCCGATAGCCGACTGGCCACGTTCTTGTAGAAGGGGTTGTCGAGGATTCGTTGCGCCTGCTGCAAAGAACGCGAATGCTCACGAACCACATCGTCGAAGGTCTGGGTGGCATCCAGCATCATGGCCCAGAGTTCGCCATCAGCGTCCAGCTCGATACGACGCGGGTCGTTGCCGAGCCCATCGGTCAAACCGAGAGCATCAGCGAGGCGACGCGCCGGGTCGATGGTGATCACCACGACCTTCCGCCCCCGACGCGCCGCTTCGAGTCCGAGCGCGGCCGCCGTGGTGGTCTTACCTACTCCACCCGAACCACAGCACACGATGATCGATGCATCATCTACGAGCGCCGCGAAGCCCGGGGTCTTCATGACGCACCGTCGATCTGACGGAGAAGAGCCTGGGCGAGTGTGCGAACCGCCTTGTGGTCCACGGCCCCGGTCGTGAGATAGGGGAGTTCGAGGTATCCCTCGTCGCTCGAAGCTTCGATCCGAGTCACTTCGCGACGATGAACCGCGCAACGACTCGCGCGGTAGCGCGCCGCGTCGGCGAGGTCTCCTTCCTCCAGACGACCGGTGGCCACCAGTTCCTCCACATCGTCGGCGTGATCGACGCCGTTCACCACCACCGGTCCGAGTGCCACGCCGATCTCTTCGGTCAGCACATCGGCCGTCTCGAGTAACTCGTTCACCGGTGTGGTCTCGGGAAGCGTCACCAACACGACCCGGCACTTCAGCGGGTCGCTCATCATGGTGCGAATCTCGATCGCCTGCGAACGAAGCGGGCCACCCCTCACCGTCTCGGCCATCGCCTGCGGTGAGCGCAGAAGACTCAGCGCGTGACCGGCCGCGGGTCCGTCGACGATCACGAGGTCGTGAGGTCCGTCGGCCCCGGCCAGACCCACCAAGTGCTTGATCTTGCCGAGCACGAGGAGATCGTCGATTCCCGGTGCGGCCGACGCAACCACATCGACGACACCGGTCGACACGAGTCGTTTGGCGAGCCGCGCCAATCCCTGTGTTCCGAGATAGTCCTGAAGGGCCTCGGCAGCCGAGATCGTGCGTAGGTGAATCGAACCGCGACGCGCTGGCCCGCGTCCGCTCGCAACCGTGTCGCCTTCGTAGGTCGATCCCGCTCCTTCGGGTGCACCGAGCAGCCGTGCCAAACCCGGGCGACCGTCAATGGTCACAACGACCACCCGATGACCGCAGTCGGCTGCGGCAACGGCGAGCGCAGCAGTTACCGTTGTCTTGCCGACACCCCCCTTGCCGGCCACCACCAATAATCGGGTGGTGTCGAACAACCGGCTCGAGATCGATGAATTCGGAGGCACTCGTGCGCAGACTAGCGATCCTCTTCTTGTTGCTCGGATCGCTGCTCGGATTCGCCGATGTGTCATCGGCCTCGCCGCGACCGGAATCCACTCCGCCCACCGATGCGAATGACGAAGGTGTCGACCTCGGTCTTCCGCCGGTCGACGTTTTGCAGATCAGCGGACTCGTCGATCACCTCGTGGCCGACGAAATCGGTCAGGCGATCGAACGTGCCGAGTCAGGTGATGCTCAGGCTCTCATCCTGCAGATCAACTCGAAGGCCTCGGTGATCGGTCGCGATGCCATGAAGGACCTCTACGCCGAGATCCGCGACGCGAACGTACCGATTGCGATCTGGGTCGGACCCTCCGGTGCCCGCGCCACGGGCTTGCTCGCTCAGCTCTTGTCGGCTGCTGACGCCACCGGCATGGCGCCCGGCGCGCGCATCGGCAAGACGGGTGTTCCGTTGTTCGAAGATGTGTCGTTCGGTGACGCCACCGATTTCCTCCGCACCGGAACCCTTGGCTTCCAGGATGCCCGCCGTCAGGGTGCGCTGAAGCTCGAAATCAGCGACGAAGGCGCGCCCACTATTCGCAACATGGTCTTCGCCCTCGACGGTCTCACGCTCGACGGAGTCGAACTCGACACCGCGGTCGAAACCCTCAACGACGACGGCACGGTGTCGAACGACATCACCACGGTTCGATTCCAGAAGCTCGGTCTCGTCGCCCAGATGTTCCACACCGCCGCCAGTCCGCCGGTGGCGTACTTGTTTCTCATCATCGGACTCGCGCTCTTGGTCTTCGAGTTCTTCACCGCCGGAATCGGAGTGGCCGGTGTGGTGGGCGCGGTCTGCCTTCTTCTTGGCTTCTACGGGCTCGGTGAGCTACCCGACCGCGGCTGGGCACTCGGTCTCGTCATCTTCTCGATGGTCGCGTTCTCGGTCGATGTCCAAGTGGGGATTCCACGTTTCTGGACCGGCGTCGGACTCACGTCGTTCGTCGTCGGTTCGTGGTTCTTGTTCCCAACGATCGACCAGCACAATCTGCGCCCGTCGTGGCTCACTCTTCTTGTCGGCATCGGAGGTATCGCTCTCACGTTCATCTCCGGCATGCCGAGCATGACCCGCACACGCTTCGCCACACCCACGATCGGTCGCGAGAAGTTGATCGGCCAAGTGGGTCGCGCGGTCACCGACATCACTCCTGATGGTGCGGTGCAGATCGGTGCGGCGCGCTGGAAGGCACGCACCAACCGCGCCACTCCCGTGAAAGCGGGTGAGTCGGCGCGAGTCGTCGCCATCGACGGCGTCGTACTGGAGGTCGAACCCGAATCCGGTGGAGCCCGCGATTACCGCGAACGGCGGCCGAAGGCGGCCGATGGAGCCACCACTTCTGAATCGTGAGGTTGTTCGGCGACGACGCGCCGGTCGAGTTGCTACCTCGCGACGGCAGCCTCATCTACTGGGAGTGGTCGCTCGGCGAGTTGTCCGCCAACGACGTGATGAGTCGACTCCTCGTGGAAACCGACTGGGAGCAGCGCCACATCGTGATGTTCGGACGTGAAGTCGCCCAGCCCCGCCTCAATTCCTGGTACGGCGACGTGTCGTACACGTATTCGAGAATCTTGATGACGCCACGTCCCTGGACACCATTGCTCACGAGTCTGCGCGAACGATGCGAAGAACTCACGGGCGCTCGCTTCAACAGCGTGCTCATCAACCTCTACCGCAACGGCGACGACAGCATGGGTTGGCACGCCGACGACGAACGCGAACTCGGTCCCGAGCCGGCCATCGCTTCTCTCAGCCTCGGGGCGGTTCGGCGATTCCGCATGCGCCACCGCGACTCACGCGAGATCGTCGAGATCGATCCGGCGGACGGCTCACTCATCTTCATGAGCGGTTTGTCGCAGGCCTGCTGGATGCACGAGGTTCCCAAGACCAAAAAGGTGGTCGACGCGAGGATCAACCTCACGTTCCGATGGATTCACCCCGAATGACTGACCTGATTCTCGAGGCGGGGTCCGGCGATGCGTACGTCGCCACGTCGCCGCGTGATGCCGCGGGCATCGAGTTCGGTCGCTAACGGAACTGCATGTTTGCGGGTGTTGCCCACCGACTCGCGGAATTGCGACATGGTGAAACCAGCGGGGTGAGTGACGAGAAGTTGGCGCGCGATCTGGCGGGCCGTTTCGAGTGCCGATACGTGGAACCACTCCCCGTCACGCTCGAAGAGCACACCTCGTTGTTCGAGCCGACGAAGTTCGGCCACCGTGATCGCAACTGGCGGTTGGGGAGCACAGCCACCGGCGGCCAGTTGCGCCACGGCCGGATGATCGAGCAGAGGGTCAGCCGCACCGGCGAGACGGGCGAATCCCTCGGCCACCTTCAGGTCGGGGCACGTCTCGAGCACCAGACGCTCTCGTTCGTCGAGGGTCTCTAATCGGACACCTTCGCTTCCAGTGCTCACCACGCGTGCACGAAGGTCGTCGCGCATCCCCGTCAACACCGATGGATCGACGACCCACTCGCCGAGGGTCGGTGGACGCGATTCCCCGGTCAGTAGGCGAAGACGATCTGCCCGAACCCAACCGCGCTCGGCCACCACTCGATCGACGCGCCGATCGGGACGGGCGCGGTTCGGGGGGAGAACTGGTTCCACGTCCAGGATCTCGCCACCGCCGACGGTTTCACGCCGGCCGCTCTCGCGCAAGATGTAATGGTCGCCGGGGACCAACGGGACCTCATAGGGAAGACGCACCCGGAGGCAACCATTCCCACCGGCTTCGATCCGCGTCGTTCCGATCAGCCGCACCCGAACGGCCAGTTCGTCGGAGCCGATGTGGAGCGACCACGCGCCGCGTGACGTCACTGCGTGCTCGAGTCCGGCCACCGTCGTGAACGAAGCATCGAATTCGCGGGTGAGATGCCACTCGTCGGGCCGCACGATCGCGACTCCTCGTCGAAGTTCCTGATGCTCGACCCCGGCGAGATTGAGCGCGACCCGCGAACCGGGCGGAGCCGTATCCACGTCCCGGCCGTGCGACTGCATCGAACGCACGCGTGCCGGAAGCATCATGGGCGTTGCCACCACCCGGTCGCCGACGGTGAGTGAACCATCGGTCAGGGTGCCGGTGACCACTGTGCCCGAACCCTTGGCGGCGAAAACTCGATCCACGAACAGTCGCGGCCGGCCCGATGCGAGCGGCACTGACGTCGACACGAGCATGCGGTCGATCTGTTCCACGAGTTCATCGAGTCCGTCGCGCGTGGTGCTCGAAGTGAACACCAACGGTGCATCGGCGAGGAAGGTTCCCTCCAGGTGTCGGCGGGTATCTATCGCGATGCGTTCCCGATCTTCCGGCGGGCAGAGATCCGACTTGGTCAGCACGACGAGTCCGTGACTGATTCCGAGGAGGTCGAGAATTCGCAGGTGTTCCTCGGTCTGGGGTTTCCAGCCTTCGTGTGCATCGACGACCAACAGGCACGCGCCGACGGCGCCCACCCCGGCGAGCATGTTGCTGATGAACCGAGTGTGGCCCGGAACATCGATGAAAGACACCACCTGGCCGCCGGGTGTGGTGAAGTGCGCGAACCCGAGGTCGATCGTGAGACCTCGTTCGCGTTCTTCGGCCCAGCGGTCGGGGTCGGTGCCGGTCAGTGCACGCACCAACGACGACTTTCCGTGATCGACGTGACCGGCCGTGGCGATGATGCGCATGGGGTCAGCCAAGTGATCGGAGTGCACTCACGACCACGTCGTCGTCGGCCGGATCGACCGTGCGCAGATCGAGAATCGTGATGCCGTCGTTGACGCGCGCGATCACCGGCGGCGCATGACGACGAAGTCGTTCTGTATGGTCACCGTCGATCGCCACACCTGCCGACGCGATGGTGGCACCCGGCGTGCTGCCGGCACCGGGAAGTGATGCGCATTCGATCACCCGCCCGAGTCCGGTGGCCGCGATCACTTCGTTGGCACGTCGACGGAGCGATTCGATGCTGACCGTGGCCATGCGCCAGAAAGGTATGTGCGACGCATCGCGCGCGAGGTAGGCGAGCATCGTGTCGTGAAGTGAATCGAGCACGAGACCACCCGGACGCAGCGCACGCATCAGCGGATGACTCGCGCAGGTGGCGACGAGGTCAGCGCGGCCTGCGATGATGCCGGCCTGTGGACCACCCAGAAGTTTGTCGGCGCTGAACGTCACGAGATCGGCTCCGGCGGCGAGTGTCTGACGGGCGGCCGGTTCACCGGCCAACCAGGCCGGGGGCCCGTCAGCGAGCCAAGGAAAGTTGGCGTCGATGAGCCCCGAACCGATGTCGGCCACCACCGGCACGCCGAGCGCCGCGAGTTGCTCCACGGGAGTGGTCTCGATGAATCCCTCCACCCGATAGTTGGACGGATGAACCTTGAGTACGAGTGCGATGTCGTTGCCGCGCTTGGTGAGCGCCTTGCGGTAGTCGCTCACGCGCGTGCGATTCGTCGTACCGACGTCGACGAGTCGGGCGCCGGATTGTTCGAGCACCTCGGGGATTCGAAATCCGCCGCCGATCTCGACACTCTCGCCTCGACTCACGGCGACGTCGCGACCCGCGGCCAGTGCGGCCAGTACCAACAGCACGGCCGCCGCGTTGTTGTTGACCACGATCGCGTCCTCGGCACCCACAGCGCGTGCGATGAGCCGACCGATACCGGTCTGTCGGCTGCCGCGTCGGCCGGATGCGAGATCGAACTCCAGATTCTGAGCGCGTGGTGAGCGCTCCACCTTCACCGGCGAACGCCCGAGATTCGTGTGGGCGATGACCCCGGTCGCATTCACGACGGGCACCAACATCGCGGTGGCGATCGACTGCGCGATCTCGGTTGCGCGTTCGGGATTACCTTCGGCGATCGCCTGGCGGGCGGCATCCACGAGAAGCGGATGGGGCAGGCCGATCGACGAGATCGAACGCGCGAGTGCGTCGACGGAAGGTGGCCGCGTGGCAGGTTCGGACATCGGAAGGGACGCTATCCCTGACGGAACCGGCCTCACGGAGCGTGAGTAGGGTGACCACGTGATCCTGTTCGTTCTGTTCTTCGTGGTGCCGATCGCCGAGCTCTACGTGATCATCCGCATCGGATCGGAGATCGGTTTCCTCAACACGCTCGTGGTCATCGTGGCCGTGGCCATCGTGGGTAGTTGGTTGGTGCGTCGGGAGGGCATGCGAACCTGGTCGCGGTTCAACGAATCTCTCGCTGCCGGTCGGATCCCGACCCGCGAGATCGTCGACGGCGTGCTGATCCTCGCCGCCGGAGCCTTGTTGCTCACGCCCGGATTCCTCTCCGATGTCGTGGGCATCCTTTTGCTCTTTCCACCCACACGGGCGGTGATCCGATCCGTTGTCACCAAGCGTCTCCGTCCCGGAGCGTCGTTCGTACGATTCGGTGGCTTCCCGAATTCCGGCTCGGCGCGTCCGAAAGGTGACGTCGTCGACGTCGACTCCACCGAACCCAAGGGCGAACTGTGAGCCAGCCGCCGGATTTCGATCCGGCATCGGTACGTATCCGTCCGGCGGCGACCGTGATGCTCGTCCGCGATGCCGAACCGAACATCGAAGTGTTCATGATGCGCCGTACCACCAAGGCGGCGTTCGCCGGTGGAATGTACGTGTTCCCGGGTGGAGCGGTGGACGATGAGGACTCGTCGTACGAAATGGCGTCGATCCGCGAATGTTTCGAAGAGGCCGGTGTGCTCCTCGCCCGCGATGGCTCGGGTCGAACGGTGCGCTTCGACGAGCCGGCGGCCAAGGCGCGTTTCGCCGAACATCGCCAACGGGTGCATGCGGGAGAAGTGAGCATCACCCGAGTGCTCGCCGACGAGGGTTTCGTGCCTCAGACGGAGGAGTTGAACTGGGTCGCTCACTGGATCACGCCATTCGGCGAAGTGAGGCGATTCGACACCCGTTTCTTCGTGGTGGCCATGCCCGACGATCAAGAGCCGCTTCACGATCACATCGAGACGGTCGACAGCTTGTGGGTGACCCCCACTGTGGCACTTCACCGTGCTCGTGCCGGAGAACTGCTGATGCTCCCGCCGACGATTGCCAACCTCGAATTTCTCGCTGCCCACGAATCGGTCGA
>CAZLXB010000032.1:0-5838 GCA_964563545.1 uncultured Bifidobacterium sp. | reverse complement strand
CCTTCGGTGACCGCTTCGACGAAGTCATCGACGGACATCGGAGCGAGCGCGTAGTTGGTCCGACGCTGCTCACCGATCGTCGACACGGTGTTGGTGGACAGGTTCTTGCCACAAGCGCTTCCCGCGCCGTGGGCAGGATGAACGAGAGTGGCGTCGGGCAGTCCAAGAAGTTTGTCGTGCAACGACGAGTACAACTGGCGCGCGAGGGTGGTGGCATCGTGGCCGACGGCCGAGAGGAGGTCGGGTCGACCAACATCTCCGATGAACAAAGTGTCGCCCGTGAGAACCGAATACGGGGATGCGTCGCGTGATTCCCGGACGACGATGGAGATCGACTCGGGGGTGTGGCCCGGGGTCTCGAGAATCGTGAGATGCACTGAATCGGCGCCGTCGCCGAGCACGATCGTGTCGCCGTCGCGCATGGTCCGGATGGGGAAGTCGGTACGTCCGGCGGCTGCAGCACCAAAGACGATCTCGGCGCCCGTCTCGCGCGCCAGTTCGAGATGTCCCGACAGGAAGTCGGCGTGGAAGTGGGTCTCGATCACATGGGTGATCTGCATTCCGTGCTCGCGCGCCTCGGCGAGGTAGGCCGAGATGTCACGTTGAGGGTCCACCACCACGGCTCGACCCGAACCGGTGTCGCCCACGAAGTACGACGCGTGCGAAAGACACGCCAGATAGTGCTGTTGCAGATGAAGGGCCATGGCTGATTCAGGCGAGTTTCAGGAAAAGTTTCTCGACCTCTTCGAGATCGAATCCGTTCTTGGCGGCTTCCTTGGGGTCGGCCAAGCAATGGCTCAGTCCGGCCGCGAGCAGTTTGAAGCCGACCTGGTCGAGAGCGGTACTCGCAGCCGATACCTGAGCGATGATGTCGCGGCATTCGCGACCCTCGCTGATCATCTGCTGGATTCCCCGAACCTGACCCTCGATGCGTCGGAGACGACGGTCGAGTTCGCTGGTGGTTTCCTGTGGCAATCGCATGGTGCTCCTCTCGTCAGGAAGAGCATACCCCTAGGGGTACTAGTTGCGAGACTCGGCTCGCCGGTTGACCACAACGTTGGTGACCACTTCCTGCCGCGCCGAGCAATCGGCCATGCGCACTGGCGGAACCGTTTCGGTCACGATCAGATGCGCCACGGCGCGGAACGCGTCGGCGGCCGGACCGGTTCCCTCGAGCGCGACCGGTTGACCCTCATCACCACCGGTGGCCACCGATGCCTCGATCGGGATGCGTCCGAGGAGCGGAACTCCGATCTCATCGGCGAGCGACTGTCCGCCACCGCTTCCAAAGAGAGGATGGCTTTCGCCGTGGGCGCACACGAACTCGCTCATGTTCTCGATGACCCCGGCGACTCGGAGGTACGAACGTCGTGCCATGTCGGCGGCTCGGATGGCGACTTTCTGCGCGCTGATGGCCGGCGTGGTCACGATGATCATGTCGGTGCGCGGGAGCATGCGCGCGAGTCCCATCTGAACGTCACCGGTTCCGGGTGGCATGTCGATCAAGAGGTAATCCAAGTCACCCCACGCGACATCGCGCAGGAATTGCTCGAGCGCCTTGGTGAGCATGAGGCCGCGCCACATGAGCGCCGTGCCTTCGTCGTCCACGAGAAAACCCGTCGAGACGACTTTGAGAAGACCCTTCCCTACCTTCCTGGTGTTGGGCAGGATTCGGGGTCGGCCCGACTCGGGATCGGGTTCGGCTTCGAGTCGCTGATCGATTCCGAGCATGCGTGGCACCGAGAAGCCCCAGATGTCGGCATCGAGAACTCCGACGACGAAACCCTCGTGGGCGATGGCCGCGGCCAGGTTGACCGTGACCGAGCTCTTGCCCACACCGCCTTTTCCCGAGGAGATGGCGATCACTCGGGTGGTGGCCGGAACTGCCGTGTCGGGAGCGTTCTCGCGGGCGTTCCAACGGGCCATGGCCATGGTGGCCGAGCGTTCTTCGCTCGTCATCTCACCCCACTCGATACGGACGTCGCGCACACCCGGATGAGTGGCAATCCGCGTCTCGATGTCCTTTTTGATCTGGGCGCGCAGCGGGCAGCCGCCGATCGTGAGCTTCACGTCGATCACCACGAGACCGTCGGCCGATACCGACCGAACGGAGGCCATGCCGAGCTCCACGACGTCGCTGCCGAGTTCGGGGTCGATCACGGCCCGTAAGAGGTTCGTCACCTCGTCGGGGGAGGGCGGCGTGAACGGCCGTGACATGGGCCAAGCGTATCGGTGGGCTCCGCCGTCGGGTCGGGCGGATCGTTCCAGTAAAGTCGGGGTACCGGGCGTGTTCGTCCGGGCGGCGGGCGCGAACCCGTCGAGTACCCGTCACAGGAGAGCACATCGTGATCACCCTCACCGATTCAGCAGCCGTCAAGGTCAAGGAGTTGCTCGAGGCCGAAGGCGCGACCGAACTCGCATTGCGCGTCGCCGTGCGCCCCGGTGGGTGCAGTGGTTTCTCCTATGAGATGTTCTTCGATGGCGACATCGCCGCCGACGATCAGCAGGCCACTTTCGGTGAAGCAGTGCGCGTCGTCGTCGACCCGGCGTCGGCCCAGCTTCTCGAAGGCGCCACGCTCGACTACAAGGACGGCCTCAATCAGGCCGGATTCAACATCACGAATCCGAACGCGTCGCGTACCTGCGGCTGCGGTCAGTCCTTCAGCTGAGCGCCTCGCGCACCTCGTTCACGTCCCAGATCGCGTCGAGTCGCTCGACGATCACGCCCCGGGCGTCGGTCACGAACAGAACCGGCTCGAAAGTAAGATTCGCCACTTCGACCGCTGGCGCGACCACCGTGGCCGTACGATCGGCGTACACATCGGTGTGCACGAACACCGCCGCATCACCCAGCTCCTCGGCCAGCGGCACGAGTTGATCGAGCACCGGCCCGCACACACCCGTTTGGCAGTGCGCCGGAGTCCCCACCAAATAGACGACCGGCCTCCCGGACGTGAGGGCTTCGGTGAGCGTCATCGCGTGGAAAGGACACGGCTCGGGTGTGCGCGTGCACACTTCGTCGACTCCACGCGGGTCGTCGAAAGTCGGTGTGTCGAAGGGCGGTAACTGCTGCCCGGCCCGAGCCACAACGAACGAAGCCGGATCGAAGGTCTGGAACGCCGCACCTTCCTCGGGCCCGCCTTTCACGACAAGGGCGAAGGTCCCGACCCGATCGATCATCGTGCGGAACACCCAGAACGGAACGGTGTCGTCACCGAGAGTCCGTCGATCGGCGAAGAGTCCGCGCGTGATCACCTCATCGGAGTCGAGATCGACGAGATCGGCGGTCAGCCGAGCGGGGCCGGTCGTGACGAGTCCATCGGCATCGGCGAGAGACACCGGTAGACGTTGTTCACCCGGGGCGAGCTCGGTCGGAATCCATCGCGAGGCGATGTTCCACGTCCCCATCGACACGTCGTCGATCGCCGATCCATTGTCGCTCGATGAATCACTGCCACATGCGGCCAGCAGTACGGCGAGGGGAATGGTGGCAAGCGAGGCACCACCCATGTGCAGAAGTTCGCGCCGGGTGGATCGATGACCGAGGGCCATACGTGGAGATTATTGGTCGGTGCTTGTACCGGTGCATGCGTACGTGTGACATTGGGGTGTGGCCGACGTCGTCTTCGAGTTGAACGGGCACGAGGTTTCGGTCCCCGATGGAACGACACTCCTCGTGGCCCTCCGTGAGACCTGCGGTATCCGATCGGCCAAGGATGGTTGCGCGCCGCAGGGGCAATGCGGTTGTTGCACGGTCTGGGTCGACGGTGAAGCCCGCGTCGCGTGCGTCACTCCGGTGTCGCGTGTGCGGGGACGTTCGGTCACCACGCTCGAAGGCACCGGAACCACGGTGATCGACGATTGGTCGGAGCGTCTGTGCGCGACCGGGGGCAGCCAATGCGGTTTCTGCACCCCCGGCATCATCATGCGCCTCGCTTCGCCACGACGCACGGGTCGACTCACGAAGGAATCGGTCGAGCAGGCGTTGCTCGCGCACCTCTGCCGTTGCACGGGTTGGCAGACGATCGTCGAGGCCGCGATCGATCCGATTGATGTTTCGATGAATCGCGATCACGCGGCCGAACGCGCGGCCATCGAAGGTCGCACGGCACAATCAGTTGCTCCTTCGGTAGCCGCGGGCAGTGGTGGTTTCGCCGGCGACACGTTTCCAGCCGATGCTCTCGTGGGCGTGTGGTCGACCGACGGCGCGTGGCACGTCCGTGAGTCTCTCGTCGAGGCCCGTGCCGCGGCCGGCATCGTGCAGGGACGACGTTCGACCCTCGGCCTGCGATGGCCGATCGACATCGACGCCGACGATGGTTTCGTGCGGACTTTGAGAACCACCTGGGTCGAGCCGGCCTACCTCGAACCCGACGCCGTGTGGTGCGAACCCGGTGGAATCCCGGTCGGACCGCTCGTGAACGGCGGTGCGTTCGGAGGCAAGCGCTCTTCATGGCTGGCCAGCGAAGCGCGACGACTCGCGGACGAACACTCTCGGCCGGTTCGTCTCGCGCTGACGCGCGAGGACGTCGTCCGGCTGGGTCCCAAGCGACCGCCGATGGCCGCGGGTGTGCGCGTCGATGGATCGGGTGTGGTGTGGTTGCGTCGTACCGATGGCGCAGCGCGGTTCATCGCCGAGCATTTTCCGAGTTGGACACTTCACGAAGTCGATGTGGCGGGTCCGCCGACGTCGCTCGATCTTCGTGGCGCGGTGTGGGCCGAATTGTCGGCGCTGGTGGCGTCGGTTTCGGCGCCCGACGAACGAGGTGACTACGCGCGGTCACCCGAGGGCGCCGAAGCGTGGGCGCGCGTCGATGACGGGGGCGTGAAGATCACCGTTCGGTGTGGTGAAGTTCTCGATCGCACGGTTCTTCGTTCGTATTGCATCGGAGCCGCGCACATGGCGCTTGGATGGGTGCGCTCCGAGGGAATCGCCGTGGACGAACGGGGCGAGATCCACGACCTCACGATCAGATCCTTCGGAATCTTGCGCGCCGCCGACATGCCGCGTGTGGAGGTGGACATCCTCGACGACGGTGGCACACCGGTGAACGGAAGCGACGCGGTGTTCGCTGCAGTGGCCGCGGCTGTGTGGCGTCGGGACGGATACCCGAGCCGTTGGCCGGGGAGCCGTGAGTGACCCTCGCCGGTCATTGACTAGCGTTGGGGCATGGCCAAGAACTCAGCCCCCAAACCCCTCGGCCCCTACACGCCGGTCGTGCGCGCCGGTGATTGGGTGATCGTCTCCGGACAACTCGGCATCAAGGACGGTTCGCTGGTGCCCGGCGGTGTGGCCGGGCAGACCACCCAGGCCGTGGTGAACCTGAAGGAACGGCTCCGCGAGGCGGGCTGCACGATCAACGACGTGGCCAAGACCCTGTGCTTCCTGACCGACATGGACACCTTTGCGACCTTCAATGACGCGTATGTCACCGGTTTCGGTGGCGCTCGTCCGGCTCGCTCGACGATCGGTGTGGCCGCTTTGCCCTTCGGAGGTGCGGTGGAGATCGAGGCGTGGGCCTTCAAACCGCTCGCCGCGCCCAAGAAGGCCTCGGCGAAGAAGGCCACCAAGAAATCGGTGGCGAAGAAAGCGGCTCCGAAGAAGGCGTCTCCGAAAAAGGCGGCCAAGAAATCGGTCGCCTCGCGGCGACGCAAGTAAGGTTCCGACCGTGCCCGGCGCCATCGTTCTCATCGTGATCCTGCTGGCCTTCCCGGTGGTCGTGGGACTCAGCACGGCGGCCATCGCTGCGATCCTCGGCCACCTCCTCTGGAAGGACGCCGAAGTCCGTCACGAGGGCAGCGAACTCCTCGATCTCAACACCTGATCGCCCACCCGAC
>CAZLXB010000031.1:0-23650 GCA_964563545.1 uncultured Bifidobacterium sp. | reverse complement strand
TGGACAGTCCGTTCCCCGAGTCGGAGACCGTTCGCCAGGCGGTGTACCGACTCCTCTACATGGGTGCGAACGTGATGCTCGTGCGCAACGTGAACAGCGTGCCACCCGAGGTCACGACGATTCGCTACTCCGACGAGATGGATCGCGGTATCGCCGAGCCGCTCACGATCCTTCTCGACGACATCGATTGGGAGAAGGCAACCGATCGGGTGGCCGGAATCGACCTCCAGATCATCCTCGGTCGGTCCTTCACGGGTTTCCTGGACGAGACTGCTTCGATGTCGATGGGCGAAGTGCTCGCGGCCTCTCAGGGATCGTCGACCGACGATTCGACTCCGGAATCGTCGGCTCCGTGATGGTCGCCAAGCCCGACAGTCTCGAGGTTGCGATCACCGCGGCGCGAACGGCCGACGACAAGCAAGGTCTGGACACCATCGTGGTGCAGGTGGGGGAGATCCTCGCCATCACCGAGTACTTCGTGGTGACGAGCGCCCCCAACCGGCGTCTGGTGCGCGCCATCGCGGACGAGATCGAGACGCGCGTCAAAGAAGACTGCGGCCGGGCGCCGGGCCGGGTCGAGGGCCACCGTGAACAGCAGTGGGTGCTGATCGACTATGGCGACGTGGTGGTGCACGTGTTCTTGCAGGAGACGCGTGACTTCTACGAGATCGAGCGCCTCTACAAGGATGCGCCGCGCTGCGAATGGCGCGCCTGACCTGCGGAGTGTGCGGCCGATACTTGGCCGACGTCACCGATGACGGCTGGCGGATCACTCACAAAGCCGATGGAGTGGACGTGGTCGACGTGAGCGACGCGACCTCTGATTCCGATTCGGCGTCGATCTGGTCGGACTTCGACGTGGTGTCGGCGCGGGCCGAGGAGTGGCGTGACAAGGGTGTGTACGACCCGCTGCCTCCTCCTCCCGAACCGCCGAATTGGGCGCTGGTGCTCATGTGTCCGTGTGGCCGGAAGACGGAACACGTCCGAACCGATGCCCGCTGAGGGTTTGGGTCGTCGGCGGGTCGTTGGTATCGTTCACCCGTCCCATCAGGGGCTGTAGCTCAGTTGGCAGAGCGCTTCCATGGCATGGAAGAGGTCAGGGGTTCAATTCCCCTCAGCTCCACAAGTCTTCTCGGTAGCAAATGCCGGTCATTGCGGGAGTCCCGCGGCAGTTGGTCTCGGGGTCGAGAACCTGACAACCTGCTCCTGATGTCGAACACGATCGAAGTAGTCCGGGACGAAATCACCACCAGTCGCATCGCGACCCGTCCGAGTCTTCCGCTGGAGGAAGGTCAGGCACGACTTCGGGTCGAGCGCTTCGCCCTCACCTCCAACAACATCACGTACGCGGCCTTCGGGGATGGTCTGCGCTACTGGGACTTCTTCCCGGTTCCGGCCGCTGATTCCCACGACGACGGTCGGCTCTGGGGTCGAGTGCCGGTGTGGGGTTACGCGACGGTGATCGAATCGCGAAGCGCCGATCTCGCGGTCGGTGAACGCACCTACGGCTATCTCCCGATGTCGGATGAACTGGTGGTGCAGCCCGGCCGACGCGACGCCTCGGGTTTCACCGATGTCGCCGAGCACCGTCGCCCCATGGCCGCGGCCTACAACCGCTACGTGTTCCCGAGCGCCGACCCGACGCACGACTCGGCGTTCGAGCCGCATCAGATGGTTCTATGGCCGCTCTTCATGACGTCGTTCATGATCGACGACTACCTGGCAAGCGAGGGGACCGATCGTCCAGAGATGTTCGGGGCCTCCATTGCTGTGATCTCGAGTGCTTCGAGCAAAACGGCCATCGGTGCGGCTCACTTGCTCGCGGCGCGCCCGGGCGTCGAGGTCGTCGGACTCACGTCGTCGCGGAGTGTCGACTTCGTGCGAGGTCTCGGTTGCTACTCATCCGTCCTCACCTATGACGAGATCTCCCAGTGTCCGCTCGGCGATGCCGTGTACGTCGACATCGCCGGCGATCGGGGTGTGAACCACGCCGTGCACGCGCACTACGGGAATTCGCTCGCGCACAGCCTCGTGGTGGGTGGTACGCACTGGAATGTCGATGCCGCGTCATCCGGACCCCTGCCCGGTCCAAAGCCTGAGTTCTTCTTCGCGCCGGCCCAGATCGCGCTGCGGACCAAAGAGTGGGGCCGTGACGGCCTCGATCAGCGCGTCGGTGCTGCGTGGCGTCGTTTCGCCAACTGGAGCAACGAATGGCTTCGGTTCGAAGAGACCGTGGGCGCCAACAATGTGCAGTCGCTCTACGAATCACTGGCCAGCGGCGCGGTCGACCCGCGGGTCGGCCACGTGTGTTCGATCCCGGTCGACTGAACGAGTCCTCGTCAGCCGACGAGTGAATACGAGTTCGCTAGATCGTCCTGGAGCACTTGCGCCGGAGCACGATCGGCACCCACCACGAGATCCTCGGTCAGAGTCTCACTCGCGTACGTCCAACCATCGGGAAGCGCGAGCCGCGATCCGAGGTCGGCGAGGTCCGATTCGGCGAGAGCCGGGTCTCTCTGCTGGCTCCAGCTCTGCATCACGAAACGGCGGCCATCGGGGGTGGTCAGTACGAAGATCGTCGAGCCGGCACGGAACATGAACGTGGCCTTGCGGTCCACGGTCTGCGGAGTGAACGGGGTGCCCACTGACTTCGGATCGGTGATCGTGACCGTCGCGTAGCGGTTCATCTCGATTCCGCTCAGAGTCTTGGTGACCACGTCGCCGGTGTCCCGACCCACTTCGTCCATGAGCCAAAAGCGGGGTCCGTTGGCCAGGGCCAGAACCGCGCCTTCGGCCTGGGCGACTGCGGGGGGATCGATCTTGGCCCACTGATCGGCCGGGCAGTCGCCGAGTGGATATGTGTTGTACACGGTCGCCACGATGCCGTTCTCGGTGGGGGCGAGAAGCAAGAACTCGCAATAACGCTTGCCGCGCATCGATTCGGCGGCGGCCTCGGTGGTGGTGGTCGACTCGATGGCCGCGGGTTCGGTCACCTCCGGAGCGACGGAAACCTCGGTCACGGTCGTCGCTTCCTTGTCACCACTTCCACAGGCGGCCAGCACCACTAGAGGCGCGATGAACGCGAACGGACGGCGGCGACGAGGCGAGAGGAGAACCATCGAAGGAGTGTGCCATAGTGCCCAGTGCACGACCAAGGAGGTCCGGTGACAACCGACTGGATGGAACTCACGCGCCGCGCATCTTTCGTCTCGCACCGGCTGATCGGCTGGATCTACTGGGATCCGCGAGCGATCGAGTACTTCACTGCACTCGGTGTTCCGAACGGTCTCGGCTACTACACCGCGAGTCGCGCCGCGCCTCTGTTGCCGGCCGGTCCGGGCGCGGTGTCGGCCGCGTTCTATTCGATCCATCCGGCTTTCGTGAAGCTCACCGTCGAACATGCGCTGCAGCACACGGATTGGATGTCGATCTTCGCAGCCCGCAATCGAGCGGTGGGCGAAGGGCTTCGTGAGTTCGTGCCCGAGATCTGCTCACCGCTCGCGGCCATGGGTTCGCGTCTGTGGTCGGCTGCTGATTCGCTCGCGGATTCGGGTCGGGTGCTGTTTGCCGTCCACCGTGATGCGCCGCGGCCCGACGACGAGATCATCTCGGCGTGGCTGGCCGTGAATTGCCTGCGCGAATGGCGGGGCGACACGCACTTCGCGGTGCTGGCCGCCCACGACATCAGTCGCGTGCAGGCCGGCATCCTCCACGATGCTCATCTCAATTACGGCGGCTGGATCCCGCGTAGTCGGGGCGCCGATGACGTGGCTCTGGCCGCGGCCTTCGCCGATCTCGAGGCTCGGGGTCTGGCCTCCGACGGCGCGGTGAGTGAAGCCGGGCTGGCCTTGCGCACCGAGATCGAACGGCGAACCGACGAGATCTGCATGTCCATGTGGCAGGCGGTCGGAGAGTCGACGACCCAAGAGTTCATCGAACTCGTCGAGCCGGTGGGGGAGCGACTCCTGCGACGTATCGACGACACCGCCGGGCCGGACTGGATGCCGGCAGCACGCGAGCGGCGACCGGGCTGACATCACGCACGCGCTGGTCGGGAGAAATCAAAAGGGCCGGTGCCACACGAGTGCGACACCGGCCCTTTGGGGGGATTCTTGGCGACTAGGCGCGCAGTCCCTTGTTGATCGCGTTGAACACGGCATCCTTCAGCGGGATCATTCCCGCCACGATGGCGCCATTGGCAACGACATTGATCCACTCGTCGTCGTGGCTCCAGCCCCAACCAGCGAGTACGTGGCCCCAGTCACCCATCAGCCAGATCATGAGGATCGAGATGCCGAGCGTGAGGTTGGCGCCGATCACCGGGAGCTTGCCCACCGTGTCTCCGAGGCCGATGGTCCCGAGGATCGAGTGGAGCACTTTCATGACCGCCTCGAGGAGGATGGCCATCACGATGAACAGTGCAACTGTGTACATGTGTTTCCCTTTCGGTAGGTGCGGTCCGTGGCCGCGTGGGCAAGGTATGAAGACGAAATGTCAAATGTGGTGGATGTCACAAGAATTGGCCCTGTGAGCAGGACATTCGTCCTCGGTTCGCGGGCACCCGAGGTTCGGGACGCAAGGATGGTCCGATGAGGGCGGTTCGTCGCTCCGACAACGGCGTTCGTGTCGTGGAGGTCGAGGAGCCCCGGGGCGAGGGTGTGGTCGTCGGGGTCGAGGTGGCCGGGATCTGCGGCAGTGACGTGCACATGCTCGAGATGGGTCCGAGCCCGATCACGATGGGACACGAATTCGGCGGCCGACTGGCCGACGGCACGCTCGTCGCCGTCCGCCCCACCGGAATGTGCGGCACCTGCCGCATGTGCACGTCGGGTCGTTCGAACATCTGCCCCGATGCGATGGCCAGATTCTTCGGTGGAGTACTCGACGGTGGGTTCGCCGATCGGGTTCTGGTCGATCCGAATTGCATCTTCCCGATGCCGAGCGGGGCCACCCCCGGTGCGGCGGCACTCGTGGAGCCCATCGCGGTCGCGGTGCACGGCGTACGACGGGTCGTTTTGGCGCCCGGGCAGAAGGTCGCGGTGATCGGTGCCGGGAGTGTCGGCCTGGCCGTCGTCGCGGTGCTTTCGCACTTCGGCGTGGAAGCGCACGTTGAAGCGCGGTACGACCATCAACGCTTGGCGGTCGAGGCTCTCGGTGGGTCGGTCGGGGTGCGTGGCCGCTACGACATCGTGTTCGACGCGGTCGGGTCGCAAACGGCGATCGATGCGGCGGTGCGAGCCTGTGAGACCGGTGGCACCATCGTCGAACTCGGAGTTTTCTGGGACGAGGTCGCTCTTCGCCGCGATCTGACCCTGCGCGAAATCAGCCTGCTGCCGGCGGTGTTCTACGCCCACGGGCACGACGACAACGATTTCGCCACCGCCATCCGTGTGCTCGACGCCGCGCCCCGGATCGAGGAGATCCTCGTGACCCATCGCTTCCCCCTCGACGAAGCGCGCCGAGCCTTCGAAGTGGCGACCGACCGCGCAAGTGGAGCGCTCAAGGTTCATCTGGTTGTATGAACCCATGACCTTGATCATCATGCGGTACGACTTGCGCGTCCCGCCCGCGGAAAGTCCGGCCGCCGGAGTCTCGGCCTCGGGGCAATACGGCGCCATGCTCGAGCAGGTCCGCTGGGCCGATCGGGTCGGACTCGACATGGTGGTGCTCTCCGAACACCACGGAACCGAGGACGGTTTCATGCCGGCACCGGTCACGTTGGCGGCCGCGGTGGCGGCGGCCACCGAACGCATCGGTATCAACATCTCGGCCGCGCTCGTGATCATGCACGACCCGGTCCGCCTCGCCGAGCAACTCGCCACGGTCGACCTGGTGTCGAAGGGTCGCACGAGTGTGATCTGCGGGACCGGCTACCGACAGGAGGAATTCGAGATGGCCGGTCTCGACTTCACCAAGCGTTTCGGGGTTCTCGAAGAGACGGTTCGCGTGCTGCGCGAAGCCTGGACCGGCGACTACTTCGACTACCTCGGTCGGCGAGTGCGTGTGCGCCCACTCCCGCACACCCCCGGCGGACCCTTGCTCATGATGGGCGGCTCCACACCCGTCGCCGCGCGTCGGGCGGCGCGCCTCAGGTGCTTCTTCCAGTCGGCCAACGACGATCCGGCGGTGGCCGAGGCCTACAACGACGAGTGCCAGAAGGTGGGATTCCAGGGCTTCGTGATCCTGCCGCCCAAGGCCCCCGGATTCGTGCACGTGACCGAGGATCCCGAGCGTGACTGGGAGCGGCTCGCGCCCTACGTGATGCACGAAGCACGCACCTACGCCGAGTGGCAACGGCCCGGGCAGTCGTCGGTGGTCCATGTGCAAAACTCGACGACGCTCGACGACGTGAAGGCGAGCGGTGTGTACGCGATCGTGACTCCGGACGAATGCGTCGACCTCGCTCGCCGATTCGGCTCGCTCACCATGCATCCGCTCATGGGTGGGATCCCGCCCGAGATCGCAGCCGAGAGTCTCGGACTCCTCGAATCGAAAGTGCTGCCGGTCCTTCGCGGTTAGAGAAGTTCAGAACGCGCTGATCACGCGCCCGACCACGTCGTCGACCAGCGACGCCGAATCCTGGAACGACGCTCGATTCCACGTGAAGCGCCCGGTCCGATCGTTGCCGAGCACCGGACGAATTCGCGGCCCGGCGCCGAACACCAGCACCGGCGAACGTCGCCACGAACGCCACGCGATCGCCAGGCCGATGATCGCCATGGCGCGGTGCTGCGGGTCGGCCGGCGGATCTTCGGCGAGAGCGAGGGCTCGCAGAACGAGTGAAGCACCCTCACGGGCCGCGTTCGCCCACGGTGCCACGGCTGGGTCGTCGTCGACCATCGCGGCGACCTCGGCCCACCATTCGCGGGCCGGTCGCGCGCCGGGCCAGTGTTCGTCGTCGGGGAACGCGGTCGCTTCGGCGAGTCGTCGCCAGCCGTTCGCGTCGACGTACTCGTCCCAGGCGGCACGATGATCGCGCCCCGAACACCAGGCGAGGGCACTGCACAATGTCGGCATCGAGGCGCCGGCGAACTCCATCGGGTTGATCAGAACTCCGGCGACGGCATCGCGTAGATCGGACTCGCGTCCGGTGTATGGGCCGAGGTGAAGAGATTCCGACATGAGTGCGTCGTTCACCGGCGTGTTGTCCCACACGAGCGGCCGTCGACCTCCGGTTGCTTCAGTCCGCTCGTGAGCATCGCGGGCCGTGATGCGGTCGTTCACCACGTGAGCGCCCGTCCACATCACGAGGATGCGCGGGTCGAGTCCGTCGCAGAGTTCGTCGAGATAAGGCGAACGCTCCGAACCCGTGTAATGCGTCGGCACGAGCCAGACCTCGGTGGAGAAGCGGTTGGCGATGTCGTTGGTGATCTCGCGATGACGACGTCCGGCGCCGAGGGCCGGTAGATCGTCGAAGCAGAGAGTGATGCCATGCGCTCCGACATCGACGACGGGGCGCAATTTCGCGGCGACGTCGTCCGCCGTCGCGTCCGGACCCGGGGTGAGGCCGATCGAGATACGCACATCGGTCCGCGCAGTGAGAGCGGCGAAGTTACCGATCTCCTCGGCTGTGAAGGGCTCGTTCCAGAGTTCGCGGTGTCGGGGCTCGCTCTTTGGTGCCCACACGTACCAGTTGCCGCCCCATTCGGCGATGCGATCGAGACAGGCCGCACGTTCGGCGAACGACCACGGAGGGCCGTAGAACCCTTCGATGACGCCGGCGATCATGGCCACGAAACGTGATCGTCAGATCACGAGGTTGACCATGCGTCCGACGACCACGATCACCTTCTTGGGGCTCGCGCCGGCGAGCGCCGCCACGACCTTGTCGTCGGCCAGGGCGATCGACTGCACGGTCGACTGATCGGCATCGGCGGGTACGACGATCCGGGCCCGCACCTTGCCGTTGATCTGGACCGGGTACTCGATCGAGTCATCCACGAGCAGGGCCGGATCGGGCTGCGGGAACGGTTCGTACGTGACCGGCTCGGCATGGCCGAGCATGGTCCAGAGTTCGTCGGCGAGATGTGGGCACAGAGGCGAGAGCATCTGCACGAGAGGCCCGGCCACTTCGGCAGGTGTAGCTCCGGAGCGGGTGACCTCTTGTGTGAGCGCGTTGTTGAGTTCGATCAATTTCGCGATCGCCGTGTTGAACCGCAGGTTCTCCATGTCGTTGCGCACACCGTCGATCGTGCGATGTAGGAGTCTCCGGAGTTCGTCGGGGGCCGGTGCGTCTCCGACCCGCAAGGTCCCGGCATCCTCGTCGACGAGGTTGCGCCACACACGCTGCAGGAAGCGCTGCATTCCGACCACGTCACGCGTGTTCCAGGGGCGGCTCGCTTCGAGTGGACCCATGCTCATTTCGTACAGACGGAACGTGTCGGCGCCGAATTCGTCGTACATCTCGTCGGGGGTGACGATGTTCTTCAGGCTCTTGCCCATCTTGCCGTACTCGCGCGCGACTCGCTCGCCCTCGAACCAGTACTCGCCATCGCGTTCTTCCACCTCGGCCGCCGGCACCGGCTGGCCGCGCGGGTCGCGATACGCGAAGGCCTGGATGTAACCCTGGTTGAAGAGCCGGTGGAACGGCTCGCTACTCGACACGCGGCCGAGATCGAAGAGAACCTTGTGCCAGAAGCGGGCGTACAAGAGGTGCAGAACCGCGTGCTCGACGCCACCCACGTAGAGATCGACGCCGCCCGTGTGCCCGGTTCGACCATCGCCACCGTCGGCTGGCCCCATCCAGTAGCGCTCGACCTCGGGGTCGACGAAGTGGTCGGTGTTGGTCGGATCGAGATAGCGGAGTTCGTACCAGCACGAGCCGGCCCATTGCGGCATGACGTTGATCTCGCGTCGATACCGACGCGGACCATCACCGAGATCGAGGGTGACATCGCGCCATTCGGCGGCGCGAGCGAGCGGCGGGATCGGATCCGTGACGTCGTCGTCGGGATCGAGGGCTTGGGGCTTGAAGTCCTCGAGTTCGGGCAGGAGCACGGGAAGCATCGACTCGGGTAGGGCCACCGGACGGCCATCCTCGTCGTACACGATGGGGAAGGGCTCTCCCCAGTAACGCTGACGGCTGAAGAGCCAGTCGCGCAGCTTGTAGTTGATCGTGGCCCGACCGACGTGATTCGACTCGAGCCAAGCATTGACGACGCGCTTGCCCTCCTCGACCGACGTGAGACCATCGAGCGACAAGCCGTGGCGTGACGAGTTGATGTACGCCCCATCGCCCACGAACGCGCCCGGCCAGTTCGAGGTGTCCACGGGGCCGTCGGTCGGCTGCTGAATCGAGTGCGCCTCGAACCACTCGGCCGGGGGTCGTTGGATGGCCGGAATCGGCAGACCGAACTGTCGGGCGAATTCGAAATCGCGTTGGTCGCCGCAGGGGACGGCCATGATCGCGCCGGTGCCATAACCCATCAGCACGTAGTCGGCGATCCAGACCGGGATCTCACCCCCGGTCAGAGGGTTGACGGCATACGAGCCGGTGAACTCGCCGGTCTTCTCGCGACCTTCAGCCGTGCGATCGAGATCCTTGATCGCCGCCGCGCGCGCTCGGTACGCGTCGACGGCGGCTCGGCGGTCCGGGGTCGTGAGCGATTCGACGAGCGGATGCTCGGGGGCCAACACCATGAAAGTCGCGCCGAACAACGTGTCGGGTCGGGTGGTGAAAACGGTGATCGCGCCGGCCGGGGACGCGAAGTCGACGCGAGCGCCTTCGCTACGTCCGATCCAGTTCCGTTGCATCAACTTGATGGGCTCGGGCCAGTCGAGGCGATCGAGATCGTCGAGGAGGCGATCGGCGTACGCCGTGATGCGCATCATCCACTGGCGCATGTTCTTCTTGAACACCGGATAGTTGCCGATGTCGCTGCGACCGTCAGCCGTTACTTCTTCGTTGGCCAGGATCGTGCCGAGTCCCGGACACCAGTTCACCGGAGCCTCGGAGAGGTAGGCGAGCCGGAACGAATCGATGACGGTGTTCTGCTCGGCGGCCGGGAGCGCCGACCAGGCGCGGCCGTCGGGTGTGGAGCGACGGCCGGTGGCGAACTCTTCGACGAGTTCGGCGATCGGTCGGGCCCGTCGGGCTTCGGTGTCGTACCACGAGTTGAACACCTGGAGGAAGATCCACTGGGTCCAGCGGTAGAACGGTTCGTCGGTCGTGCTCACGCTGCGGCGCGCATCATGGCCGAGTCCGAGGCGACGCAATTGCCGACGCATGTTGGCCACGTTCGACTCGGTGTTCACTCGCGGATGTACGCCCGTGGTGATCGCGTGCTGTTCGGCCGGCAGACCGAAACTGTCGTAGCCGAGCGCGTGAAGCACGTTGAAGCCCATCATGCGCTTGTAACGCGCGTACACGTCGGTTCCGATGTAGCCGAGCGGATGGCCGACGTGCAGACCTGCTCCACTCGGATAGGGGAACATGTCGAGAACGAAGAGTTTGGGACGTCCGGCCACCTTGTCGGGTTCGGCGAGCGGACCGGCCGGGTTGGGAGCCTCGAAAGTTCCGCGTTCCTCCCAGATGTCCTGCCACTTGGTCTCGATGCGGGCGGCGAGAGACGAGTTGTAACGGAATCGAGGAGTGTCGTCGCCGGCGTGGTCCGGGGGAGGGGCCATGCCGAAAGGGTAACGCTCGAGGTCCGAAAGTCCCTGCTGAAATGCCCATTCGGCGTCACCGTCGCGACGGATCAGACATCGGCCGAGTGGTGACGACTAGGTTCCCCACGTCGTCATGAGCACTCCATCTGGACTCCTGAGCGCGGGCAGTGTCGTCGAACGACTCGAGCGTGGCGCCGACACCGACACTGGCGTGCGTTTCGTCGGTGCGAGTGTGGCACCCGAACCCACCTTCGTGTCGTGGCGTCAGGTGCACGACGAGGCGCTGGCCGTGGCTGCGACGTTGCAGTCGATGGGCGTCGCACCGGGCGATCACGTTGCGGTCCTCGGTCCGACGAGTCGCAACCTGCTCACGATCGTTCGCGCGTGCTGGCTGAGCGGAGCAGCGAGCATGGTGCTGCCGCTCCCGATGCGCATGGCATCACTCGATGCCTTCGTCGAGAGCACGCGGTCGCGCATTCGGCATGGTGAGGCCAAACTCGTGCTGATCGACGATGCATTGGCTGCGTTCTACGAGGCGGCGCCGGGTGATCCGCCGATCGTGTCGATGGAATCGGTGATCTCGGGTCCCGGACGGACTGCGGCCGCCCGCTGGGAGCGTCCGCCAGACGATCCCGAACGACTCGTGATCCTGCAATACACGAGTGGGTCGACGTCCGAACCCAAGGGGGTCATGATCCCCGAGCGGGTTCTGTGCGCCAACATCGACGGTGCGGCCGAAGCAGCGTCGTTGCGACCGGACGAAGTGATGGTCTCGTGGCTCCCGCTCTACCACGACATGGGGCTCGTGGGGTTCTTGTCGATCCCGATGCTGAAGGGTGTGCACCTCGTCCAGGCGGCGCCGCAGGACTTCATGGCCCACCCCGGTTCGTGGATGCAGTGGATCAGCGATTGGCGAGGCACGGCCACGGCCGGTCCGAATTTCGCGTGGGTTCTCGCCACGCGCGCGCTCAAGCGGGCAAACGATCTCGACTTGTCGTCGCTCACGCTCGCCCTGTCGGGAGCCGAACCGGTCGATCCTCTTGCCGTCGAGGCCTTCGTGGCCGAAGCCGGTCGTTTCGGATTCTCGGCCGGCAGTGTGTTCCCGGCCTTCGGCATGGCCGAAGTCGCGATCGGTGGCGCGTTTCCGCCCCGACACCGTGGGCTCGTGTGCGATGCCGTCGATCGAATCGTTCTCGAACGCGAGCGCTACGCGAAAGAGGTCGACCGCGACGATGACGACCAAGTCCACGTGCGCCGACTTCCGCTCCTCGGTCGTCCGGTCCCCGGACTCGAGATGAGGGTCGTCGATCCCGAGACGCGCGACGACCTTCCCGATCGGCAGGTGGGTGAACTCCTCATCCGGGGCACGAGTGTGACACCCGGTTACTACAAGCGGCCCGAAGCGACGATGGCGATGTTCCACGACGGATGGTTGTGCACCGGCGATCTTGCGTACATGCTCGACGGAGAACTGGTGATCTGCGGACGCATCAAGGACGTCATCATCGTCGGAGGGCGCAACGTCTTCCCGGAAGACATCGAGCGCGCCGTGGGCACGATCGATGGAGTCCGGGCCGGCAACGTGATCGCGTTCGGCGTGGAGGGTTACAAGGGCAAGGAAACCGTGATCGTGGTCGCGGAGGTCAAGGACGCGTCGATCGACGAGGTTCGTCGCGCCATCCACCAGACTGCGCTCGAAGTATCGGGCTTGCCGCCGCGCGACGTCATGCTGGTGAAGGCCGGAACGCTGCCCAAGACGAGCAGTGGAAAGCTCCAGCGCGCGAAGTGCCGCGAGATGTACCTCGCCGACGAGCTCGAACTCGTCGGCTCGTAGCCCGCGACGCGGCGGCTACGAGTTGCGGACCGCGGCGATGACCTTGTGCCAACGCTCGGGGTCGCTCTTGTACGGCGCGTAGAACGAGATGCGCTCGATCACGTCTCCGTAGCGGTGGTGAAGTTCGGGGGCGATCGACTCGGGTTCGCCGACCACCGCGAAGGTGTTCAGGATCTCGTCGTCGATGAGTTCGCCCATCTCGACCCACTTGCCCTGCTTCGACAACGTGTTGAGGCGATCCTGCAGATCGCCCCACCCGTGCAGATCGAGCACCGGACGGTAGGCGGGAGTCGATCCGTAGAACGCGATCTGCTGACGTGTGCCGGCGGCCGCCTTGGCGAGTTCGGATTCGTCGTTGCCGGTCACCACGAAACTCGGCCCGACGATCTCGTATCCCTCCATGGTCTTGCCGGCCTTGGCCCGACCACGTTCGAGCGCCGGGATCGTGACCTCGCGAAGGTACTTCTCGGTCGTGAAGCCGTGGCAGATGAATCCGTCGCACACTTCGCCGGCCACCTCGGTCATGAGTTCGCCGACTCCGGCGAGGAAGATCTTGGGCGGACCAAAGGCCGAGATGTCGGAGGCGGCGGGGGTGAAGAACGGCGTCATCAGCGTGTGCGTGTAGAACTCGCCACGGAAGTCGAGCTTGGTTCCGTTCAGCCAGCAGTCCCAGATCGCCCGAATGGCGAGCACCATCTCGCGCATGCGGGCCGCCGGCTTGCTCCAGGGCATCGAGAAGCGCTTGGTGATGTGCGGCTGGATCTGACTACCGAGACCGAGGATGAAACGACCCTTCGAATACGCCTGCAGATCCCATGCGGTGTTGGCGAGCGTCATCGGACTGCGGGCGAACGCGACTGCGATCGAAGTGCCGAGTTCGATCTTCTCGGTGTGTTCGGCGGCGAGAAGGAGGGGAAGAAAGGGATCGTGACTCGTTTCGGCGGTCCAGGCACCCGAGTAGCCGGCCGCCTCGGCATCCTTCGCGCTGGCGACCGCGTCGTGCAGATTGCTGCTGATTCCGCCGTCGACTTTCATGTTGATCCCCCTGACGCCGATCCGATGTCGGCCTCGACCGACTCGTCGCAGGCTAGACGAGTGCTTACTGGCCGTCGGGATTGGAGTCGCGCAGGAACGCTTCGAGTTCGGCGGCGAGTTCTTCGGGGCTCGGGATGTCCTGCTCGCGAAGGGCAGCCGGCTCGAGCGGCAGCATCGGTTGAACCGTGGCGTCGTAGGCGGCTTCGAGTTTCTCGACCATGTCCTTGTGCTCGGGATTGCGGGCCACGAGGCGATCGAGTCGGTCGCGCTGGATGATCGCCTCGTGCTCGAGGGCGCGCCGGTCGAATTGCAGTCCGGCGATGGTGTGCAGACCTTCCAGGAGCGCGACCGATGCCGCGGGGTAACTCATCGCCGGGATGTATTGGGGAACCTGGGCCCACAGCGTGATCGAGGGAATGCCGGTTCCGTGCAGCACCTGCTCGAGAACCGCGGTCGCACCCGCCGGAACATCCACCGATGTGCGCAGGAAGTCGCCACGTTGGAGGAGTTCGAGCGAGGGAGTGGTGCACGAGAGCCGACTCGGGCGGGTGTGCGGGGTGGGGAACGGATAGGCACCGAGCCCGACCATCTGGCTCACACCGAGACGACGACTGAGGTCGCGCACGGCAGCCGAGAAACGGTTCCAGGCCGAGTCGGGTTCGTGGCCGGTCAGGATGAGGACGTCGCGTCCGGAAGCATCCTGCCCCGAATAGAGATCGATCGAGGGCCAGTCGATGTTGGTGTTGCGACCGTCGCGGATCTCCATGACCGGCCGCCGGGCTCGGTAGTCGATGAAGACATCGGTGTCGAACGAAGCCACCGGGAACGGGTCGATTTGTCCCTCGATGGCCGACATCGCCTCATCGGCCGATTCGGCGGCGTCGATCCATCCCTTCAGCGAGACGATGAGTACAGGGGAGTTCAGCGCGGGCAACTCACCGTGCAGTTCGTAATCGGCGCCTTCGCTCACGGAAGCCTCGCCAGAAGTTCTTCGGCGCGTGTCGCGGCACCGATCACCTGTTGGTTGAAGGGTTCGAGTTCAGCTGGATCTCGTTGGCCGAGCGCACCACCGAGGTAGCGCGCGTACACGCCTTCGAGAATGCACGTGAGCTTCCAGAATGCGAACGCGACGTAGAAGTCGAGTTGCGACGTATCGCGACCGCTGACCCGGGCGTACCGCTCCGCCATCTCGGCGCGGTCGAGGAATCCGGGCGCGGTGCACGCCTGGCCGGTCCAGGCCGACGCGTCGTCGCCGGGTCCGGTCCAGTACACCATGAGCAGACCGAGGTCGGCCATGGGATCGCCGAGAGTGCAGATCTCCCAATCGAGCACCGCGATCACGTTGCCTTGGGCATCGACCATGCAATTGTCGAGCCGGTAGTCGCCGTGGACGAGCGTGGCCGGTCCCTGTTCGGGAATGCGCGCGAGGAGTTCGTCGTGCACGCGGTCGACGGTCGGGAGGTCGCGTGTCTTCTGCGCGTTCCACTGGCCGTACCACCGCTTGAGCTGTCGGGCGATGTAGCCATCGTGTCGACCGAGGTCGTCGAGTCCGACGGCGGCCGGTGAGACCGCGTGGATGGCAGCCATGGTGTCGACGATCGACTCGCTCGCCCGACGACGCGCAACGGGGGTCAGGAGCCGCTCCGACGACTCGCGATCGCGGATCACGAGACCGTCGACGAAATTCATGACGTAGAACGGCGCTCCGTTCACCTCGAGATCGTCGCAGTAGCCGGCGGCCGGTGCGACCGGCACCGGCGTATCGCGCAGGGCGGCAATGATGCGGTGCTCGCGTCCCATGTCGTGCGCACTCGCAAGGACGTGCCCGAGCGGGGGACGGCGAAGGACGAAGTGGCGGCCGTCGGCACCTGTGACCCGATACGTGAGATTGGAATGTCCACCCGCGATCACGTCGAAACGAAAGGGAGAAACGGCGCCGTGGACGTGCGATTCGAGCCAAGCGGTGACCCGAGCGATGTCGACGCCGGGAACCTCTCCGCTCGCCGTGTCCGACCGTTCGCTCACGCACCCGTACGGTATCTCGCGGTCGGCGATCTGCGACCGGGCCGCTGCTCTCGGTATCGTCGTTCTCATGATCATCGACGTCACCGACGCCACGTTCGAGAGCGAGGTTCTCCAACGGTCCATGTCGGTGCCGGTCGTGATCGATCTCTGGGCCGAGTGGTGCGGTCCCTGCAAGACGCTCGGCCCGATCCTCGAGAAGGTGATCGGCGAAACGAACGGCAAGGTCGTCCTGGCCAAGGTCGATGTGGATCACAATCAGGGTCTGGCGCAGGCCCTTCGCGTGCAGTCGATTCCGGCGGTGTTCGTGGCGCAGGGTGGGCAGTTGTACGCCGGATTCCAAGGCGCGCTTCCCGAGCAGGAGATCCGCCGTTTCGTCGAGTCGCTCCTGCCCACGGCCGCCGACGAGGAGATCGCCGCACTCGTGCAGGCCGGAGACGAGGGGAGTTTGCGGGCGGCTCTTCAACTCGACCCCGGTCACGAAGGCGCCGTCGTGGCGCTGGCCAACCTTCTCACGGCGCGAGGCGCGGGCGAGGAGGCGCTGGCGCTTCTCGCGCGCGTGCCCGAAACCGACGACGTCCGCAAGGCCGCCGCGGCAGCCCGCGTGTCTCTGCGCCCGGCCGACGACTACGACCACAAACTCTCGGAACTGATCGACAAGGTCAAGATCGACGAGGACGCACGCCAACAGTTCGTCGACATCCTCGAGTTGATGGGCCCGGAGGATCCCCGCACCGCTCCGTGGCGCAAGAAGCTCACCGCACGCCTCTTCTAGTCACCCGGACTCAGACGTGCACCAGACGATCTCCCGTTCTTTCGAAGCACTCGATGGCGTCTTCGACGTCGCCGTGATCGGCGGTGGCATCACCGGAATCTGTGTGGCCCGCGAAGCCGCGTCTCGCGGACTACGGACCGTCCTCGTCGAGCGCAACGACTTCGGTTCGGGGACCAGCGCCGCGACCACCAAGTACATCCACGGTGGCATCCGCTATCTCGAGCAGTTCGACGTGGCCGTCGTACGCGAGAGTCTGCGCGAGCGGCGGATACTCGCCCTCGGTGCCCCTCATCTCGTGGAGCAGACGCGCTTCATCATGCCCGGCTGGCGTTGGAGCCGACCGCCCACCGCGCTCATCGGTGCCGGGGTCCTCGCCTACCACGGTCTGTCGTTCGACCGGAACATCGATGCCCCCGATGCCTTGCGTATCCCGCGCCCGCGCTGGATGTCGAAGTCCGAGCTCCTCGGCGCGGTTCCGTGGCTCGATCCATCAGGTCTGCAAGGTGGTTTCGCGTATCACGACACTTTGAACGTTCATCCCGAACGCCTCCTCCTCGATTACGCGATGTCGGCGGCGGCGGCCGGTGCGGTGTTGTTGAATCACGTCGAGGCCGTGGACTTCCGGTCGGCGCCGTCGGACCACGCGCTCGAAGTACGAGGACTCCGGGTGCGCGATCGCCTGTCGGGCCACGAGTACGCGATCGACTCGCGTGTCGTGGTGAACGCGGCCGGACCCTGGATCGACCGTGCGCTCGAACCGCTCGGTCGCTCACTCGGTGTGGGAGTCGATCGCTCGAAGGGTGTGCACGTCCTCACGCGTCCACTCGGTGGCGGTCGCGTCCACGACGCGGTCTTCGCCCGCGCGCGTTCGGGCAAGCACGTGATCGTGTCGCCATGGATGGGCAAGTCGTTCATCGGACCGACCGACACCCCGCTCGATGCCGGTGAAGGTGATCCGGTGGTCGATCCCGACGACGTGGAATTGATCTTGTCGACGGTGAATTCGACGATGTCGGATTCGGAACGACCACTGACTCTCGATGACGTCGAACTCACCACGGTGGGTGTGCGTCCGCTCATCCGTCGCGGCACCGAAGACTCCACCTATTCGGCGAGTCGAAGGCACGAGCTGTATCACCACGCCGACGCCGGCGTGGCCAACCTCTGGTCGATCGGGGGCGGCAAGTGGACGACGGCCCGCGCGACGGCCGAGCAGATGGTCGACGCGCTACTTGCCCACGAACTGCAGGGTTCGGCGACGCGGCCTTTCGCCTCCCGTCGGACCGCCGCCTACGGAGCTTTTGCCTGGGCCGAGGACCCGCGACCCTTCCTCGCCGCCGCGGTCAACGAATTGACGGCGGCCGGTCTCGGGCCACGCTCGTCCGAGTTGGTGGCCCGACTCTTCGGAGCCGCGTACACCCGGATCATCGACGTGGTGAACGAAACACCCCAACTCGCCGAGCCGGTTTCGGAAGCCGGCGACATCGGCGCCCAGGTGGTGGTCGCCGTTGTCGATGAGGCGGCGCGCACATTGTCGGACATCGTCGACCGACGGCTCGTGGTGGGCACCACTCACGCGCCATCGGCCGACACTCTCACGCATGTCGCGCGAATCGCCGGTGAACTCCTTGGATGGAGTCCCGACCGTCGACTCGACGAAGTGCGGCGGGAACTCGATCGCCGGCAGGTGCTCGAATCGCATTGGCGACTCCGTCGATCCGTCAAACGTTAGGAACGCCGCGACCTCGAGCGGCCGAAAGGATCGTTCGTGAAGGAGTGGTCGAACAGTTCGGCGGTCGAGGACGATTGGTCGCCTCGGGCGGTGCTCGAGTGGGCGCGCTGGATCGGCTGGCGTCGCCTCGCCGGGGGAGTCGTGGTGATCGTGGTGGCCGCGATCGTGGGCTGGTGGTTGTTGCGGCCGGCATCACCGACCCCCGACGCAGTGCTTCCCACCTTGCCGACCGACACGGCGACCGTTCCGTCGCCACCCACCCGATCGAGTGTTCTCGTGCACGTGACCGGTGCGGTGGCGTCACCCGGGGTGGTCGAGGTCGATGCGTCGGCTCGGGTGCGAGACGCGATCGACGCCGCGGGTGGCGCGCTCGGTCGGGCCGACCTCGACGCGATCAATCTGGCCGCCCCGATCGACGATGGAGCGCAGATCCATGTGCCCGCCATCGGTGAAATCACGTCACCCGGATTCACCCCGCCGGCGAGCGGCCCGATGGCGCCGATCGACCTCAACGCGGCCGATGTGACCGCTCTCGATTCGCTGCCCGGTATCGGCCCGTCCACGGCGGCGGCGATCGTCGAGCGACGTCGACAGGTCGGTCGTTTCGTGACCGTCGACGATCTACTCGATGTCCCCGGTATCGGTCCGGCCAAGGTCGAGGCGCTCCGCGATCTGGTTCGTGTCTGACGTCGTCGTGTCAGAGAGTGACCGAGAGGAACGTGGCCGCCACCCCGATGCCGATCAGCGCCCCGACCCACACTCCGGTCGCCAGGCGCAGCCATTCGCGTCGCCATTCGCGCCAACCCGTGAGTGGACGACTCGTCGAACGACGAGCGGCGATCACGCCGAGAAACACCCACACCAACGCACTCGTGACGATGGCGACCAGCCAGCGGAGGGCGCCACCCATCACGGGAATGCCGGTGAGCGGGAGTGTGGGCAACGACATGATCGCCAGGACGAAGCCGGGAATCCCACGCCACGCCGACTCCGATCCGGTCAACAGCACCGCGGCCGCGAGCCCGAGGCCGGCTGGGATCATGAGCGCCGCCCGGGCCGCGTTCTTGCGCACCATTCGGCGGTGGAAACGCGGTCCGTCGGGCACCGCGTCGCCGCGCGTCGAACTCTTCTCGGTTGATCCGCGTTGACCCGACACAGAGTCCAACCGTACGGCGTCGTCGACCCGCCCCGGTGGCATTCGGCGTCGATCCCGGTCGCGCTGGCCGCCGTGGGCGGTGTGTGGCTGGGTCGTTCGACGGGGCCGCGGGCCTTCGCCGTGACCGTGGTCGTCGTCGTGGTCGTGGTCGTGACGATGGTGTTGGTCGCGCTCGGGGCGCGACGCATCGTCATCGGCGCGTTGGTGATCGTCTTCGCGATCGGATGGGGACGAAGTCACACCGAGTGGTCGACGTCGATCGTCGCGGCGCCGTTCGCCATGAGAGGTCCGGCCACTCTCGTGACCGATCCGGACCCGGTCGGCCGCGGAGTGCGCGTCGTGATTGAGCACGCCGATCGCCACCTCCAGGGCTTCGTCTTTGGTCGTTCGGCGCGCCGACTCGGTGTGGCGTTGGCCGGAGAGACAGTGGTGATCGACGGTGTCGTCGAGCCCATTTCCGCCGATGAGCGGACTCGTTCGTTGATCCGGCACGTGGTCGGTCGAATCGTGGTGGACGATGTCGTCGTGCCACCCCGGCCGGCGTCGGCTCGTCGATTGGATACTGCGCTCAACCGGGTCCGACGACTCCTCGAGAACGGTACGCGCACGATCGGCGAGCCGGATCGAGGCATCGTCACCGGACTTCTCTACGGCGACGATCGTCGACAAGGGGCCGACGTGGTGGCCAGATTCCGAAAGAGTGGTCTGTCGCATCTCACCGCGGTCTCGGGGCAGAACGTGGCTTTCCTCCTCGCCGCACTTTCGCCACTCACGTCGCGCTTCGGGCGCTCGACTCGGGCCGTCGTGATCGGGATCGTGCTCGTTGCGTTCGCCCTCTTGACCCGCGCCGAACCGTCGGTGATTCGGGCGTGTCTGATGGCGGGAGTAGCCGTCACGTGTCGAGCGTGGGGCCATCCGGTCGCCGCCCGATCCGTGCTCGCAGTCGCAGTGACCATCGGGGTGGTGGTCGATCCGATGCTCGTGTGGTCGGTCGGGTGGTGGATGTCGGTGGCCGGATGTGCAGGACTCGTGATCGTGGGGCCACTGCTTCGAGGCGCGCGACCGACCGGGCGGATCGGCGAGGTTGTGTACGCCACGATCGCCGCCCAGGCCGCGGTGGCGCCGGTCGCCGGGCTCGTGTTCGGCTGGCCGAGTGCCTGGAGCATTCCGGCGAACCTTCTGGCCGTGCCGGTGGCCGGAACCGTGATGCTCATCGGGCTACCCACGGTGCTCCTGGCCGGCGTGAGTCCCGATGCGACGGCGCGTGTTCTGAGCGGACCGGTGGTGTGGGGAGCGAGATGGGTCGACGGTGTCGCGCGTCTCGGCTCGACTCTGCCAACGGCGCCGTGGTTCGACGAGCTGATGACGATCGGACTCGTGATCGGGGTCGTGGCGGTGATCGGCGTACGACTCCTCTCCCGTCCGTGTGGCAACCTTCCCGCATGGGAGTCTTCGTCGTCCATGGATCCGACGAGGTTCTCGTGGCCGAGGAAGTCGTCCGCCTGACCCGACAACTCGTGGGAGACGGCGACCGTTCGCTCATGGTCGAGGAATTCGGCGGCGACTTCGTGATGGCGGCGGCCACTGAGGCCGCGCTCACTCCGCCGTTCTTCACCGAACGCCGCGTGATCGTGATCACGCGGGCGGGAGGATTCACCAAGGACGATGACGAAGTCCTCGGCGCCTACCTCGCCGATCCTGCCGACTTCACCGATCTCGTGATCAACGCCGGAACAGGACGGATCGCGGCCGGCTTCAAGAAGGCGGTGGTCGCCGCCGGCGGAACCTTCACGGACGTCTCACCACCCACGCGCGCCAAGGATCGCCGAGATTGGTGGGAGGACCAGGTGAAAGCGCATGGGCTGAAGCTCGACAACCGTTCGTTCGATCTTTTGGTGCGGTGGCTCGGCGAGGACGTCGCGCGGTTCGAGAGCCTCGCGACCACCCTCGCCTCGACGTTCGGCGATCGTCCCATCACGACCGACATGTTGCAGCCCTTCCTCGGCGAGAAGGGTGATGTGCAGCCGTGGGATCTCACCGATTCACTCGACAAGGGGAGCGCCACCGATGCTCTGCTCGCGGCGCGTCGGATGATGACGGCCGGCGAGCGGCATCCTCTTCAGATCCTCGCTCAGCTGCACGGGCACTACACGCGTCTGGCCAAACTCGACGACCCGCGCATCACGACTCAGGCCGACGCCGAATCGTTGCTCGGCATCAAGGGCTTCCCGGCCGAGAAGGCGCTGCGGTCGTTCCGTACGATCGGGCCCGACGGCGTGAGACGGGCCTTCGAGCTCTTGGCGCGCGCCGACTCGGATTTGCGAGGAGGAACGGGACTCGAGGACGACGTCGTGATGGACGTCTTGGTGGCGCGGCTCGCTCGGCTCGCGCCCGCGGTCAGCCGGCGGCGTTGACCTTCTTCATCAGGCGGCTCTTGCGACGAGCGGCCGTGTTCTTGTGAATGATGCCCTTGGCGGCCGCCATGTCGATGCGCTTCACGGCCAGACGGACGTCTTCGGTGTTCGAGTCGGTACCAGCGGTGGAGCGGGCCTTCTTCACGCGAGTCTTCAACTCGTTCTTGACGGCGCGATTGCGATCGGCCGCCTTGGCGTTGGTGAGAATGCGCTTCTTCTGACTCTTGATATTGGCCACGGGAACCTCAGTGAACTCGAAACAGCCCTGAGAGGGTACCAGCGTGCGGCGAGAGCCCCAACCGGACTGTCGTCGTGAGCCGACCCAACACCCCTGCATAAGGGGGTCAGGGGTAGTCTGCCGATGCTGATTCGGCGTCGATTCCCGTCGTCGCTCCGAACCAGACCCCTCCCATGGACCTCGCGCGAATCCGCAACTTCTCGATCATCGCCCACATCGACCACGGGAAGTCGACGTTGTCGGACCGGATCCTCGAGCTCACCGGGGCCGTGGATGCCCGTGAGATGCGCGAGCAGTACCTCGACTCGATGGACCTCGAGCGTGAGCGTGGCATCACGATCAAGGCGCAGAACGTACGGGTCGACTGGAAGGACTTCACGCTCCATCTGATCGACACGCCCGGCCACGTCGACTTCGGCTACGAGGTGAGCCGTTCGCTCGCCGCGTGTGAGGGCGTCGTGCTCGTGGTGGACGCCGCGCAAGGGATCGAGGCCCAGACGCTCGCCAACTGTTACCTCGCGCTCGAACACGACCTCGAGATCGTCGCCGCGCTGAACAAGATCGACCTCCCGGCCGCCGATCCCGATCGTTACGCGATGGAGATCGAGACGGTGCTCGGGATCAAGGCCGAGGACATCCTGCGCATCTCGGCCAAGACGGGGGAGGGAGTTCCCGCACTCCTCGACGCCATCTGCGAGCGAATACCGGCGCCCAAGGGTGATGCCGAGGCTCCGCTCCAGGCGCTCATCTTCGACAGCCAGTACGACCAGTACCGCGGTGTGGTCTCGTCGGTGCGCGTGATGAACGGCCGTTTGTCGAGTGGATCGCGCCTCACCTTCATGCAGGCCAAGGCGCAGCACGAGGCGGTCGAGATCGGTGTGCGCCGCCCGGTGACCACTCCGGTGTCCGAACTCGGACCCGGTGAAGTGGGCTACCTCATCGCGGGCATCAAGGACGTGGCCGAGGCCCGTTCGGGTGAGACGGTCACGCTGACGAGTCGCCCGGCCACTGAGCCACTTCCCGGTTATCGCGATCCGAAGCCCATGGTGTTCTGCGGTTTGTATCCGATCGACGGCGACGAATTCGAGAACCTCCGCGAGAGCCTCGAGAAACTGAAGTTGAACGACGCCTCGATCACCTACGAACCCGAGACGTCGGGCGCTCTTGGCTTCGGATTCCGTTGCGGATTCCTCGGTCTCCTCCACATGGAGATCGTGAAGGAACGACTCGAGCGCGAGTTCAACCTCGCTCTCATCGCCACTGCGCCGAGCGTCGAGTACCGCGTGCGCAAGACCAACGGTGAGTCGGTGATCGTCGACAACCCGGCCGACCTCCCGCCGGCCCAGAACATCGACTACATCGAAGAGCCGTACTTCCGCGTGAGCATCATCACGCCCAAGGAGTACACGGGGACGCTCATGGATCTGTGCCAGACCCGGCGGGGCGATCTCGGCAAGCTCGAGTACCTCTCACCCGAACGGGTGGAGCTGCATTACAAGATTCCCCTCGCTGAAGTCGTCGTCGACTTCTTCGACCAGATGAAGAGCCGCACCCAGGGTTACGCGAGCCTCGACTACGAACTCGACGGGTACCAGCAGAGCGAACTCGTGAAGGTCGATCTCCTGCTGAACGGCATAGCCGCCGATGCGTTCTCGACCATCGTGCACCGCGACAAGTCGTTCGACTACGGCCGGCGGATGTGCGAGAAACTGAAAGAACTCATCCCACGGCAGATGTTCGACGTGCCGATCCAGGCGGCGATCGGTGGCAAGGTCATCGCCCGCGAGACCGTGAAGGCCAAGCGCAAGGACGTTCTCGCCAAGTGCTACGGCGGTG
>CAZLXB010000030.1:0-24897 GCA_964563545.1 uncultured Bifidobacterium sp. | reverse complement strand
CATGCGCGCCGCCGTCATGAAGAATTGGTCCCTGCGAGTCGACGACATCCCCGAGCCGGTGCCCGGTGGCGGTCAAGTCCTCGCCAAGGTGCTCGCCTGCGGTATCTGCGGTAGCGATCTTCACTTATTGGTTCACGGCGAGGAGAGTCGTCGACTCAGCGCCGAACTCGCCGCCGATGCGCCACCGGATCCGGGCCGCCCCGTGATGTTCGAACCCGAGATCGACATGGTGATGGGACACGAATACTGCTGCGAGGTTCTCGATGTCGGCCCCGGCGTGTCGAACTTGAAGCAGGGTGACATCATCGTGTCGTTCCCCGTGACCTTCGATGAGCAGGGCATCCACGGCGTCGGCTTCTCCAACAAGTACCCCGGCGGATACAGCGAACGCATCGTCGCCAACGAGATGATGTCGATCAAGGTACCCAACGGCCTCTCGCACGAACTCGCAGCGATGACCGAGCCGCTTGCCGTGGGCGTGCACGCGGTGGCCAAGAGCAACATCAAGCAGGGTGACGCTGCGGTGATCATCGGACTCGGGCCGGTGGGGCTCGCGTGCATCGCCGAATTGAAGATGAAGGGCATCGGCCCGATCATCGGCGCCGACTTCTCCCCCAAGCGTCGGGCACTCGCCGTTCAACTCGGGGCCGATGTAGTGGTGGATCCGCGCGAGACACCCGTGATCGAAGCGTGGCGCAAGGCCGACGGCAAGAAGCCACTCGTGATCTTCGAAGCAGTCGGTGTGCCGGGCATGATCGAGCAGGCGATGCGTATGGCACCCAAGGACGCCCGCATCCTCGTGGTCGGCGCATGCATGCAGCAGGACACCTTCCACCCCATGCTCGGTATCTCCAAGGAACTCTCGGTGCAGTTCGCCCTCGGCTACACGCCGATCGAATTCGGCAGCGCGCTCACCGCCATCGCCGAAGGCAAAGTGGATCTCGCGCCACTCATCACCGGTCGTGTTCCGGTGGACGGTGTTCCGCAAGCGTTCAAGGATCTCGGCGATCCCGAGGCCCACGCCAAGATCCTCGTGACACCCAACTGAGTTCGCAGTCTCGATGTCGACCCCCATCGCCGACACCTACCCGCGGCAGTACGCGCGCACGCAGCGGCTGAGCCTCGGCGAGCCGCGCAACATCAGCGTGTCACCCGATGGTTCGCGCGTCGTCTTCCTACGCAGCCGTGGTGGAAGCGACCCGGTGAATTGCCTCTGGGTGCTCGACGTCGAATCCGGTGAAGAGCGGCTCGTCGCCGATCCCAAAGTGCTGTTGTCGGCTGGTCTCGACTCCGCTGACGATCTCACGCCCGAGGAGAAGGCCCGACGCGAACGGCTTCGCGAGGGGGCTGGCGGCATCACGAGCTACGCGACCGACCGTGATGTGACCGTGTATTGCTGCACGTTGTCGGGACGTCTCTTCGTGGGTGGACTCGTGTCGGCCACCGCGCGCGAGCTCGAGGTCGATGGACCAGTGTTCGACCCCCGACCCGATCCCTCTGCGCGCCGCATCGCCTACGTGAGCGGCTCGTCGTTGCGCGTCGCCGAGCTCGATGGCTCATCGCGCGAGATCGCCGGTCCCACGCTGTTCGGCGAGACGGAAGGTGTCACGTGGGGCTCGGCCGACTTCATCGCCGCCGAGGAGATGGGTCGCTACCGCGGTTACTGGTGGAGCCCCGACGGCGAGCGACTCGCAGTGTGTCGGGTGGACGACTCACCCGTGCAGACGTGGTTCATCGCCGATCCCACGCACCCGGAGTCTGCTCCGAACGAGGTGAAGTATCCGGCGGCCGGAACCGAGAACGCACGCGTGACTCTGCACGTGTTCTCACTGTCCGACGGCACGCGCACCGACGTGATGTGGGACCGCAAGGCACTCCCCTACCTCGCCGATGTTTCGTGGGTCGACGACATCGAACTGCTCATCACCACCCAGTCGCGCGATCAAAAGACCCTCGTCGTCACGCTCGTCAGCGCCCTCACCGGAACGAGCGACGAGATCTGGACCGACACCAGCGATACATGGGTGGATCTCGTACCGGGTTCACCCGATCGACTTCCCGATCGGCGACTGGTGGTGGTGGCCGATCGCGACGGCTGGAAGCGTCTCCTCATCGGCGGCATCGCCGTGACCGGCCTCGAACTCAACGTGCACGGCATCGTGTCGTGCGGCGACGCGAGCGTCGTGTTCACGGCCAATCCGTCTGATCGACCCGAGGCCATCGGTGCCTGGCGTTGGACCGACGGACACGGTGTGGAACCGCTCACCCCACTCGACGGAGTGCACGGCATCGCCGTGGGTGGACCGACGAGTGTGGTGCGCCGGGCATCGACATCGCTCCTGCGTGCCACCACGACCGTTCGCCGCGAGCAGACCACGATCGAGATCACAAGCCATGCCGAGACCCCACTCGTCACCCCTCGGGTGACATTTGCTCGCCGCAGTGGACGACGCATTCCAACGGCCCTCTTACTTCCCACGGGCCACCAGCCGGGAACCAAGTTGCCAGTGCTGATGGACCCGTACGGCGGACCGCATGCGCAACGCGTCGTCGATTCGTATGCGGCTCACTGCACATCGCAGTGGTTCGCCGATCAAGGCTTCGCCGTGCTGGTGGTGGATGGCCGGGGCACTCCCGGACTCGGCACCGACTGGGAACGCGCGGTGCATCTCGATCTCGCCACCCATGTGTTGCAGGACCAGGTCGATGCGCTGCACGCAGCAGCGGCCGACAACGCCGATCTCGATCTCACCCGGGTCGGCATTCGGGGCTGGAGCTTCGGTGGCTATCTGGCCGCGCTCGCCGTGTTGCGCCGACCCGATGTGTTCCACGCGGCAGTGGCCGGTGCGCCCGTGACCGAGTGGCGGTTGTACGACACGCACTACACCGAGCGCTATCTCGGCAATCCTTTGGTCGATTCAGCGCCGTACGACTCGACGTCGTTGCTCCGTGATGCCGACAAGTTGTCGCGCCCGTTGCTCTTGGTGCACGGACTCACCGACGACAACGTGGTGGCCGCGCACACGTTGCAGTTGTCGTCGGCTCTGCTCGCGGCCGGACGTCCCCACGAAGTTCTACCGCTGAGCGGTGTGACCCACATGACCCCACAACCCGTGGTGGCCGAGAACTTGTTGTTGCACCAGCTCGACTTCCTCCGCCGCTCCCTCTGACAGGGAGCAACGAGGTCAGCGCGGATTGAGGGCGACGAGAAGGCGATCGCGGGTCGCGAGATCTTGTTGCACCGCGACATCTTCGAAACCAGCGCGCTCGGCCAATTCCCTCACCGCTGGGCCCTGCTGGTGACCGAACTCGATCACCAGCCAACCACCCGGTTTCAACCACTCGCGCGCGCCCGACACGATCGCGCGGATGTCGTCGAGACCATCGGCGCCGGCGAAGAGCGCTTCGTGCGGCTCCCACTCGCGTACCGACGCCTCCACTTCGGGATCGTCGACGGCGATGTACGGAGGGTTGACCACGATCACATCGAAGCGTCCGCGCAACTCGGCTGGTAGTGCGTCGAACCACGAACCATGGGCGAAGCGCACGTTGGCCGCGGCGCGTCCGAGACCGGCGGCGTTGGCCCGCGCCACGTCGAGCGCATCCATCGAGAAATCGGTGAGCCACACTTCCGTTCCGTCGATCGAGAGTTCGGCGGCCAGAGACAAACCGATCGCGCCTGAACCGGTACCCAGATCGGCAACGAGACGAGGCGTGAACCCGCGTGCGAACTCGATCGCCCGCTCGGCCACGAGTTCGGTCTCGGGCCGCGGGATCAACACGCGACGATCGATCATGAGTTCGAGACGACGGAACGACCAACGACCCATCACATGGGCGAGCGGCTCTCCACTGCGGTACCGAGCGACCATCGCATCGAGATGCGCAACCATCCGAACGGTCGCCTTCTCGTCGAGCGCGGCCAGAAATTCGTCACCATCGAGGCCACTCGCCGTTTCACACAGCCAGCGCGCCTCGGGGCGCGAACCCAATACCTCGGTGGTACTCGACCAGAGTTCGCGCCACGTCAGTTCGTCGGCCACGATCGGGCTCAATCGACTCCGCCGGCGAGTTGCCGCGTGCGCTCATCGTTGGCGAGAGCATCGATCACGGCATCGAGGTCACCAGCCAGCACATCGGACAAGCTGTAGATCGTGAAGCCGATGCGGTGGTCGGTGAGGCGGTTCTCCTTGAAGTTGTAGGTGCGGATCTTCTCGCTGCGCCCGCCACCACCCACCTGAGAACGTCGCTCGGCCGACATCTTGGCGTCCTGCTCGTCTTGCGCGGCCTGCATGAGTCGCGAACGCAGCACCGTCATCGCCCGGGCCCGGTTCTGGATCTGGCTCCGTTCGTCCTGCATCGACACCACGATGCCAGTGGGGATGTGCGTGATCCGCACCGCCGAGTCGGTGGTGTTCACGCTCTGACCACCGGCGCCACTCGAACGGAACACATCGACCTGAAGATCCTTGTCGTCGATCTGCACATCGACCTCTTCGGCTTCGGGCAGCACCATCACGGTGGCCGACGACGTGTGGATGCGACCCGAACTCTCGGTGACCGGCACGCGCTGCACCCGGTGCGGGCCGCCCTCGTACTTGAGCCGCGACCACGCGTCATCGCCACGGATCACGAAGGTCGCCTGGTTCACGCCGCCCAGATCGCTCGGGTCGATGGAGAGTGTCTCCACCTTCCAGCCGCGGCGTGATGCGTAGCCCACGTACATGTCGTACAGATCACGGGCGAAGAGATTGGCCTCTTCCCCACCTTCGGCACCGCGAATCTCGAGAATCACCGGGCGACCGTCGTTGGGATCCTTGGGCAACAGAAGCGTCCGGAGTTCGTCCTCCAGTCGATCAGCGTCCTTCACCGCGTCGTCGCGCTCAGCTTTGAGGTGCTCGCGCTCGGCGGCATCGTCGGTGATCTCGAGTAGATCGGTGGCAGCCGCGGCATCGCTGCGTCGCGCCTCGATGTTGCGAATGCACTCGACGACCGGCTGGAGTTCCTTGTAGCGGCGCGACACGTCGCGCAGGCGCTTCTGATCGCTCACCACATCGGGGTCGCTCAACAACGCCTCCATCGAGGCGTGCTCGTCGAGAAGGGACTTCCAGCGATCCGACATGACGGACTCAGGTTACGGAAGGCGCAAGCCGAGCACGCGAGCAGGGTGTCGCAGAGCGGCTGCGTTCTTGATCGTGACCGACGAGGCATCACGCTCGGGAACCACGATCAGCAACTCGGTATCGGGTTGGGCGAGCGCCGCACGCGCGTCGGCCGCGAACGGCACCACATCGAGGTCGATCCCCACCGAAAACACCGCCACCACCGGACGACCATCGGCCAGATGACCGGTCGCCACACACGGCACCGGATCCTTGAGGTTGTCGCGCGGCACGGGTGGTGGGGCAACAGCCAACGTGGCGGCGCCGACGAGTTCGGGTTGGCGCACGATCCGATCACGCAAAGCGCGCTCGGTTGCCAGTCGGTTGAGCGGATGCGGATCGGCCCCCGGTGAGCGGTGGGCTTCGACGATGCGCACGATACGCACGAGCGAGTCGATGGTCGGGGTGTCACCATGGATCAACCCGAACGCCTCACGGTCGTGCGCACCCACACCAACTTCGAGCCGGTGCACGCCGGTGTGCTCGTCGGTAACCGCCCGACACACCTCGAGACCACGCACCTCACCGGCCAACACACCGTGTTCGATGTTCACCTGCGCACCGGACTCGACGATGAGCGCACGGAACTGCTCGTGCGCGTCGGGCACCGCGCGGGGTGCCGGATGTGGCTCGGGCACACCACCCAGAAGTTCGCGATCGTCGCGATGCCACACCGAGATCGGCAGCGCGAATTCTTCGGCGCGCCGTGCCAACACACCCGTGGCAGCCGACGCGATCACATGGAGGCGGGCGGCACCGTGTCGACCAGCCCACGCAAGCGCGACTCCGAGTCCGCGACCCGGTTGTTCATCGACCAACACGAATGCCTGATCGTCGGCGATTCCGGCTGCGCCCTTGGCCAAGCCGGTGGCGGCCACGAACGAGTCGACGCCGAAACGATCACGGACGAGAGCTTGCAGCGTGAGAGCAAGGAGCCGGGCTCGGCGTTCGGGATCTTCGGTCAGCGCAGCCATTGCCAACCTCCCGGGAATCTGGTGCGGATTCTCAACCTATGCGGTGAATTTTCCTCACCAGAACAACGGTGGAGGGGACTATTTCTTGGCGGACTTCTTGGCGGTGCGGTCGCCGTAGCGCTTGTTGAAGCGCTCGACGCGTCCACCGGTGTCGACCAGCTTCTGCTTGCCGGTGAAGTACGGGTGGCACTCGTTGCAGAGTTCGACGCTGAGCGTTCCGGTGATGGTGGAACGGGTCTCGAAGGTGTTGCCGCACGAGCAACGCACGGTCACCGATTCGTAAGTGGGGTGAATGTCAGCCTTCATGTCTTCGTCCTCTGTCGGGCCCGTTTCACGGACCGGGAAATCCTAGCGGTGGTCGGTTCCGCCCCAACCTGGTCGGCGGGGCGGCCGGCCTCACATCATCGGGGTCTTGGCGATCTCGGCCAGGAACTCGTCGTTGTTCTTGAACTGCTTCAGGCGGTCCATCAGGAGTTCGAGGCCCGGGGCCGGGTTGCCGTCGGCGGCCAGACCCGAGAGGACTCGACGCAGACGCCACACCATCTGGAGCTGCTTGCGGTCGAACAGGAGCTCCTCGTGACGGGTACTCGAGGCATCCACGTCGATGGCCGGATAGATCCGCTTCTCGGCCAGACGACGGTCGAGACGCAACTCCATGTTGCCGGTTCCCTTGAACTCCTCGAAGATCGCTTCGTCCATACGGCTGTTCGTCTCCACGAGAGCCGTGGCGAGGATGGTGAGCGAGCCGCCTTCTTCGATGTTGCGGGCCGCACCGAAGAACTTCTTGGGCGGGTACAACGCACCGGCGTCGATACCACCCGAGAGGATGCGTCCACTCGCCGGCGCGGCAAGGTTGTAGGCACGGCTGAGACGCGTGATGCCGTCGAGGATGATCACGACGTCCTTACCGACCTCGACACGACGCTTGGCCTTCTCGAGGGCGAGCTCGGCCACCGACGTGTGTTCGTCGGACGGACGGTCGAAGGTGCTCGAGATGACTTCACCGCGCACGGTGCGCTTCATGTCGGTCACTTCTTCGGGACGTTCGTCGATCAGAAGAACCATCAACTCCACTTCGGGGTTGTTGCGCTCGATCGCGGTAGCAATCGTCTTCATGATCGTGGTCTTACCGGCCTTGGGCGGCGACACGATGATGCCTCGCTGCCCCTTGCCGATCGGCGAGATGAGGTCGATGATGCGGGCCGTCATGTCGCCCGGATCGAGCGGGTTCTCCAGACGAAGCTTCTCGTCGGGGAAAAGTGCGGTGAGATCCTCGAAACGTGGACGGTTACGAGCTGCATCGGGCGCGCCACCGTTGACCGTGTGGATCTCGATGAGCGCCGGATTCTTCTCGTTACGGCCGGCTGAACGCGCCGTACCGGTGACGTGATCACCCTTGCGGAGCCCGTACTGGCGGGTCTGCTTGACCGAGATGTAGGCATCTTCGCGACTGCCGAGGTAACCCTTCACGCGCAAGAAGCCGTAGCCCTCGTCGCGCAGATCGAGATAACCCTGCACCTCGACCGTGGTGGGCTCGCCACCCTGACCGCCTTCGTTCCCGAAGTCGCTCTGGATGTAGTCGCGATCTTCACCCTGCGGTCCTTCGTCGCGCCCACCGCGTCCACGACGACGGCGACGACGACGTCCGTCACCATCGAACTGACGCTGGTTGTCGAAATTGCGTTGTCCGCCCTGGCCACGATCCTGGTTCTGACGCGGGCCGCGATCCTGGTTCTGACGATTGCCGTCACGCTGACCGTCACGGTTGCCGTCACGATTTCCGTCGCGCTGGCCGTCACGATTGCGCGGGCCGCGATCGGAGGTGCCTTCGGCCCCGACTGCTTCGGTCGCGATCGGCACACCCTGGCGCACGAGTTCGGCCTCCCACTCGGCGAGCGGTTCGCCGTCGGCACCGAGAATCACCTCGGGCTCGGCGGCCTTGGCCGGCGCCGGCTTGTCGTCGTTCGACCGGCGGGGGGCGCGTTCGGACTTGGTGGGTTCCTCGGCCGGGCCACCGGCGGCGCCCACGGTGTCGAGGATCTTCTTGATGATGTCTTCCTTCTTCGACCGGGCGACGGACTTGAGTCCGAGCGCGGTGGCGATGGCGACGAGTTGCTCTTTGTCCTTCGACTCGAGCACGGACTGTTCGAGGGCATCAGCTGCCACGTGATCCTGCTTTCAGACGGTGGTTGCGATCGGAGGCGTGTGCTTGGCACGGCCACCGGCGATCCCAGCGCCAGTGAGAGAACGCACTCGGTCCGGAGAATCGGCACCCGGTGCGGTCTGGGATTCCAGACGCTTCCGACCCTAGCCAGCGACCAGCCCCACGACAACGCTTCTACGCCGAGATCGTCGGAAATTCAGCCCCTGAACAGGGACTCAGCGTCGAGCCACCGACCGCACGAAACCCTGAATAGTGGCGAGATCGTTGGGCAGCGGCGTGGTGCGTTCGGTCCGATCGAACAGATCGGCCAGATGATCGGGCAGCGCCGGCCGAAGGCCAGTGGCGCGCTCCACGGCATCGGGGAACTTGGCCGGATGCGCGGTGGCGAGCGTGACCACCGGTACCCCTGGCTCACGTCGCTGCCGGGCCGCTGACACCCCGACTGCGGTGTGCGGATCGATCTGAATTCCGGTGGTCTTGTACACGTCGGCCATGGTCGAGAGCGTCGCGGCATCGTCGCAACTCGCGGCTCGGAACACCGGGGCGATCCAGCGTGCGTATTGATCGGGCTCCACATCCATACGCCCCGACTGGCGGAAACGGTTCATCTGTTCGGTGGTGGCCCCTCCGTCACGGTCGTTCATCTCGAACAGCAATCGCTCGAAGTTCGACGACACCTGGATGTCCATCGACGGGCTGAGGGTCGGTACGACCGACGACGCGACCATCGAATGCGAATCGAAGAAGCGGGTGAGGATGTCGTTGGTGTTGGAACCGACGATCAGCGAATCGATCGCCGCACCCATTTCGCGGGCGATCCAGCCGGCCAGGACGTTGCCGAAGTTGCCGGTGGGCACGCTGAAGGTGATGGGCTGTCCACCGAGGCCGTCGACCGCGGCCACGTAGTACACGATCTGGGCCATCACCCGGGCCCAGTTGATGCTGTTCACGGCCGAGAGATTGAGTTCGTCGCGGAAGGCAGCATCGTTGAACATCGCCTTCACGAGATCCTGGCAGTCGTCGAAGGTGCCAGCCACGGCCACGGTGTGCACATTGGGTGCATCGACCGTTGTCATCTGACGGCGCTGAACGTCGCTCACCCGACCTTCCGGATACAGGATCACGATGTCGACGTTGCGACACGCCTTCACGCCGTCGATGGCGGCCGAACCGGTGTCGCCACTGGTGGCACCGACGATCATGATGCGCTCACCGCGCGCCGCGAGCACGTGATCGAAGAGTCGACCCACGAGTTGAAGGGCGACGTCTTTGAAGGCGAGGGTCGGGCCGTGGAAGAGCTCCATCAGCCATTCGTCGTCGTCGATCTGCACGAGTGGCACGGTGGCTGGGTGTCGGAACGTCGCGTACGCATCGCGACTCATCGCAAGCAGGGCCGCCGAATCGATCTCGGTACCGATGTACGGAGTGATGATCGCGTGCGCGAGAGCCGCGTAATCACCTACCGGTAGTTGCGGCAACGACGGATACTCGGTGGGAACGTAGAGCCCACCATCCGTGGCGAGGCCAGCCAGAAGAACGTCGTTGAAGCCGAGTTCGGGAGCCCGGCCGCGGGTCGACACATAACGCACGAGTCCGCCGATCAGGATCCGATGACGCGCAGGATTCCACCGACCTGCTTCACGACGTCCATGTCGCGGAGTTCGCGCACCGTCGCCTGCACGTCGGATTCGCGGGCCTCGTGCGTGATGAAGACGAGTCGGGCGTCGGCCGCCATGCCTTCTTGCTCAGCGGCACGGATGCTCACACCGTGACGCGCGAATGCACCCGTGACGGCGTGCAGCACACCGGGACGGTCGGCGACTTCGAGGGACAGGAGGTACTCGGCACTCGTTTCGTCGATGGGTCGGATCACGGCCTTGCCGAACGAACCGATCGTGCCGTGCGTACCCTTCACGAGATTCACCGCGGCATCGATCACGTCACCGAGCACCGCGCTCGCGGTGGGGAATCCGCCCGCGCCGCGCCCGTAGAACATGAGAGATCCGACCGCTCCACCTTCGACGAACACCGCGTTGAAGCTCTCGCGCACGCTGGCCAGCGGATGATGATTGGGAACCATGGCCGGATGCACACGCACGGCGATCTCACCGCTCTGCTGATCGCGCTCGGCGATACCGAGAAGCTTGACCACGTAACCGAGACGCTTGGCCACGGCGATGTCGGCGGCCGTCACGCGGCTGATGCCCTCGTGGTACACGTCGCCGGCCACGACCTTGGCTCCAAAGGCGATCGAGGCGAGGATCGCGGCTTTGGCACCGGCATCGAATCCCTCGACATCGGCCGTTGGGTCGCGCTCGGCGAAACCGAGTCGCTGTGCCTCGGCGAGGGCAGCCCCGTAGTCGGCGCCGTCTTCGGTCATCTTGGTGAGGATGAAGTTGGTGGTTCCGTTGATGATTCCCATCACACGGCTCACGGGCTCGCCGCGCAGACTCTCGCGAAGCGCGCGGATCACGGGGATCCCGCCGGCGACCGCGGCCTCGAACAAGAGGTCGACGCCGGCAGAATCGGCGGCTGCGAAGAGTTCGGTGCCGACGTTGGCGAGAAGTTCCTTGTTGGCCGTCACGACGGGCTTGCCCGACTGCAGTGCCTGGGTGATGAGTTCGCGCGCGGGCTCGATACCACCGATCACCTCGACCACCAGATCAACACCGGGATCGGCCACCACTGCGTGCGCATCGCGGGTGAGGAGACCTTCGGGAAGTACGACGTCGCGTTCGCGCGACATGTTGCGGACCGCGACCTTCACGACCTCGAGTCGCACACCGGTGCGCGCTTCGATGCTGGCGGCTTGCTGTTCGATCAGACGGACGAGCGCAGCACCGACGTTGCCACAGCCCAAGACGCCGATGCGTACCACTCGGCCACGACTCTCCACGGTTGTCACGTCGATCAGGCTATGGGAGCGGCCTGCCAAACCGCCACGACTTTGCCTCAGTCGACGTCGAGGCGAACGAGATCGTCGTAGGTCTCCCGGCGGACGACCACACGAGACTCGCCCTTCGACACGAACACCACAGCCGGCCTCGGCATCTTGTTGTAGTTGCTGGCCATCGCGTATCCGTAGGCACCGGTGACCGGCGTGGCGATGAGATCGCCCACCTTCACACCGGCGGGTAGTTGAGCTTCGAAGATCAGAACGTCGCCGCTTTCGCAGTGCTTGCCCACGATGCGCGCCGGATCGGGGCGCTCGGCCGCCACGGCGGCCACACCGAACGCTTCGTAGCCACTGCCGTAGAGCACCGGACGCGGGTTGTCACTCATACCTCCGTCGACCGACACGTACCGACGCACACCCGGAATGTCCTTCACGGTTCCGACGCGATAGACGGTCACGGCCGCCGAGGCGACGATCGCCCGCCCAGGTTCCACGAACACCTTGGCCTTCACGTTCATGGCGCGACACGCGTCGAGCAACACACTCCCCCACGAGCCGATGGTCGGTGCTTCTTCGTCGTGCGTGTACGCCACGCCGAGTCCGCCACCCAGAGTGAGTTCGGGCAGCTCGAAGCGAGCGGCGAAGCGGGCCATCACGTCGGCCGCCTTGGCGAAACTGTCGACTGCGAAGACGTTGGAGCCGATGTGACAATGCAGGCCGACGACCTCGGCGAAATCACCGGCGAGGAGTCGTTCGACCGCCCGCGCCGCATCACCGTTGGCGAGATTGAAACCGAACTTCGAGTCGTCCTGCCCGGTGGCGATGTAGTCGTGCGTGTGCGCGTGCACACCGGGCGTCACGCGGACCTGCACCCGCGGCCGCGGGAATCCGCGTCGCCGCAACAATTCGAGACGATCGATCTCGTCGAAACTGTCGACCACGACATGGCGAACACCGGGTCGGTCCTGGGTGTCGGCACCGCTCGTGAGCGCCATTTTCAGTTCGTCGAGGCTCTTGTTGTTGCCGTGCATCACGAGCCGTTCGGCCGGAACACCCGCTTTGCGCGCCACGAAGAGTTCGCCACCCGTCGCGACGTCGATCAGCAGACCCTCTTCATGGGCGAGGCGCGCCATGGCCGTGCACATGAAGGCCTTCGAGGCATAGATCACCCGGTCGGCACCGAAGGCGGCGACGGCTTCGCGACAACGACTCCGCAAGTGTTCTTCGTCGTAGACGAACAGCGGTGTGCCGTGACGCGCGGCGAGATCGTCGACGCGGCAACCACCCAGCTCAAGGGTGCCATCGGATGCGACCGCCGCCGAATCGGGCAGTAGACGCATCGGAACGGGAAGCGCGGACGCGTTCACATCTGCTCCGGCGCGCCGATACCCAGCAGATCGAGGCCACGCTCGAGGACACGCGCCGTGATATCGCACAAGACGAGACGTGACTCGCGCAGTGCGCCGTCGGCTTTCAGAACCGGACAGTGTTCGTAGAAGCCCGTGAAGGCGGTGGCGAGCTCGTACAGGTACGTGCACAACCGATGCGGGCTGTAACGCTCGAGGGTGTCGGCCACGGCCGAATCGAAGCCGAGGACGGCGAGAGCGAGCGCACGCTCTTCCTTCTCGACGATCTGGGGCACGACGGCGCGCAACGAGGTACGGTCCACGCCGGCCCGGCGGAAGATGCTGCAGATGCGAGCGTGCGCGTACTGGAGATACGGCGCGGTGTTGCCGTCGAACGACAGCATGCGGTCCCAGTCGAACACGTAGTCGCGCACCCGATCGGTCGAGAGATCGGCGTACTTCACGGCACCGATACCGAGCATGCGGGCGATGGCCTCCTTGGCATCGTCCGCGAGTTCGGGATTCTTCTCGGCCACCGCCTCCCCGGCGCGGGCCACGGCTTCCTCGAGCAACTCGACGAGTTTGGGCGTCTCACCACTGCGACTCTTCAGCATCTTGCGATCGGATCCGAGCACACTTCCGAACGACACGTGAACTGCATCGGTGCCCTCGGGCAACCAGCCGGCCAGGCGGGCCACGTCGAACACCATCGACAGGTGCTGGGCCTGCGGTGCGCCGACGACATACAGAATCAGGTCGGCGCCAATGCGCTCGACGCGATCGATCACGCACGCGAGATCGCTCGTGGCGTAGTTGAAGCCACCTTTGCCCTTCTGAACGATGAGCGGGAGCGGGTCGCCGTCGCGGTTGGTGTATCCGGGCGGGAACACGACTTCGGCTCCGTCGCTCTCGGTGAGCAGGCCGAGCGCGCCGAGGCGATCGAGGACTCCGGCGAGGCCATCGTTGTAGGCGCTTTCACCCATGATGTCGGCGTCGGTGAGCCGGACGTCGAGAAGCGAATAGACGAGATTGAAGTATTCGGTCGACAACCGAACGAGCAGACTCCACAGCCGCCGCGTTTCGCTGTCGCCACTCTGCAGCGCCACCACCCGAGAACGGGCGCGTTCCTTGAAGTCGTCCGAAGCATCGAACTTCGTCCTCGCCTCTTTGTAGAAGCCATCGAGGTCACCAAGTGACAGGTGTTCGGCCGCTTCGGCCTCCCCGAGGTCGACGAGATGTTCGATGAGCATTCCGAACGGTGTGCCCCAATCGCCGATGTGGTTCTCGCGAATCACCTGATGGCCGACGAATTCGAACATGCGCACGAGTGCATCGCCGATGACCGTGCTTCGAAGGTGTCCGACGTGCATCTCCTTGGCCACGTTCGGAGCCGAGTAATCGACGATCACCTTGCGCACACGCGGAGCCGGCCGTACACCGAGTCGATCGTCGGCGGCGACGTTGGCGATTTCGTCGGCGAGGAACGATCCGTCGACGACGATGTTCACGAATCCGGGACCGGCGACTTCGAGGGTGCCGCGCACATCGCCACGACGACGAACCTCGGCCACCACGGCTTCGGCCACGTCACGTGGGGATCGTCCGAGTTCTTTGGCCAAGGCCAGAGCACCATTGGCCTGCGCGTCGGCCCGATCGGACGGCCGAACCACCGGATCGACACCCGCGCGACCGGCGACGGCGTCGAATGCAGGCTGAAGTAGCGCCGCGAGGGTCACGAGGGGATCGGCCATTGCGGTCCATTGTTGCCGATCGACCGCGGTTCGAGCCCCCTCATTCGTTCACGCGAACCGTCGCTAGGCTCGGGGTGTTGCCCACGTAGCTCAGTGGATAGAGCGTCTGCCTCCGGAGCAGAAGGTCGTAGGTCCGATTCCTACCGTGGGCGCGCTCAGCCGAGAGCAGACTTCACTGCGGCGGCGATGGCCGAGCCATCGGCACCGGCGCCCACTCGATCACGCACGGCTTTGATCACGCCACCCATCGCCTTTGGTCCGGTCTGACCGTTCGCCGCCGCCTTGGCGACTTCTTCATCGACGATGGTCTTGAGGGCACCTTCGTCCATGGCGGCCGGGAGATAGCGCTCGATGATCGTGATCTCGGCGCGTTCTTTCTTCGCGAGTTCGTCTCGCCCGGCCTGCTCGTACAACTCGGCTGACTCCACCCGCTTCTTGGCCTCGGAGCGGAGAACCGCGATCACCTGCTCATCGGAGAGCGTGACCGCTTCCTTGCCGGCGACTTCGGCATTCATGACCGCGGCCAACATCATGCGAACAGTCGACTTGGTGAGTTCGTCGCCGGCCTTCATGGCATCGGTTAGATCGTTCTGCAGGCGGCTCTTCAGCGAATCGTTGGCGCTCATACGACCATTCTGACGGCACTCGTACCGCTAGCCTCAACCAATTGTGAATCAGGTCAAGAACCGCCTCGCCGCCCTCTCGATGCTCGACCGGGCTTTCCGCCAACTTTCCGACGCCGAGATCCTCGCCCTCTACGGTGCGCTCGACGAAGAGGGTCAGGACGCCATGCAGCACATCGCCGGCATCAAGGGCACCGAATTCGACGACGCGGGCCTCGTTGCCGCCGTGCGCAACTCGGCGGCCAAGGGTCGCATCAACGGCGACCTCGAGCGTTCGGCCATCGTGCTCACTGAGGCCTGCCTCGACGATTGTGTGGAAGGTCTCGGCTCGGCCGCCGATGATCCGAGCGAAGGCCAGTTGCTCTCGGTCCTGCCCGACATCGTGAAGAAGCACGGCGTGGCCACCACCCAGGTGATGCTCGCCAGTGTCATCTGTGGCGAGGCCGTGGCGGCACCCATCATCATCCGCATCCTGAAATCCGACGACGTCCTGAAGCTCCCACCGGCCGAGGCGATCACCACCGCACCGGTGCTGATCGAGAAGGAATCGAATCCGGAGCGTGATGCACTGAAAGAACAGCGCAAGGCTCGTCGCGCCGCCGAACAAGAAGCCGCGCGCCGTCGGCGCGAGCAGTCGGCGCAGGCGCGCCGCAAGTAGTCAGCCTCGGCGAAGCCTCGGCTCGTCGGGCACACCGGCGTCGAGCGGCACCCCCGTGCTATTGAGGAACATCGCCACGAGGTGATAGTTGCCCACGGTCGCGATCAGGTCGAGCACTTGCTCGGTGTCGTACGCGTCGGTCAGGGCGTTCCACGTGTGTTCGCTCAGCGACTGATGCAGGTGGAGTTCGTCGGCGGCGATCATGAGGAGTCGATCGTGCGACGACCACGACGGGGCGTCGGCACCGGACTTCACCGCCTCGATCTCGTCATCGGTGATGTCGCACTGGCGCGCGATCACCACGTGCTGGCCCCACTCGTACACCGAGCGACAGTTCCATCCCGTGCGCAGGATCAAGAGTTCACGATCACGAGGAGACAACGAGTTCTTGGAGAGCACGTGCGTGGCGAACACGAGCCAGCGCTTCAACATGTCGGGGTGGTTCCCGAGTACGCCGAATATGTTCAGCGGATCACCGCTCGGTCCCGTCAGGCCCTTCGAGTAGAGGTCGACCAGACGCGGATCGTCCTCGGCGCGACGAATCGGCAGACGAGGATTCATGCCCCCACCAGTGATCCCTCGTGTTCGAGCAACCAACGCTTGGATTCGACGCCACCCGAGAATCCCGTGAGCGAACCGTCGGACCCCACCACGCGATGACACGGCACCACGATCGGTAGTGGGTTGCGGCCGTTCGCCGAGCCGACTGCCCGAGCCTTCTTCACATCGCCGAGCCGACGGGCCTGTTCGCCATACGAGATCGTCTGGCCGAACGGAATCGATCGCAAGACCTTCCAGACCGACAACTGGAAGTCGGTGCCCTCCGGCTCGAGGGGCAGATCGAACGAGCGACGCTCACCATCGAAGTATTCGGTCAACTGCCGGACCGCTTCGGCGAGGATCGGCGTCGATTCTTCGACCCATGTTCCGTCCCGTTCACCCGCCGGCGGAAAGTCGATCCGCCGCAGTCCGTTGGGTGAGGCCACGAGGAGGAGATCGCCGATCGGCGAGGCCAGGTTCAGGCTCGAAATGCGAGGCATAGGCCATCTTCTCGCACGCCGTCAGGTTCAGGGAACCGCCACCAATTGTTGTACCGTACAACTACCTCTATGAGCGACGTCAGTACTCCCCCGGCCCTGACCCAACGGCAGATCTACACGGTGTTCGGCGGTGTCATGGCCGGACTCGGTTTGTCGGCCCTCGACGGCACGATCGTCAACACCGCTCTGCCCACCATCGTCCAGCAACTCGGCGGGCTCCAGTACTACGCGTGGGTCGGCACGAGCTACATGCTCACCAGCACCGCCTCCACACCGCTCTTCGGCAAGATCAGCGACCTCTTCGGCCGTCGGCGACCGTTCCAGGTGGCAATCCTGCTCTTCATCCTCGGTTCGCTCTTCTGCGGTATCTCCTCCAACATGTGGCAACTCGTGGTGTCGCGCGGCATCCAGGGAATCGGCGGTGGTGGATTGTTCTCGCTGTCGTTCGCCATCATCGGAGACATCGTCCCGCCGCGCGAGCGCGGTCGCTACGTCGGCATGATCACGAGCGTCTTCACGATCTCGAGTGTGATCGGTCCACTCATCGGCGGATTCATCGTCGACAACACGAGTTGGCGTTGGATCTTTCTCGTGAACCTCCCGGTCGGGATCGTTGCGCTGGCCATCACTGATCGAGCGCTGAAGCTCCCGTATCGCCGGACGAAGGCCAAGATCGACATTCTCGGCGCGACCTTCCTTGTCGGGTCGGTGACGTCGTTGCTCCTCGGACTCTCCTGGACGGGTGAGGAATACGGATGGGCCTCGGTTCCCACGCTCCTGCTCTTCGCAGCTGCCCTGATCATTGGCATCCTCTTCTTCTGGTGGGAACGCCGGGCTGACGAACCGATCGTCCCCATGTCGCTCTTCCAGAACGAAGTGATCCGGGCGACGGTGCCGGTACTAGTTCTCGTGGGTGCAGTGTTCTACGGCGCCAATGCGTTCATGCCGCTCTTCTTGCAAGGCGTGACCGGCGTGTCGGCCACGAAGTCGGGTCTACTTCTCACGCCACTCGCCTTCTCGGTGGCACTGTCGGCCACCATCGTCGGCCGCATCACCTCGCGTGTCGGGTCGTACAAGGGCTGGATGCCCACGGGAGCGATCGTCGCGTCGTGCGGCCTCTTGGCCGCGAGTCTTCTCGGGCCCGAGCACAAGTACCTCTATCTCGCCATGACCGCGTCGTTCCTGCTCGGACTCGGCATGGGCATGATCCTGCCCACCGCCACCCTTGCCACCCAGAACGCCGTGCACATGCACGAGATGGGCACGGCTTCGTCACTCGCGGTGTTCGTGCGTCAACTCGGTGGATCGATCGGACTCGCCGCTTACGGCGCGGTGTTCAGCGCGCAGATCTCCGGCAAGGTGAAATCAGCCGAGGAGATGGAAGCCATCCGCATGCCGCGCACCATCAAGAATCTTCCGTCCCCGCAGAAAGAAGAAGTCCTCGACATCCTGACGCACGCCATCACCCGCGTGTTCTGGACGGCATTGCCGGTGATGATCGTGGCCTTCGTGTTCGCACTGTGGATTCCGGTGCGCCAATTGCGCACGAGCGCGAGCCTCAGTGCCGAGGCCGCCTCGACTCACTGAACGGCCACCTGCCGCGCCACGTGGCGGTTGCGCTCGAAGACCAACACTGCAAAGGCCAGGGCGGCGAAGATCGAACCGACGAGGAAAGTCGATCGCTTACCGAACTCTTCGCCCACCATGCCAAGTGACAGGCCACCCACCGCGGCACCGATCTCGAAGAACATCGTGAACGACGACACCACCGCTACGCGATCGGTGTCGGACACGCGCTGCACACTCATGGCGAGCAACGACGGATACAGGAACGACATACCGAAGCCCATGAGCAGCGTGCCGATCCAGATACCGGTTTCGCTGGCCAACACGGCGATCACGAGGGTGCCGGCGAAGAGTGCTGTCATGGCCATGGCCACCGAGCGACGCAGACCCCATGCTTCGGGCCAGCGCGCGCCCACGAACCGAATGATGAGGCAGAGCACGCTGTACGCAGTGAAGAACGGTGCGGCTCCACCGAGGCCGATCTCTTTCGCGTACGTGGGCACGAACGAGCTGAATGCCGTGTAGGTGATCACACCGCCGGCGAGCACGATGCCGGGCAGCAAGGCATCACGTTGGAACCACACGAAACGTTGGCGTTCGACCGGACCACCGTTGTCGTTCCACTTCGGTGCCGCCGTCGACACTGCCGCCGCGACCAACGCCGCCAGTGCCATCACCACGAACACCGCGTCGAAGCGACCCACATCGAGACCACGCGCATCCTTGGGCACCTTGCCCATGAGAAGCTCGCCCACGATCGGCCCGACCGACAAGCCGCCGAACACCGAGAGCGAGAGATAACTCGCGGCTTCGGCCCGCCGATGCGGCGGACTCAACTCCACGATCACGGTCGAGGCACCGACGAACAATGCCGCTTCACCGATACCCATCAACGCGCGCAGCGGCATGAGTTGCCACGGATCGCTCACGACCACATGGGCGATCGCCGCGACTCCGCCGAGTAGGCCTCCCCACACCATCATCGACCGTCGACCAAAACGATTGCCGATCCACGTGATGCCGGGTCGACTCAGCACGGCCGCCATGCTGAACGCCACGGCGGCGACTCCGATCATCGCCTCGCCGGACGCGAGTCCGTTCTCGATGAAGACGGGGAGAACCGGGACGAGGATCCCGACACTCACGTAGTACGCCAGCGTGGCGCCCATCACCAGGAGGAAACGGGGCGTCACCATGCGTTGGTTCAACTGGCCGACGGCTCCTTGGGAAGTCCGAGGACACGCTCGGCGACGATGTTGCGCTGGATCTGGCTCGTGCCACCCCAGATCGTCTCCGAACGGCTGAAGAAGAAGGCCGACATCATGGGGCTCACCGGGTACCCGGGACGACGACGCTCACGCGCGACACCCGGCCACGACGCGCCGTCGAGCCCGGCATCGACGAGCATCGCTTCGGCGCCGAAGATGTCGAGGGCGAGTTCCATGGCCTCTTTGTGCATCTCGGACCAGAACATCTTGTTCGTCGCGCCGAGCGCGGCCACACCGAGATCCTTGGTGTTGTTGAGTGTCGCCGTGAGCGAACGCAGACCGTTGATGCGCAGGATCTGGATCTTGGTGAAGTAGCGCATCAGACGCTGGCGCACATCGGAGTGATGGATCGTGCCGTTCTGATTGGCAGCCCTGACCATCATCTTGTACTCCTCTTCGAAGCGGCGGTAGCCCGTGGTGGCGCTCATACCGCGTTCGAAGGCGAGGGTGGAGTTGGCGACCTTCCAGCCGTTGTTCACACCACCGACCACGTTGTCCTTGGGGCAGCGCGCGTTGGTGAAGAACACCTCGCAGAACTCGGCGGTGCCGTCGGGCTGGACGATACCGCGCACTTCCACACCCTCTTGACGCATGGGGACGAGCAGATACGAGATGCCCTTGTGCTTGGGGGCATCGGGATCGGTGCGCGTGAGAAGGAAGCAGTAGTCGGCGTGATGACCACCGGTGGTCCAGACCTTCTGGCCGTTGATGATCCATTCGTCGCCGTCGAGGACCGCGCTGGTCTTCAACGATGCGAGGTCGGAACCCGAGTTCGGCTCACTGAAGCCCTGGCACCAGCGCGTCTTGCCGTTCAGGATGTTGGGCAGGAACTCCTTCTTCTGTTCCTCGGTACCCCACTGCAACAACGTGGGACCGACGAGCGTGTCGCCGAAGAAGTCAGCGCGCAACGGCGCCTTCAGACGAGCGAACTCCTCTGACAACACCACGCCTTGCATGGTGGTGAGCCCTTTCCCGCCGTACTCCTTGGGCCACGTCGCGCAGATCCAGCCGCCGGCGAAGAGCTTCGACGGCCACGTGTCGTTGAACTCCTTGCGCTGCTCGGCCGACATCTCGAAACCGGGCTCACCCCATCCCTTGGGGAGGTTCTCGACCAGCCAGGAGCGGATCTCCTGGCGAAACTGCTCGGCTTCGGTGGGGTAACTAAGTTCCATGCCCCGATTCTCACCGCCGACACGGCCAACCGCCCAACCGGTCGGGCGCTCGATCCGGGTCAGGGTTCACAGTCCGTTCACACGGGGCCAACAGTGGAGAAACTCGCCTTTCCTACTTTGCCGGTCATGGACCCCGCCCCGACGATCTCCCCTTCCGAGTCGGCTACGGACACCTTGCGTCTCGGCCCGAACGAACTGGCCGTCTTACAGGTGTTTCTCGATTGCGGGAACCGGGTGGTGAGTCGGCTCGAGATCGCCCGGCGCGCCGGACTGGCTGGCATGAACGAACGACGCTGCGATTCGATCCTCGTATCACTGCGCCGGGTCCTTGGTGCCGAGTCGATCCGGACGGTTCGTGGTCGGGGTTGGATGCTCGAAATCGGCGCTGTCGAGCGGGCCCACCACCTCATCGCCGCCTGACGCCTGGAGAATGTCCCGATGCCCATGATCGCCGCCTCGACGGGTTCGTACGACCTCGCCCTGGTTCTCGGGAATCTGCTGCTGATCCTCGTGATCGCGCGCGTCGCCGCCGAACTCGCCGAGCGCGTGAAGGTGCCGCCGGTTCTCGGTGAGATCGTGGCCGGCATTCTGATCGGCCCATCGGTGCTCGGGTGGGTCGACCCGGTCGCCCATCTCGAGATCGCCGACATGGTCTTGCTCATCGGCGAGATCGGCGTGATCCTCCTTCTCTTCCAGGTCGGGCTCGAAATGGATCTCGGCGAGTTGAAGAAGGTCGGACGGTCGGCGATACAGGTCGCCGTGATCGGAGTCGCCGTACCCTTCGCCCTCGGACTCGGCGTGGCCAGCGCCTTCGGTGAAGCCGGCAAGATCGCGATCTTCATCGGTGCGGCGCTCACCGCGACGAGTGTCGGTATCACGGCTCGCGTCCTCGGCGATCTGCGCGCGTTGTCCACCAAGGAAGCGCGCATCGTGCTCGGTGCCGCGGTCGCCGACGACGTCCTCGGTCTCGTGATTCTCACGGTCGTGGTCAAGATCGTCACCGAGGGAACCATCGGTCCGGGTGTGGTGCTGGAGACCATCGGTCTCGCCGTCGGCTTCCTCGTCGTGACCGGTCTGCTCTCGGTGTTCGTCATTCCGAAGTTCCTCGATCGTCTGCATCGACTCGCGAAGTCGTCGACCACCGTGGTGGTGGCCGGTTTCGCACTCACGTTCGCCTTCTCGTTGCTCGCCAATCAAGCCAAGTTGGCCTTCATCATCGGTGCCTTCATGGCCGGCCTCGGTATCGGGCGCAGCGCACAACACGAGCGCATCGCCGAAGGACTGAACCCGCTCGGCAACGTCTTCATTCCGGTCTTCTTCGCATCGATCGGCATCAACGCCGACCTCGAAGCCATGTTGAAACCTCACGTGTTGGCACTCGCCGGATGTCTGACGGCAGTCGCGGTGATCGGCAAACTCGTCTCGGCGGTCGGCGTGAGTGGATCGGCCGATCGGACTCTGATCGGTTTCGGAATGATCCCGCGCGGCGAAGTGGGGCTGATCTTCGCATCGATCGGCCTCAGCAAAGGCGTGCTCGACAAGGACCTCTACGGCGCGTTGCTCGTCATGGTTCTTCTCACCACACTCATGACTCCACCGTTGCTCACCGCGCGCCTTCGTCGCACCGGCGCAACGTCGGAATTCGAGCCCACTGCGGTCGAGCACGAACCCGAGGGTGGATGGCTGCAAGTTCGCGACGACTACATCGTCCTCGTCGGGTCTCCGGCAACCGCACTCACCGTTCCCCTCGCTCTGCGAGCTGCCGAGCTGTCGTCCTTGCACGATGTCGATGACGGCGTGTTCGACTGGTTCGGCTCGCATCGCAACGACCGACTCGATTGGCGACCGGCCGACACCGAACAATTGTTGGACCTCCTCCGCGACGGCTCACCGAAGGCTTGGCGAACACTCGCCACCACCGGCGTGCTGGAGCGCGCACTTCCGGAAGTAGGACGCGCGGCCGATCGTCGTCGCGCCGACGCCGAACACATGGACGGCTCCCACATCCTCCACTTCCCACTCGTCGATCGATTGCGCGAACTCACCGGCTCACCGGGCATCGTGCCGGTCTTCGACGGACTGTACGGACGACTCGAACACCCGGATCTCATGACCCTCGCCGCGTTCGTTTCGGATGCCACCGACGATGGACGTGACGCGGTCACGCTCGCCGAGAGACTTCGCCGCAGCGATTCACGAATCGTGATGCGCATCCTCGGACTGGCCGAGGCGTTCGCACTTGCCGCACGCGGACCCGACATCTCGGTCGACGACGTATTGGCCAGAGTCGATGATCCCCAACTCGCGTACGCGGCCTTGGCCGTAGCCCTCATGACCACCGTCGACACGGTGCACGCAGCACTCGACGAAGCCGGCCGGCGCTTGACGGACGAGGTCTGATCGGCACCAGTTGGTCACCAACTGGAAACAATTCCAAGACCAATCGGAAATCCGGGTTTCTTAACTTCTCCACCAGACGAGCGCCAGTGTTGCCGCCCCCCGTCTGGCCTTCGGGCCGTTCGTATCAACCCCGACCAAGGAGAACACATGATCACCGGATCACGGGCTGGCGCTTCCCCGGCGGCAGTCGACCACTTCCCGGATCTCGTGCGGAAACGGCCTTCGTTCCTGCGCAGATTCCTCATCGCCACCGCCATCTCGTCGGGTGCGGTGCTCGTCGCCGGTGGCGGCGCGGCACTGGCCGCCGATGAATTCGATGCCGAGGGTGCCATCAATTCACTGGCTACGGCCACGAACCTGCTCTGGATCATCCTGGGCGCTGCGCTCGTGATCTTCATGCAGGCCGGCTTCGCCCTCGTGGAGACCGGCTTTTGTCGCGCCAAGCACGCGGCCCATGTCGTGGCCACGAACTTCGCGATCTTCGGCCTCGGGTTCGTCGGCTTCTTCTTCATCGGCTTCCCGTTGGCCTTCGGCGGATTCAGCTACTCGGCCTTCGGACTCGATGCACCGATCGGTGGTTCGCTCATCGGCAGTGGTGAGTGGGTCTTCCTGTGGAAGGGCGGCTGGGCGCTGTCGGGTGGCGGAATCACCCCGGCCCTCATCGGCTTCTTCCTCTACATGGTCGCCTTCATGGACACCGTGGCCACCATCCCGACCGGCTCCATGGCCGAGCGTTGGAAGTGGGGCTCATTCGTGGTGTGGGGCTTCTTCTGCGGTGCCGTGTACTACCCGCTCATGGCGGCGTGGACGTGGGGCGGCGGCTGGTTGTCGCAGACCTGGAGCAGCATGAACCTCGGCGCCGGTTACGTCGACTTCGCCGGATCGGGTGTGGTTCATGCCGTCGGCGGTGTGGCGGCGTTCGCCGGAGCCAAGGTGATCGGCGCCCGCATCGGAAAATTCGACAAGGACGGCAATCCGCGCGCCATTCCGGGCCACCACATCCCGATGGCCATGCTCGGAACCTTCATCCTTCTGTTCGGCTGGTTCGGCTTCAACGCCGCCTCCACCTTCGCCGCAACCGACGTTCAGTTTGCCGTCGTAGCCACCAACACTGCGATCGCCGGAGCCTTCGGTGCCGTGGTCGCGATGTTCTGGATCACCAAGCGGACCGGCAAGCCCGATCCCGGCATGATGGCCAACGGCATGCTCGCCGGACTCGTGGCCATCACCGCACCGTGCGCCTTCGTCGCACCATGGGCGGCCGCTGTGATCGGATGCATCGCCGCCGTCCTCGTGATCGAGTCGGTGTTCTTCGTGGAGCGCAAGTTGAAGCTCGACGACCCGGTCGGTGCGATCAGCGTGCACGGAGTGGGTGGAATGTTCGGAACCCTGTGCGTCGGCATCTTCGCCAACGGCTCGTACGGTGCCGGCTGGAACCTGTCGGACAGCGAGGGAGTCGAGGGAATCATCAAGGGCGACTGGGGCCAACTCGGAGCGCAGGCACTGGGCGTGGCCGTGATCATCGTGGTGCTCGGTGGCATCTCGTACTCGTTCTTCAAGATCCAGGACACGATCTCCAAGAAGATGGGCAAGGGCGGTATCCGCTCGAGCGAAGAGGACGAAGTCATGGGACTCGACCTTCCGGAAATGGGTGTGTACGCCTACCCCGAGTTCGTGAAGAGCTGAACAGGGAACACGAGAGGACTCACAATGAAACTCATCACAGCAATCATCAAGCCGTTCAAACTGGACGACGTGAAGGACGCTCTCAAGGCGGCCGGCGTGCAAGGCATGACGGTCAGCGAAGTGCGCGGCTTCGGCCGCCAGGGCGGACACAGCGAGACGTACCGCGGCGCGGAGTACAAGATCGACTTCGT
>CAZLXB010000029.1:23284-27385 GCA_964563545.1 uncultured Bifidobacterium sp. | reverse complement strand
GGTACTTCGCGATCTCCTCGAAGAAGTCGATGTGGGCGTTGAAGAAGAACGACAGACGCGGAGCGAACGAATCGACCGGTAGACCGGCCTGCCGCGCGAGTTCGACATAGGCGAACCCATTGCCAAGGGTGAACGCGAGTTCCTCGGCCGCCGTCGAGCCGGCCTCACGGATGTGATAACCCGAGATCGAAATCGAATGCCACCGCGGCATTTCGCTCGCCGTGAAAGCCACCGTGTCGCGAACGAGACGCATCGACTGCCGCGGCGGGAAGACGAACTCCTTCTGCGCCTGGTACTCCTTCAGGATGTCGTTCTGCAGAGTGCCACCGAGGCGAGTACGCGGAACACCCGCGGTCTCGGCTTGAGCCACGAACATCGCGAGCAGGACGGCCGCCGGAGAATTGATCGTCATCGACGTGGTGATGGTTCCAAGATCGATGTCGGCGAAGAGGTCGCGCATATCGGCCAGGGTGTCGATGGCCACTCCGCAACGTCCGACTTCGCCAAGGGCCATCGGGTCGTCGGAGTCGAGTCCGAGGAGGGTCGGCATGTCGAACGCGGTCGAGAGTCCGTCGCCGCCCGCTTTGATGATCTCCTTGAAGCGAAGATTCGTGTCGAGCGCAGTTCCGAATCCGGCGAACATCCGCATCGTCCAGAGCTTCGAGCGATACATCGAGGCGTACGGTCCGCGCGTGTACGGATACACGCCGGGGAATTCGCCCTCATCCGGGCCATAGACCGGCTCGAGGGGAATGCCCGACATGGTCTGGAATCCCTCACCCCGAAGCCGAGACTCCTCGAAGGCCTTCTGCCACTGCTCGCGCGGGTTGCTCACCCGACCATTGTTGCCCGTGGTCACGAGGAACCTCCACCCCTGCTCACTCGCTCATCGGCTGGCAACGCACATTCGGCCGTCCCACCGGGCATCCGGTGTCGATTTCGCGCGATCCAGGCGTACACACGGCCAGCGAGCCACGACACCCCGGGCAGGAGCAAGAGTCGACCGAGAAGAGCCCACCCCTTGCCTCCATGGATCAGGGTCCGCGCCACGGCGATGTGACCCGATGCCCGAGAACCATCGGCCGCGATCCATTGCACGGCTGCTTCGCACTCCTCGCGAGTGACTCCCATCGAGTCGAGATCGAGTCGCTGCCACGCTTCGATGGCCGGCCGACGACGGATCCGCCGCTCGAGTACTCGCACACTGCGGGTACAGAACGCGCAGTCGCCGTCGAAGATCAGGATCGGTCTCGGCGTCTCCACGCCCCAAGTGTGCCAGCGATCAGTCGGGAGTCCGACCGATGGAGGGTTGGGCGGTTCGCAAACGCAGGTCGAACCCATCTTCGTAGGGCAGCCAACCCTGCCGGTCGGGCCACATCAGTTGAACAGCGGCGAATCCTCCTCGGTGCCACGCCCGACCCGTTGCGAAGAGTCCATCGTGCATGGATTCCGGAATGGTCGCGAAGATGCAACGCAGATCGTTGTCGAGGAGGCCCACCACCGGGACGTCGATCGGAATCTCACCGCCGCCGTCGAACTGCTGGGCCACGAGGTCGAGAATCCCCTTCGCGGCAACGGGCGTGAGTCCGAAGATCACGACCTCGGGAAACGCGAACTTCTCGGGGAACCCGATCGTGTACACGTAGCCCGGAAACGGACGTTCACCATCGAGCACCGCCGCCACCGGCTCGATCGCCCATCCGTTCGTCTCGATCATCCACTCGATCTTCTCCGCATGGGGGATCTTGAAATCGGGCAGGTCGGAACCGGTCATGTTTCGAGTGTCCCACACCGTGGCGATGCACCTAGGGTGCATCTCGTGTTCCGGTTCCTCCTCCGGCCGCGATGGATCGCATTTCACATCGGATGCCTGGCTCTGATCGTGCTCATGGCCAACTTGTCGGCGTGGCAGTTCCACCGACTGTCGGATCGTCGTGATTTCAACCAACAAGTACGCGATCGATCGACCATCACCGCCGTCGACGTCGATTCGATCGATCTCTCCGATCCCTCCTCGGCATCGTGGCGAAGGGTCGGCGCCGCGGGGACGTACCTCCCGGACGAGCAAGTTCTGATCCTGAACCGCAGCCAGAACGGCTCGGCCGGGCTCAACGTCGTCACACCCTTGAAACTCGACAACGGCGACGTCCTCGCCGTGACCCGAGGATTCATTCCGCTCTCGGCCACCCCACCCGATGCACCGGCCGGACGCGTCCGCGTCGTAGGCGTGTTACGCGAATCGGAGAAACGTCGATCCGGACAACCTCGCGAGGCGGCCGGCGATCTGACGGAGATGTTCACCCTCGACCTCGACCGTTTGAGGCTCCAGATCGACGAACCGATCCTTCCGCTGTGGCTCGCCGCCGACGGCTCCGATCCGAGCGATGATCCACTTCTCGAACCGGTTGCACCACCGGAACTCTCCGAAGGCTCCCATCTGTCGTACGCGATTCAGTGGATCATCTTCTCGATCTGTGTCGCCGTGGGCTGGGTGTTGGCCGTGCGTCGCTCGGTCAAGCGCGCTCGATCGACGCCATCCGTCTGAATTGCTCGACGACGTCTGGTGACGCGTGATTCGGGTCGAGAGTGCGGTAGACGGTCTCCACGTTGACCGCGACTCGCCCGAATTCCCCCCACGTTCGATACGTGCCGAGTAGATCGGCGATGTCCCGCGCCGCCTCGAATGCATCGAGTCCCGCGTCATGGCGGCCGGTTGCCTCTCGTTCCACGAACGCCAGGTAGTCACGGACGTCGGCGATCCCGCCCTTGTCGGTCACCGGGCCGTGCCCGGGCACGACGGTCTCGATGTCCATGCCGAGCATCAGGTCGCAGGCGCTGATCCAGTTCGACAGCGGACCCGCCCACACGATCGGGGTGCCGCCGATGAAGAGGATGTCCCCGGTGAAGACCGTCTTGGCATCGGGGACGTAGGCGATCACATCGCCGTCGGTGTGCGCCGGGCCGACCTCGATCAACTCGACCTGACGGCCGCCGACATCGATGTCGAGTCGGCCGTCGAAGGTCCGAGCGGGAAGGCGCGGCTCGATGCCCTCGAACTCGAAGGCGCCGAAGAAACCGCGGAAGAGTTCACCGATCTCACCCGGGGCGGCGTTCATGGCCGCCAGCATCGACGGTGGGACGGCGGCCATCTCGTGGGCGGCGGCCGTCGACGCGATGATCTCGGCCCCGTCCACGAGTTGGTTTCCGTAACAGTGATCTCCGTTCGCATGAGTGTTCACGAGAGACGCGATGGGTGCGCTGCGGGTGAACGGAGCGAACGAATCGAGCATCTCGCGGGTCAGGCGGAGATCGAACAAGGTGTCGATCAACAACGAGGCCCCGTCGCCGACCACCAGTCCAGCATTGCTCCAGCCCCAACCGCCGTCGGGCTGCAGGAAGGCATGGCAACCGTCCCCCAGTTCGAGGGCCCCGCGGTCGTAGGTGGAGGTCATGGCCGGAGCGTAGGCAATCCTTGACAGGGAACACATGTTCGCAGTACACACGACAGGTGTCCTGGAAGCAAAAGTCGTTCGTCGACATCGGAACGCCACTCGCCGACGTCACGTTCTGCGTCCTCGACCTCGAGACGACTGGAGGCAACGCCGAATCCGATCGGATCACCGAGATCGGTGCCGTGAAGTACCGCGGCGGCGAATGCCTCGGCACCTTCCAGACGCTCGTGAACCCTGGTTGCCCGATCCCCCCTTTCATCACGATCCTCACGGGCATCTCCGAGTCGATGGTGCTTCCGGCGCCGCCGATCGAATCGGTTCTGCCATCGCTCCTTCACTTCATCGGCGACGCGGTCATCGTCGCCCACAACGCCCGCTTCGATGTCGGTTTCCTGAACGCCAACCTGATCCGCACCGATCGTGATCCGCTCTCCAACGTCGTGGTCGACACCGTCCCACTCGCGCGTCGGCTCGTCCGCGACGAGGTACCCGACTGCAAACTCGGGACCCTCGCCAACCGACTCCGACTTCCGCATCAACCCAATCACCGCGCCCTCGACGACGCCCTGACCACGGCCGATCTCCTCCATTTTCTGATCGAGCGCGCGGCTGGTTTCGGCGTTCTCGGCCTCGACGATCTCGTCGGTCT
>CAZLXB010000029.1:5549-23184 GCA_964563545.1 uncultured Bifidobacterium sp. | reverse complement strand
CCGGCACGACATCGGATCGCTATTGCTACGTCCGACTCACGACCGACGAAGAATGGCCACGCCTCGTCATCACGAAGAACCCAGCTCGTCACGGACTGCACATCGGCCCACTCTCGAGCCGGACGGCCGCCCGCCTCGTGGTCGAGGCGATCGAGTCGGTCGTGCCACTCCGTCGTTGCACGGTCCGAATGGGTCGCAATTACGTGCCTCCCACCGATGCACCTGTGTGCTCGGCCGCCCAACTCGGAGTCGCGCAATGTCCCTGTTCCGGACACGCCGATCCGGCGGTCTACGCCTCGATCGTCGACTTCATCGTGCGGGCTCTCACCGAGTCGCCCGATGCCTTGGTCGAACGTCTCTCGGATCGGATCGCCCACCTCTCAGCCGCCCAGCGTTTCGAAGAGGCCGCGGAAATGCGCGATCGCGCGACCGCTCTACTCGCCGCACTGCAACGACAGCGTGCGATCGATGCGCTGCGTCGGGCCGGCGAAGTCGAGGTGATCGCCGGCCACACCGTGTGGCGATTCGATCGCGGGGTTCTCGTCGATGTTCGCGTCGATGACCAACTCTTCGGTCATGTGAACGTTCCGGTGGCGTTGGCGGACGCCTTGACCGCACCCGAACCTTCGCCGCCCGATCAGCCACTCCCCCGACATCTGGCCGACGAGGTGTGGTGCGTGACCCGTCACCTCGAAACGAGCGGTGAGTGCACGGTCGTCTCGGCGACCGGCGAGTGGGCAACGCCCGCGATCAGTCTTCCCACCTTGCGCCGACCCGGTCGACCGACAACGCCAGAACCCGACCTTCTGGCAGTCGGGCACTGAGCGAATCGACGTCGTCGATTGCACACATCGCGGCCACGGTCGGACCCGAACCCGAGAGCCACGAACACCATGCACCACCGTCGAGGAACGCCTTAAGGGCTTGCGCACTGCGAGGCACCTTGGTGAGCCGTGCGTCTTGGTGGAGTCGATCGCGCGTGGCCTCGCGCAAAAGATCGACCCGCCCTCCCGCGAGCGCGGCCACCAGAAGGCCGGTGCGCGCGAGGTTGAACACCGCGTCGTCGCGACTCACCGATGACGGCAGGCTCGAACGACTCTCATCGGTCGATGTCCGTTGGCCCGGCACCCAGACCACGATCGTTGGTTCGAGCGACGTCGGCACCTGGGCAACGGTTCGATCGGCGACCACGACGAATCCGCCGTACGTGCTGGCCCCGACGTTGTCGCCGTGTCCCTCCAATCGGGCTGCGGCGTCGAAGACCGCAGATCGCGATCCTTCGAGGCAGTGTTCTTCACCTTGCTGACGAAGCGCGAGAGCAATTGCTCCGACCCGCACCGCACCTGAGAACCCGAGTCCACGACCCGAAGGGATCGGCGAACGGACCCACACTTCACCGCGTCCGCCACCCTCGTGAAACGCGATCCGCGCCGGATGCGAGCCCTTGGCCAACTCGGCTCGCTCGGGAACCTCCCCATCGACGATTCCGATCTCGGCTCGGAGTCCGAGCGCCACCCCGAGGCAGTCGAAACCCGGACCCAGATTGGCCGACGAGGCCGGCACCGAGATCTTCAACTGTTCGACACCGCAATCAGACCGTCGAGGATTTTGGCCGCCGCTCCGCTGTCGATCGAATGGCGCGCCATGTCGAGTCCGGTGGCGATGTCGGTGGCCACGCCCGCCACCACGAGCGCCGCCCCGGCGTTCAAGAGGACGATGTTGCGATGGGCCCCGTGTTCTCCGGCCAACACGCGTCGAACCGCCTCGGCATTGACCGCGGGCGACCCTCCCACGAGTTCTTCGTTGATGGCGGGGGCGAGACCGAGCGAGACCGGATCGACCGTGAAGGTACGAACATCTCCGTCGTTCAGCGCGAGTACCGACGACGTCCCGGTGGTCGTCAGTTCGTCGAGACCTTGCCCGTGTACGACCCACGACGAGATCGAGCCGTGGAGTCGCAGAGAGGCGAGCATGCGTTCGGCGACCAACGGATTGGCCACTCCGATCAACTGTCGACGCACGCGACCCGGATTGGCCATGGGTCCGAGGAGGTTGAAGACGGTCGGCACTCCGACTTCGCGTCGCGCCGGAGCGGCGAAGCGAAAAGCCGGGTGGTAGCGAGCAGCCAAGCAGAAGCCCATTCCGACTTCCTCGACACACTGCTTCACCTTGTCGGGCGGGAGTTCGACCGCCACACCGAGCGCTTCGAGCACATCGGCCGTTCCACACTGCGACGACGCGGCGCGCGCGCCGTGTTTGCACACCGGCACACCCGCTCCGGCCACCACGATCGCCGACATCGTGCTGACGTTGATCGAATGACTGCGATCACCACCGGTACCGACGATGTCGATCGCCCGCGCGCGCAGCTCGTCGTCGAGGGGAACGATCTCGGCCGAGGCCAAGACGGCATCGAGAAGTCCCGAGATCTCTTCGGGTGTTTCACCCTTGGCTCGCAACGCGATGATGAAACCGATCAACTGGGCGGGAGTCGCGTCACCGGAGAGAATCGTGGCCATCGCCGTGCGGGCATGGTCGGCCGGAAGATCCTCTCGATCGAGTAGGCGCCCGATCAGACCCGGCCAGCCGCCAATCTCGGCCAGATTCGCTTCGCCCGACATCGCTCGTCAGGCTACCGATGGGTGTCAGGCAGTCCTTCGGCGTTGACGGAGGATCCGACGACGTTCACGCTCGGTGGTTCCGCCCCACACTCCGACCTTCTCGCGGCTCGCCAGAGCATGTTCAAGGCATGCGATCCGCACATCGCACGAATCGCAAATCGCCTTGGCCGTTTCGGCTTCCTCCTCGGACTCCGGAAAGAAGACCTCCGGGTCCAGGCCCCGACAGGCCCCCAGATCTCGCCAGATGATGTCCCCCACGACAACCCCCCCCAACCCCACGGTCACCTTAGGACCGGGGTCGGGAGGTTGTAAAGGGTCAATCCCGCAGGTCAGAGAGCAATTCTTCGATGTTCGCCGCCGACAGGCCGATCTCCTCGAGATAGGACGGATGATCACACACCAGCGATGCGCCACCACCGGCCAACGAGTCGATCTGCTCGGGCGTGAATGCGAACTGGAGGTAGTGCACCGCCGACGTGGTGTCGGGACGAGTGAGTTGGGCAGCGTGACGTGCCTCGGGGAACGACCGCACCTCGGAGCCGTCGGCAAGCCGGATCACGATCGAACTCTCGATGCCGACGAGGCGCGGCAGCCATTCGCGCATCGCGTCATCGCTCGTGAGTTCGATGAACAAGGTCGCGCACAACTGACCGGGCACCGGGATCATCGAGTTGTAAGTGTCGATCTCCACCTGGATGTCCTCGTCAGTCGACAGATGCTCGACGCGGGCCATCTCCTGGATCTGCGAACGGACCGTGTCGCGGTTCTCGAACACGACCGACACGAACGTTCCGAGGTTCAGACGACGACGTTGTTTGAGGGCGATGATCTCCCGGCGGAACTCCTGGCGATTCCGCTCGTAGGCGCGGACGTCGAGGATGTCGGCGAGGGTCAACTTGCGAGGATGGCTCATTGTCGTGGTCACTGGTTCTCCTGGGGGATTCCATAGGCACGAGCGACGATCTGCAGGGGGTGCAGCGGCTCGCGACCGGTTTGTTCGTTGATGGCCGTGTTGGCGAGGTGACAGTCACCGGTCACGACATCGCCACCGGCTTTGATGATCTCCTCACCCAACTTCTTGGCGATCGGGATCGAGAGATCGGCGTTCTCCGCACGGAGACCCCACATCCCGTCGATTCCCGAGCATTGCTGCACGAGCTTGATCTTGGCGCCGGTGAGCTTCATGAGATCTCGGCTCTTGAGACCGATGTTCTGAGCTCGCAAATGGCAGGGGGTGTGATAGGTGATCGTCTCGGGAACGTCGCCGGCGAATTCGGTGTCGAGTGAAGTTCCCTCATCCTTGTGCAGCTTGATGAGGTACTCGCTCGAGTCGAAGGTGTGTTCGGCCACGAGCTGGGCGTCGGGACCGCCGATGTAGTCGACGTAGTCCTTTTTCAGCACGTACCCGCACGTCGGCTGCGGAACGACGATGTCGTTGCCCTTGCGAACCGTGTCGGCCAGAGCCTTCACGTTCTCGGCCGCGACCTTCTTGAACTGGTCGATGTCGCCGCTGTGGAGGAACGGCGCCCCGCAGCACCTCGTGGTGTCGGCCAACGAGCACTCGACTCCGTTGCGCTCGTACACCTTGACGAGGTCGTGCCCGATCTCGGGCGCCTGGTACTCGACGAGACAGGTCGGATAGATCGCGACCCGGCCCTGCCGCTTGCCGAGGCGCAACTTCGGCCGCCGCTTGAACCAGGTGGTGAAACGCTGCCGGGCGAAGGGAGGCAACAGGCGCTGGCTCGACACGCCGGCGGTCTTCTCGATGACCTTGCGGACGACCGATCCGTTCTTCGCGCCCATCATCTTGTTCATGACCGGCGTTGCAGTGGCGACTTTGCCCAGGAGATCGGTGCGGCCCATCACGTCGGTCGTGAGACGATCACGCAACCCGATCTGCTTGTTGGAGTGGCGCATCGCGTCGGCGCGCAGCATGAGGCGGGGGAAGTCGAGTTCCCATTCGCTCTGTCCCGGGATGTACGGGCAGTTGATGTAGCAGAGCTTGCATTGGAAGCACTCGTCGATCACTTGATCCTGCTGGGCCGGAGTGAGCTTTCCGGCGTCCTGGTCCTCGTGCTGGTCGACGAAGTCGAACAAGGTCGGGAACGCGGTGCAGTACTTGAAGCACAGGCGGCATCCGTGACAGAGGTCGTACACGCGAGTGAGTTCGTCGCGGACATCCTTCTCGTCGAGATACTTCGGATGCTTCGGGTCGTAGGTGATCGTCATGGTGCGATTGTCGTGCCGGGGGTCCTCCGACAACAAGTGCCGAAGGACCCCGGGACGACGGTTCGGGTTCGGATCAGAGAGCCTTCAGGCCCTGATCGAAGCGGCCGGCATGACTCTTCTCGGCGCGAGCGAGGGTCTCGAACCAATCGGCGATCTCGGCGAAGCCTTCGTCGCGAGCGGTCTTGGCGAAGCCCGGGTACATCTGGGTGTACTCGTAGGTCTCGCCCTCGATCGATGCCTTGAAGTTGGCCTCGGTCTCGCCGATCGGGAGATCGGTCGCCGGGTCGCCGACCTCGGCGAGGAACTCGAGATGCCCGTGGGCGTGGCCCGTCTCGCCTTCGGCGACCGAGCGGAACAGCGCAGCGGCGTCCGGGTAGCCCTCGACGTCGGCCTTCTGAGCGAACCAGAGATAGCGACGGTTGGCCTGGCTCTCGCCGGCGAACGCGTGCTTCAGGTTCTCATGTGTCTTGGTGCCCTTGAGGCTCATGACATGACTCCTTGTGCATTGTTGGTTGGTGGGTTGGTTGTTGCTCGGGTTCCACCCACGGCGCACCGCGGGCAGACACCGTTGAACAGAATCGACGTGGACTCCACGGCGAATCCGTCCAAACCTTCGATGTGCAGCGCGTCGGAGCCCGACACGTACACATCGCGAACGTCACCGCACTGCTCACACACCACGTGGTGGTGATCGTCGGTGTTGGGATCGAACCGGGAAGCCCCGGTTCCGAGGTCGAGTGAGCGGAGCTCACCCATCGAGGCGAGGTCGGCCAGCGTCTGGTAGACGGTCCGCAGCGAGATGCCGGGCATCAGATCGCTCGCGGTCTGGAACAGTCCTTCGGCGGTCGGGTGCGCCTCGTTGCCGTGCATGAGGCGGAAGATCAGCTGTCGCTGGGGAGTGACCTTGAGCCCGTTGGCTCGGAACATCTCGGTCAATTCGGCCGGTGAACGCATGGGGAGCAAGATAGGCGCAAGCCATGGCAATCCGCATATCGTGCGAACTAGCAGAATGTGAAAGCCGTCTCAGGGCCTCCCCACTACTCTCGCCGCATGCCCATACCCCGCGCCTTCGACCGGTCGGCGATGGTCGCGGCGCTCGGATCCGAGGAATTCGACGTTCTGGTGGTGGGAGGCGGCGTGACCGGGCTGGGTGTCGCCGTCGACGCCGCATCGCGTGGACTTCGCACTGCGCTCGTCGAGCGCGACGACTTCGCGAGTGGCACATCGTCGAAGAGTTCCAAACTCGTGCACGGCGGACTCCGCTATCTCCAACAAGGCGAGGTGCGCCTCGTCTACGAGGCGTTGCACGAACGTCAACGCCTCGTACGGAACGCGCCGCACCTCGTGCAGGTCCTGCCCTTCATGCTTCCGATACTCACCAAGGACGGTCTCGTGTCGCGCAAGATCGCGCGCGCTCTCGGATCCGCTCTCTGGATGTACGACGTCACCGGCGGTTGGCGTATCGGGCGTTTCCATCGACGTCTCCGCAAGGCCAAGGCGCGAGCGTTGATGCCGACGATGCCTGCCGAACGCCTCGCGTCCGCCTACATCTACTACGACGCGCAGGCCGACGATGCCCGATTGTGCCTCGCACTCGCGCGCACTGCGGCCGACCTCGGTGCTGTCGTGGTCAACCGTTGTGCGTACCGAGAGGGTGCGGTCGAAGCCGACGGGCAGCGGTTCCCGATTTCGGCGAAGGTGATCGTGAACGCCACCGGCGTCTGGAATCACGAAGTGCCCACGCGTCCGGCCAAGGGCGTTCACGTGACCGTCCCTTGGGACAAAGTGCGCAACACGATCGCCGTCGTGATCCCGGTTCCGAAGGATCGCCGAAGTCTTTTCGTCGTTCCGTGGGGACCCCGACCCGACGGAACCTTCACGCATACTTACGTCGGCACCACTGACACCGATTACGACGGCCCACTCGATGATCCCCAGTGCACGCGAACCGACATCGAATACGTCCTTCGCGCGCTGAACGCGAGCGTGACCACTGGCGTCACCGAGGCCGACATCACCGGCGTATGGGCCGGTCTCCGTCCGCTCGTGAAAGAGACCGACGACGCTCGCACTGCGGATCTCTCCCGCCGTCACCTCGTGACCACGAGTGCCAACGGTGTGATCACCGTGACCGGTGGAAAGCTCACCACGTATCGACATATGGCCGAGGACGCGGTCGACACGGTGTGCCGGGCCATCGGACGCAACGACCGTTGCCGAACCAAGCGATTGCGCCTCCATGGCCATGACGGATCGCGCGAGCGCGAAGTCGCCCGAATGGTCGCCGACGATCCCGATCTCGAACGACCACTGGTGTCGGGTCTTCCCTATTCGCGCGCGGAGGCGCTGTACGCAGCCAAATTCGAGATGGTCAACACTCTCGATGACGTGCTCTCCCGGCGCACACGAGCTCTCATCTTCGACCGCGACGCGGCGCGACGCGCGGCGCGTCCGACCGCCGAACTCATCGCGTCCCAACTCGGCTGGTCGGCCGAGCGGATCGATGACGAGGTGGCGGCATTCGAGGAGATCTGCATTCATGAGGAAACTGCCGGCCGAATCCGAGAGGACGAACTCCATGCGTGAGATCACTCCGCCGATCGAACTCGTTCTCGCCGACGAAACGGCGACGACGCGGTTCGACACCACGTGGGTCGATGTGCCCGAACCGGTGCTCGCCGATCTGGCGCGTGTCTGCTCGACCGATGACGACGAGGCGCGCGCCGCCCTGGCGTCACGCGACTGGTGGCCACTCGGCATGAAGTGGTCGCTCGAGGGCATGGTGCCGCAACGATGCGCCGTCGTCTGCCGCCCCGAAACCACCGACCAAGTCGCCCGTATCTCATCGATCTGCAACCGGAACCGGATCCCGCTCACGGTGGCCGGAGGTCGAAGCGGAGTCTGCGGAGCCGCGGTGCCGCTGCACGGCGGTGTCCTCCTCGACATCACGGCGATGCAAGGAGTCGTCGCGATCGACGACGTGTCGCTCGTGGTCGAGGTTCTACCGGGGACCTTCGGATCGGATCTCGAAGCACGACTTGCCGAACATGGCCTCACCGTCGGCCACTACCCGCAGAGTTTCGACATCGCCACCGTGGGCGGTTGGGTCGCTTGTCGCGGCGCGGGCCAGTACTCCACGCGCTACGGGAAGATCGAAGACATGGTCGTGGGACTCGAGGTCGTACTGGCCGACGGAACGGTCGTCCGCACGGGTGGTGCACCCCGCGCCGCTGCCGGTCCCGATCTGAATCAGATTTTTCTCGGTAGCGAGGGCACGCTCGGGATCGTCACGCGCGTCTGGCTTCGCTGCCACCCGGCCCCGAGCAGTGAACGACGGGCCGTGTACGGATTCCGCGATTTCGCCAGTGGGCTCGACGCGTGTCGCCGCATCATGCAGCGCGGCGGAACGCCAGCAGTCCTCCGCCTCTACGACGCAGCCGAGAGCAAACGTGGACAGGGAGGCGACGGAGAGGTCTGCGTTCTGTTGGTACTCGACGAAGGCGACGCGGCGAGTGTCGGCGCGTCAATGGCCATCGTCGACGAAGAGTGTCTGGCGACCGAGGGCTGTCAACCGCGCGACGTGGCGGCCGTCGAGGCCTGGCTTCATCATCGGAACGACACGAGCGCACTGCAGGCACTGACCCGCAAGGGTTTCGTGGTCGACACCATGGAGATCACGGCACCGTGGGCGCGGCTCGCTGCCATCTTCGACGACGCCCGTTCCGCGTTGCTCGGCGTGACTCACGCTCGAACGGCCACGTGTCATCTCTCGCACAGCTACGTCGACGGCGCTTGCCTCTATTTCACATTCGCCGCCTCACCGCCCCCCGATGAATTCGAATCGACTTACGACGCGTTGTGGGATGCCGGCGCCCGGGCCATCCTTCGCAGCGGAGGCAACCTCAGCCATCACCACGGGATCGGCATCAATCGATCTCGTTTCATGGCCGAGGCACTCGGAACCGGCCTCGGCGTGCTGCGTTCCATCAAGTCGGCTCTGGATCCGCACGGCATCTTGAATCCGGGCAAGATGGGCCTCGATGTCGACTGAATCTCGTTGGGACCGGCCGGCCATCCGCGCCGGGGCTCTGGTCTCGTTGGTCTTCGCGGTGCCGTTCTCGGTGGCCGCCCGACTCGTCGCCGGCGACGACGGGGCCTCTGGCGGTCGGGCCACCGTCGCCACCCTTCTCGCCCTCGGTGCCGCAGTCGGCTTCCTGCTCGGCGCAGGAGTCGCGGCATGGCACCAGGAGCGGCGCACTCCGCTTTCGCACGGCATCCTCACCGCCGGTGTGGCCTACGCGATCCCCCAGGCCATCCTCGTCGTCGTGAAACTCACCCGTGGCGGTGACGTCCGGTGGAGTGGCGTCATCTTCAACCTCACGGTCGCCCTCGCCATGGGCGTCTTTGGCGGTTTCCTCGGTTCGTCGATGAGGAGCAAGGGAGTCCTCCCGGGCGGACGTCGATGAGTGATCGGTCGATCCTCGTCATCGACGTCGGAACGAGTGGCCTGCGCGCCGCCGTCGTGCGACCCGATGCGACGATCGAGGCCTTGCACTACCGGTCGTTCCCACCCGCGACTCCCTTCGCCGGTTTGGTGGAATTCGACGCCACCGAGATGGCTCGGCTCGTGATCGAAGTCTCTCGCCTCGCCCTCGCCGACGCCGGCCCGGTCGCGGGAGTCGGAATCACGAACCAACGTGCGTCGACCATCGTGTGGGATCGCCGCACCGGCCAACCGATCGGACCCGGCATCGGTTGGCAGGATCTACGCACGGTCGGCGAATGCATCATGGCCAAGCACGAACACGGTCTGTCGCTCGCCCCCAATCAGAGTGCGACCAAGGCGCGCTGGCTACTCGAGAACCACGCCGCCGATCGAGATCCGGAAGATCTGTGCGTGGGCACGATCGATTCGTGGATCGTCTGGAATCTCACGGGCGACCAGAGGCTGCACGTGACCGACCACAGCAACGCGGGAGTCACCGGTCTCGCCACTGTTCACAGCGGTCCGCCGCGCTGGAACGAGCGGGTCTGTGAACTCATGAAGGTTCCCGTCTCGTCCCTGCCGACCATGGTCGACTCGTCGGGCCCCATTGGCCAGGCATCGGTCCTTCCCGGGTCGCCCGTGATCGCTGGCTTGGCCGGAGATCAGCAGGCTTCACTCATGGGTCAGTCGTGCGTGCGACCCGGAATGGCCAAGTGCACGTTCGGCACTGGTGGAATGTTCGATCTCTTCACCGGCAACGAACCGCCGACGACACCGGAACGAACGATTCACGGGACGTTCCCCATCGTTGCGTGGAGCCGTCGGGGACAGATGTCGTGGGGCTCGGAAGCGATCATGCTCTCGGCCGGTAGCGCAGTCGAATGGCTCCAGACCGACATGGGCCTGGTCGACAGCCCCGGTGAAACGCACACCGTGGCCAGTACGTGTGAATCCACCGACGGCGTTTATTTCGTTCCCGCACTCCTCGGACTCGCCACTCCTTCTTGGGACTACGGCGCGCGGGGCGGGCTCTTCGGCGTCACCCGAGGCACGACACGGGCCCACGTCGTTCGCGCCGTGCTCGAAGGGGTCGCCCACCGAGGAGCCGACCTTCTGGAGGCTGCGTCAGCCGATCATCGCGCGCTCGATGTCGACGAGATACGGGTTGATGGGGGCATGAGCCGCAACCCCACCTTCGTACAGGCGCTGGCCGACACGACCGGCCGGCCCGTGAGCGTCTCACCGGTCACCGAAGCCACGACGTTGGGGGCCGCCTACCTCGCCGGTCTCGCCGTGGGCACCTGGATCGGACTCGATGACATCGAACGCGCGTGGCGGCCGACGGCGACCATCGACCCTCGATCGACCTTCGATCGACCGGTCGAACGGGCCCGATGGGCCGAGGCTGTGACCCGTGTGGCCGGTTGGATACCCGACCTCTCCTCGCTCGACTTCTAGATTGGAGGGGTTCGCAGTAACCCCCGAAAGGACAAGCGGTGACCACCTCTCCCCCGCGGCGCCCCACTGACGCCGACATCGAACTGCTCGCCTACGCGCAGCAGGCCGAACTGGCGGCTCGCGACCTCTACCACGCCGCCATCGAGAACGGTTCCGCCGGCGACCAGCCCGGATCGGTGGCCGCACTCGCCGCCCATCACGATGCCGCGAGTCAGGCCATCTCGTCGATGATCGGCCGCAATGCTCCTCAGGATCGGCTCGAGTCCTTGTTCACGAGTTTCAAGCCGTCGTTCTCCGGATCTTCGTTCGCTACGTCGGCTCACCAACTGGAGAACACCCTCGTGGCCACGCACCAGTCCCTGCTCGGAAATCTGGAAGGAACGGAAGGCGCGGCCCTCGTGGCTTCCGTGATGATCACCGAAGCTCGCCACGTGGTCGCCTTGGCCGCCATGGCCGGCCTCTCACCGGCATCCGATGCCGATGCTTATCTGAACGTCCCCGCCGACATCGTCGCGCTGAGCCCGGAGAGCTGACCGATGAAGAACGACGACAAGACCCTCGCCTCCATCGTCCGCGCCACGGCCGGACAGGATTTCAGTCATCTCTCGCGACGCCGCTTCCTCTTGGCCGGTGGCGCCACGATCTCGTTCGGCGCGCTCCTTGCGGCCTGCGGTGGCGGCGAGAAGAGCGGCATCGCGCGAGTCGGTCTCGCTCCCGAGACCACGGCGCTACCCGATGCTCCGGTCACCGACGTGACTCTTCTCCGTACCGCGACCTCACTCGAACACAACGCGATCTTCGTGTACGAGGCCGTCGCTGCAGCAGGTCTCCTCTCCGGCGATGCAGCCACGATCGCCGCGCGATTCCTCTCCGACCACAAGGCCCACGCCGACGCCACGGCGTCGCTGACGTCGAGCCTCGGTGGCACTCCCTTCACCGAGCCCAACCCGCGATTGCAGTCGCTCTACATCGAGCCCGCGCTCGAGCTCGTGACTTCTGCCGATGATCCGGCCGCCGATTCACTCGCTCTGGCCTACGCGCTCGAAACACTGGCCGGCGCCACCTATCAGTTCTACGTGCCGATGATCTCGGATCCGTCGTTGCGCGCCCAGGCGATGGGTATCGGTCAACAAGAGGCTCGTCATGCGGCCGTGATCGGTGCCGTGCTGAATCCTGATCGTCTCGTGTCCTCGCAGGGCCTAGCCATCAAGGCCGAGTACCGCGAAGAGGGAGATCCCTCCCTCTTCTATGCGGTGCCGACCGCCTTTGGCACCCAGTCGCCGGTGCCGGTGACGCTCGGACCGACCAACGAGTCGGGTTCACGTACAACCGTCAACCTCGAGACCCCGAGCCTCAACTCGATGGTGTACGAATATCTCGACGGCGAGTGACCGACCGACTCGTACACTGACCCTCGACGGTGAGTCGATCGGGTGACCGCGGCCGAGCAATCGACCGAGGAAAGTCGGGACTCCACAGAGCAGAGTGCTGGCGCGAGCCAGGTGGGGGCGACCTCACGGACAGTGCAACAGAGAGCAGACCGCCGATGGCCGGGCAACCGGATCAGGTGAGGGTGAAACGGTGCGGTAAGAGCGCACCAGCGTGCGGGGCGACTCGTACGGCTCGGTAAACCCCACTCGGAGCAAGGTCAAGCAGAGGAGACGGGCGGCTCGTCCACCCGGGCAACCGGGAACTCCTCGGGTAGACCGCACAGATGGATGGTCACCGGTTCCGAGCGATCGGAACCACAGAATCCCGCTTACAGATCGGCTCACCGTCACCCCACCCGACCGACGTCTCGTGGCCCGACCTGACTCGATGTCGGATTCGCCCACTACCTTTTCGGCATGACCTCCCCGCTCGTCTTGCCGAAAGTTTCTCTCGCCGACATCGATCTCTCGGATCCGGAGTTCTGGCTGAAGGATCGCGCGTGGCGCGAAGGAGCTTTCAAGACCCTTCGCGACGAATCACCTTTCCAATTCTTCGAGGAACGGGTCATCGAAAATGCACCTTTCCCACCCGGCCCGGGCTACCGCGCCGTGACTCGCCACGACGACATCTGGCACATCAGTCGTAACCCCCAGTTGTTCTGCAGCGGCAAGGGATCGAACATCGGTGATCTTCCCGTCGAGATGAACGAATTCTTCGGCTCCATGATCAACATGGACGACCCGAAGCACTTTCGGCTCCGCAACATCGTGTCGCGTGGTTTCACGCCCAAGGAGGTCGGTCGGGTCGAAGATCAGGTGAAGACCCGCGCCAAGCGTCTCGTCGACGAACTTCTCGAGCGCTTCCCGAAGGGCGAGTGCGATTTCGTGGAGGAGATCGCAGCACCTCTGCCGCTCGGGATCATCTGCGACATGATGGGGATCCCCGAGGAGGACCACAAGAAGATCTTCCACTGGACCAACGTCATCCTCGGCGTGGGTGACCCCGAGTTCGTCGGTTCCTACGAGGAACTCATGAGCGTCGCTCTCGAGATGTTCATGTACGCGCAAGCGTTGGGCGAATCCCGCGTGGCCAACCCGCAAGACGACGTGACCTCGGCCATGATGAACGCCGTCGTCGATGGCGAGCGGCTGACCGCGCAAGAGTTCGGCTCGTTCTTCATCCTCTTGGTGGTGGCCGGTAACGAGACGACCCGCAACGCCATCAGCCACGGTATGAAGCTCCTCACCGACCATCCCGATCAGAAAGCGATCTGGTTCTCCGACTTCGAAACGCACACCAAGTCAGCCGTCGAGGAGATCGTTCGCTATGCGACTCCGGTCATCCACTTCCGCCGGACCGCCACCGAGGACACCGAGATCGCCGGCCAGAAACTCGCCGCCGGCGACAAGGTCGTCATGTTCTATTCGTCGGGCAACCGCGACGAGCGTGTCTTCGACGATCCCTTCAAGTTCGACGTGACCCGCCCCGTGACTCCGGCGCAGGTCGGTTTCGGTGCCGGTGGCCCGCACTTCTGTCTGGGCGCCAATCTCGCCCGCCGAGAAGTGGCGGTGATGTTCGACGAGATCCGCCGGCGCATGCCCGACTTACGGATCACGGGCGAGCCGGCCTACTTGCAGAGTGCGTTCATCAACGGCATCAAGCGCATGCCGTGCGCCTGGAACTGATCGCGTCCTAGTCGCCCATCTCGCCACGCACGTAGTGGCGTCGGCACAAGAGTTCGTACCGGACCGAGTCGCCAAAAAGTCGCTCGGATGGCGCGTCGGCGGTGTCGCCGACGACCACCGTTTCGCCTTCGTACACGACCACGCCGTTCACCACGCGGGCGTTGTGCGTGGCGCGCGAACCACACCAGCAGCGCGCCTCCACCTGCATCTCCACGCGTTCATCGGCGACCTCCAGCATCCGACGGGTTCCGTCGAACAGGAGCCCACGGAAGTCGGTGATGAGCCCGAAGGCGAAGACGTCGATGCCGATGTCGTCGACGATCCGAGCGAGCTGGTCGCACTGGTCGGCCGTGTAGAACTGCACCTCGTCGCAGACGAGGAAGTCGAGTGGAAGTCGCGACTTGGCCAGTTCGAACACGTCGAGATCGGTCGACACCTCGACCGCCGGCGCCGAAACTCCGAGCCGACTCGTCACCTGGACTCCGTCGCGGTCGAGTTTGGTGAGGAGCAACCCTCGTAGTCCCCGAACGGCGAGGTTGTGGTGGATCTGCAGCGCGAGCGTGCTCTTGCCCGAACCCATGGTTCCGAAACTGAAACGTAGGACGGCCATCGCCGAGCAAACTAGACGCGCAGATCGGCGACCACCGCATAGTGATCACTCGCCTGGACGCCGTCCACCGCGTGCACCCCCGCCAGGTGAATCGAGGTCGGTCGACCGCCGGGTTTGGGGCGCGGCCACGTCACGAAGAGGTAATCGAGGCGGCGATTGGGCCAATTCGCCTCGGCCAGCATCGGATTGTCGGCACTCCAGGTCCAACCCGGACCTTCACCGGCCATCTCCCACAAGTCGTTGAAGACGAGGCCACGCCGAAGAGGAGCGGTGCGCCCGGTGAGTCGCCGGATCTCGTCGCTATCGGGTGCGGCGTTGAAATCGCCACCCAAGATCACCGGCCGATCGACCGCCGGATCACCTCGCAGTTCGGCGACCACGTCGGCCACCGCATCGACCTGCCGGCAGCGTAGTTCGCTGTCGTCGAAGCGGTGGTCGAGATGGGTGCATGCGATGGGCCACGGACCCCACGGCGTGGTCGCGCGCGCCGTGAGAAGGGATCGATAGGCAGGGCGTCCATCGATCCCCGGCAGCCGGGTGTCGAGCATGTCGACGAGTGGCCAACGCGACAGGATCGCATTTCCCATGTAGGCCGACGCCGGGTCGGTGTTGGAGGTGTGGAATTCGTGGTAGCCGAGTGTTGCCGCCAGCCGCTCGGACTGGCCTTCCGAAGTAGCGACTTCCTGCAGGAGCACGATGTCGGGAGCCTCGGTACGGATCACCGCGTCGATCGCTCCTTGTCGCTCCGCCCAATTCTCGAACCGCAGGACGTTCCAGGTCATCACCCGCAGGGTGGGGGTGAGCATCGCCGTCATGCCGACTCCACGAATTCACTCAAGGTCCTCAGAGTACGTTCGAGTGAGTCCTGCACGCGAACGTCGTCCGGATGCGCGGACAACCAGGATCGAACGTCGCGGACGACGAAGCCGGCGTCCCGATCGACCCACGTGGGTACGACTCTCGGGCGGTGCACCGTGACCGAACCATCGACCTTTTCGGTGACTTCGACGAACACGATCGCGCCGTCTTGGGTGGAAGGCGGCCACTTGTCGCCTGTGGGCATGGCCGAGATGAAGTTGCCCAAACTCTCGAGCACCCACATGTCGCCGACACGTTCGATCGGCTGCAGCACGTGCGGATGCGATCCGACCACGATGTCGACGAGACCCGAGTCGGCCATCCGCTGCGACCACGCCTTCTGCTGGGGGTTGGGTCGGGCCGAACCCTCGTTGCCCCAGTGCATGCTGACGATCACGAGTTGGGCACCGAGTCCACGTGCCGTCGCGGCGTCGGCGAGGACACGGTCGATGTCGATGCGCGCCGAACGCCACGGTTCGTCCGCTGGCAGCGACAGGCCGTTGAAGTGGATCGTGTACGAGAGGTGAGAAACCGTGAGGCCATCGACGTCGAACACGGTCGGTTCGATTTCTGCGGGCGTTCTCGCCATGCCGGCCTGAGAGATACCGACGCCTTCCAAAGCGGTCACGGTGTGCTCGATACTCGCTACTCCCCCGTCCATCGTGTGGTTGCTCGCCGTCGAACAACGGTCGTAACCCGCATCGGCGAGAGCCACAGCAACCTCGGTCGGCACCTGATACTTGGGCATCGTGCTGAGCTTCACGCCGGGCGGAGCAAATGGAGTTTCCAGGTGACAGATCGCGAAATCAGCCGCTGAAATCAGAGTGCGAACATCGGTGAACATGGGTCGGAAGTCGTATGCCACACCGGATCCGGCCGCGTTGTCGGCGGCCGCCGCCCACAACGGACTATGGATCAACGTGTCACCCGTGAAGGCCAAGGTCACGTCGATCGGCGCGAGAGTCGAGCTCGTGGCGGAGGATGGTGGAGCCGACGAGGACGTCGGTCCCGAGAGCATCGTCGTTTCCGATTCGCGTCGGGGCTTCGAATCCTCGGCGGCCGTCGACGAACACGCGACGATCAGGGTCAGAGCGAGCCAACCGAACCGACGCACGAATTCATCTTCGCCGGATCAGCAGATGCGGAACGACTCGACGTCTCTCGAAAGCGCGGCCGGACCACCAAAGAGTGTCACCGTCGAAGCCGACAGACGATCGATCTCCCGCAGGGTGCCGCGGGGCACGCAGGTTCCCGGCACCAGCATGATCGGGGTCCCACGTCCGAGGACGGTGTAGGGAACCGCCGACAAGGCGTCCGGGAAGTTGTTGCTGGTTGCCAGTGCAACCGTGCGACTCGAACGCTTGTCCTTCCAGACCGAAGCGGATCGATCCGACACATCGTCCTCATCGAAAATCTGGACATCGGCGATGCGCCGTAGATCGCGTTCGGCGGCCGAGGAGAGAGTCCCGGGAGCGGCCACCACATTGATCCGCTCGGCTCCGAGGGATTCGAGATAGTCCTCGTCGTCGGAGGAGAGGCCGGAGCGGAGGTCGAGCAACACGAAGGCCTGCCCGTAGAGCGCAGCGGCGGCCGAGGCAATGAGCGGATCCTGGAAGTCGGCGCCGCTTGCCACCCAAACGGTACTCGACTGCGCGCGATACCACGAGAGTCGGCTCAGTTCCTCGGCGGTCTCGTAGCGATCATCGCCGCTCACGCGAATCGGCTCGACGCCCGTGATGTCCTCGACCTCATCGAGTACGTCGTTGGAGATGGCGCGTCGACCACCGGCGACGAAGATGTTCTCGGGATCGAGTCGCTCGAGTTGTTCGCGGGTCGAATCAGGGATGCCATTGGCAGTCACCAGAAGGACGGGAACGTTCAAACGGGCCGCAGCCGGACCGGCCGCGAGCGAATCGGGGAAGTTCTCCCCCGTCGCGAGAAAGACGGTTTCGGCGTTGCTCCACTCCTTGGCAGTCGCCGCCGCCGATTCGTATCGGGTGGCACCGTAGATGCGATTCACATCGGCGTCGTACGCCGGCTCGTCTGAATCTTCGTTCTCCTCGGAGCGATCATCGCCGGGTCCGTCGACCCACTGGCAGACGTCATCGTCATCGCATTCCTGATGGATCTCGATGCCGTGGAAGGCGGCGATTGCTACTGCGTTGTCGACCGAACCGCGGAATTCGAAATGCATCGGATCGCGCAGGATGCTGCTCTTCGACGACGACGGCGACGCGCAGCCTCCGTTCCATCCGTA
>CAZLXB010000029.1:0-5449 GCA_964563545.1 uncultured Bifidobacterium sp. | reverse complement strand
CCGTCCTGGATCTCGCGAAGGAATCCTTCGAGAAGGACGAGCATGGGCTTGGGTGCCTTGATCTGCTTGGCCGCCACGCGGCCGATGCCCGTCGCGTTGGAGGCCAGCGCGGCTTCCCACTCCTTCAGCGCGGTCGATCCGTTGTACGACCAGCCGAGCCATTTCCAGGCCGACGATCCGTCCGGAAACGGAGGCTTACCCCAGCCCTTCTCGGTGATCCCTCCCCAGTTGGTGATGAGACAACCGGCCACATCGCCGGCGGCAATCGCGCTCTCGGAGCACTTGCCGGGCATGGTCGGCGTCGTCCACGCGGTCAGGTCGGCCGTGGCGGCACGGGCGGTCGAAGGCGACGTCACCATTGCGAGAACGACGGCGAGGTACGCCACCAGACCGACGAGAACGACGATCGGGGCGAACCGGGCGGGTCGACGAGGCGGCATCATCACGGGGCAGGTATCGGCCGCCTGCCTCAACGACTTGAGGAATACCTCGTTGTCCCTGCTCCGACACCGATTCAGAACTCACCGAGGGCACCCAGTCAGCCTCAAAATCGACCGACTAGCGTCCATCTAGTCGGTCGATCGAGGGGGACGCATGCGTTTCGAAGAAGGATTCAAGGGCCGGGTGGCCGTGGTGACCGGCGGTGGAACCGGGATGGGCCGAGAACTCGTCCGCCAACTCACCGCCGACGGCTGCGATGTCGCCACCTGCGACGTGATCGAGGAGAACCTCGTCGACACCGTCGCGCTGTGTTCTTCGGCCGGTCACCCGGGTCAAGTCCTCACTCATGTCGCCGACGTGTCAGAGGAGGTCGAGGTCCTCGCCTTCCGAGACGCGGTGGCCGCCTGGCGTCCGCACGTGAACCTTCTCTTCAACAACGCCGGCATCGGCGGTGGCGGATCGATCATCGAAGACGACCGCGAACAATGGGAGAAGACCTTCGCCGTCTGCTGGTACGGGGTGTACTACAACACGCGGGCGTTTCTCCCCTTGCTCCTGAAATCCGATGCCGGCCACGTCGTGAACACGAGTTCGGTGAACGGGTTCTGGGCCTCGCTCGGCCCGAACATCCCACACACGGCGTACAGCTCGGCGAAGTTCGCGGTGAAGGGTTTCACCGAAGCGTTGATCACCGATTTCCGCATCAACGCGCCGCATCTGCGCGCGTCGGTGGTGATGCCCGGTCATATCGGAACCTCCATCGCCATCAACTCCCGCAAACTCCTCGGTCAGGACCCCAAGGAGATGACCGAGAGCCAAGTTGCCCAGGTGCGAGCCCGCATGGCCAAGAGCGGTCTCGACCTCAGTGGCGCGAGCGACGAGGACATCCGTCTCGGCATCCAGGCGCAGGGAGAGGCTTTCCGAGATCAGGCGCCGACTTCGGCGGCGCAGGCGGCCACGATCATTCTCGATGCCGTGAAGCGCGGAGACTGGCGCATTCTCGTGGGTGATGATGCGGTGATCCTCGACGAGATGGTTCGCGAGATCCCGACCGACGCCTACCTGCCGAACTTCATGGATCGAGTCCATGCTCGTGGAGCGTTGGGTTTCACGGCACAGGGCGCCTGAACGAACTCTCTCACGACTGGTTGAATGAGTGCTGTCCGGACAACGTTGTCCGGGCAAGGAGAATCGAACATGACTTCGCCCGGATCCCCCACCGTGGTCGGCGTTCTGAAGGAAGTGAAGGGTTTCGAGCGCCGTGTGGCTCTCACCCCAGTGGGTGTACGTGCCCTCGCCGACGACGGACACCGTGTTCTCGTCGAGACCGGCGCCGGCATCGGCTCGGGGTTCAAGGATGACGAATACCGACTCGCCGGCGCCGAGATCGCCGACACCGCCGATCGGATCTTCGCCGAGGCGAACCTCCTTCTCCACGTGAAGGAACCCCAGCCGCAGGAGTTCGACAAGTTCCGCCCCCACCACACGTTGTTCACTTATCTGCATCTCGCGGCCGCTCCCGAGGTCGCCGATGCGCTCTGTCGCTCGGGATGTCGTGCCATCGCGTACGAATCGGTCGAGGTCGACCGCCAGTTTCCCCTCCTCGCGCCGATGAGCATGGTGGCCGGACGGCTCGCCACGCAGATCGCGGCCTCCTATCTCGAAGCCCGTCACGGCGGGCGCGGCATGCTCATGGGCGGACTTCCCGGTGTCGAACCCACCACGGTCGTGGTGATCGGAGCCGGCACCTCCGGTCGCCATGCCGCCGAAGTCGCCGCCGGAATGGGGGCCGATGTCATCGTCGCCGATCTGAACCTCGCTCGCGCTCAGTCGGTGGCCGACGCCTGCGGTCCACGGGCGCGGGCGGTCGTCTCCTCGACTGCTCTACTCGAGGAACTCGCGCCGACCACCGAGGTGATGATCGGGGCGGTTCTCGCGCCCGGTCACCGCGCTCCGATCGTGATCACCCGCAAGATTCTCGACTCGATGCCCGAGGGCGCGGTCGTCGTCGATATCGCGATCGATCAAGGAGGGTGCGTCGAAGGAGTGGAATCCACGACCCATGCCGATCCGGTGCGGACCATGGGCCACGTGAGAGTGTCGGCCACTCCCAACATGCCGGCGGCCGTGCCGCGTTCTTCGACCGCGGCGCTCACTGCCGCCACACTCCCCTATGTCCGGGCACTGGCTCGCGGCTGGACGGAGGCGATCGGGGCCTTCCCCGAACTCGCCGGTGCGGTCAACGTCGAGAACGGCGTGATCGTGCACCCGGATGTGAAGGACGCCTTCGGCCGCTGATCCGATCGAAGTGGTCTGATTGCATCCGCTTGGCGTCGGGTCGGGGGGCCTGTGTGAGAATGATTCCATGAGCACCCTGACCGACACCGAACTCGGCAAAGTCGAGACCGCCCTCGAGACCCTCCTCGCCGCCCACGATCCGAAGAAGATGGACAACATCACCTTCCGGGGACATCGTTTCGACTTCGGCCTGGCGTGGGTGCACTTCCCCGAGGGTCACGGCGGACTCGGCGTGCGGCCCGAACTCAACAAAGTCGTCGAGGAACGTCTACGCAAGGCGGGTGCCCAGCCCCAAGACCCATCCACGTTCTTCATCGCCCTCGCCGGACCGACCATCGTCACGCATGGCTCGGAGGCTGTGAAGAAGCGCTTCCTGCGGCCCATGTTCACGGGCGAGGAGCGTTGGTGCCAGCTCTTCAGTGAGCCGGGCGCCGGCTCCGACTTCGCCGGCCTCGGCACCCGAGCGGTTCGAGATGGCGACGAATGGGTCGTGAACGGCCAGAAGGTCTGGAACACCCTCGCGCATCTCGGCGACTGGGGCATGCTCGTCACGCGCACCGATCCCGACCAGCCCAAGCACAAAGGCATGACCTATTTCGCGATCGACATGCATTCACCGGGCGTCGAAGTTCGCCCACTACGCCAGATCACCGGCGAAGCCGAGTTCAACGAGGTCTACATGACCGACGCGCGCGTCCCCGACTCGCAGCGCATCGGCGAAGTGGGTGAAGGCTGGCGAGTGGCCCTCACCACACTCATGAACGAGCGCACGGCGATCGGTGGCGGCGGTGGCGGAAACGCCCGCCGACGCGGTCCGATCGACGAGGCGGTCCGCATCTTTCGCGAGAACGGCCACGGCATCGCACATCGTGATCGACTCATGCAGCTCTGGTGCAAGAGCGAAGCGTTGCGCCTCACCAATCTGCGCGCATCGCAGGCGGCCAAGGCCGGCAACCCGGGTCCCGAGGGTTCCATCGCCAAGTTGATGATGGCCGAACTCAACAAGAAGATCACCGAGTTCTCCGTGGAACTCCTCGGCGCGCACGGAATGGTCGATTTCGATTTCACCTTCCGCCGACCCGAAGACCTCTCGGTCGACGGTTCCGAAGGAGGCGTGCGTCATTCGTTCCTGCGCGCCCGGGCGAACTCGATCGAGGGTGGAACGAGCGAGATCATGCGCAACATCCTCGGCGAGCAGGTTCTCGGACTGCCGGGCGAGCCCCGGGTCGACAAAGACCTTCCCTGGACGAAGGTTCCGCGCAACTAGTCGCGTTCGGGTCGGCGGCGCTCGGCCTTGCGCACCGCATCCCGCTTCTTTGCATCGAGCCGTCTTTGAACGGCACCCTTCGATGGTCGACTCGGTCGTCTCGACGTCGGCGGTGGTGCGGCCGCCTCATCGATCAACTCGATCAGACGATCGAGGCAAGTTCGCCGGTTGCGCCATTGGCTTCGACTCTCCTGACTCGTCACCGTGATCGACACCGGGAGATTGCGTTCGATGCGTTCCAGGAGAAAGGTCCGCCCGCGGATCTCGCGACGCTGAACCGTGAGAGTGGCCTTGGTCGCCACTTTGTTCACGTTCTGGCCGCCGGCCCCACCGGCCCGGGCGAACGACCATTCGAGGGCCGTTGCCGGGACGGTGAGACCGCGTGCGGTCAGCAGATCGTCGGTCTCCACCGACTCATTCTGACCCGACGCACACCATGCCGTTGTTGTATCCGTCGAGATAACCGGACAGCGAACGGGCGAGAGCTGCGTCGGTTCCCTTCTTGCCGGTCGGATAAGCGGTGGTGAGCTTGCCGTCGAAGTCGTACTTGTCGAGCAACGTCTCGGCGTTCACCACTGCGGTCAGCACGGGCGACGTCGAGCACGCTCCGGCACCCAGATTGAGCTGGGCGGCGAGGAGGTTGCGAGCCAACTGCCGAAGCGGATCCGAAGCCAGAACCTTGCCATCGCCGACCTTGTCGTTGACCGTCACGACCCGCATCTGCAGGATCTCGACCGCTTGCTGTGGAGCGACCCAGAAAGCCGGGAACGAGTCGGACATGATGTCGTCCCAACGGATACCACCGCCCACAGTCTCGTCGAGCACGTTCTCGAGGAGCCAGAAACCGTTCTCCCAGCCACCGTTGGCGGCCGCCGTCGCGGCTTGATTGCCCCTGCCGAGCAACGTCCAGTTCTTCCAATAGCCAGGCGAGCGCGGAGTGGAACCGTTCGGTGTTTCGTTGTCGACATCGACCATCATCGTCTCACCTTCCGGGAATTCCCACGAGGTGTCCGAGCCGAAGTCGATGCAGCGGTTGCCGTAGTCCTCCGATGGCGCGTCAGGGTTGTAGGCCGAGGCGGATTCGCCGCCGACCTTCCACACCGAGGAATACCCGATCGGGGTCTCCAGTTCGCACACCGTGTACGTCTCGCCCGGATCGAGGGCGAGTCCGCCGAAGTCGAGTATGCCATCAGCGTCACCACCGCTGGATGCCGTGGCGAGAGGCGTGCCGCCAAAACCATTCGGGCCGTCGTAGACCGCGAACATGAACTCGATCGACGGATCGACCTCACCGTCGACGACCTTGCGGAGGTTCATCAGACCGGCTCGACATTCGTAATCGGTGGTAGCGGTGGAATCGAGCGACGGACCGTCGACGACTTCGAGGGTTGCCGTGTTCGAATCCGAACCTGAGTACACACCATCGGAGCCGTAGTCGGCGGC
>CAZLXB010000028.1:8212-28561 GCA_964563545.1 uncultured Bifidobacterium sp. | reverse complement strand
TGTTGCCCTTGGCGCCACCGAGCACGGTGGCCGTCACGTAGTCGCCACACATCGGGATGAAGGTGAGCAGCACTCCGGCCACGATGCCCGGGCCGGCGAGCGGCAACGTGACGCCGAAGAAGGTCGCGATTCGTCCGGCGCCGAGGTCCTTGCTCGCCTCCCGCATCCGCACATCGATCCGATCGAGGGCCACGAAGAGCGGCAGGATCATGAAACCGAGGTAGTTGTAGACGATGGCGATCTGAACCGCGGTCTGGGTCTCGAGAAGTTGGATTCCCTTGTCACCGATCAGACCGATGTCGGCGAGCCACTGCGAGAACTCACCCTTGGGTGCAAGCGGGATTCGCCAAGCGACGGTGCGAATGAGGAACGACGTGAAGCTCGGCACCACCACGAGGGCGAGGATGAGCGCCCGCCAACGTTCGCTCACTTTGAAGGCCGCGAAGTACGCGACCGGTAATCCGATGAGCAAACAGAGCAGCGTCGCCACCACGGCGATCCGCAGAGTGGCGCGAAAGACCTTGAAGAACGTCTCGTCGAAGACCTCCGAGTAGTTGCCCGTAGTCAACTTCCCGAGATCGACGGGGAGGAGTTTCGTCGTGTCCTTCGTGCCGAACGAGTAGACGACGATGAACGCGATCGGGATGACGAAGAAGAGCAGGTACCAGACGATCGACGGGATGGCGAGGGCGAATTTCGGCCCCCGCCACCCACGACGACGAGACGGCACTGCTGCGGTCACCCGCTATCAGGCTCCGGCCTTGGCCTTCACCTTGTTGAGGATCTCGACCTGACGGTCGATGGCCTCGGTGATCTCCTGAGTGTGCATGTTGGCGACCTGGGCGTCGTCGAAGAAAATCATGTCGCCCTTGTCGAGATCGGGCGCAATCTCGGAAATGAGCGCCGACATGTTCTTCATTCCGGTGTGGTAGCCGTGGTACTGCAGGTCCTGAATCGAGATCTCGGGGATGAGTTCCCAGTTGATCCATGCATGGGCAGCCTCGGGGTTCGGGGCGCCGGCCGCGATGCAGTAGTTGTCCATCCAGAGTTCGGTGTCGGGAGAACCGAGGGCCCACTTCCAGACACTCGGATCTCCGCCCGCCTCTTCGATCCGGTAATACGCCTGACGCGCGTCACCGTTCCACGCCATCGAGAGCGAATAAGCGCCTTCGGCGATGGCCGTGCTCGGGTAACTGTCGAACTTCTTGATGTGCTGGGCGAGCTCGTCCACGAGGAACGCTTCGCAGGCATCGAGATCGGCAACATCGGTGCCGTTCCAGTCCTTGCCGTTGGCCCAGCACCATGCGCCCCAGAGGTTCGGGCCGGTGTCGAGCACCGAACAATTGCCACTGGCTTCGTTCATGCAGGCATCGAAGAAGTCGGTCCACGTCACGAGATCGCGCTCGATCACCGTGCTGTCCCACATGAATCCGGTGGTGCCCCAGTTCTTGCAGACCGAGTAGTCGTTGCCTGGATCCCACGCCTGAGCGAGGTAGTTGGGGTCGACATTGACCATGTTGGGGATCAACGACTTGTCGAACTTCTGGATGAGGCCCTTCTCGATCATCTGTGGGATGTACGGGCCGGTCGGGACGACGATGTCGAATCCACTCGCCCCACCCGAGGTGGAGAGCTTGGTGATGAGGTCTTCGTTGCTGTTGAAGTAGTCGACCTTCATGGTCGTACCGATCGCCTTCTCGGCCTGCTCGCCCACCAGGAGCGGATCGTTGTAGTCGCCCCACGTGTACATGGCGAGGGTTCCACTCGCTGCGTTGATCACTCGACTCCAGTCGCCACTGGCCTGATTGCCACCGGCACCCGAGCCATCGGTTGTCTCGCCGCCACCAGACGAATCGCCGTCGTCGCCGCCGCACGCCACGGCCACGATGGCCAGACCGGCTGCCGCCGTCCCCATCTTGATGACGGCACGCCGCGACAACTTGTCGCGGAAACTCGTCGGCGCGAGCATGCGGAGTTGCTGGGGCTTCTTCGGTGTGTTCATGGGTTTCTCCTTACTGACTGGATCTTGGTTGAGGACTGCAGTGACGGACGATCATTCGTCGACCGGCTCTTCATCGGCACCGTCGGCCATCACGATGTCGGCCTGCCGAGCCGAGAACAAATACACGTCGTCGGCCGCCCAACTGCACCACACGTCGTCGCCGGTGTGGAGTCGGGCCGCGTGGGCGCGCGGGGTGAGAACCAAAACGTCGCGGTCGCCGGCGGAGACCACGTATTGGAGGACGTCGCCGAAGTGTGAGACTCCGGCTACCTTGCCGCGGAGCAGATTGGCTTCCTGACTCGGCTTCTCGGACGACAGGTTGATGCACTCCGGACGTACCGCGGCCAGAGCACCTTGCCCGTTGGGGACGTCTTCCTCGGGACGGCTGGCCACGAAGTCGACGCCGTCCTCACTGCGCACACCATGCTCGGTGGCCACGCCCTGCCAGAAGTTGTTGCGTCCGATGAAGCCGGCGACGAACGCCGAAGCCGGATGTTCGTAGACGGACTCTGGGTCGCCGAGTTGTTCGATGTGACCGTCGAGCATGATCGCGATGCGGTCGCTCATGCTCATGGCTTCCTCTTGATCGTGGGTCACGAAGACAAAAGTGATGCCGAGACGACTCTGGAGCAACTTGAGCTCGATCTGCATCTCTTCGCGCAACTTGCGATCGAGCGCACCGAGTGGCTCGTCGAGCAGGAGCACGCTCGGCCGATTGACCAGCGCTCGGGCAACGGCGACTCGCTGCTGCTGACCACCCGACATCTGACGGGGTTTGCGATCGGCCAACTTCGACATCTGCACCATGTCGAGGGCCTCGGCCACCCGAGTGGCGATCTCCGACTTCGACACACCCTTCTGCCGCAGGCCGTAGCCGACGTTCTCCGCCACCGTCATGTGCGGAAAGAGCGCATAGTGCTGGAACACGGTGTTGACATCGCGCTTGTAGGGCGGAACACCTTGTACGTAGTCGCCCGAGATCTTGATGAAGCCCGAGTCGGGTTGCTCGAACCCGGCCAACATGCGCAGGGTCGTGGTCTTCCCGCAGCCACTCGGACCAAGGAGCGACAGGAACTCGCCCGGCCGCACCGACAGACTGACCGAATCGACCGCGACGACGGAGCCGTACCTCTTGGTGACGTTCTCCAATTCCACTGCGCCACGGTTGTCAGCCACCTGGTGCATCCCCTCCCCGGAACGTGCGGACATCTGTCCTGCGGGACTATACGACATGGGGTCGCAGGTACGGGACCCATCCGGCTCTCGACCATCGGTCACCGAGACCTTCGACGTCTCCCACTACGGTGGAAGGATCCCGAGGTCATCCGACCTCCCGACCCTTCGCCCGATGAACCCCGACCGACAACTCCTCGCCCGTCGGCACCTGTGGGGACACTTCACCGATCTGAACGGTGTCCAGCGCAGCGGACTACCCGTGATCGAACGTGGCAACGGGCCGTACGTCTTCGACGATGCCGGCCGCCGCTATCTGGACGGGCTCTCGGGCCTCTTCGTCAGCAACATCGGCCACGGACGGGCCGAACTCGCCGCCGCCGGGGCCGCGCAGGCCGGTTCACTCGCCTATTTCCCGCTGTGGAGTTACGGTCACCAGCCGGGTATCGACCTGGCGGCAAAGTTGGCCGAACTCGCCCCGGGCGATCTCAATCGCGTCTTTTTCACCACCGGCGGCGGCGAAGCCGTCGAGTCGGCATGGAAACTCGCCATCCAGTACTTCGCCGCGATCGGCCAGCCCGAACGGCGCAAGGTCGTGAGCCGTCGCTACGCCTACCACGGCACGACGATCGGCGCGCTCAGCATCACGGGCATCCCGGCGATCCGCGAACCCTTCGAGCCGCTACTTCCATGGGCGGTGAAGGCGGCCAACACCAACGCCTACCGGTGCGACCTGTGCGCCGGAACTTGTTCGCTCGCCTGCGCCGATGACATCGAGCAGGTGATCCTTCGCGAAGGGCCCGAAACGGTGGCCATGGTCATCATGGAACCCGTGCAGAACACCGGCGGCACACTCGTCCCGCCCGCCGGATACTGGGCTCGGGTGCGTGAGATCTGCGACCGTTACGGAATCCTGCTCGTCTCCGATGAAGTCATCTGCGCCTTCGGACGTCTCGGCACCTGGTTCGGCTGCGAACGATTCGACTTCCAGCCCGACATGATCACCTTCGCCAAAGCGGTGACTTCGGGGTATGCACCCCTCGGTGGCGTGATCGTGAGTGACCGCTTGGCCGCTCCGTTCCTCGAACGACCCGGTCGTACCTACCTCCACGGCCTCACGTTCGGCGGCCACCCGGTTTCGTGCGCGGTCGCCCTCGAGAACCTCCGACTGATGGAGGAAGAAGACGTCCTCGGGAACGTCCGTCGCAACGAGCCGATCTTCGACGAAGTCATGAACGGTTTGCGCGATCTGCCGATCGTCGGCGACGTGCGCGGCTGTGGTTACTTCCGGACGATCGAACTCGTTCGCGACAAGGCCACCAAACAGACCTTCGATGCCGAGGAGTGCAACTGGTTGTTGCGAGACATCCTCTCACCGCGTATCTATTCGAACGGTTTGATCTGCCGGGCCGACGACCGCGCCGAACCAGTGCTCGTTCTCGCCCCGACCCTGATCTGCGGGCCGGACGAATTGGAATTCATCGGTCGGGTGTTGACCGAGGCGATCACCTTCGCAGCCGACGAGTACGCCCGGCGCTGAGACGACAGTTCAGCTGTCGAGGTTGGCCATCACGTGCTTGATGCGCGTGTAGTCGTCGAGCGCGTAGGCGGAGAGATCCTTGCCGTAGCCCGACTTCTTGAATCCGCCGTGGGGCATCTCGGCGACCATCGGAATGTGCGTGTTGATCCATACACAACCGAAGTCGAGACGCTTGGTCACGCGCATGGCCCGACCGAAGTCCTTGGTCCAGACGCTCGACGCGAGCCCGTACTCGACTCCGTTGGCCCACTTCACGGCTTCGTCCTCATCGGAGAACTGCTGCACGGTGATCACCGGCCCGAAGATCTCGGTCTGGACCATCTCGTCGGTCTGCTTGAGACCGCTCACCACCGTCGGTGAGAAGAAGTAGCCCTTGTCGCCCTGACGCGAGCCACCGGCGTTGACCTCGGCGTGCTTGGGCAGACGGTCGAAGAAGCCCGACACTCGTGCCAATTGATTCGGATTGTTGACCGGACCGAAGAGGACGTCCTCGTCGTCGGGCATGCCACATCCGGTCCCCTTGGCCTGTTCGGTGAGCGCGGCCACGAAATCCTTGTAGACCCCGGGTGCGCACAGCACACGAGTGGCCGCAGTGCAGTCCTGACCGGCATTGAAATAACCACCGATCGCGATGCCCTCGGCCGCGGCTGCGATGTCGGCATCATCGAACACGATCACGGGCGCCTTGCCGCCCAATTCAAGGTGAACTCGTTTGAGCGACTTCGCCGCCGCTTCGGCCACCTCCATGCCGGCGCGCACCGAGCCGGTCACGCTCACGAGTGAGGGCGTGTCGTGCACGACCATCGATCGACCGGTGTCGCGATCACCGCACACGACGTTCATCACGCCCGGTGGCAGGAACTCGGCACAGATCTCGGCGAGCAACGTCGTCGTCACCGGGGTCGTATCGCTCGGCTTCAGCACCACGGTGTTCCCGGCGGCGATGGCCGGGGCGAACTTCCAGACCGCCATCATCATCGGGTAGTTCCACGGCGCGACCTGCGCGCACACACCGATCGGTTCACGCCGGATGTAACTCGTCATGTTCGGCACGTATTCGCCGGCACTCTTGCCCTCGAGATGCCGCGCCGCGGTGGCAAAGAAGCGAACGTGGTCGACCATGGGCGGAATTTCCTCCGACCGCGTGATCCCGATCGGCTTACCGCAGTTCTCCGACTCGAGAGCGATGAACTCCTCGGCACGCGCCTCGATGGCGTCGGCGATCCTGAAGAGTGCCAGCGAGCGGTCTTTGGGCGTGGAGTCGCGCCAGGTTTCGAAGGCACTGGCAGCCGCCTTCATGGCGGCGTCGACGTCAGCCGGGCCCGACAGCGGAGCCGTCGCGTACTGCTCACCCGTCGCCGGGTTGACCACTCCGAGAGTCCGGCCGTCGGCCGCATCCACGTACTTGCCGTTGACGAAATTGCGGTAGGTCTTCATGCCGCCACTTTAGGCGAGGTCGTCGCTCGGCCGATCAGCCCACTGGTTCGGTTCACCGATTCGGGTCGCGCCACATCGGCCAGATCGTCGGGCCACCCGGGATCCGGATCTCATCGACGACCTCGAATCCGAAACGCCGGCAATTCGGAACGCTCAGATCGTTCGACGACTCGAGGTAGGCGCCGACACCTTCGGAGTCCGCGTAATCTCGGGCCAGAGTGACCGTCACATTCCGTCGTGCCTCTCGCGTGGCGCGCATCACCTCGGTCAAGAGCCAACCGTACCGGTAGTTTCGACACCGTGACCACACTCGTGACCGACGCCGACCTGCCGATCGTCGACTTCGCCTTCGCCGACGCCTACGAACAGCGCGCGCATCTCGAACGTCTGAGCAAGCAACACTGGATCGCCCGCGGACCCTTTGCGTACCCGATCTTCACGTACGAGGACTGTGTCGCCATCCTGCGCGACAAGCGCTGGCACAGTGCAGCTTCGGTGATCGCCGATGTCATGGGGATCCAGGACGAGCGACTCGCAACGCGCCGGCGAGAATCGATTCTCTCGGCCGAGGGCGACGTGCACACTCGCCTGCGCCGCCTCGTGGCACCTTCGTTCTCGCCACGCGCCGCTGACCGCCTCCGTCCGTTCATGCGCGAAGTGATCGACGGACTTCTCGACACCGTGACCCCGAACGGCAAGTGCGATCTCGCGACCGACGTGTGCGATCCGTATCCGATCCCGATCATCTGCGAACTCCTCGGCGCCCCCAAGAAGGACTGGGAGTTGTTCAGCGTCTGGGCCGAGGACGTACTGCGCATCTTCAATGCCACCGCCGCCGAGGAACTCGATGTCATTCTGAAGGCGCAGGACGAGCTCGAGGAGTACACGCGCCAACTCATCGCCGACCGGCGCAGTCGCCCCGCCGACGATCTCCTCACGAGCCTGATCGCCGCCGAGGAAGCCGGCGACAAGTTGAGCGAAGAAGAGTTGGTGATGATGGTGCAGGCCGTGATCGTCGGTGGCACCGACACCACGCGCAACCAACTCGGCTGCTCGGTCGCCCTCTTCGCCGAACATCCGGAGCAATGGGATCTTCTCGCCGAACGTCCCGAACTCGCGCCCAAGGCGGTCGAGGAGACCATGCGCTACTTCGGAGCCGTGCGCTCGACCGGACGTTTCGCCAGCGAAGACATCGAATACAAAGGGATGCTCTTCCCCAAGGGCACACTCGTCACCCCGGCCCTGGCCATCGCCAACCGCGACGACTCGGTCTTCCCCGATGCGACGACGTTCGACATCACTCGCGAGCCGAGTGGCCAACCGCAGATGACCTTCGGTTCGGGAATCCACTACTGCCTCGGAGCTGCTCTCGCCCGCGCCGAACAGCAAGAGGCACTGCCGATCCTCGCTCGTCGGCTGCGCAACATGAAGATCGACGGTGAGATCACCTGGAAACCTTCGACGGTCGCGATCTACGGTCCGGAGAAGTTGCCCCTCACTTTCGACCCGTCCTGAGCGCATCTCCCACGACGTCCTCGATGGGGCGACCGGGCCGCTTCCGTGCCACGATTCGCCCATGGCACGTCAACTCAAACTCGGTTACAACACGGGCTACTGGTCGGCCGGCCCGCCCGCGGGTGCTCTCGACGCAGTGAAGGAGGCCGAGCGACTCGGCTTCGATTCCATCTGGACCGCCGAGGCCTACGGGTCGGACGCGTTGACGCCACTTGCGTGGTGGGGCGCCAACACCGAGAAGGTCCGACTCGGGACCGCGATCATGCAGATGAGCGCGCGTACGCCGACGGCGGCGGCCATGGCTGCGATCACCCTCGACCACTTGTCGAATGGTCGCTTCATACTCGGTCTCGGCGCGAGTGGCCCGCAGGTCGTCGAAGGCTGGTACGGCCAGGCGTATCCCAAGCCACTCGCCCGCACCCGCGAATACGTCGACATCGTGCGTCAGGTATTGCGCCGCGACAAGCCGGTCGAGTCGCACGGGGCGTTCTACGACCTTCCGTATCAGAGCGCCGACGGTGCCGGACTTGGCAAACCGCTGCGCTCGACGGTCCATCCGCTGCGATCTGACATTCCGATCTTCCTCGGCGCCGAAGGCCCCAAGAACGTCGCTCTCTCGGCCGAGATTTGCGACGGCTGGTTGCCGCTCTTCTTCTCGCCCAAGGAGGACGCGTTCTATCGCAAGTGTCTGGCCGAGGGCTTCGCCAAATCGGGTGAAGCCGGGAAAGCCGACCGGTTCGAGGTCGCCTCGACGGTCATGATCATCCCGGGTGACGATGCCGAGAAGTGCGCCGACATGGTGCGTCCGTTCCTGGCTCTCTACGCCGGTGGCATGGGTGCACGTGGCGCGAACTTCCACTTCGAGGTGTTCGCACGCATGGGTTACGAAGACGTCGCCCTGAAGGTGCAGGACCTCTATCTCGCCGGCAAGAAGGCCGAGGCGGCCGCCGCGATCCCGCTCGCCATGGTGGAGGACGTCGCACTGGTCGGTCCTCCGGCCAAGATCAAGGACGAACTCGCGCAGTGGAAGGAGACCTGTATCACCACCTTCCTGGTGAGCGGTCCGGCGATGGTGCTCCCCCACTACGCCGATCTCATCCTCGGCTGATTCGCGTGGGGCACGTCTTCCTCTCGGCTGCCGAACAACGGCGACTTCTCGACGAGGGCCACGCGAGTCCCCTCGATCTCGTCGAAGCGGCCTTAGCGCGTATCGAAGAAGTTCAACCGCGGCTCAATTGCTTCGTCCACGTATGGGCCGATGAAGCCCGTCGTCGAGCACGTGACCTTCCACTTGGCAACGGGCCCCTACACGGCGTGCCGGTAGCCATCAAGGACACCACTCCGTGGGCCGGGCATCCGATCACTCTCGGCTCGCGCACGCAGAGCGACGTCGTGGCCGATCGTTCGGCGTGGGTCGTCGAACGTCTGCTCGACGCCGGCGCCGTGATCATCGGCAGCACCAACACCCCCGAGTTCGCGCACGCGAGTATCACCGACAATCGACTCTGGGGCGCATCACGAAATCCGTGGAACGAACGACGGACGACGGGCGGCTCGAGTGGAGGAGCCGGTGCGGCCGTCGCCGCCGGTTGCGTCGCGTTGGCCGAGGGAAGCGACATGGGCGGATCGGTACGCATTCCGGCCGCCTGGTGCGGTGTGGTCGGGCTCAAGCCGACACTCGGCCGCATCCCGATGGACGTCCTTCCCGGACTCTGGGATTCGATCTCCCATCACGGCCCACTCGCCCGCACGGTCGACGACGCCCGCCGCTTCCTCACCGTCGTCCAAGGTCCATCGCTTCGCGACCCCTATTCGTCGCACCCACCGGTTGGCGCGACCACGATCGACACCCGAGGTCGGCGCGTCGCGTTGTCGACCGATCTCGGGTGTTGGGCGGTCGATCCTCAGATCGTCGACGTCGTCGAGCAGAACGGTCGAACTCTGTCCGAAGCCGGCCTCGTCGTCGAGCGAACCGGACCTCGGTTCACTCCGCGCGACAACGCTCTGTGGCTCGAAATGTGGGGAGTCTTCATGGCTGCCTACTACGGACATCTCACCGATGCGCACGCGGCCGACATGGACACCGATGTGTTGGCCCTGATCGAACTCGGTCGCAGCTTCTCGGCCGTCGACGCCAAGCGGATGGAGATCGAACGCACCGATGTGTGGCAACGAGTCGCGGCCATCCTCGAGACCCATGACGTCATCGTGTGTCCGACCATGTCGTTACCACCCGGTCCGGCGACGAAGGCCGAACAACGCCGTCAATACTTCGTCGACGAAGAGGGTCACTACCACGGCGAAGACATGACCTCGGTCTGGAATCTCGTGTCCCCGTGTCCCGTGATCTCCGTGCCGGCCGGACGGCACGAGGGCGGGGACCACGATGGCCTTCCCGTCGGCGTGCAGATCGTCGGTCGACCCGGCGCCGACGATCTCGTTCTCGCTGTGGCCCGAGTGATCGAGGAGCGAGTCGGTGCGCCTACGTGGCGCCCGAACCTCTGAACGTCAGTCGCAACAGGAGTCGCGCCAACCGCATCCCTTGCACTTGAAGTGTGCGTGTTCGGGAAAGAGATCTCCCCCGCACAACGGGCATTCGGCGAAGGTGCCGAGCGGCGAGCGACACGATCCACCATTTTCGGGCGGCGCAACGAGTTGTTCGAGCGGGCGCACAGCGGGTTCGTCATTGTTCACGGGTCAAGTGTGTCACGACACACCGACGCCGGACGGGACCATCACTAGGCTCTCGATGCCCCCATGTCCGACTCCCCCGACTCCGCGCTCGCGCCGCTTCCACATCCGCACCGGCCCGGCACCGCCCGAGCCGCCTTCGCCTATCGCGACTACCGGCTCGTGTGGACGGGACTCCTGCTGTCGAGCATCGGAACCTGGATGCAGAACCTCGGACTCCCGGCCTACATCGACGATCGAACCGGCTCGGCCAAGGTCGTCAGCCTCCTGATATTCGCCCAACTCGGTCCGCTCCTTCTGCTCGCGATCCCCGGCAGCCTCATCGTCGACCGCGTCAATCGCCGGACTTTTCTGCTCGCCATGCAATGGATGCAATTGATCTTCTCTCTCGTGCTGGCCGCCATCGTCTCGGTCGACGGACCGATCTGGGCCCTTTTCCTCACCCAACTCGTGATCGGTACGAGCAATGCTCTGAATGCTCCGGCGTTCCAGGCGAGCATTCCCTTGCTCGTCGATCGGCGCGATCTCGCCGGCGCGATCAGCATGAACTCGATCCAATTGAACGGAAGTCGGGTTCTCGGTCCGAGCCTGGCGGCCCTGCTGACCCTGTGGGGCGTGTCGACCGCCGGCCTCTTCGTGATCAACGCCGTGACCTATCTCTTTCTCATCATCGCATTGATGATGGTGGCCATCCCCGACATCCGCGGCGATCACCACGAAGAAGGCTGGCGGCAGTTCCTCACTGGCCTTCGCATCAGTCGCGAACGGCCGGTCCTCGCCCGCCTTCTCGTATCGATGGCATCGTTCTCGCTCTTCTCCCTCGTGTTCGTGGCCCTCTTCCCATCGGTGACCCGAATCAACTTCGGCGTCGATCCGGCGAGCTCGACGTTCAAGTGGCTCTATGCGGTTTGGGGATTCGGCGCCTTCATCGGTGCCGTCGCCATGGGCACTTTCCTCGCCCGCTTCCACCGGCCCAAGGTGATCAGCCGCGGGTTCATCGGCTTCGCGGTGTCCCTCGCCGCCTACGCACTCGTGCGTCATCCGGCCCCGGCGTTCCCGATCGGATTCTTCCTCGGCACCTTCTACTTCCTCATCGCCACGGCGATGGTCACGTCGTTCCAGCAGAACCTTCGCGACACCGAACGTGTACGCGTGATGCCTCTCTGGTTCATGTCGTTCGGTGGCACGATCACGGTCGGTGGGCTCATCGCCGGACCGATCATGGACGCCATCGGTGCGCGCTGGATTCTCATGGCCGGAGCCCTCTTCGCGCTCTTCCTCGCCTGGTGGTGCGATCTCGACCGGCTGCCAAGGTCGGCGTTCCTCAACGAGGACTGATCGCCTCGACGATGCGCTCCAAGCCGGCGACCCGACTCCCCTTCACGAGTACCGCGTCATCGGAGTCCATGCCGCTCAGGAGAGCGATTGCGTCATCGATGGAAATCGGCTCGACGCCGTACAGATCCGTCCCCACCGCGACGACTCGGATCCCCAGACCGCGCGCCGTGGCCGCGATCTCGGCGTGGGATCGTCCAGGGTCGTCGAGTTCGGCCATGAGTCCGAGGATCGCGGTCTTGCGGGCTGAACCGATCGAGGCAAGGGTCTGCAACGCGGCCTCCATCGACGTCGGGTTGGCGTTGTAGCAGTCGTCGAGGATCGTCGCTCCCCGCAGAGTTCTCACCTCGGCCATGCGATGGTCGGCGATGCGAACGACTGCGAGCCCCGCCGCCATCGACTCGAGTGATACTCCAAGGGCGACCCCGACCGCGATGGCCGCCGCCGCGTTCGATGCCATGTGCCGACCGGCAAGGGGCAGCGACACATCGATTCGACCAGAAGGTGTGTCGACCCGAAAGCGGGGACGCCCGACGTCGTCGAGTTGGAGTTCGGAGATCCTCACGTCGGACGCCGGGTTCTCGCCATACGAGATGATCCGCGCCGACGTCCTCGACTTCATGGCGATGACCCGGGCGTCGTCGGCATTCAGCACGGCGACCCCGAACGACGGCAATGATTCGACGAGTTCACCCTTCGCCCGCGCCACACCTTCGATGCCACCGACGAGGCTCGTATGGGCTTCACCCACCCGGGTCACCACACCGATCGCCGGTCGACCGATTCGGCACAGATATTCGATCTGGCCAAAGCCACGCATGCCCATCTCGAGCACGAGGACCTCGGTGTCGATCGGTGCGTTCAGAATCGTCACCGGCAGACCTTGCTCGTTGTTGAAACTCTTCTGGCTCGCCGTCACTCGGCGTTCGCCGGACAGCGACGCCGCCACGAAGTCCTTGGTCGAGGTCTTACCCACCGAGCCCGTGATTCCGACCGCCATCGTGCCGGCCGGAAAGCGGGTGCGCGCCCAGCGGGCGGCGTCGATCAGCGCGGCCGCGGTGTCGACGACGTCGATACAAGTGGCTTCGACACCCGGGATCGGGCCACGCGACGTGAGGTACGCCTCCGCCCCACGCGCCACGGCATCGGCGACGAAGTCGTGGCCGTCGCGTTCGGCCACGATCGGAACGAACAGTTGACCCGCGGTGACGTCACGCGAGTCGAAGGTGACCCCATCAACGACAGAGTCCGGACCGATGAGACGGGCCGGACTCTGCGCGTTGAGTGCTTCGGCGAGTTCACGGGCCGAAAAACGCATGCCCGAGAAGGTACCGGTTGTGGCTGATCAGTGGGAGGCCGGAAGTTCCTCGCCGAGGGCGAACTTGGTGTATTCCTCGCCCGTGTCGTCCATGTCCTCGAACTGGATCACGCTCATCTCCTCGAAGCGACGACGCAGCCACGAGTCGTTGCGATCGAGTAGGCCGAGCTTCTTGCAGTTGGGAACGATCTTGGCGAACAACATCTGCTGGAACACCTCGCGCGTCGGGTCCTGGAGGACGAGCGGAACGACATCGCGGGTGTTGACCCCCATACGCTCCCAGACCTCTTGCGACATGAAGCGGTCGCGCATACGTACCGACGCCTCGTAGGCGAACTCCTGGCGGTCCTTGATCTCCTTGTCGGACATCTCGGCGTAGGCCTCCTGCAACGACAGGACGCCGAAGGCCACGTGACGGGCCTCGTCGCTCATGACGTAGCGGAGCAACTGCTTGAGGAGCGGCTCGGAGGTGAACTGGTACATGTTGCCGAAGGCGGCGAGGGCCAGGCCTTCCACCATCACCTGCATGCCGAGATAGGTCATGTCCCAACGGCTGTCGTTGATGATGTCGTCGAGGAGCATCCGCAGGTGCGCGTTGATCTGATATCCGCCGCCGAGCTTCTCGTCGAGGTAGCGGGCGAAGACCTCGACGTGCCGGGCCTCGTCGACCACCTGGGTGCTGGCGTACAACTTCGCGTCGTACCACGGCACGGTCTCGGTGATCTTGGCCGTGCAGAGAAGGGCACCCTGCTCGCCGTGCATGAACTGCGAGAGGCTCCAACGACGCTGCTCGATGGCGAAGTCGGTCCATTCCTTGTCGCTCCACTTCTCGACCGGCGTGCCGTCGTAGTGGGTGGCAGTGAGACCGGCCGACATGGCGGCGAGATCCGACGACACCTGAGCCTCGACGTCGACATCGGTGTCCCAGGGCAGGTCGGTGGTCGCGTTCCACTGACCGGTCTTGGCCTTTTCGTAGAGACGGCGCAGAGCCGGGCGGGCCAGCGAGTAGTCCCACGTGAAGATGGCATCCGCGTTGTCCTTCACGGCGTGCTCGACTTCGGTCGGATCGACGGTGGGAATGGCGAGGATCGCTTCGACATCGTTGAGATCGGCGCGACCGATGATGTCCTGGCTTTCCTTCTCGGTGATGCTCATGGTGGTTCTCCTTGGTTGAAGTGGATCAATCGTTGATGTGGATGAGTTGGACGAGCGGCGCGAAGAATTCCCGGGCCGACTCGGGTTCGCCGAGATCGTGGAACGGACTCGGAGCGAGGAAGTGAGAAATGAGGAGCCGGGCCGCCAGATCGACGAAGCGCTGGCTCGCCGCCGGCGGCAAGAACTCAGTGACGAAGGGCAGCAGGTAGGCCGAGGCGACGTTGATGATGCGGGGCAATCCCGTCACCGAGAATTCGCGCAGGACCGACGCGTCCTCGGCCGCGAGCATCGTCACCAAGTGGACGTCGTTGCGCAATTCGTTGGTCGCGTAGACCGAGATCCGTACCGTGAGATCGAGGAGCGAGTCGGCGCCGAGAAGCGTGGATCGCATGCCTTCGAAGAACACCGTGAGGTTGCGCACTCGTAACGCCTCGAACATGACGTCGCGGCCACCGGGAAACAGTCGGTAAATCGACGCGCGCGACACTTTCGATTCGTTGGCGACGTCGTCGATCGTGACCTTGTCGAAACCCCAGCGGTCGACACAGGTCTGCAGCGCATCGAGAATCCGCGCTTCGGCGGCCGAGGTCGAGTGGGTCCCGGCGAAGAGGGTGTCGATGGTCACCACGCCTGAGACACTAAGACGGCTTCCGTCTCACCGTCAAGGGTCGGGCAACCATCGAATCTGAATTCCGACTCTTTTGGTCGGGTTTCTGTTCGCTAGCCTGCGGGGGTCCGGACGAACGTCCTGCGTGACCATGGAAAGGATTCCCCTCATGATTCGTCGACTCGGTCGAATCTCCCTCGCCGCCGCTCTGGTCGGCACCCTCACCCTCGCCGCCTGCGGCGGGGACGACTCCAGCTCCGATTCGAGTGGCGGCGACTGCCCCACCATCACCGACGGAAAGCTCACCATCGGCACCGGCTCGCCGGCGTATGAGCCCTGGGTCATCGGCGATGCACCCGAAACCGGTGAAGGTTTCGAGGCTGCCGTCGGTCTGGCCGTCGCCCGCGAACTGGGTTACGAGGGCGAGAACGTCGTGTGGGTGCGCACCACCTTCGACGAAGCCATCCAGCCCGGCGCGAAGAGCTTCGACTTCAACCTGCAGCAGTACTCGATCACACCCGAGCGCGAAGAGACGATCTCGTTCAGCGATCCGTACTACTCCTCGAATCAGGCCATCGTCGCTCTCGAAGGTTCGGCCGCCATCGGAGCCACATCGGTTGCCGATCTGGTGGACGTGAAGTTCGGCGCCCAGTCGGGCACTACGAGCCTCGACTTCATCAATGACGTGATCAAGCCCACGACCGAAGCATTCGTCTACGACGACAACGCGGGCGCGAAGGCTGCTCTCGAAGCCGGTCAGATCGATGCCATCGTCGTCGACCTGCCGACTGCCCTCTACATCTCGGCCGTCGAAATCGAGGGTTCTTCGGTGATCGGACAGTTCCCCGCCGCGGCCGGTGGCACGACCGACGACTTCGGGTTGGTCTTCGAGAAGGACAACCCGCTCGTGGCCTGCGCGAACAAGGCGCTGGCTTCGCTGAAGGATTCGGGCGAATTGGCCGATATCCAGTCGAAGTGGTTGTCGGACAACGCTGGAGTGCCTGAGATCAGCGTCGGCTGATCGACACACCGAAAGCATCGACATGAACGCTACGGTGCCCGGGATGAGCGATCTCCCGGGCACCGGCGCGTCCGGCCGCACGCGACGCCAGGAATTCGAACGCCGTCAACGACGCCGGTCGGTGACCATCGCGACCACGTCGACTCTCGCCGTCGTCGCCCTCGTGGTGATCCTCGTGCCGAAGACCCCCGGTTGGCACAAGGTCAAGCGATCTTTCTTCGATGGTGAGGTCTTCAGCACTACCTTCCCGCGACTCTTGAGCGCCTTCGTGAAGGATGTGCAGATCTTCGCGTGGTGTGCACCTTGCATCCTCGCCTTCGGTCTCCTGATCGCCGTTCTGCGGAGCGTTCGGGCGCCGGCCCTGTTCCCGTTCCGACTCTTCGCCGCCGCCTACACCGACATCTTCCGGGGCATTCCGGTGATCCTCACGATTCTTCTCGTCGGATTCGGTGTGCCCGGGCTCGGACTCGACCGCCCTTACAACAGTCCGTATCTCTGGGGATCGGTTGCGCTGGTCCTCAACTATTCGGCCTACGTGGCCGAGGTCTTCCGGGCGGGAATCGAGAGTGTCCACGAGAGTCAGAGAGCCGGTGCTCGTTCACTCGGACTCTCATCGTCGTCGACACTTCGTCACGTCGTGCTCCCCCAAGCCGTGCGACGTGTGATCCCCCCGCTCATGAACGACTTCGTGTCCCTGCAGAAAGACGTCGCCCTCATCAGCCTCATCGGGCCGATCGAAGTCCTACGCCAAGCGGGCATCGACAAGTCGAAGTACGCGAACTTCACGCCCTATGTGGGCGCGGCCCTGATCTTCCTCCTCCTCACGATTCCCGAGACGCGCTTCGTCGACTGGCTGGTCGCCCGTGAACGGCGGCGCACGACCGGAACGGCCATCCGATGAAACTGTCCCTTCGAGCCGTACACAAAGCCTTCGGGTCGCGTGCGGTGCTCAACGGCATCTCACTCGATGTCGCTCAGAGCGAGGTGATCGCCCTCATCGGCGCGTCTGGTAGTGGCAAGAGCACGCTCCTACGTTGCATCAATCTTCTCGAGCCCATCGACGACGGTGCCATCCTCCTCGACGGAGTCGACATCAGCGAACCCGGATTGGCGGCCGACGCCATCCGCCGGCGGATCGGCATGGTGTTCCAGAGTTTCAACCTCTTCCCTCACATGAGCGTTCTGGCCAACGTGACGCTCGCGCCGCGCAAAGTCCTGAAGATCGAGAAGGCCGAGGCTGATGCTCGCGCTCGAGCGCTGCTCACTCGTTTCGGACTCGCCGAGCGAGTCGATAGTTATCCCGATCAACTATCCGGTGGCCAACAGCAGCGGGTGGCCATCGCCCGCAGTCTCGCCATGGAACCCGAAGTGATGTTGCTCGACGAGATCACTTCGGCCCTTGATCCCGAACTGGTGGGCGAAGTCCTCGACGTCGTTCGCGAACTCAAGAGCACGGGGATGACCATGTTGCTCGCCACGCACGAGATGGGATTCGCGCGCGAGATTGCCGACCGCGTGTGTTTTCTCGATCGCGGGGAGATCGTCGAATCGGCTCCCGCGGCGGAGATCTTCGAGCGTCCGCGACACGAACGAACCCGCCAGTTCCTTCAGCGGGTCACCGACGCCGGACGTCTCTGATCTTCAATCGGCGATCGGGAGCCGCAGACTCGCCACGAGGCCGCCACCCGGACGTGGGGCCAGGACGACGGACCCTCCACTCGCCTCGGCGAGCCGCGCGGCTATGGCGAGACCGAGTCCGGTTCCTCCGGGCGCGGCATCAGGTGCTCGCCAGAAACGATCAAGGGCGAGTTCACATTGCTCGGCGGTCATTCCCGGTCCCCGATCGGCCACGCTCACCACGCCGTCACCGCCCACCACATCGATCGAGACCTCCACCGCCGAGCCGGAAGGCGCGTACTGCACGGCATTATCGATGAAGTTGTCGACCACTTGGTCGACGACTCCACTCATCGCTGCCACCCGACACGGAGCGGAACCGATGAGAGTGAGCGATACCCCCGACTCGGCTGACAACGCACTCCACGAGTCGATCCGATCGCGCACGACGTCGAGCAACTCGACCGAGCCCAATGCGTCGTTCCGGGCCTCGGCGCGCGCCAGTGCGAGGAGGCCGTCCACGAGGTGCTGCAACCTTTCGGTCTCGGCAAGTGCTGCCTCGATCTTGACCCGAGCCGCGACCGGATCGCGTTCGACCGATTCCTCGGCTTGTTCGAGACGGAGACGCAATGCCGTGAGCGGTGTGCGAAGTTGGTGCGAGGCGTCACCCGCGAAACCACGCTGCTTGTCGATCAGTCGCTGAAGCCGGACTCGCATCCGATTGAACGACCGGGCCAACGACTTGATCTCGGGTGGGCCGGACTTCTCGTCCGCTTCGGCCGTGAAATCCTCGTCGCCGAGCTTCTCCGTCACCGCAGTGAGGCGATTCAGAGGGCGAGTGACGGTGTAGGTCAGAAGGAAGGCCACGAGCACCGCGACCAGGATCGACACGACACCGGCGGCGAGGATTCCCCACAGTCGTGACGTCACACGATCGTTGATCACCGCAGTCGGATACGTGATCCGCACCGCACCAAGAACTTCGTCCCCGGCGACGACGGGGACCGAGACGAAGAGCAAGTTCTCAGCGAGGGTCTGCGAATATCGCTCACCTGTCATCGGAGTGCCTTCGAGCGCACCGGCGATCTCGGGTCGTGTCGAGAAGTCGCGACCGGTGATCGTCTCCTCATCGGACGCGACGATGACCAGCCCGCGATCGTCGGTCACGACCACACGACCACCAGTGGACGCCGAATACTCGGCGACGAGGTCGTCGAGAACCGAGGTATCTGTGCTGCCGATCTCGCCGAGTTGCTCGAGAGCCTCGACCGTCCGACCGGAGATCTTGAAGGCGTCGACTTCGAGCCTCGCCTCGAGGCGATCGCGTTCGACGTGACGAAGGTGGTCGACGAGGGGGACGTCGTGGACGATGAGCACGAACGTGGTGAGGCCCACCATCGACGAGATGAGTCGACGTTTCACGCGCGAACCACTACTCGACCTCGACCAGACGGAATCCGACTCCGCGCACGGCTTCGATCCAACGGGAGTCGCCGAGTTTCTGTCGGATCGTCGCCACATGGGCATCGACTGTCTTGGTCGGGCCATACCAGTTGACATCCCAAACTTCGTCGAGGATCTCCGAACGGGTGCGTACGACATCGGTCGCCGCGGCGAGAAACCGCAACAAGTCGAATTCTTTGGGCGTCAACTTCACTTCCGAACCGCGCAAGAGAACCCGATGGGCACGAATGTCGATGGTCAATGAACCGCGGACAATGATCGCGTCATCCTCGGGTTCGACTCTTTGCTGACTACGCCGGGCGACCGCCCGGATCCGCGCAACCAATTCACGGAAACTGAAGGGCTTGGTGACGTAATCGTCGGCTCCGAGTTCGAGACCCAGGACTCGATCGAATTCTTCGGCGCGCGCGGTGAGCATGATGATCGGAGTCGACGTTCGAGCCCGGATGGCCCGACAAACATCGCGTCCATCCATGTCGGGCAGACCGAGATCGAGCAGTACGACGTCTCCGGGGTCGGACTGCAACGCCTCGGCGCCGTTACGAGCGCGGACGACCACGAAACCCTGCTCGGTCAGTCCATCCTCGAGGCCGTCGCCGATCGCGTCGTCATCCTCCACCACCAGCACTCGCATCGAACCCTCCGGCTCCATTGTGACTCAGGCCTGTCGGCACCGACAGGTTCCCGTCATCTCGGCCGACTTTGACGAATTTGGACGAATCTTGGATGTCTCCCCGGACGTCCTTTGGATGGCCCTTCCCTACTTTGATCCCGTCGGCGGGCACCGATACGGCAGAAAGGCCAACATGAACTCTCGAGCAATCACCGTCCTCTCTCTGGTGGGGGTACTCACCGCCGGATCGGCGGCGGCCATGGTCAATACCCGGGTCCTCAGCACGGATGCATCGCCCGCTCCGGCGGCCAGCGTCCTCTCGGTCGTCGGTGTCCCTCCCTCACCCTCCAATGGAAGCGACTCGAGCGAGACATCGGTTCCCATGGCGAACACCGTTGCGGCTGAAGCGTCCGTCGTCGGGAACCTGTCGTCGATTCGAACCTTGTCAGTAGCCACGGCGGCGCCGGTGACGGTGGCGGACCAGACGTCGGGCATCGCGACGACCTCATCTCGTCGCCTGTCGGCCTTCCAGATCGGAGCGGCCGGATTGGTCAGAGTCGATTCCGGGGCGAGCGATTTCCGAATCACCGAAGTCGTACCGGGAGAAGGTTGGGCCGTCGTGAGTTACACCACGGGCCCCACCGCCGGAACTGCCGAAGTCGTACTCCGTTCGGGGACGGTCGAGGTGACGTTCGTGGCCGAACTCGTGGGCGGCAACATCGTGACTCGGGTGGAATCTCACTCGACATCGTCCAGCAGTGGTAGCGGAGATTCGTCCTCCTCGGATGACGACCATGACGACGATTCGTACGAGGACCACGAAGACGAGGACGAAGACCACGAGGACGAGGACGAGGACGA
>CAZLXB010000028.1:0-8112 GCA_964563545.1 uncultured Bifidobacterium sp. | reverse complement strand
GACGAAGACGAAGACGAGGACGAAGATGACGACTGAGGACCTCCAGCAATCCGAGCGGCTCGCCGAGCTCCGAGCTCGGCGATCGGCTCCGGTCGACAACAAGCGTGCGGCGATCGGCAAGATCCTCGCTGCCGGCCTCACGTCCACGACCGTTTTCGGAATCACCGCCGCACTCGGCTGGTCGGCGACCTCGGCGGCGGAGAACGACCCGCCGCCCTCTGATCAGCCCGAACAACTCGTTCTCGATCTGGCAACGGGTCAATTGGTCAAATACGTGAACGGGGTCGCTGTCTCGGCTCAACAAGTCGCCGATCCCAATCAACTCATCGCCCGAGCGCAGTCCCCGGTGACGGGCACTGTCGGATCTCTCGCATCGAGCGCACCGACGTTGCCCGCCAACTGGAACCCTGGGACACCGTCGTCAAAGACAGTTTCGGCACAACAGACTTCAGCAACGCCCCCGGTTGATACGGCAGCGACGACCCTCGAGCCGTCACAACCGACAACTGTCGTCGTCGAGCCCCCGGTGTCGGCTGCCCCCCAATTGGTGACCATTCCGATCGCGGTTCCGCAACCGACACGGAGCGGTGGTGGCAGTGGTGGCGGTGGTGGCGGTGGCGGCGGAAGTTCGAGCAGTAGCTGAACGTGACGTCATCCCTCATCTCACCGATCACCGTCGAACGACGCGCGACCGACACCATCGGCTCCTGGCATGCCATGGGCAGCGAGGTGGAGGTCATCGTGTCGGGCACGGACGAGATCTCGAGTTCGGCGGTCCGTCACGCCCGCGACCGGATCGCCGAACTCGAACTTCTCTGGAGTCGATTCATCGACGAAAGCGAGATCTCGTGCCTCAATCGCAGTCGCGGATCGTCGACTCGTGTCTCCGAGGAGACCCGACGACTCCTCGAGATGATGCAGTTCGGGGTTCGAGCGACCGACGGCTCCTTCGACCCAACGATGGTCGTCCCGATCATCCGACTCGGGTACCACGAATCACTCGATGGTTCAGGAAGAGTCACATCACTCGAAGCCCATCTCGACCAACGAGGCGATGTGCTGGCCATCGAGTTCGGCGCCGATGATCGAGGAGCATGGGTCCGGATGCCCGCCGGAACGGCTCTCGATCCGGGTGGGATCGGCAAGGGACTGGCGGCCGACATCGTCGCCGAGGAGATCTTCTCCAAGTTTCACCGTGGCTCGCTGGTCTCCATTGGAGGTGACGTCAGCGTGTACGGACCCGGTCCGGAGAACGAAGGTTGGCGGGTGGTCGTTCTCGACCCGGATGCGAAGGGACCCATCGGTCAGGTACGTCTCGCCTCAGGTGGCGTGGCCACATCGGGCGTCCGTCGTCGCCGGTTCCCCGATCGACGAACCGGCGACGACAATCACCACCTCTTGGATCCGTCCTCGTTGACTCCGATCGCGAACGGCACCTTCGGCGCCACGGTGGTCGCCGGATCAGCGGCCTGGGCCGAGATCCTCACGAAGTCATTGATGGTCGGCGGCCGGGCCCGACTCGACGAATTGGATCAGCTCGGCATCGCAGCCACGATCGTCGACGTCGAGGGATGTGCCTTCAACACCATGTGGAAGATTTACGAGGAGAAGTAATGGAAGTCAGTCCGCAGTTCTGGTGGTATTTGTCGCGTGCCTCGGGCATCGTCGCTTTCGTACTGCTCACGGCGAGCCTCGTGTGGGGCGTTCTCCTCTTCACCCGCGCGCTGAAGAAGATCGACCGCGCTTCGTGGCTCCTCGAGATGCACTCATGGCTCTCGGGTCTGGCCGTGGTCACCATTGCTCTGCACCTTGTCGCCCTCGTGGCCGACAACTACGTGCACTTCGGCTGGAAGGAGCTCTTCGTTCCCAACGGAAGCACCTGGAAGACCGGCCCGGTGAACTTCGGTGTGGCCGCCTTCTGGATCCTGGTCGCCGTTCAGGGCACATCTCTCGTTCGTAAGCACATCAACCGACGATTCTGGAAGTACATCCACCTGGCCTCCTACGCGTCGTGGTGGCTCACGGCGATCCACGCCGGTCTCGCCGGAACCGACGCAACTCATCGCGCTTACCAGGCCACCGCGCTATTGGCGACTATTGCGGCCGTGGCCGCGACCGTCTTGCGTGTTGTCGCCCCGCGCCGAGCCGGGTCGGCCACCGCCGCTTCTTGATCCGAGGATCAGTTGGTCGGTAACTGGTAATCGGCGAAGCGATCTCGCAGGGTCTTCTTCGAGAACTTGCCGACGCTCGTTTTGGGAACTTCGTCGATGAAGACGACGTCATCGGGCAGTTGCCATTTAGCGAGTGTCGGGGCCAAGTACTCGATCACTTCGGCCGTCGTCATGGTGACGTCCTTCTCGAGGACGACGCACGCGAGCGGCCGTTCCGACCACTTCGGATGGGGAACACCGATCACCGCTGCCTCGCGAATCTTCGGGTGGGCCATCAACTCGTTCTCAATCTCGACCGAACTGATCCACTCACCACCCGACTTGATGAGGTCTTTGGTGCGGTCGAGCAGACGGATACGACCGCGTTCATCGACAGCGGCAACGTCACCGGTCCGGAGCCAGCCGTCGGCGGTGAAACTCTCACCGGCACGTTCGTCGTTGTAATAGGTGGCGGCGATCCAGTTGCCACGACACTGAAGTTCACCACTCGACTCGCCGTCCCACGGCACGCTCGTGGTGGTACCGGGTTCCACCACACGGCACTCCACGCCGAACATGATTCGACCGACCTGAGTACGCAAATCGGCTTGCTGGTCGACGTCGAGCAAGAGTTGATCGCTGTCGAGATGACACACCGCAGCGAGCGGGCTGGTCTCGGTCATCCCCCACGCTTGGAGGATTGGGAGTCCCGTCTGTTCGCGATACGCCTCCGACAACGCTCGCGGCACCGCCGAACCGCCACAGGGAATGGCGCGCAGACTCGAGGTGTCACGGCCCTTCAACTCGGGGAGAACACCCATCCAGATCGTGGGCACACCGGCGGCGATGGTCGCCCTCTCTTCCACGATGAGATCGGCGATGGCCTTTCCCGAGAGGTCGGGGCCGGGCATGATCAGGTTGGCGCCGGCGGCGACCGCGGCATGCGCGAGGCCCCACGCGTTGGCGTGGAACATCGGCACCACCGGGAGAATCGAGTCGCGTTCGGAAACACCGAGCCCGTCGACCATCATCGTGGCCATCGTGTGCAGGAACGTGCTGCGGTGCGAATAGACGACACCCTTGGGATTGCCGGTCGTGCCACTCGTGTAACACATGCTCGCGGCCGAATTCTCCGGCACTTCGGCGAAGCTTGCCGGTGACGCCTTGGCCAAGAGTTCTTCGTAATCGTGGCGCAGAATTCCCGCGAGATCGGCCGGAACGTCGCCCTTGCCATCGTCCATGATGACGAGGTGCTTCACCGTGGTGAAGGTGGGAAGCAGCGGCGCGAGCAACCCGATGAGTGACCGATCGACGAAGATCACTTCGTCCTCGGCGTGATTGACGATGTAGGTCAACTGCTCGGGAAAGAGACGGATGTTGAGCGTGTGCAACACGCGCCCCGAACATGGGGCGGCGAAGTAGAGCTCGAGGTGTCGAGCTGTGTTCCAGGCGAACGTGGCCACACGGCCGCTGGCCGAGATCCCGAGTTGGTCGAGGACGGTGCCGACCCGGCGCGTGCGATCGGCCCACTGCGCATACGTGGTGCGCTCCCTCCCCTTGGCGGTCGCGGTCACGATCGTTTTGCGGCCGTAGTAACGCTCGGCACGATCGAAGATGTGATTGATCGACAACGGAACGTCCTGCATGAGGCCGGCGAAGCCGATGGACGAGTTGGAAGCCATGTGATCCCCCTTGTTCGGCCCCGATGGTACTTCGGCGAGCCCGTCACCTAGATTGCCGGGGATGTCGGACGCGCCCCTCTCCCGACCGAGCGTCGAACCGATTCACGTGTCGACAACCGCCCGCCGCGCGATCCTGATCGCTTCGGGCGTTCTGTTCGCCATCGGCACCTTCGGATCGAACATCGGTCCGGCGTGGGTGGACGAACGCCCCGCGATCGTTCTCGCGCTCTCGTCGCGCAACCGCAACCTGTTCGGCTCGGTGCCGTTCATCGATCCGCTCCCGTATGCGCTCCTTGGTTTCGGCCGACTCATGCTGGCCGGCGTATGCCTCTTCCTTCTCGGCCGCTGGTACGGCGAACGGGCCATCCGCTGGACCGAGAATCAGATGGGCGAACTCCCAGCGATCTACCGATGGTTCCAAACGGGAATCGACAAAGCCGGCTGGCTCCTCGTGATCCTGATGCCCGCGAGCAATCTCGTGTGCCTCATGGCCGGACATCGGCGCATGTCGCCTCGATTGTTCGTGGCTCTGCTGGCCGCCGGTATCGCCCTCAAACTCGGCGTCCTTTGGGCCGGTGGTCAAGTGTTCGAGGATCAGATTCGCTCGTTCCTGAACTGGATCGAGGACTACCAGTGGTACGTCGTCGGCGGACTCTTCGCCCTGTCGTTCGCCCAATCGGCCCGCCAGGGACGCAAGCGGATCCCCGACGTCATCCACGAGATCGAGCACCCGACCGACAAGTGATTCGGGTTTCCGTCGCCCCGGCTGAGCGACGGGTGGCAGAGCGTCCTAGATTTCAGACACTCCCGATCCGGGGCGAAACAAGGAGCAGACCATGGCCATTTCCGTCGGCGACAAGATCCCCAACGTCCAACTGCGCGTGCTCGCGTCCTCCGGGATGCCCGAGCCCGTGAATTCACATGACGTCCTCGCCAAAGGAACGGTCGTGCTGTTCGCCGTGCCGGGTGCTTTCACCCCCGGCTGCTCGATGATCCACCTGCCCGGCTACGTAAAGAACCGCGAGGCGCTCAAGGCCAAGGGTGTCGAAACGATCGCCTGCATCAGTGTGAACGACCCGTGGGTCATGGACGCGTGGGGCAAGGCACAAGGCGCCGACGGCATCGTGATGCTTGCTGACAGCGGCGAATTCACCAAGTCCATCGGTCTCGAGATGGACGGTTCGGGCTTCGGTCTCGGTACCCGCTCGCAGCGCTACTCGGCCGTGTTGAAGGACGGAGTCGTTCAGGAGATCAACGTCGAGGACGGCCCCGGCGTGACGGTCAGTGCCTGCGAAGTCGTGCTCGGTCACCTCTGACCGGCAGCTTCAGTCGGGGATCCAACCCCGTCCCACCCCCGTTGTAGAACGAAGGCGTGTATCGACTCTCGTATGTCTTCGTCGCCCTCGCGTTGGTTGCGGTCGCTGTTATGGCGATACCCATCTTCATCATCTCTTTCATGGGTGTCGGCCTGGTGCTGATGGCCGCGCTCTTCCTCTGACCACCGCGCGACCCGATCACTTCCCACGCGAGGACCGGTAGTTTGCCGACACGTAGTCGGGAGGGAGGTTCCGTGCGCTGCGCGTCTTGTCATACTGATAACGCCCCCGATATGGCGTTCTGCTCCCACTGCGGGACGATGCTCACCCGACCAGCCGGGGCGACTCCTTCGACTAAAGCCCCCAGTGGCGCCGGATCGATCCTTGTTTCTGTGATCGCGGTTCTGTCGACCCTCGCTCTCGGTTCCGTCATCGTCTTCACGGCCCTCGACGACGATCCGACTCCGACCACGACCACGACGTTCACCTCGACCACGGTGCCCGTCGACCAGTGGAAAATGGCTGCCGAGGCGTGGCGCGATCTCTCGGCGTCGTTCGTCCAATCACACACCGATCTTCCGTTCCGAAACGATGGCGGAATCTTCGCCATTGCGACGGTCGACGACTTCCACGGTTTCACGAATCCGTCGGGTTACATCGCCGGTCTTCTGCTGCTCGAGTGGCGCGACGGAGAATGGACGCTGTCCGATGAGATTCCCTGGAGCGAGGCCGGTCAAGAGTCGGTCATCGAAGTACTCGGCGACCAGCTCGTCGATCATCCGGTCGTTCTGATCTCTGCAACCGGCGAGACCGGGGAGATCACTTGGGCACCCGGCGAGACTCCCCACCTTGCTTGGGCGTTCCGATACATCGACGGTGAAATCGTGAACCTCATCGATGGTCAGCCGGTCAGCGGATATTGGCCCGAAGTTCTCTTGACCGACCACTCTTCTGATTTCCTCGAGTACGTCTCCTGCGACTCGGGCGAGGACGTCACGATTGCCTCCGGCGAAACCACCTTCTTCTGCGATGTCGAAACACGGTCACGGCTCGAGATTCTCGAGGACTCCTCGACCCGCGTGACCCAAGAGCAGGTCGTCAACGAGCGACCGGTCCAGATCTATCCCAACGACCTCGGGATCGACGACGTGCTGATGACTCAGCCCGAGTGCGATGGCTCGTACATCACCGCGGTCGGGGCATCGGTCTCGTCGCACGAGGCGCGCAATCGGGCGAACATCACTCGACTGCTCCGCAAGTACCCCGACGCGTCGTATCTCCGCACCGATCAGACCTGCGATTCACTCTGGCCATCGGCCGACGGTGCGCCGATCTATGTGGTCTACTTCGGACCCTTCGCTACCAAGGAAGAGGCTTGTGATGCCCGGTCATTGGGACCGCACGACGCTTACGTTCGGCCGTTGAGCGACTCGATCAGTCACCACACCCGGGTCTACTGCTGATTCGGTTGCGATTCAGATGCCGAGGGCGGCGTCGAGCCCGATCGTGAGTCCGGGTAGACCGGCGACCTTCTTGCATGCCAACACGACACCGGGCATGAAACTCACGCGGTCGTAACTGTCCTGACGGATGGTGAGCGTCTGACCCGCCGCGCCGAGGATCACCTCTTGATGGGCGACCATGCCGCGCATGCGGATGGCGTGCAGACGGATGTCGGCTGGTCCTTTACCCCCGCGCGCACCTTCCACGACTTCGTGCGTGGTGGGGTCGGGCGCCCACTCCCCCGAAGCCGCCGCCATGCGACGGGCGGTGGCCATGGCGGTTCCACTCGGTGCATCGGCTTTGTTGTCGTGGTGGAGCTCGATGATTTCGGCCGTGTCGAACCACGGCGCGGCCAATTCGGCGAACTTCATCATGAGCACGGCGCTGATGGCGAAATTGGCCGCGATCAGACAATTCGACGAGGTGAAAGCCGAACGGATATTGGTGAGGTCGTCGTCGGAGAAGCCGGTGGTTCCCACCACAGCGTGTACACCGTGCAACGCGCACCACGACAGATTCGTTCGTGACGCAGCGGCCACCGTGAAGTCGACCGCGACCTCCACGCCGGCGTCGGCCATGGCGCGCGGGTCGCCCGCAATGGTGACACCGTGCACGACACGACCCACCCCGGCCGGGTCGACGGCGGCGACCAACTGAAGAGCAGGGTCAGCGACGACGGCGTCGCAGACGGTTGCTCCCATTCGGCCGCCGGCGCCGAAGACACCGACCTTGATGGGTGACGAACTCATGCGCCGATCCTAAGTGTTCTCAGGTGACGACGAGGGAGATGTTTGCGTCAGCGATGACGACGCGGACCGCGGTCGCGATCACGGCCACCACCACCACGACGGTCACCGCCACGGCGATCACCGCGCTCATCGCTGCCCGCCGACCCGCCAGGGCCGAGGTCACCGAGTTCGCTGGCGATCTCGCTGTCGAAGGCGTCCTCGAAGCTGACCGAGACCGGTCCGCCCGAGCGGCTGCCACCGTTCGACGATGATCCGTCCGATGACGAGCCACCCGATGAGTCGCCCGACGGCTCGGGGCCGTCACCCACCGGGGTGAGCGACACCTTGCCCTTGTCGTCGATGTCGTCGACGCGAACCTCGAGTTCCTGGCCGAGCGTGAGCACGTCCTCGACATTGTTGATGCGCTTGCCGCGTCCCAACTTCGAGATGTGCACGAGACCATCGCGACCCGGAAGGATGTTGACGAAGGCACCGAACTTGGTGATCGACACCACGCGACCGTTGTACACGGCGCCGAGTTCGGCCTTGGGCGGATCGACGATGGCGAGGATGCGTGCCTTCGCATCCTCCATGCGCCAACCCTCGACGGCACCGATGGTCACGATGCCCACCACACCGTCGTCGTCGACGCTGATGTCGGCGCCGGTCTCTTGCTGAATGGTGTTGATGACCTTGCCCTTGGGTCCGATCACTTCGCCGACCTTGTCGAGCG
>CAZLXB010000027.1:0-28735 GCA_964563545.1 uncultured Bifidobacterium sp. | reverse complement strand
GTCCGTCACGAGGGCAGCGAACTCCTCGATCTCAACACCTGATCGCCCACCCGACGTTGGTTCGGGTGACAGGCTGACACCGTGCACCGTCACGACGAAGCCATCGCACGACTCGCCGATCGAGCGGTCGACTACGCCCTCGATCGGGTGCGTATGGATCCGGTTCCACTCGACGCACCTCGTCCGTATGAGGAGTTACTCCGTGCCGTCGGTCAGACCATCACGCCTTCGGGTGTCGGTGGTGACGAGGCACTGAGGCTCTTCACCGATGTGCTCGCGCCGGCGTGCATTTCGGTGGATCATCCGCGCTTTCTGGCCTTCGTTCCCGGTGCGCCGACCGAAGCATCGGTTCTGTTCGACATGGTGGTCTCGGCGAGCAGCATCTACGCCGGCTCGTGGCTCGAAGCCGCCGGTGCCGTGTTCGCCGAGAATCAGGCTTTGCGTTGGCTCGCCGATCTGGCCGGGTTCCCCGAATCGGCCGGTGGAGCATTCGTGAGCGGTGGCACGGCCGGCAATCTTTCGGCATTGATCGCGGCGCGTCATCGTTGGCGTGGTCGGAACGTAGGTCGATTCGATCGGGTTCGGGGTGTGGTCCTCGCGTCGAAAGGCGCGCATTCGTCGATCGCGCAGGCGACTCACGCCATGGACGTCGATCTCGTTCATGTCCCGACCGACCATCGTGGTCGCCTCGACGGTCGGGCGGTGAGGTTGGTCTTCGATGCTCTCGATCCGGCCGATCGCGAGAGAGTGTTCGCAGTGGCGGCCACCGGTGGAACCACCAACGTCGGTGTGATCGACGATCTCGCTGGCATCGCGGACGTCTGTGCGTCCGAAGCATTGTGGTTCCACGTCGATGGTGCTTACGGTCTGGCGGCATTGTGCGCGTCATCGGTGCGCGATCTGTTCTCGGGTATCGAGCGGGCCGACAGTTTCATCGTCGATCCGCACAAGTGGCTCTTCGGTCCCTTCGACTGTTGTGCCCTCGTGTATCGGAACATCCACGACGGCCGGCGGGCCCACACCCAGAACGCCGAATACCTCGAAGTGCTCCGCGGCGGTGAAGGCGAAGAGGGTCCGTGGCACGAGATGAATCCGGCCGATGTGGCACATCATCTGTCGCGCCGAGCGCGGGGCCTTCCGCTCTGGTTCAGCCTGGCCACCCACGGCACCGATGCCTACACCGAGGCCATGGAAACCACGATCGCGGTGGCGCGGGCCGCCGCCGAGGAGATCGGTCGACGCCCAAACCTCGAGTTGCTCCTCGAGCCCGATCTCACCGTTCTCGTCTTTCGTCGGAACGGCTGGGGACCCGATGACTACCGTCGTTGGAGCGACGATCAGTTGTATTCGGGCGAATCGTTCGTTGTTCCTTCGTCGTGGAACGGCGAGACTGTGTTGCGGTTCTGCATCGTGAACCCGCGAACCACTCTCGACGACATCGTCGCGATCCTCGACTCACTGGACTGAGAACATGTCAACTCCGCAGACCGCCGACCTGTTGATCGAGAACTCCCTAATGGTTGCCACCATGGACGACCAACGGCGCGAGTTGCGCGGTGGCTGGGTGGCCATCACCAATGGATTCGTGTCGGCAGTGGGGGATTCGGGTCAAGCGGCGCCCGTTGCCCGCGAAGTGATCGACGCGACCGACTGCCTCGTCACACCGGGTCTCGTCAACACGCACCATCACATCTACCAGAACCTCACGCGCGCCTATCCGCCGATGACCGACAAGCCGTTGTTCGGATGGCTGCAGTCTCTGTATCCGTTGTGGAGGGCGATCGACGAGGAATCGGTGCATGTGAGTGCCTTCGTCGGTCTGGCCGAGCTCGCGCTCTCCGGTTGCACCACCAGCACCGACCACTTGTATCTGCACCCCAAGGGCGCTGGCGACCTCTTGTCGGCCGAGATCGCCGCCGCGCGTGAACTCGGTGTTCGATTCCATCCCACCCGCGGCTCGATGTCGTTGTCGCAGAAGGACGGTGGTCTGCCGCCCGACGACGTCGTCGCCGACGATGACGAGATTCTTTCGGCGAGTGAATCGGCGGTGGCCCGCCATCACGATCGTTCGTTCGGGGCCATGACCCGCATCGCCCTCGCGCCATGTTCACCCTTCAGCGTGACCGAACAACTGATGGTGCGCTCGGCCGAACTCGCCGAGAAGCTCGACGTCCGACTCCACACCCACTTCGCCGAGAACGCCGAGGACGATGACTTCTCGATCGCGACCTTCGGTTGTCGACCCATGGAGTATCTCGAGCGCACGGGTTGGTGCACCGACCGCACGTGGGTCGCACACTGTGTGATGCCGAACCACGACGAAGTGCATCGATTGGGTGCTGCCGGTATCGGGGTCGCCCATTGTCCGAGCAGCAATCTCATCCTCGCGTCCGGTATTTCTCCGGTCGTCGCGTTGCGTGCCGCGGGGGCCAAGGTCGGTCTCGGAGTCGACGGTTCGTCGTCAGCCGATTCGGCATCACTGTGGTTGGAAGCTCGCCAGGCGATGTTGCTCGCCAAACTCCGCGACGGTGCCGCAGCCGGTACGGCGCGCATGGCACTCGAGGTCGCTACTCGCGGAGGTGCCGGTTGTCTGGGTCGTGAAGGTGAGATCGGCGAGATCTCGGTGGGTGCGGTGGGTGACGTCACCGTGTGGCGTCTCACCGGGCCGCAGTTTGCCGGCGCGCTCGCCGATCCGATCGAGGCGTGGTTGCGGTGCGGGCCCATCGGTGCTCGGCACACCATCGTGCACGGAAAGCGGGTGGTGTCCGACGGTGAGATCGTTCACCGAGATCTCGACGACATGTTGCGCCGCCACGATCGGGAGAGTCGACGGATCCAGGGTCTCGCGTGACCGGAACGAATGTGTTGCCCCGTGCCGTTCTGTGGGACATGGACGGGACTCTCGTCGACACCGAGCCGTACTGGATCGCCGCCGAGTTCGACATCGTCGAGTCGCACGGCGGAACGTGGACTCACGAGCACGCGAAAGCACTCGTGGGGGCCGACCTGTTGGACGCCGGCGCGTACATCCGTCGTCACGGCGGAGTCGAGCGTTCACCACACGAGATCGTCGAGATGTTGCTCGATCGAGTCGTGGAGAGCATTCGGGTCGAGGTGCCCTGGCGGCCCGGTGCGCGTGAACTTCTCGGTGGGGTACGCGACATCGGGTTGGCCACCGCGTTGGTGACGATGTCGTGGAAGCGCTTTTCCGACGAGGTGCTCGCGTGTCTACCGACCGGGAGTTTTCACGTGTCGGTCACCGGCGACGAAGTCGAACGCGGCAAACCGCATCCGGATCCTTACTTGCTCGCCGCCGAGAGGCTCGGCGTGTCGCCCGCCGATTGTGTGGCGATCGAGGATTCGCCGACCGGAACCCGATCGGCCCTGGCCGCCGGTTGTCGTGTGCTCGGCGTGCCGCATCACGTTGATATCCCGGTATCACTCGCCATCGAGCCGGGGGCAATCGGCCGACTCACCCTCCGTGACTCCCTCGTCGGCCTCGATCCGCACGATCTGGCCGGGATCTGATCGTCAGTTTCCCCAGCGCGACTGGCCGAAGCGATACCCGACCGAACGAACGGTCTGGATGAGGTTGGCGTGTTCTTCGCCCAACTTGGCCCGTAGACGCCGGATGTGCACGTCGACCGTGCGTGCACCGCCGTAGTAGTCGTAACCCCACACCCGAGAGAGAAGGATCTCGCGCGTGAACACCTTGCCCGGATTCTGCACGAGGAACTTCAGCAACTCGTACTCCATGTAGGTCAGATCGAGGGGCTGACCGCCGACCGATGCCTGGTACGTCTCGAGATTCAGGACGAGTTCGTCGTAGTCGACGAGATCGGGCCGCGGACTCGACACGCCGAACGCGAAGAGATGGCGCAACCGGGCTTCGAGTTCGCGCGGATGGAAGGGGAGGAGGCAGAAGTCGTCGAACAGTTCATCGCGGAGGGTGAGTTCGTCGAGTTGGGCTCCGGTCACGAGGAGAAGGAGCGGCACCTGCAGAACGTCCTTCTTGCGCAGCGCGCGACAGACCGCCCAGGCATTCTCGATCTCCGCATCGGCGCACACGATGGCGCCCATCCAGCCCTCGGCTGGTTCGGACCTCGAGATTTCGTCGGCGGAGGCGAACGCCTTCCAGCGGTAGCCCGCGAGATCGAGCGTGCGCGCCAACTCGGGCGGCGGCGGCTCGGGGAAGACGGCGACGAGATCCATGGACGACCTCAGATCGACCTCAGATACCGATTGAGTTCGAAAGGAGTGACCTGGGTCTTGTAACCCCGCCACTCGGAGCGCTTGTTTCGCAGGAACCATTCGAAGATGTGTTCGCCGAGCGCGTCGTGCACCAGCGACGACGACTCCATCACGCGCAGCGCGTCCGAGAGCGACTGCGGGAGTTGATCGATGCCCAACTTCTGCAGCGCGTCGTCGCCCATCTCGAAGAGGTTGGCATCGGCCTCGGCTGGGAGTTCGTAACCCTGCTCGATGCCGCGGAGACCGGCGGCGAGGATGACCGAGAAGGCGAGATACGGATTGCAGGCCGGATCGGGTGAGCGGTACTCGATGCGGGTGGCAAGAGGATTGGCGCGCTTGGGAACCGGCACCCGGATGAGTCCGCTGCGGTTGTTGCGCGCCCACGACACGTGGACCGGTGCTTCGAATCCGGGCACGAGTCGCTTGTACGAGTTGACGGTCTGGTTGGTGATCGCCGTGATTTCGCTCGCATGGAAGAGAAGCCCAGCCATGAACTTCTTGGCGGTGTCGGAGAGGTTGTAGGCGTCGTCTTTCGAGTGGAACGCGTTGCCTTCGTTGTCGAACAACGACAGGTGGAGATGCATACCGCTGCCCTGAACGCCTTCGAGCGGCTTGGGCATGAACGTCGCGTGCACACCCTGGGCGGCGGCCACCTCTTTCACGACGAGTCGGAAGGTCATCACGCTGTCGGCCATGGTGAGGGCGTCGGTGTGGCGAAGGTCGATCTCGTGCTGCGACGGCGCATCCTCGTGGAACGAGTACTCGACCGGGATGCTCATGGTCTCGAGCGTGCGGATGGTCTCCTTGCGCAATGTCCCGGTCACGTCGGTCGTGGTGAGATCGAAGAAGGATGCTTCGTCGAGCGGACGCGGTGCCTGACCGGGTTCGGGCGGGGCGAAGTAGAAGAACTCGATGTCGGGAGCGATGAGGAAGTCGAGGCCGAGTTTCTGAGCGCTCTGAAGGTTGCGCCGAAGTACCTGACGTGGGTCGCCTCCGAAGGGTGAACCATCGAGGTTGTGGATGTCGCAGAACACGCGCGCCTCGGGTGCCTTGGCGTCGGCCCACGGCAGCATCACGAAGGTGTTGGCATCGGGGACGGCCAGGACATCGCTCTCTTGCACACGTGAGAAGCCGTCGATCGACGAACCGTCGAAGGTCATGCCGTCCTCGAGGGCGTTCTCGAGCTCGGCCGGGGAGATGGCGAAGCTCTTCAGGTTGCCGAGGACGTCGGTGAACCAGAGGCGGATGAGCCGCACTCCACGTTCTTCGACGGTCCGCAACACGTAGTCACGCTGCTGATCGAGCATGTTCATCGGTCCATTCTGCCTGCGATATTCGAGTTCCCGACCGGGCGGTCCGGAAATGCAAACGGGGCCGGGTTGCCCCGGCCCCGTTCACTGAGTGCGCTGGATCAGGCTCCGCAGACCGTCTCGATCAGGAGGCGGGTCACGGTGTACGGATCCATGTTGGCGTTCGGGCGACGGTCCTCGGCGTAGCCCTTGCCGGTCTTCTCGACCTGCCACGGGATACGGATGGAGGCGCCACGGTTCGACACGCCGTAGCTGAACTTGTTCCACGGAGCGGTCTCGTGCTTGCCGGTGAGACGGCTCTCGATGTCGTGGCCGTAATTCGTGACGTGCTCCATGACCTTCTTGCCGATGGCGTTGCAGGCGGCCGTGATGGCTTTCATGTCCTTGTCGTTGCGCATCGCCTTGGTCGAGAAGTTGGTGTGTGCACCGGCACCGTTCCAGTCGCCCTTCTGCGGCTTGGCGGCGAGCGAGATCACCACGTCGTAATCCTCGGCGATGCGGTGGAGCAACCAGCGGGCGACGGTGAGGTGATCGCTCACGGTGAGTGCGTCAGCGGCACCGATCTGGAACTCCCACTGACCGGGCATCACTTCGGCGTTGGTGCCCTCGATGAGGAGACCGGCGTCGAGGCAAGCCTGCGTGTGCTCTTCGATGATGTCGCGACCGACCACGCGTCCGGCACCGACGCCGCAGTAGTACGGACCCTGCGGTTCGGGGAAGCCGTCCTTCGGGAAGCCGAGCGGCGAACCGTCGAGCCTCATCATCGTGTACTCCTGCTCGATACCGAAGATCATTTCGTCGTCGGCGTACTTCTTGGCGGCCTTCGCGCAGGCGGCGCGGGTGTTGGTCGGATGCGGCTTGGCCGTCTGCGCCAACATGACTTCGCAGAGCACGAGGATGTTGCTGCCACCGCGAATCGGGTCCGGGCAGGTGAAGACGGGATGCAATGCGCAGTCCGACTTGTCGCCGGGCGCTTGGTTGGTCGACGAACCGTCGAAGCCCCAGATCGGCGGCTCGGTCACCGAGTCGTCGAGGATCTTCGTCTTCGAGCGGAGCAACGGCGTGGGTTCGGTGCCGTCGACCCAGATGTATTCGGCTTGGTAGGCCATGGTGGGGGTCCTCCAGGTGTTGGTTGAGTCCGGCAATCTTGTCCGCTCGGACGGGGGCAGGAGAAATGTCGCAGGGAGGGATTTCCCGACCGTTGCCCTTGTGTGAACGCTGTGTGAACCGTCCGACCTCCGTGACCGCGTGTGGTGCGGGTGTGTCGGTGCAGGTGGGGCCGACAATCCGTCGCAGGGTCGGGCGTTAGCCTGCCCCATCGTGGCGACTCTGCGGATCGGCTTGGCCCAGATCAATCCGACCGTCGGTGATCTCGTCGGCAATCGCCAAATCATCGCCGGGCTCTACGCACAAGCCGAGGCCGCTGGCTGCGACATCGTGGCCTTCAGCGAATTGGCGATCACGGGTTATCCACCCGAAGATCTCGTGTTGAAGCCCGGATTCGTGCGCGACAACCGCGCCGTGCTCGACGATCTGGCGCGAGCGACGGGAACATGCGCGGCGGTGATCGGGTTCGTCGATCACGGAACCGGACTCGACCCGGCATCGGGGCGCCCGGTGATCCACAACGCCGCTGCAGTTTGCGCGAACGGGGGAGTACGCGGCGTGTACCACAAGCGACTGCTTCCCAATTACGACGTGTTCGACGAAGAGCGCACCTTCGTCCCCGGAAGTGGGCCTCACCATCTGTACGAGATCGGTGGAGTGAAGGTCGCGGTGTCGATCTGCGAGGACGTGTGGCGCGCCGACGGTCCGGTCGCCGAGCAGGCCAAGGGCGGCGCGCAGATCAACATCAACATCAATGGCTCGCCGTATCACCGCGGCAAAGTCGTCGATCGTGAACGCATGCTCGCCGAGCGCGCGCGAGCAGGTGGTTGCGCGATCGTCTACGTGAATCAGGTCGGCGGGCAGGACGAACTCGTCTTCGACGGCGCGTCGATGGTGTTCGACGGCAACGGACACCTCGTCACCCGGCTGGCCCAGTTCGTCGACGGTCTGACCGTGGTCGACATCGACGTGCCGGATGCGAAGCCCGCGTTCCAACCACTGCCCGTCACCACGATCTCCGGAAAGCCACGATCGTTCGGCGACCGCCTCGTGCCACCGATGACTGCGGTGAAGGACGACCTCGATGAGTTGTACGAGGCACTGGTACTCGGGACACGCGACTACGTGCGCAAGAACCGTTTCACCGACGTCGTGATCGGTTTGTCGGGTGGTATCGATTCCTCGCTCGTGGCGTGCGTGGCCGTGGATGCGCTCGGCCCCGACCACGTTCACGGCGTATCGATGCCGTCGCGTTATTCGTCGGAAGGCTCCAAGGACGACGCGCGGGCACTGGCCGATGCGCTCGGTATCGACATGCAGACGATCTCGATCGAACCGGCTTTCGCGGCCTATCTCGCCATGCTCGAACCGAGTTTCGACGGGCGGCCACCCGATCTCACCGAGGAGAACCTTCAGAGCCGCTGTCGTGGTCAGATCCTGATGGCATTGTCGAACAAGTTCGGCTGGATGGTGCTCACCACCGGCAACAAGAGCGAGATGGCGGTCGGCTACTTCACCATCTATGGCGACTCGGTCGGCGGCTACGCGGTGATCAAGGACCTCTTGAAGACCGACGTGTTCGCAGTGAGCCGTCGGGTGAACCATCGAGCCGGACGCGAGATCATTCCCGAGTCGGTGTTGGTGAAGCCACCGTCGGCCGAACTACGACCCGATCAACGTGACGATCAGAGCCTTCCTCCCTACGAGGTACTCGACCCGATCCTCGCGCTCTACGTCGAGCAGGATCTCACGGCGGCCGAGATCATCGAGCGCGGCCATCCCGAGGATGTCGTCCGTCGCATCAGCCGACTGGTCGATCTCAACGAGTACAAGCGTCGGCAGTGTCCACCCGGTGTTCGAGTATCGGAGAAGGCCTTCGGGAAGGACCGCCGCCTGCCGATCACCAACGGCTATCGCGGCTGAGACGCGGCGCGCCGGTAGGCGCTGATGCAACCGACGGCACACAACGCGCTGCCGGCTCCGATCAGTGAAGGTGCCGCAGCGCCGAAGGATTCGTAGGCCGCGGTGGCCACGAGTGACATCGAAGCCCGGCCGAGCATCCCGCCCGTGTAGGTGTAGCCGAGACCCTTGGCCGCTGAACCCGGCATCATGTTGGTGGCCACCGGGATGAGGCACACGATCGAGAACTCGAAGCCGAGTAGGTAGATCCCGAGCAGGACGAGTCCGGGAACGACGTGCCCGTGAAGGAGTGCGAGCAACAGCCCACTCGGAACGATCAGGAGTGCACCGACGACGGTGCTGCGCTCCTTTCCCCACTGGTCCGCACGTCGAGACGACGTGACGGACGCGACGAGTTCGAAAGCTCCGAGTCCGAACACCACTCCGGCGATCGCCGCCGCACTGAAATCGAATTCGTCCTCGAGCCACGGACCGAACGTGACGAAGATGCTCTGGCTCGCCGCCATCAGGAAACCCATGGTCGCCACGACGAGGAGTCCTGAGCGCGGCATCGGTGACGATTTCGAGCCCGAAGAACTGTGCCGGCGGGTCTCCTCGTGACCGTCGAGACGCGCGGTGAGGACGACTGCCATGACGGCAACGGCAACTGCGCCGAACGCGTAGCCCCAACGCCACGAGGTCGCGGCGGCGACGAGCCCCATCGTGCTGACTCCGATCAGGAGCCCGAGAGCCCATGACGTTTCGATGATGCCCACCACCCGACCACGTCGCGCGTAATCGACGTGGTCGTTGACCCAAGCGTTGAGTCCCATGTCGAAGACCGATTTGGCCACACCGAGAATGGTGACCCCAACGGCAAAGAGAACGATGTGCTGACTGGCTGCGGCGAGAACGGTGGCTCCCGATATTCCGGAGAGTCCGACCACCATCGCCGTCCGGCGATTCATCCGGTCGACGAGTCCTCCGGCGAGTGACATGAGTCCGACGACGATCTCGGTGATCATGAACGCCACACCGAGTCGGCCGAGGCTCACGTGGAGCGAATCGCTGATGCTCGCGAAGAAGGGTGGCGCGAAACGGAAACACGCGTTGGTGGTGAGCCTCGCGAGTGTGAGCGCGCCGATGTGGCGACGCGTCTGCTCGGGGTACGAGTCGTCGAGCACCCGAGTCAACACGAGGCCTCCTCGTCGCCCGACTTGGCGATGAGATAGCCGATGGCCCTTTCGGCCTTCGGATAACGGTGGACGACGTCCCAGAAGTGGCGACTGTGTTCGTCGACCAGCAAGTGGGCGAGTTCGTGGACGATCACGTAATCGAGAACCCACATCGGGTAGCCGACGAGTCGGGACGAGATGCGGATGTGACGCGTCGACGGTGTGCACAGGCCCCACACCGCGGTGAGGTTGTCGGCCCACTCGATGCGATCGGGTAGCGGGAGCATGTGATCGGAGGCGAGCTCGTGGGCTCGGGCGGCGAGGTCGACGGCCAGGGTCGCCGCTTTGCGGGTGAATCGACGGACCATTTCGTCGATGGCCGACGTCTCTTCGTCCCGACTCATCCAGGTCGGGACCGTCACCGTGATGGTGTTTCCCGTGAGTCGGGCTCCGACGCTGCGTTGGCGGCGTTTGGATCGGATCACCACGACGTCGAAGGGATGATCGGCCGCCGGAGTCGGATCGGTCATTCGACGGCCCCGGTGTTCTTGAGTTCCTCGGCGATGAGTTCGAGCGGAAAGAGCAGTGATCCGGCCTGCCAGTCGTTGCCGTCGTGTTCGAACCAGGATCCACCGAGATTGGGGAAGCGATGGTCCTTGCCGGTGAAGTGACGTCGTAACAGTCGGATCACACCGCCGTGAGAGACGACGAGGATGCAACCACCGGGATGGAACTTGACGATGTCGTCGAACGCAAGAAGCGTTCGACCGGTGGTCGATTCGACCGTTTCGAAGTTGGGCGGCCTTTTGTCGGCATCGAGCCAACCCGGCCATGCTTCGTTGATCTGCTGGCGCGTGAGACCCTGCCATTCGCCGGCGTGGTTCTCGCGCCAGCGGGCGTCGGAGCGCCGATGGGTACAACCGATCTCCTCGGCGAGAAGGTCTCCGGTCACGGCGGCCCGTTCGAGGTCGCTCGAGATGACCAAGTCGAAAGTCGGGCACTCGGTCCGCAGAAGATGCCCGGCTTGACGCGCTTGAAGTCGGCCGAGTGTGGTGAGCGGGGGATCGGCTTGGCCCTGCCAACGTCCGAGTGCGTTCCACTCGCTTTGTCCGTGGCGCAGGACGAGGACACGAGTCGTCGATGTCGTCACGAACGCCCACCGTACCGCCGGTACGCTCGCCGTATGGCCACCCTCAGGTTGTTCGCACAGGCCCGCGAAGCAGCCGGAACCGGCCGTGATTCGGTACCCGGTGCGACGGTCGACGAAGTCGTGGCGAATGCGACCGCTCGATACGGCGCGCGTTTCGCCGAGGTCTTGCCGACGTGTCGGATCTGGCTCAATGGTGAAGCGGTGCACCCATCGGCCTCGGTGACCGACAAAGATGAGGTGGCGGTGCTACCGCCGGTTTCGGGAGGATGTCGATGAGTCGAGAAGGGGCGGATCCGGGTTCGCTACCGCTTCCCGATTTGCGCGCCGAGCGCGACACGTTGCGTTCCGAAGAGGACGCAGTCTCGTTCGTCCGTCGACTTGCGCAGGGTCGCGTCGACCTCGTCGACGCGGTGCGCCATCGGCGTCAGTCGGGTGAGTCGGGTTCGATCGCCGACATCATCCGGTCGGGCGTGGGTCCGGCACCGAGCACCGGTTCGGCGCGACCGCCGCGCGACACCGAGGTGGCCGCCGATCATCCCCTGGTGGCCGAGTTCGACGAACTCTGCGACCGGCTCGGATTCGACGACATGCCGAGTCTCGACGACGCGGGGCTCGATCGCTTGCACGCCGGGTTGGTGGAGTTCGAGGCCCGTCAGAGCACGAGGCGCCGTGAGTTGTTCGACCGTATCGATGCCCTGACCGCCGAACTCGTTCGCCGTTATCGCGACGGTGGGGCCTCGGTCGACTCCCTTCTCGAGTCCTGACCTCAACCGACGTCCTCCGCCTCCCTATCCGTCGGGGAACGCCGATAGTTTCCCCCTTCTGTGACCCGCGTGGCGATGCTCTCCTTCCACACGTCGCCCCTCGCCCAGCCGGGCGTGGGCGATTCGGGTGGCATGAACGTGTACGTACGCGAACTCGTGGCCGCGCTCGCCCACGCCGGAGTCGAGTGCACCACCTACACGCGCCAGTGGCGACGCGACCTTCCGCGTGAGATCCACGTCGAGCCCAACCACCGCGTTGTGCACGTTCCGGCCGGGGCCTGGGATCTTCAGAAGGAAGAACTCGAGAGCGTCGTACCGGCGTTCACCGACTTCGTCCTCGACGACATGCGCCGTCGCCATCCGGCCGATGTCGTGCATGCGAACTACTGGTTGTCGGGTATCGCCGGTCATTCCATCAAGCACGAGATCGGAGTCCCACTCGTCAGCACCTTCCACACGCTCGCGCGGGTCAAGGCCGAGGGTGGCGACCCGGAGCCCGAACGTCGTGAGCGTGCCGAAGCGTCGATCATCGGATGTGCCGATGCGATCTGTGTTTCGTGCGACGAGGAAGAGGATCAGTTCCGCCGTCTCTATGGAGATCCGCCCGGGCAGATGGAAATCGTCGCCCCCGGTGTGGAGCACGCGTTCTTCACCCCGGGTGATCGTCGTGGAGCGCGCAAGGCCCTCGGCATGGGTTCGGGTCCGGTTCTGCTCTTCGTCGGCCGGATCCAGCCGCTCAAGGGAGTCGACGTCGCGGTTCGTGCACTCGCCGCGCTCGGACGTCGCGACGCATCGCTGTACGTCGTCGGCGGCTCGAGCGGTTCGGGTGGCGACGATTACGTCGAGAGCGTCCACCGACTCGTCGACGAACTCGGTCTGGCGAGTCAGGTCCACTTCGTGGCCCCGCAGCCGCATCACATCCTCTCCACGTATTACCGCGCCGCCGACGCGGTATGGGTACCCAGTCGCTCGGAGAGTTTCGGTCTCGTCGCCCTCGAAGCGGCGGCCTGCGGAACACCCGTGATCGCGAACGCGGTCGGTGGTCTTTTGTCGCTCGTCGAACACGAGCGGACGGGCTTCCTCGTCGCCGACCGGGATCCCGAATTGTTCGCACGATGCACGGCCCGCCTGCTCGACGATGCGTCTTTCGCCGGAGGCATGGGTGCGGCGGCGGCCGAACTGGGCCGGCGCTACACCTGGAGTTTTGCGGCCGCACGTCTGCGTCGTCTGTACGCGGACGTGTCGTCGCGTTCGCTCGTCAACTGCTCGTGAGCGATCTCTACGACGACGAATCGCTGGCGGTTCTCGAACGCCAGATCGACGAATGGCTCGCGAATCTGCGCAGTGTCAACACGGCGATCGTGGCCATCGACCACGCCGAACCCGACCCGTCCTTTCGTGCCCGCTGGTACGTGCGCATGAAGGGCGAAGCGAAGGACTTCACGACCGTGTGGATCACCCTCGGTCAGCGCACACTTCGTTACGAGACCTACGTGATGCCGGCGCCCGAGGAGAACGTCGAGCTCTTCCTCGACAACCTGCTTCGCCGGAACGAGCGGCTCGTGGGCGCTCATTTCTCGATCGGCGCCGAGGACGCAGTATTCCTGCGCGGGGATCTTCCGTTGCGAGCACTCGCCGAGGTCGAGCTCGATCGCGTGATCGGCTCTCTGTATGCCTACGTCGAGCAGAGTTTCCGTCCGCTCCTCGGCATCGGATTCGCTTCGCGTCTCCGCAACACCTGATCCGATCTCCACTCTCCTTCGTCCCGCCGACGACGAAAGGGAAGTCGCGTCGGCGGGACATCAGGGTCGGTCGTCGAATCGCCGCATCGGTCGGTCGGGAGTTTGGTTAGCGTGATCCCATGACCGCCGACTCCCGTTCGACGACCGGGACCCTCGTCATCGTGGGTGGTGGCAACATGGGTGCCGCCTTGGCCGGAGGTCTCCTGGCCGCTGGGGTCGTGCCGGCCTCGGAATTGGCGATCGTCGAGGTCTCGCCGGATCGGCGCGATGTTTTGGCGAACATGTTCCCCGATGTGGCGATCGTGTCGACCTCGCCACCCTGCGCCTCGGCGGTGATCGCCGTGAAGCCCCCCGATGTTCCGTCGGCGGCCCGGGAGGCCGTGGCGGCCGGCGCCCGCCGGATTCTCTCGATTGCCGCGGGCGTCACGCTGAGCACGATCGAAGCCGCGTGTGGGCCGTCGGTTGCGGTCGTTCGCTCGATGCCCAACACTCCGGCCCTCGTTCGTCAGGGCGCTTCGGCGATCGCCGCCGGTGCTTCGGCGTCGCAAGACGACATGGAATGGGCCGAACACGTACTCGGTTCGGTCGGATTGGTCGTGCGCGTTCCCGAAGCTCAACTCGACGCAGTCACGGGCCTGGCCGGAAGTGGGCCGGCGTATCTGTTTCTCGTCGCCGAGTCGTTGATGGATGCCGGAGTTGCGTCGGGATTACCGGTCGACGTGGTCGATCGACTCGTTCGTCAGTTGCTCGTCGGTTCGGCGGCTTTACTCGCGCAGGGCGAACCGCCGGCCGATCTCCGCGTGAAGGTCACGTCACCGGGCGGCACCACTGCGGCCGGTTTGCGCGTGCTCGACGAGCGTGAATTGCGACGCGCTTTCGTCGACGCAGTGGCCGCTGCGACGGCGCGCAGTCGAGAACTCGGCGCGTCCTGAAAATTTCCTTCGACATTTTTCCGACTCGCGGAATCGCTCGTCAGACGTCGGCGCAGGTCAGCGATTTAGCACCTAAATCCGAATGAGTGCAGTGTGCAAACAACGAGAAATTTTCGTTCTCAGACTCTTGGAATGACGTGGCACGTGTGCCTAATGTGTCGCACAGGTCACAAGACCACCGGCTCTTCGTAGCCGGGAGACGCGCCCGAAAGGGCAGCGCCGAAGGGGCCGGTGCCATCGGGGGGTTGGCACCGGCCCCGTCGCGTCCGGCCCCTTGCTGACACACTGTCGTCGATGAGCAACGCGCGGCGTCACGACACGGTGTCATTGATCACCGATCTCGGCTCGGGCACCGACGAACTCGGCGTGCTGCACGCGCTGTTGCGCGATCTCGCCGCCGACGTGCGCGTGATCGACATCGCGAATGACATCGCACCCTTCGATGTGCGCGCCGCCTCGCTCGCGCTCGCGCGTTCGGTCCCGTATCTGCCGGAGGGAATCATCATCGCGTGCGTCGATCCGGGCGCCGGATCGGATCGACGACTCGTGGCGGTCGAGGTGGGTGACGGCGCCGGGATATTCCTCGGTCCTGACAACGGTCTGCTGGCAACGGGTGTCGCATTGGCCGGTGGTGCCGGACGTTCGATCGTGCTCGATCGGGACGAACACCACCTAGCGGCACCGGGCCGTACGTTCGCAGCGCGCGACGTCCTCGTACCGATCGCGGCGGCGCTCGCAAATGGTGTCGATCTCGAGACACTCGGGACTCCGATCGACCCGGCCTCGCTGCTACCGAGCGTGATCCCGATCGCCCGACTCGAGAACGGGACGTTGGCGTGCGAAGTGATCTGGATCGATCGGTTCGGAAATTGTCAGATCAACGCGTCGGCGGACGACCTTCACCAGATCGATGGTGCCGAACCTCCCGTTGGCCGTCTGCGCGTGACGATCGGATCCGATGTGCGCAACCTGCGCGTCGTCGAATCCTTCGACGCGCTCGGTTCGGCGGCGCTCGGTCTCGTGGTCGACGCGTCGGGACTCCTGTCGTTGGCGATCGATCGTGCTTCGGCGGCCCGCGAACTCGGAGTGGCCGAGGGCGATCAAGTGGTGCTTTCGGCGGCAGGTGACGACTCACCGACGCCGGTGCCGGTCCGCATGCGGTAATACCGTCCGCCGATGAGCGGGGAGTAGGGTGCTCTCGTGCGTCCGGCGACCACCCTGACCGTTGCTCTCTTGTTGGGAGCGATCTTCATCGCCGGGATCGTTTCGCTGTTGAGGCTCTGAGGTCGTCGTCGTGAACTTGGCGTCCATCATCGATCCGCACGAAGCGACGGCAACCGCTCTCATCAGCCGGGGTCGGGCCACCACGTATGGACAACTCCGTCAGCAGGTCGAGTCGTTCCGCGGCTCGCTCGTCGAGATGGGGGTCAACCGAAACGATCGGGTCGCCTTGTTGTGTGGCAACGGACGCTGGTTCGTGGTCGGCTATCTCGCCACCGTGGGCATGGGTGCCATCGCGGTGCCGCTCAATCCGCTGAGCCCGACGCCCGAGTTGCAGCGCGAACTGGAAGTCGTCGATCCGGCGGTCGTGGTGGTCGAGGCCTCTGGCGTACCGTCTTTCGCCGGCGTGAACCGCGACCGGATCGGCAGCCTGCGGCACATCGTCGTGACCGACGAGATCGGAGCCACGCAGCTCGCGGGTTCCACGCCTGTGCGCGCGTTCGATGCGTTGCTCGGCGGACCGCGAACCCGGGCTGTCGATGTGGATGGTGATCAGCCCGCCGTCCTCATGTTCACCAGCGGAACCGCCGGGGCGCCGCGGGCGGCGGTGCTCACCCACCGGAACCTTCTGGCCAACATCGATCAGAACAATGCGATGCCCGACATCGTTCGGTCGGATGACGTCGTGTTCGGTGTGTTGCCGATGTTCCATATCTTCGGGCTCAACGTGATGCTCGGACTCTCGCTGGCCGCTGGCGCCACGGTCGTGTTGATTCAGAGGTTCGATCCGGTCACGGCGGTCGAGACGATCATCGAACGCAAGGTCACGATCTTCCCGGGTGCACCTCCGGTGTGGGTCGCCTTGTCGTTGCTGGAAGGAGTCGACGCTTCGGCCTTCGCCAGCGTCCGAATGGCGCTCACGGGTGCGGCACGCATGCCGGAGGACGCGATCGATCGTCTGCAGCGTCGATTCGGCCTGGAGCTGCTCGAGGGTTACGGACTTACCGAGGCGTCACCGGTGGTCACGAGTTCGGCCGGCCAACCCATTCGTCGCGGTTCGGTTGGTCGCGCTCTGGTGGGAGTCGACGTACGCGTGGTCGACGAGTCGGGCGACGATGCTCTCGTGGGTGACAGCGGTGAGGTCTGGGTGAAGGGACCCAACGTGTTCGTCGGTTACTGGGGTGATACCGAGGCGACGGCGCGCGTCCTCGACAAGGACGGCTGGTTGCACACCGGCGACGTCGGCATGGTCGATGGCGACGGGTATCTGCATCTGCTGGATCGCGCGAAGGATCTCATCATCGTGTCGGGATTCAACGTCTACCCGGCCGAGGTCGAAGAGGTCCTCATGCGCCATCCTGCAGTCCTCGAAGCCGGCGTGGTTGGCGTACCGCATCCGCACACCGGCGAAGCCGTGCGCGCGTTCGTGGTGTTGCGCCCGGGAGCCGAGGCCGATGAAGACACCCTCATCGATCATTGCCACGATCATGTCGCGCGCTACAAGTGCCCGAACAAAGTTCTGATCGTGGACGAACTACCCCACAACCATTTCGGCAAACTTCTGCGTCGGTCGCTCTGAACGAACGCGCCGCGTCGATGCGGTCAGGAAACCACCGAACAGAACGGTGATGCCCACCAGAAGTGTGACGGCGAATGCGGTGTCCTGACCGAGTCGTCCGGCGAGTGTTCCGCTGGCGGAGAGAACGAGAGTGCCTACTGCGATGAGGCTGTTGGCGACGGCGTGACGGCGGCGATCGACGATCACGCGCGAACGACCGGCCATCGCCGGTGTTCGATCGCGGGCGACACGGGCGATCGACCACAACGCGCCGACGATGATCACGAGCGCGGCGACTCCCGACCCGACGGCGGCGAAGACACGTGGCGCGGCGCCGAACAATTCCGAACCCTTCGGCATCTCGGACGGATCCGCGATCGAATCACTCGGCGCGACGAGAACGATTCCGGCCGCCGCGCCCGATAGCCCGATGAGCGCCGAACGGATGCGGTTGCCGATCCGCTCGCCGACGAGGAGATACACCGTGCCGAGAGCGAGCCACGGCACGTTGAGGATCGCTCCTGCGGCGTAGAACACGCGGAAGGACGCGAGGCTCCATCCTCGTGACTCGGCCCACCACAATGCAGCCGACCCGAGCGCGAACAAGGCGAGCGAGACGGTCCAGGCAGCGTCGTGCGGAGCGCGACGGCGCGACCAGCGGTCGTAGGTCGAGATCGCGAAGGCGGTGGCCACGAGAGTCGCGCCGGCAGCGAGAGCGGCATTCAGACTCACGGGGGCGACGATAGGGCGCAGACGGCCTCGAACGTGGCCCGGTGCTCACGGTGACAAAGAACCACGTCGGCGTCTCGAAGTCAGTGAGAGGGACTTCGTGAAAATGCGCACGAGCGCGTAGCGTGTCGCCGATGGCCGAACGCCCCCGTCGCCGGATTCCCGAGGCAACTGTCAGCCGTCTGCCGGTCTACCTGCGGATTCTCAACGAACTCGGAGAGGACGCGGTCGACCACGTGTCGTCGGACCGCCTGGCCGAGTTGGCCGGAGTGAACGCAGCCAAGGTTCGCAAGGACCTCAGTTACCTCGGTAGTTACGGCACCCGCGGCGTGGGTTACGAGGTCTCGTATCTCGTGTATCAGATCCAGCGCGAACTCGGTCTGAACCACGACTGGCCGGTCGTGATCGTCGGCGCCGGCAATCTCGGCCAGGCGCTCTCTGGTTACGGCGGATTCGGTCAGCGGGGTTTCCCGGTGGCCGGTGTCGTCGATGTGGACGATTCCAAGATCGGATCGGTGATCGGCGGCGTACGGGTCCGGCACATCGACGAACTGCCCCAGATCGTCGCCTCGCGCAACGTGTCCATCGGCGTCGTGGCCGTGACGGCCGCCGGCGCACAGGATGCCGCCGACCGCTTGGTGCGCGCCGGAGTGACGAGCATCCTCAACTTCGCCCCGGTCGTGCTGTCGGTCCCCCGCGGGATCACGGTGCGCAAGGTCGATCTCGCCCTCGAACTGCAGATCCTCAGCTATTACGAGCAGAAGCGTTCGGGCGGATTGCACGTGGTGGCCCAGCCCGGGAAAAGTGCCTCGGCCTAGACCCGGGAATAAGGTACGAGCGTGTCCGTCGTCGTCTTCGGGGTGAACCACCGAACGAGTCCTCTGGCCCTGCTCGAGCGGCTCACCATCTCCGACGACGCGCTACCCAAGACCATCTACGGTCTGATGGCCCGGCCCAACATCCGTGAGGCCGTCGTGCTGTCGACGTGCAATCGCACCGAGGTCTACGCGGTGACCGAGAAGTTCCACGGTGCCTACGGCGATTTGCGCGACTTCTTCTGCGATCTCGGCGGGTTCACCGCCGAGGAACTCGCGCCGCACCTCTACAGCCAGCACGACGAAGCGGCCGTCGCCCACCTCTTCCAGGTGGCGGCCGGACTCGAGTCGGCGGTTCTTGGAGAGAGCGAGATCCTCGGCCAAGTGCGCGGGGCGTGGGAGCGGTCGCAACGCGAAGGCGGCGCTCGTTCCACACTGAACCTTCTCTTCCGACATGCGCTCGAGACCGGCAAGCGCGCTCGTAGCGAAACCTCGATCGGCCGCCATACCTCGAGTGTGAGTCATGCCGCGGTCGAAATGGTCCGCGATGTCCTCGGTGGCATCGAAGGTCTCACCGTTCTGGTGGTCGGTGCCGGTGAGATGGGCGAAGGTGTCACCCGGGCCCTGGCCGATGCCGGTGTGGGTCGGGTGCTCGTGGCCAACCGCACGATCGCCAAGGCCGAGGCGCTCGCCGATCGGGTCAATGGAACGGTGATCGAGTTCTTCCGCCTCGGTGAGACCCTCCCGCAGGCTGATGTGGTCGTGACGTGCACCGGTGCCGGCGGACTCGTGATCGACACCGAGGCCGTCGAGTCGACCATGGCACAACGCGACGGTCGTCCGCTCTTCGTGATCGACATCGCTGTGCCGCGCGACGTCGATGCCGCAGTCGGCGAGATCGATGGCGTCACGCTCATGGATCTCGACGATCTCCGGGACTGGGCTGCTCGCGGGCAGGAACTCCGCGCCGCTGAAGCGGCCGCGGTTCGGGGCATCGTGACCGAGGAAGTCGAGCGTTATGTGCTCGAGTCGACCGCTCGTCAAGCGGCACCGCTGATCGCCCAGCTTCACGAGCGGGCCGAGGCTGTGCGCGCCGCCGAAGTTCAGCGCCATCGCGCCAAGATGGAATCGCTGGACGACGAACAGCGTGCGGTGGTCGAGTCGGTCACGCGGGGAATCGTCGCCAAACTCCTGCACGACCTTTCGGTGCGACTCAAGGACGATGCCGGAACTCCGCGCGGTGAGCGCAATTCGGCGGCCGTGCGCGATCTGTTCGATCTGCACTGATCGATGAGCGCAGTCCGGATCGCCACCCGGGGTTCGGCGCAGGCTCGCACGCAATCCGAGCACGTCGCGTCGCTCATCCGTCGAGCACATCCGCACATCGAGGTCGAACTCGTCTTCGTGGAGACCACCGGTGATCGTCGTCAGGACGTGTCGCTGCACTCGATCGGTGGTCAGGGTGTTTTCGTGAAGGAAGTGCAGAACGCGGTTCTCGACGGCCGGGCCGATCTCGCGGTGCACAGCGCGAAGGACCTCCCCTCGGCCTCTGCCGATGGACTCGTGATCGCTGCCTTCGGCGAGCGTCGTGATCCTCGCGACGTTCTGGTGGGTCGATCGCTGGCCGAACTCGCGCCGGGAGCCACCGTGGCCACGGGCTCGGTGCGTCGCCGGACTCAACTCGCGGCGATCCGACCCGATCTCGTGTTCACCGAATTGCGTGGCAACATCCCGACCCGCCTCGAGAAGATCCCGGTCGACGGAGCCATCGTGATGGCCGCGGCGGCACTCGAGATCCTCGGTTGGTCCGACCGCGTCGCTGAATCGCTCGATGTCGAGCGCATGGTTCCGGCGGTCGGACAAGGTGCGGTCGCCGTGGAGTGTCGAGTCGACGACACGGGTGTCATCGACCTACTCGGTGCCGTCGATCATCGGGAGACGCGTCGCAGTGTGGAGATCGAGCGGGCTTTCCTGGCCGAACTTGGCTCGGGATGTTCTCTGCCGATCGGTGGATACGACGATGGGCGACAGTTACGTGTGTTCCTCGCGAGTGACGACGGGCGTGTTCATCATCATGCGGTTCTCGATACCGATCCCGCCGGTCGATCGCTCGATTCGTTGCTCGACATCGCGCGGGACGCGGCTCGTGATGCCCGACGCGTGGTGGGTGGCTGAACGATGGGTGCGCTGACCGGGCGCACGGTCATCATCACCCGGGCCGCCGATCGGGGCAGCGCACTCGCTGACCGACTGCGCGACCACGGTGCCGACGTAATGGAGATCCCTCTCACGCGCACCGAAGATCCGATCGACGGTGGCGCGGCCTGGCGCGAAGTTCTCGATCGACTCGCTGATTACGACTGGATCGTCGTCACGTCGCCGGAAGGCGCGCGTCGATTCGTGGCTGCATCGCGTGACCGTGGCCTCGACATCCAAGCACTGCGTGCGCACGGTTTGCGGTTGGCAGCGGTCGGAGAAGCGACGGCCGCGGCATTCGGAGGAGCCGATCTCGTTCCCTCGACCCAGACGGGAAGTGAACTCGGTGACGAATTCCCGAATGGACCCGGTCGGGTGTTGCTGGCGGTCGCCGAGGGAGCCGGTAGGGCTTTCGAGGAAGGAGCCCGCGCGAAAGGTTGGGTCGTCGACCGGATCACGACCTATCGGACCGTTCCCGTGGAGATCGCCCCGGCGGTCTATGGCGACATCGCCCATGCTGATGTCGTCGCGTTCGCATCGAGCTCGGCGGTCGAATCATGGGTCGCGGTATTCGGGACCCTGTGCCCGCCGGTGGTCGTGGCCATCGGTCCGAGTACCGCGGAAACCGCACGACGACTCGGACTCGGTGGAGTGCACACGGCCGACGACCACTCGATCGCCGGCTTGGCCGACGCGGTGGCCCGAGTCCTCGGTTGAACCCACCCGTAGGCTGACCCCATGTCGTTGAGCGGATCGGCTCGGTTCCCGGTGTCGCGCCCGCGACGCCTTCGTCGCACTCAGGCAATGCGCGACCTCGTCGCCGAAACCCGACTCGATGTCTCCGACGTGGTCGCGCCGCTCTTCGTGCGCGAAGGGGTCGACTCGCCCCAGCCCATCGGTTCGCTACCGGGTGTTGTGCAGCACTCCTTGGCGAGTCTGCGCGCCGAGGTCCGGGCACTCGGCGACCTCGGTGTGAAGGGTGTGATCCTCTTCGGAGTTCCGGCGCGCAAGGACGACATCGGTTCGGGAGCCTTCGATCCCGACGGCATCGTGCAGGTGGCCTTGCGGACCTTGCGTGACGACGTGGGCGACTCGATGGTTCTGATGGCCGATCTCTGCGTCGACGAGTACACCAGCCACGGTCACTGCGGGATCCTCGACGGACACGGTTCGGTCGACAACGACGCGACCCTCGAGATCTACGCCAAGGCGGCGGTTGCGCAGGCGACGGCCGGCGCGCACGTGGTTGCGCCGAGCGGAATGATGGATGGTCAGGTCGGTGCGATCCGGGCCGCCCTCGACTCGGCCGGACACGATCAGACTTCGATCCTGGCTTATTCCGCGAAATATGCATCGGGTCTGTACGGCCCGTTCCGTGATGCAGTCGACGTGCAGATCGTCGGTGGTGGAGATCGCAAGGGGTATCAGCAGGATTGGCGCAACGCGCGTGAGGCGCTCCTCGAAGTCGAGGCCGACGTGCAGCAGGGCGCCGACATGGTGATGGTCAAACCTGCTCTCGCGTATCTCGACGTGATCGCCGCCGTGCGCTCGACCGTCGACGTTCCGGTGGCTGCGTATCACGTGAGCGGCGAGTACTCGATGATCAAGGCAGCGGCGGCCAATGGCTGGATCGACCACGACGCAGTAGCAATCGAGCACCTGACCGCGATCAAGCGCGCGGGCGCGGACTTCATTCTGACGTACTTCGCGCGCTGGTTCGCCGAGTCGATCGGCTGAATCCGATGACGAACATTCCCTATTGCGATCCCGAGGCGTGCGTTCGTGCCGGATGCGACCCGGTCGTGTGCACCGGCAAGGGTGTTCCGTCGAACACGACTCTGTTCGAGCGTTCCAAGTCGGCCATACCTGGTGGTGTGAACTCGTCGATCCGGGCGTTCAAGGCCGTGGGTGGATCCCCTTACATCGTGGCCCGGGCCGAGGGGGCATGGATCGAAGACGTCGAAGGCCGTCGTTACATCGATCTCGTGCAGAGCTACGGCGCGGTGATCCTCGGACACGCCCACCCAGCTGTCACGGAGGCTCTCCGGAAGGCTGCTGGTGACGGAACGTCCTACGGGGCGCCGACACCGCGCGAGATGAAACTCGCCGAGGCGATCTCCGAACGAGTTCCATCTTGCGAGCGGGTGCGCTTCATGAACTCGGGCACCGAAGCAACATCGACCGCGGTTCGACTCGCGCGCGGTGCGACCGGTCGCTCACGCGTCGTGATCTTCAACGGCAACTTCCATGGAGCAACCGACGCGTTGCTCGCCGCCGGAGGAAGTGGTGTGGCGACGCTCGGACTTCCCGGAACCGCGGGTGTGCCGGCCGAAGCAGTGGCCAACACGATCGTCGCGCCGTACAACCGAGTTCCCGATCTCGACGACTCCGTGGCCGCCGTGATCGTCGAACCGGTGGCCGCCAACATGGGAGTGGTCGCTCCAGCACCGGAATTCCTCGCTGGTCTTCGTGCCGCGTGCGATCGAGTCGGCGCGTTGCTCGTGTTCGACGAAGTCATCACCGGATTCCGACTCGGCACATCGGGTGCCCAGGGACGTTTCGGAGTGCGCCCCGATCTCACTTGCTTCGGCAAGGTGATCGGCGGTGGCCTGCCCATCGGTGCGCTCGGCGGTCGTCGCGACGTCATGGAGAATCTGTCGCCGCTCGGTTCGGTGTTCCATGCCGGGACATTGGCCGGTAACCCGATGGCCACTGCGGCCGGTCTGGCGGCCCTCGACCGACTCGATGCCGAGGCGTACACCGAGATCGAACGACGCGCGACCCGACTGCAGTCGATTCTCGATGCGGTCGCGGCGAGCACGGGCATCCCGATGCGTACGACACGAATCGGCACTCTCGTCGGCCTGTTTCTCGGCGCTGGTCTCGCGCCGGACGCACGTCCGACCAACTTCGACGAGGCCAAGACGACCGACGAGCGTCTCTACGCTCGGATCTTCCATGCGCTCCTCGATGCGGGAGTCGCCATGGCCCCCGGCGCTTACGAAGCCCTTTTCGTCGGGCTCGGTCACGATGACGACGTCATGGACGAACTCGAGCGCCGCATCGATCGCGCGCTGACGTCGATCGTCTGAACCACTCGCACTGCATCCAAACCGTACGATCGGACCATGCGGCAGTTCGCGACCTGGAGGTTCTGGGCGACCATCGGTCTGTTGCTCTTCTTCACCCTCGTCTTGTGGACGTGTCGAGGTGATGACGGTTCATCGTCCGATTCCGGCGTCGGCACCAACGCTCGACGCGTCGACCTGATGGCGCTCACGTCCGTCATTCGATCGGACACCCCGTGGTCGGTGGTCGATGGCCGAATGGCGGGCAATGCCACCGTCGTCCTCGACAACGGCCGGACTCTCGTGATGGCTGACGGCACGGTGGGGGAATCGTCGTGTGCGTATCCCGACGTGGCGGATGCCTGCGTCCTCGTGGCCGACACACTCGGCGACGGGATCGTGTGGTTCGCCTTGGTGCCGGCACCACCCAGCGGTTCGCGCGAACTCGAACTGCCGGCCATGACCGAACTCCTCGACGGAGTCACCTACGCGCGGCTGGCCAACGACTGGGAGGTTCCGCTCCTCGACAAAGTCGAGCGCCGATGCGACATCGAGACTCCGAATCTCACCGCATTCGTCCAACGTTTCGCCGGCCGCCACGTGACGATCGTCGATCTCGACGAACAACAGGTGTCGGCGGTTCGATGCTTCGCCGAATGAGGTCGATGGTCGATCAGGCGTTGGGGGCCAGACGCACGATGGCGGCTGCGGCCTTGTAGGCCGCTTCGGCCGGACCGATCTCGTCGGGACGGAGAAGGTTGGCCATGATCCGCAGCACCCACTCCATGAGAGTGCGACTGTGCATCCCGACTCGACTGAGTTCGCGCATGATCACCGGTCGACCGATGATGCGAGCGAACAATCGTGCGACCTTGAAGTACTGCCCGTATTCGTCGTCGAGCATCGACTGATAGCGCTGAAGTGCGGCCGGGTCGTTGTCGGCGATGGCTTGGTGCAGAATGTCGGCCGCGATTCGTGCTGTTTCGTAGGCGTAATCGATGCCTTCGCCGTTGAACGGGTTCACACTTCCTGCAGCATCACCGACCACGAGATAGGTGGGTCCCGACTTCGGGCCGACCGAACCACCCATCGGGATTCGACCCGACGTGGCCTTGCCGGTGGGGTTGTCGGGATCGATCTCCCACTTGTCGGCGACCATGTGCGCGTATTCGTTGAGAAGATGCGTGGTGTTCACCGACTTGAAGTCGCGGAACGTCGACAACAAACCGACGCCGATGTTGACGGTGCCGTCGCCGACCGGGAAGATCCAGCCGTAACCCGGTAGCGGATTTCCGTTGCGATCCTTCACGTCGAGTGCCGACTCGATCCACGGATCGGCGTGACGCGGTGTCTCCCAATACGTACGGATCGCGGTGCCGTAGGGCCACTCCTTGGTTCGGAACGTGCCGAGCGCGCGGCCAAAGCGACTGTTCGCGCCGTCGGCCACGATGACGTAACGCGCGCGGATATCTTTCGACTCGCCGTCCTTGGTGGTCACCGTCGCGCCCCGGACGAAACCTCTTTCGAGGATCGGTGCGGTGGCTTCGTGGCCTTCGAGAAGTGTGGCTCCGGCGGCGACCGCGTTTCGCGCCACCATGGTGTCGAGTTCGCGACGGCGAACGACGTAGCCGTGCTGCGGGTAGATCGGATGCGTCGGCCACTGGAGCTCGAGCTCGCGACCATGAGCGGTCGCCCGCAGTCCTTCGTAACGATGGAACTGGGTGAGCGAATCGGCCAGACCCATGTCGCCGAGTTGCTTGACCGCCCGCGGCGTCAGGCCGTCGCCGCAGGTCTTCTCCCTCGGGAACGACTTCTTGTCGATCATCACCACGTCGTGTCCGTGGCGGGCAAGCCAGTAGCCGGCGGCTGCACCGGCCGGTCCGGCTCCGACCACGAGGACGTCGTGGGACGATGAAGAGGTCTCAGGGGAGGTCACGAGGTCAGTGTGCCCGTTGTTGCCGACGACTGCCCATGCGTGGGCGGTCGCTCAGCGGGGGAGGGAGGTCTCTTTAGTCACAGGCCGAGCCGAGGCTCAGCCACCCATCATCTCGCCCGCCGGGCTGCCCGGTCGCGGGTCGGTCCCGATGGCGAGTTCGGGGGAGTCGAAGGTCAGCGAACCGTCCTCGAGGCCGAGGAAGATCTCACTCTCCTCACTGCACCACTTCTCGTATTCCTCGGCCCACTCACCGGCCGGGTCGGCCCCGGCCAGGTCGTACCGGATATGACAGACCACGCCCAGGATCTCGTACTCGGTCAGGGCCCCGCCGTACTTGGCACCCTGAGCCGGCATCGGGCTGCCGTTGTAGGAGTAGGGGGCATGGGCACCACCCTCACGGTCGGGGTTGCCGTAGGTGGGCACCCCGGCGGCCGAAAAGGCCTCGGTACCTGCATAAACCCAGTTCAGCATGTCCTCGATATGGGGGAAGGTCTTCAAGGATTCGCCACCCTTGAACACCCGACCGGCCCCGCCGCCACCGTCGGCGCCGTGGCAGGAGGCGCAGGCCCCGTAGAGCTCGATTCCCATGGCGATCGGGCCGCTGGCCTCGGCTTTCTGGGGCTGGAGGCCACGGACGTACATGAACAAGAAGATCGGGAGGAGGGCCAGGGTGGCCATAGCCCAGTGGGGGATCTTGCCCCTCGTCTTGGCCGCCGCCACATACGCGGGGTCGGGTTTGGCCTTGGGTGCGACCGGTTCGGGGGCCGCCGCCCGGGGAGCCGGGGCGGCGGGGGTGGTGGTCGCCGGAACCGACGCCTCACTGCCTGAGTCCGAGGAGCCACCACCGGCGGCCTTGCGGTCGCGGGAGCGCTTCAGGAGGTGCTCGGGAATCTCGGTCACTGACCAGTCCTTTCACGCGTTCGGGAGCGCACCCCCGCGGGGCGCGCCAACCCCGTCAGATTAGAGCGCGAGCACCCTCGACACTGAATTCCTCGGGTGGATCGGGCTTGATTGTGGCCGATGTCTACGACACCCCGACGACCGGTCCGATGGTGCGCGCACTTGCGCACAAACTCTGATCGTCCGACCCCGGACATGGTCGGACGCGGTCGAGCGACGCGTGACAAGCGTCGGTGTCTTCGCACCGAGTGAGTTGGGTCCCGTGAGACCAGAGACGACTAAGGTTTCCGCAGGTCTAGATACCTGCGCGGCGCCCGTAGCGTCGTGTCGTCCACCGATCACGAGCAGTCGTCCCTCGAGGGCAGGAAAGGGTTGAGCGGCCAACATGTTGGCGATCGACATTCTGAAATGGCCGGGGATGAACCAGGCGTTCTTGTTCTCCTTCGCGCTCACGATGATCCTGACGGGTCTCGTCTTCGTCTACGGCAAGCGTCGTCCGCTCGGCACGCCGGTGTCGTGGGGTGAGGCGATGGTCGGCTCGGTCTACGCGTTCTTCGTGATGTTCCTCGCCTATGGCGTGGTGCCTCACCAGTGGCTCGTTCATGTGCAGAACGAACTCGGCTGGCAGTCCGACAAGATGCTGAATGGCCCCGGCGACATCTTCAAGTCGCAGGCCAAGGGCGGTTCGTTCCCCTTCGACATCAACTACCTGCAAGTCGGCGACATCATCGTCACCGGCATCTACGGTTTCTTTCTCGGTCTCCAGATCTACATGTGGTCGTGGTGGCAAAAGCGCGGCAAGTCCGCTTCCACCGAACTCGAGCAGTCCACCTACGGCCGTCCGCTGGTGAAGAAGGCCTGAACCATGGCAAGGACCGACGCCAATCCGCCGATGATGCCGTTCACCGACCAGTACCAACTGGTCGAGGTGGACGCGGATTATCTGACGAAGGCCGTCAAGCCCAAGCAGTTCATTCACATCGATCAGACCGAGTGCATCATGTGCGAGGGCTGTGTCGACATCTGCCCGTGGAAGTGCATCCACATGGTGCAACCCGAGGCGATCGTGGAGGCCACGGGAACCGAGAAGCCCGGTCTCGATCCCAACGACAACGTGATCTTCATCATCGATGACGACGTGTGCACGCGCTGTGCACTGTGTGTCGATCGATGCCCGACGGGCGTGATCATCCTCGGCAAGGCCGGCGCCGCGCTGGCCACCGGTGACACCCACGCTCGTACCAACAATCACGGCTACTCATACGGAATGCGTTTCTAGGAGACCCACACATGGCCAAGGTCATCGACAACCCCCGCCCGACCGCCAAGGAACGGCTCAACAAGACGGTCGAGTCCGTTCAGGGCAGCCAAGCCTGGAACTCGATCTTCCGCCCCGGTTCGATTTTCCGCAAGGGATACACCGACAGCCCGCGTAACCGTTCGTACGTGATCATGAACTCGGTGCTGTACCACTTGCACCCGGTCAAGGTGAAGCGTCACGCGGTGAAGGTGAGCTACACGCTGTGCCTCGGTGGACTCAGCTTCTTCCTCTTCATCTTGCTCACCGTCACCGGCATCTTCCTGATGTTCTTCTACCGGCCAGAGGCCACGGCTGCCTGGAACGACATCAAGAGCTTGCAGACCTCGGTGGCGTTCGGTCTCTTGGTGCGAAACATGCATCGATGGGGTGCGCACCTGATGGTGCTCACCGTGTTCTTGCACATGGCGCGCGTCTTCTATCACGGTGCGTACAAGCCGCCGCGTGAGTTCAACTGGGTCATCGGTGTCGTGTTGCTCACGCTCACGTTGTTGTTGTCGTTCACCGGCTATCTGCTTCCGTGGGACCAGTTGGCCATGTGGGCGGTCGCCGTGGGTACCAACATGATGGGTTACACGCCGGTGTTCGGATCCCAAGTGAGATTCGTCTTGCTCGGCGGAGTCGAGATCGGATCCGAAACTCTCTTGCGTTGGTACGTGTTGCA
>CAZLXB010000026.1:0-29671 GCA_964563545.1 uncultured Bifidobacterium sp. | reverse complement strand
GCCACGTGGGCACGGCCCACTTGTCGGGTAACGAAGACTGGGCGCGTTCGATGCTGGCTGATCGGGTGGGATCGCGCGCATTGGAATTCGTCGACCTCCTCGACGCTGACGAACACCACCGACGTGGCGTGACGTTCCTCGAGCCGGTTTTGCGATCGGCCAAGTCGGTGATCGTGAGTTCGCGAGCTGCCGCCGATGTCGTTCTCCGAATCGATCCGTCGGCCCCGCCGGTGCTCGTGCTGCCCCTTGCCTTCCCTGAAGCGAAGCCGGTCGCATCGATTCCGGCCCGATCGATCGTGAGTGCGGGCTGGGTCGATCGGAACAAGCGTCCGGGTGTGCTCGTGCACCTGGCGGCGATCCTCGGGGTCGATGTCACCTTCGTGGGCGGGGTGAACGGTGACACCGGCGAGCACATCGAGCAGTTGGCCGCCCAGCTTGGTGTGGCCGACCGGATCCACCTGACCGGTCGGGTGTCGACTTCCGACTACGACCGCCACGTCGGGTCACATCGCGTTGCCGTGCAGTTGCGCAACGACACGAGCGGCCAGATGTCGGCCGCGGTCAATGATCTGCTGGCGCGAGGAATACCGGTCATCACTTCGCTGGCCACGCACGCCCCGATCGGTGAGGGCGCACTCGTTCGGGTCGACATCGACGACCGATCCGATGACGAAGCGGCGCGCTCCATCGCCCCGATCCTCGCCCCATTGCTCGACGACGACCACGTGTGGCGGCGGGCCTCGACGGCCGCCGTGGACCACGCCCGAACGTGGAGTTTCCGCAATGTCGCCGAACGTCTGGCCGAGTGGACCACCGAGTATTCGACGCGAGCACGAGGATCCGTGGAGATCGCGGGACCCCGATGACCGTTCATCCGCGCGTTCGGGTCGTGGTGTTGTCGTTCGACGGCGGCCAGATGACGATCGATTGCCTGGAGTCGCTGCTCGCCACCGACTGGCCGGCCGATGCACTCGAGATCGTGATGGTCGACAACGGCTCGCTCGACGACGTGACCGCGCGGGTCCGAATCTCGATGCCGCGGGTGCGCATCTTGGAGCCCCTCGCCAACCTCGGCTTCGCCGGCGGATGCAACCTCGGCCTCCAGGCGCCGGCGGTCGGTGGCTTCGAACCCGATCTCTTCGCGCTGGTCAACAACGACGCGACGGTCTCGCCCGGCTGGCTGCGCGAGATGCAGCGCGCGATCTCGGCCGCCGACGACATCGGGGCCGTGAGCGCCAAGATGCTCTTCGCCGACCGGTTCACGAGCGCCGAGTTCGAGATCGCATTGGATGCCACTGCCGAGCCGGCCACGATGTGCTTCACGGCTTTGCGCCTCGACGGGCAGAAGTCCGATCGGATCTCGTTCGACGAAGGTGTGTTCGGTTTGCAAGGCGCCGAGGATCCGACCCAGCACGAGATGCAGCGCTGGACGGCCGCCCGCGGATCGATCCGCATCGCACACGGCGACAAAACGAGTCCGGTCGATCAGGTCTTGAGCGTTCAACTCCGCGCCCGTCGGCCGCTCCGGGTGCACGTGCGCAGCGAAGCCGAACAGAAGTCCGTCGATGTGGGTCAAGTTGCGACCTGGCACGACATCCGGGTGGCCGGCATGCCCTTCGACGTGATCAACAACGTCGGCTCGAATCTGTATCGCGCTGGATTCGGCGGCGACCGTGGTTTCCTCGAACGCGATCGTGGTCAGTACGAAGAACCGGCCGAGGTGTTCGCGTGGTGCGGGGGAGCAGTGCTCCTGCGCAAGGAGTACCTCGACTCGGTGGGCGTGTTCGACGATCGGCTCTTTCTCTATTACGAAGACACCGATCTGTCGTGGCGCGGAAGACTCCAGGGCTGGCGGTATGTATACGAACCACGAGCGGTGGTGCGACACCGTCACGCGCAGTCGAGCGGCGTGGGCTCACCGGTGTTCCGGTTCCACACCGAGCGCAATCGTCTGCTGGTTCTCGCCAAGTGCGCACCGGCGCGTCTCGCCCTACGCGCCGGTCTCGGTGAGATCAAGCGAGCCGTCGTGGCCAACCTTCGCGGGCTCGTGTGGCGGCCACTCACACTGCGCATGCCCGACCGGCCGGAGGCCGCGCATCGTCGACGGGTGTTGGCCTCGTATCTCTCGCTCCTTCCCGGCGTTCTACGAGACCGTTGGATGATGGACCGGCGCGTCACCCGGCGATCGCTCATGAGTTGGGAGGTCGCCAAGTGACCCGGGTGGCGATCTACAACCTCTACTGGCACACCTACGGCGGGGGTGAGCAAGTGAGCGGTGCACTCGCCGAACATCTCGCGCGCGGTCACGAAGTGACCCTCTTGGGGCCGGTCGCAGTGGATCCGGTGGTGAGTCGGGCGCGTCTCGGTGTGGACGTGTCGGGCTGTGGGTTCCGAGCGGTGTCGGGTGATGACGAAGCGTCGGCGGCGAGCGCCGATTTCGACGTATTCATCAATGGCACGTACCGGAGCAGTGCCGTGAACCGTGCGGCGCGCGGGTACTACTACGTGCACTTCCCCGAACCACCGCCGTCATCCCGTGATCGGGTGCGTCAATCCATCGCCGCCGTCGGGTCGCGCGTGTTGAAGCCCGTCCATCGGGGTCCGGGGCCGGTGATGGGGGTGAAGCAGGGTCTCGAACGTCGTCGCCGCGACGTGTCGTGGGCCCGTTCGTACACGGGCTTCTGGGCCAACTCGGCCTACACCGCGCGCTGGACCGAGACGTTGTGGTCGGTGCCGACTCGCATCGTGTTCCCGCCGGTCCGCCCGGTGGTCGCTGCTGATTGGAGTGCCAAGACGCCGTCGATCGTATCGATCGGCCGCTTCTTCGATCCGTCGCTCGGTCACTGCAAGAAGCAACGCGATTTGCTGCACGCGTTCGCCACCATGCACGCCACCGGGCGCAGCATCGTGGACGACGAGCAGTGGCGGCTCACCTTCGTCGGCGGGGCCGACGGCGCGAGCCGCGATTACACCCTCGGTGTGCGTCGGGCCGCACAGGGACTTCCCGTGGACGTTCACGTGAACGCGCCCCGCCAAACAGTGATCGATGTGCTCACTGGCGCGTCGATCTATTGGCACGGCACCGGCTTCGCCGAAGATGCCGAACATCATCCGGAGCGATTCGAGCACTTCGGTATCGCGGTGGTGGAGGCCATGGCGGCCGGTGCGGTGCCGGTGGTGTTCGGAGCGGCCGGCCCGGCCGAGATCGTGCGCCACGGAGTGGACGGTTTCCATTGGCGCACACTCGACGAACTCGCCGAGCAGACGCACCGACTCATGGTCGATCACGAACTACGGCGACGCATGGCCGAGGCCGCCGTGGCCCGGGCCGCGGAGTTCTCCCTCGACGTGTTCGACGACGCAGTGGACGCCGCGCTCGTCGCTCCGCTCGTTTAGAGGTCAGACCGCGTAGGGATCGGAGCGTTCGGGGTCGAGACCGTATTTGGCCATCGCTTCGGCCACCACGCCGTACGGCAGGTGTCCGTCCTGGGCGAGACCGGCGAGCACGGCCACCACGATGTTGGGAGTGTCGACCTCGAAGAACGATCGCAGGGCTTCGCGGGTGTCGCTACGGCCCATGCCGTCGGTGCCGAGCGGGATGAACGTCCGCCCCGGTACGAAGCGCGCGATCTGCTCGGGCACGATCTTCATGAAGTCGGTGACGGCGACGATCGGGCCGGTGGTCTCGGCCATGAGTTCGGTCACGAGCGGCGTGCGCGCCACCACATCGGAGTGGAGGCGGTTCCAGCGTTCGGCGGCCAGTGCTTCTTCGCGCAACGCCTTGTACGACGTGGCCGACCACAACTCCGCGCCGACGTCGAAGACGTTGGCGAGTTCTTCGGCCGCCGCCCGCGCCGCGCTGTGCGCCGAACCGCTGAAGAGGATCGTCGCACGATGCGTGGGTCCGGCCGGTGCCTCGGCCCACTTGTACAAGCCCTGCACGATGTCGAGGTCGGTCACGGGGGCTTCGCGCGCCGGCATGGGGTAGTTCTCGTTGTAGAGCGTGAGGTAATAGAACACGTCGGGATCGAGTTCGCCGTTGGGTCCGGCGATCCCGCCGTACATCCGGTGGAGTCCGTGCTTCACGATGGCCGCGACTTCGTAGGCGAAGGCCGGGTCGTACACCTGGCACGCGGGCACGGTGCTGGCGAGCACCAAGCTGTGACCGTCCTGATGCTGCAGACCTTCGCCGAGCAGCGTGGTGCGGCCGGCGGTGGCCCCGAGAAGGAATCCGCGCGTGCGGCTGTCGGCTGCCTGCCAGATGAGATCGCCCACGCGCTGGAAGCCGAACATCGAATAGAACGTGTAGAACGGCACGACCGGTACGCCGCGCGTGGAGTACGCGGTTCCGGCGGCGATGAAACTCGACATCGCTCCGGCTTCGGTGATGCCTTCCTCGAGGATCTGGCCGTTGGTCGACTCGGTGTACGACAACAAGAGGTCGTGATCGACCGGCTCGTATTTCTGGCCCTGGGCGGCGTAGATCTTCAACTCGCGGAAGAGTGAGTCCATGCCGAACGTGCGTGCTTCGTCGGGGATGATCGGCACCACCCGGCTACCGAACTTCTCGTCGCGCGCGAGATTGCGGAGCAAGCGGGTGAAACCCATGGTGGTGCTCACCGACTGCCCGCCCGATCCGCCGTCGAGCTCGGCGAATGATTCGTCGGCCGGTAGTTCGATCGGACGACGGGCGCGCACGATGCGCTTGGGCACCGAACCGCCGAGCGCGCGCCGGCGCTCCATGAGGTACTGGTACTCGATGGAGCCTTCGCTCGGTCGGAAGTACGGCGGAACTTCGCCCTCGAGTGCAGCATCGGGGATCTCGTCCTCGAGATGCAGTCGGTCGCGTAGCGCGCGCAACTGCACCGCCGTCATCTTCTTGATCTGGTGGGTGGCGTTGCGGCCCTCGATGTCGGGGCCGAGTGTCCAGCCCTTGATGGTTTTGCAGAGAATCGCCGTGGGGCGACCGGTGCCGAGGTTCTGCACGGCACCGCGATACGCGGCGTAGAGCTTCTTGTAGTCGTGGCCGCCGCGCGGGAGGTTGCGGAGGTCTTCGTCGGAGAGATGCGCGACCATCTGACGCAGTCGCGGGTCGGGGCCAAAGAAGTTCTCGCGCGCGAAGTTGCCGTCTTCCACCGAGTAGCGCTGGAACTCGCCGTCGACGGTGTTGTTCATGCGATTGAGGAGGACGCCGTCTTTGTCCTGTGCGAGCAGTTCGTCCCACTTGGAACCCCAGATCACCTTGATCACGTTCCAGCCGGCGCCGCGGAAGACGGCCTCGAGTTCCTGGATGATCTTGCCGTTGCCGCGCACTGGGCCATCGAGGCGCTGCAGGTTGCAGTTGACGACGAAGATCAGGTTGTCGAGTTGTTCGCGCGCGGCGAGTGAGAGCGCACCGAGGGTCTCGGGTTCGTCGCATTCGCCGTCGCCGAGATACGCCCACACGCGACTCGTGCTGGTGTCGTCGAGTTGGCGGTTGAGGAGATAACGGTTGAAGCGGGCCTGATAGATCGCGCTGATCGGGCCGAGTCCCATGGAGACCGTGGGGAACTCCCAGAAGTCGGGCATGAGCCGCGGATGCGGATAACTCGAGAGACCACGACCCGGTCGGCCGATCTCGCGTCGGAAGTGATCGAGGTCGTCTTCGGTGAGCCGACCCTCGAGAAACGCGCGCGCGTACACGCCGGGCGCCGCGTGACCCTGGAAGTACACGTGATCGCCGGGGGTGCCGTCGTCCTTGCCGCGGAAGAAGTGGTTGAACCCGACCTCGTACAGGCTCGCCGAACTCGCGAACGTGGAAAGGTGACCACCGATGCCATCGGCCTCACGGTTGGCGCGCACCACCATGGCCGCGGCGTTCCAGCGGATGTAGGCACGGATGCGGCGCTCGATGTGTTCGTCGCCCGGGAACCACGGCTCGTATTCGCGCGGGATGCTGTTCACATACGGCGTGGAGACCGTGGCCGGGAACGACACCTGGCTCTCGCGGGCACGCTCGAGAAGGCGCGACAACAGATAACGCGCCCGAACCTTGCCATGAACGTCGATCACGGCATCGAGGGAGTCGAGCCATTCCTGCGTTTCACCCGGATCGGTGTCGGGGAGTTGATGCACGGAACCGTCGAAGAGCATGTGCAGAGTCTCGCAGGGTTACCGGTGGGTATGCGGGGGATCGGCGGGGGCGTCGGTCATGATTGATCGATGCCTGCACCCGATCGTTCCGCGTCGTCGCCACTCGGCATCCCGCATTCGCTCGTCGTGTACACCGATGGCGCGTGCAGCGGAAACCCCGGACCGGGTGGGTGGGCCTGGGCCGTCGCCCCCGATGGATCGCGCTCGGACGCCGGTGGCGATCCAGCCACCACGAATCAGCGCATGGAGCTCACGGCGGTTCTGGAGGCCCTGCGCTCGAATCTGCCCGTGGCCGAGGCCGAGGTGAAGCGCCTCATCGTCGTGTCGGACTCGACCTACGTCGTGAATTGCTTCAAGGACCGCTGGTGGGTCCGCTGGCGGGCGAACGGCTGGCGTAACGCCAAGCGGGAGCCGGTGGCCAATGCCGACCTCTGGGGCCCTCTCATCGACCTCTACACGTCGCTCCCCGAGGACGAGCGCCCCGACTTCCAGTGGGTGAAAGGCCATAGCGGGGACCCCATGAACGACCTCGTGGACCGCCTGGCCGTGGCCGCCAGCCCCCGGTAGGCCCCCAGATCGCTCCGAGATCCACGTTTTCCCTGTTCGGGAGGGGTCTGACCGGACTCGGCCGGCCGAACTCGGTACCTTGCCGAGGACCGGACGCCCGCCCGGAGAAATCCCTTCAGGTTCGGCCACCCGCGGCCGATACATCGGGTGTCCATGAACGACTTCCATCCGTGAAACCCCGTCCCTTCATCCTTCGTCACGTCGTGTCCACTTCGGTGGCCGCCTCACTCGCCGTTTCGGTAGCGGCGAGCTGGATCGGCGCCCCGGTGGCCATGGCGGCCCCCACGACGAACGATGCAGTGGCGGTGGTCTTGGAAGGTCAGGGAAACGGACATGGTCGTGGGCTCAGCCAGTGGGGCTCGTATGGCTGGGCCACGACGTACGACAAGGACTGGCGCTGGATCCTCGACCACTACTACGGCGGGACCCAGATGGGTGAAGCGCCACGTGATCAGCGCATGACGGTGCGACTCCTGAGCCTCGATGGTCTGCCCACGTCGGTGATCGCGCCGAGTGGCGATGCGGCGGTGAACGACTCGGGTTCGTTCTCGTCGGTGACGGTGCGACTCGTGCCGGGCACTTCGAGCTTCGACGCGTGGGGTTCGGACTCCACGGCGTGTCCCGACCCGATGGCCAAACTCGACACCGGCACGACATCATCGAGTCTCGAAGTACCGAACGGACCGGTGGCGCGTGGTTCCACCGATCGTGCCGCGGTCACGCAGATCCAGGTCTTCTTGTCGCAGTTGTCGCGGATGCGTAGTTCATCGGCGCTGAATCCCGGCGGTACCGACGGGCTCTTCGGGCCCATGACCGAGAACGCCGTGAAGGAGTTTCAGCGCCAGTCGATCGACGACGGTGACTACAGCGGCGACGTGGACGGCGTGTGGGACCGCGATCTCGCCGATGTCGCCCGCGACATCATCGACGACATGGAAGTCACCTCCGAATGGGAGTACCTCGGACGTTTCAAGGCCGGTTCGAACGGTTGGGGAGTGCGCATTTCGATCCCCGACGGTGACGACGAGGACACCGACGCCGACGAAGTTCTCGGCGTGTGTCAACCGAGTGGATCGGTCAAGCATTACCGCGGCGCCGTGGTGGCCGCTTACGCATCGGGCTCCACCACTCCGCATCGCACGGTCAACGACGTGCCGATCGAGCAATACCTGCGCGGAGTGGTACCGCGCGAGTCGCCGGCCTCGTGGGCCGATGCCGCCGGCGGCAAGGGAATCAACGCTCTGCGCGCTCAATCGGTGGCCGCTCGCTCGTACGGACTCGCCCAGGGCCGCTACGCATATGCCAAGTCGTGCGACACCGATTCGTGCCAGGTGTACGGCGGCGCGGCCACACGACCCTTTGCCAACGGTGCGGCCACGGTGCTCGAGGATTCGCGCAGCGACGAAGCCATCCGCGACACGGAGTATTCCATTCGCGTTCGTTCCAATGCGCCGACGGCTCCGGTCTCGACCGAGTTCTCGTCGTCGAACGGTGATCGCACGGCGGGCGGGGCCTTTCCGGCCGTGGACGATGCCGGTGACGCGATCGACGCCAACCCGTGGCGCTGGACGCGAGTACTCGACGTCTCGGCCCTGGCCTCGCGTTACGGACTCTCCAACATCACCGATGTCAAGATCGAATCCGACCCGAACCTGACCTCCAAGGGATTCAGCGGCATGTGGTCGAACCGTATGCGCCTTTTCAACGGCAGTAAGTCGGTGGTGGTGAGCCACGACGATCTGCGTTCGGTGTACGGACTGCCGTCGATCAATTTCACACCGCGGCTCGTCTCGCGCGGCCTCGTCTCCAAGGACGACTTTGCGTTCATTGCCGACTCGGTGGGAGCGAGTATCGCGCCGCCCGGTGGTGGTGGAGCCCTGCCGTCGCTCCTGAGTGGCGTGTTCGCCTCGGCCAAGTTCGACGCCTTGTCGAGCCGCTGCACCGTGGGCAATTGCGTCGCCGGCCAACAGGACGGGCTCGGTGTGGCGCGGGGACTCACCGGATCACCCGATGTGGTGATGGTGGAACTCGGTTACAACGATTCGGCCAGCGCCTTCCCCGGTCGGGTGGAGCAGATGATGCAAGCCCTCGACGACAAGGGTGTGCGCCTCGTCATGTGGGTGACGATGTCGGAACGCCGTCAGGCCAACGGCTCGGCCACCTATGCCGCGCACAACCGTGCGCTGCGCGAAGCAGCCAAGAAGTGGTCGAACCTGCGGGTGGTCGATTGGAACGCCGCGAGCAGTGGTGGTCCGAAGAATCGTTGGTACTCCGATGGTGTGCACCTCACGACCACGGGTCAGGCGCAGTTCGCGCTCTGGATCCGTGATCAACTCGTCGGATCGACCGGACCCATCGAGCAGGCGCGGGTGTTCGGACAGAACCGTTACTCCACCGCGGTGCAGATCGCCAACGAAGCGGTGTCGCTCGACGCCGTCGACACCGATCACGTGGTGATCGTGAGCGGTAACGGCACGGTGGACGGGCTGGCGGCTTCGGGCTACGCGGGTTCGGTGAACGCAGCGGTGCTCCTCACTCGTCCCGATGGGTTGCCCGACGAGGTGCTCGCGTTTCTACGCGACAACCGACCCGATCGCGTGACCGTGGTGGGCGGCGCGAACGCAGTGTCGGACGCCGTGCTCGAGCAAATCGAGTCGGCGGTGGACGGAGCTCGAGTCCGTCGTGTCGAGGGGGCCAACCGCTACGCGACCGCCCTCGAACTCGCGCGCGAAGTGATGAACGACTCTTCATTCCTGTTCGTGGCGAGTGGTGCTTCGCAAGTGGATGCACTCTCGATCGCGCCGGCCGCATTCGCCGAGAGCGAACCATTGGTACTTTCCGCTCCGGGTGGGCTCGACGACGCCACCCTGTCCTTCGTGCAGGAGTGGTGGGCAGCCAATCCATCGGGACGTGTGGTGTTGGTGGGTGGATCGACGGTTCTGCCCGCCTCGGTGGAGGGTCAGATCACCGGACTTGGTGTGCCGGCCGATCGGGTGACGCGACTCGCCGGACCGAATCGCTACGCGACATCGGCTGCCGCAGTGATCTGGGCGCGTCAGAACGTCTCGGCGTTCGAAGATGATGTGCTCGGTTTGGCATCGGGTCAGTCTCCGATCGACTCGTTGACCTCGGCGCCGTTCCTGGCTGGTCGTGACGACGCCGCGCCACTGTTGCTCGTGCCGCCGTGCGGAGATCTGCCGGGCGAGACGAGGTTCGCGCTCGCCTCGGTGAAGAGGCAAGTGTTGATCGGCGGACCGGCGGCGATTTGTGACGCCCTGGCTTTGTCGCTCAAGCAACTTTCCTCCTAGCCTCGCCGGCATGGACATCAACGGAGCAAGTGCAATCGTCACCGGCGGCGCATCGGGTATCGGTGCCGCCACCGCCCGCCTACTGGCGGCCAAGGGGGCCAAGGTCGTCGTGGCCGACCTGCAAGAAGACAAGGGCAACGCGGTAGCGACCGAAATCGGTGGAGCATTCTGCAAAGTCGACGTGACCAAGACCGACGACATCATCAACGCGGTGGAGATGGCCAAGTCGATGGGACCGCTCCGCGTACTCGTGAACTCGGCCGGTATCGGCTGGGCCCAGCGCACCGTGGGCAAGGGCGGCTCGTACGACACCGCCGCCAACCTCGACGCCTACAAGAAGGTCATCGCCATCAACCTCGTGGGCACCTTCGACTGCATCCGCATCGCCGCCACGGCGATGAGCGTGACCGAGCCGTTGGCCGACGGTGAGCGCGGCGCGATCGTGAACATCGCATCGGTCGCCGCCTTCGACGGCCAGATCGGCCAGGCCGCGTACTCGAGTTCCAAGGGTGGCGTGGTGGGTATGACCCTCCCGGTCGCGCGCGATCTCGCGGCGGTCGGTGTGCGCGTGAACACGGTGGCGCCGGGCCTCATCAACACGCCGATCTACGGCGAAGGTGAGGGCAGCGAGCAGTTCAAGGAAAAGCTCCAGACCGGCGTGCTCTTCCCGAACCGCCTCGGCTACTCGACCGAGTTGGCATCGATGGTCGTGGAGTGCGTGACCAACAGTTACATGAATGCCGAAACCATCCGCGTGGATGGCGGCATCCGCATGCCACCCAAGTGATCAGGTGGTGTAGTCGGCGTTGATGCGGACGTAGCCGTCGGTCAGGTCGCAGCCCCACACGGTCGACTGCGCATCCCCCGTGTTCAAGGTGACGTGGATCAGGACCTCGTCGCCGCGCATGTAGTCGGCGAGGCGGGCCAGACCCTTCTCGTCCACTGCCGACGGGTAGACCTCCTGGGTGCCGAACCGGATCACGACCTTGTTCTGATCGATTTCGGTTTCGTCGTGGCACTTGCCCACGGCCATGGCCACCCGACCCCAATTCGGGTCGGCGCCGTGGATCGCCGTCTTCACGAGTGGTGAATTCACGATCGACTTGGCCACGACCTTGGCCTGGCGTTCGTCGCGCGCGCCGTCCACGAGGACTTCGATGAGCGTCTCGGCGCCCTCCCCGTCGCGCGCCACTTGCTTGGTGAGCGAGCGCGCCACCTCGAACAGTGCGTTCTCGAGCACGGCATCGTCCACGGTGCCGGCGGCACCGCTCGCGAGCACGATCGCGGTGTCGCTCGTGGAGGTGTCGGTGTCGACCGACACGCAGTTGAACGTCCGGTCGATCACTCGGCGCCACATGGCATCCAGCGCTTCACCATCGATCGCCGCATCGGTGAACAGGAGCGTGATGAGAGTTGCCATGTCGGGCTCGATCATGCCCACACCCTTGGCCACCCCGACCACGCGCGCCGCGCCCGCTGAAGCTTCGGCGATCTTGGGCACCGTGTCGGTGGTCATGATGCCGCGTGCGACGTCGTCGGCGTCGTTGCTCGGCAAAGGCGCGGGCAGAGCGGCGAGTCCGGTGCGGATGCGCTCGATCGGATACACGCGGCCGATCACACCGGTGGACGCGATGAGAACGTCGTTGGCCGAGCAACCCAGATGGTCCGCCACGCGCTCGGTGACCTCACGGGCGTGCTCGAGACCCACCGGTCCATTGGCGACATTGGCGTTCTTGGAGATCACCACCACGGCGCGGGCTCGATGATCGGCGACGTGCTCGCGGCTCACGAGCACGCTCGGACCGGCGAAGAGGCTTCGCGTGAACACGCCGGCCGCGGCCACGGGTGCATCACCGGCGACGATCGTGAAGTCCTTCGAGTCGTCCTTGATGCCCACGTTGGTCACGAAACTGCGAAAGCCCGCCGGCAGAGCGACCATGTCAGTTCTTGTGGAGGGCGGCGTTGAGCCCGCCCCAACTGCCGGTGCGCGGCGAGGCCTCCACGGCGCCGGTGCGACTGTTGCGCCGGAAGAGAAGACCATTGGCGCCCGACAATTCGCGACCCTTGGCCACCGAACCATCGGGCAGGCCCACGAGGGTGCCGGCCGTGACATAGAGGCCGGCCTCCACGATGCACTCGTCGCCGAGGCTGATACCGATACCGGCATTGGCCCCGAGCAGACAACGCTCACCGATACTCACGACTTCCTTGCCGCCACCCGACAAGGTGCCCATGATCGAGGCGCCACCACCGATGTCGCTGCCGTCGCCCACCACCACACCGGCCGAGATGCGACCCTCCACCATCGACGCGCCGAGCGTGCCGGCATTGAAGTTGCAGAAGCCCTCGTGCATCACGGTGGTGCCGGGGGAGAGGTGCGCACCGAGACGAACGCGGTCGGCGTCGGCGATACGAACGCCACTCGGCACCACGTAGTCGGTCATGCGCGGAAACTTGTCGACGCCGTGCACCGTGAGAATCCGACCGCTCTGCTTCTCCTGCCAGCGGACCTCGTCGACACGGTCGGGGAGCACCGGACCGAGGTTGGTCCAGGCGACGTTGACGAGCAGTCCGAAGGCGCCGTCGAGATTCAGCGAACGCGGTTTGGCGAGACGGTGCGACAACAGATGCAGGCGCAGATATACGTCGACGGCATCGGCCGGCGCGGCGTCGGTGTCGATCGTGATGCTTTCGGAGGTCACGGCGACGCCGCGCAACGCGTGGGCCTGACGATCGATGTGGCGGCGGTCGGCCTCGGCGCGCTCACCCCACGCGAGCGTGTGGAACCAGGCGTCGAGGATCTGACCGTCGTTGCTCGATCCGTCGGCGACGCGGGTGACGAGAGCGTGACCCCAGGCTGCGGGCATGACGGCTCCTTTCGGACTAGAAGACTTCGTGACGAAGCGTCGGGAACAAGATGACTTCTTTGATGGAGGTCACGCCGGCGAGGAGCATGGCCACGCGGTCCATACCGATGCCGAGTCCTCCGGTGGGTGGCATGCCGTATTCGAGCGCCCGCAGGTAGTCCTCGTCGACCGTGCCGCGTTCGGCATCGCCGGCATCCTTGGCCGCCTGCTCCTCTTCGAAACGCAGACGCTGCTCCACCGGGTCGTTGAGCTCGCTGTAGCCGTTCGCGAGTTCACGCGTGCCGACGAACAATTCGAAGCGTTCGGTGAGGTGTGGATCGTTGCGATCGGCCCGGGCGAGCGGTGAGATCTCGACTGGATGCCCGGTGACGAAAGTCGGTTCGATCAGCGATGTCTCGGCCACGGCTTCGAAGATCTCCTCGATCAACTTGCCTGATCCCCACCGCGGCTCCCAGCGCACACCGTGCTTCTCGGCGAGCGCGCGCAGATCGGCCACCGGCTGAGTGGGATGAACCTCGACGCCCGTCTTCTCGGCGACGAGGTCGACCATGCGGGCCCGCCGCCAGGGCTTGGCGAGATCGACCCGATGCGGGTTCCCCTCGTGGTCGTAGATGTCGACCACCGTGGTGCCGATGGCATCGCGCGCGGCTTGCACGATGAGTTCCTCGGCGACCGCCATGACCTCGCTGTAATCACCGAACGCCTGATAGAGCTCCATCATCGTGAACTCGGGGTTGTGTCGGGTGCTGATGCCTTCGTTGCGGAAGACACGACCGATCTCGTACACGCGCTCCATTCCGCCGACGATCAGCCGCTTGAGGTGCAACTCGAGGGCGATGCGCAAGTACAGCTGCATGTCGAGTGCGTTGTGGTGCGTGAGGAACGGCCGGGCGTGCGCGCCGCCGGCCTCCACGTGCAACACCGGAGTCTCGACCTCGATGAAGCCTTTGCCGGCCAGGGTTCGGCGGAAACTCGAGATCACGGCGTGCCGGACCTCGAAGGCACGCCGGGCCTCGTCGTTCACGATGAGATCGGCGTAACGCTGACGGAAGCGGGTGTCGGTGTCGGAGAGGCCACGCCACTTGTCGGGCATCGGCCGAACGGCCTTGGCGAGCAGTTGAAGGCGGTCGATCTTCACGGACAACTCGCCCTTGCGCGTGGTCATCACCGTGCCCTCCACGCCGACCCAGTCGCCGAGGTCGAGGTGGCCGATGTCGGCGAACGAATCGTCGCCCACCACGGCCTTGGAAACGAACAACTGGATCTCGTCACTGCGATCGCGGACCGTGGCGAAGATCAACTTGCCCTGTTCGCGCTTCAGCATCACCCGGCCGGCGATGGCCACGCGATCTTCGGTCTCCGTTCCGGGTTCGAGTGCACCCCACTCGCTGCGAATCTCAGCGAGGGTGTGCGAACGGTCGAAGCGGTACGGATAGGGGTCGACACCGGCCGCGCGCATCTCGGCGATGCGGTCGAGTCGACGCGCCTTTTCGGCGGCCAGACCGCTTCCGGTCAACTCGGTCGAGTCGTTTTCGTCGACTGACGCGTCGTTGGCCGGAACATCGCTCACAGAGGTTGAACGGTAGTGGAATCGAGAGCATCCGGGCTCGTTCATTGGCCGGTTGCCGACCAGTTCGCGAGGGTTCTCGTTAGCCTCGTGTGCATGGCGGTGCGATTCCTCATCATCGGAGGTGGTCCGGCCGGTAACACGGCGGCAACCTTCGCCGCCCGACTCGGTGCCGACGTCGTGATGGTCGAGCGAGAGCTCGTGGGTGGAGCCGCCCACCTCCTCGACTGCATCCCCTCCAAGACCATGATCGCCACCGGTGGAGCCATGACCTTCAGTCGGCGCCTGCACGGTATGGGACTCGAAGAAGTCGAGACCGAAGTGGACGTGGAGGCCCTGACCGAGCGCATCGAGGCCATCAAGTCGCACCTCGGCAACAACACCACGCAGCTCCTCGAGAGCCAGGGTGTCCGCATCGTGCGCGGCTCGGCGCGCTTCACCTCAGCTCACAGCGTGGCCGTCGATTCGACTGAGGGTTCGCAGTCGATCGAGTTCGATGCCTGCCTGATCGCCACTGGCTCGCGTCCCCGGATCCCCGACTGGGTGAAGCCCGACGGTGACCGCATCCTCACGACCCGCGAGTGCTACCCGCCGCGTGTGTTCCCGTCGAGCGTGTGCGTGATCGGTTCGGGTGTGACGGGTGTGGAGTTCGTGCACATGTTCTCGTCGTTCGGCGCCAAGGTCACCCTCGTGGTGAGTCGCCAGCAAGTTCTTCCGGGCAAGGATCCCGAAGTCGCGGCCGTGCTCGAGGATGACTTCCTGCGGCGCGGTGTCTCGCTCCTGAAGGGCGCGCGTGCGAAGTCGATCGAACGAACCGATGACGGAGTTGTGGTCAAGTGCGACGACGGCCGTGAAGTGCGCGCGTCACACGCGGTGCTGGCCATCGGTTCGGTTCCCAACAGCGAGGATCTCGCTCTCGACGCGGCCGGGGTGCACGTGGACGGCGGCGGGTACATCCCGATCAACCATCACTGCATCACCAACGTCGAACACATCTACGCGGCCGGCGACGTCAGCGGCAAACTTCCTTTGTCATCGGTGGCCTCGATGCAGGGGCGCAAGGTCGCCGAACACGTGATGGGTCTGCACACGCGCGAGCACCGGCACCTCGACTACGACAAAGCGGCCTCGGCCATCTTCACCGAACCTGAAATCGCCGACGTCGGCCTGGCTGAAGCCGAAGCCTTCGCCTCCGGACGCAAGATCCGCGTCACCAAGGTGCCGTTCTCGGCCACTCCCAAGGCGCTCATCAACAACGATTCGCGCGGGTTCGTGAAGATCATCTCCGATCCGGCCACCGGTGTGGTGCTCGGCGGATCGATCGTCGGTCGCCATGCGGCCGAACTCATCAGCGTGATCGCACTCGCGGTCACCGCCAATCTCAAAGTCACCGACATCGTGGAGAGCCTGCTGGTGCATCCGGCACTCTCCGAAGCACTCGCGGAGGCCGCCGAATGACCGATTTCCCTCCCCCGAACGAGCGCGGCGACCAATTGGCGCCCATCGGCCGCCGTGCCCTTGCACAAGTCGTCGATGGACTCGTGGTTGGCATTCCGCTCTTCCTCGTCACGCTCGCGTGGGGTGGCGACATTACCGATCCGGACAACGACAACCTGGTGGCGCTCACCGCGCTGTGGCTCGGCGTGAATCTCCTCTACAACACGGCGACGATCGCCCTGCGCGGCGCGACGGTGGGTAAGAGCCTCGTCCGTATCAAGGTGGTCAACCGCACCGACGGCTCGGCCGTGAGTTGGTCGTACGCCGCCGTGCGCGCCCTGATCCCGGCCGTGGCCGGACTCATCCCGGTCATTGGTTTCGCACTCAACATCGCGGTGTATGTGCGGGCTTTCTTCCATCCGTACCGCCAGGGCCTTCACGACGCCGCCGCCGGCACCGTGGTGGTACGCGCCTAGATCGTTAGCCCAGACCGATGTTGTTAGGCTCGCCCACGTTCTGAATGGCGCGAGCGAGGGGGGAGTGGCCATGAACCGATGGTCGTCCCTCGCCACCCGCCTGCGGAGTCGACGCATGCTGCGCGGGGTCGTCTTCGTCGTCGCGCTCCTGGCCGTCGGTGCGAGTTGGAGCCTGTCTTCGCCTCCCGGATCGAGCCCGGACGACACGTTCCATGTGCCGAGCATCTGGTGCAGCGCCACCGCCGACGATTCGCTGTGCACCGACCTCGGCCCGGCACCCGACCGTGACGGCTACCGAGACGTGGAGGTGCCGGTCGCGATCGGTGACGGGATGGCCTGCTTCCGTTACAACTACCTCGAGTCCGCCGGCTGCCAACCCGAAACGTCGTCGGAGCGCGTGCGGGCCCAAGCCAACGACGATCTGTATCCCGACGGTTACTACTGGCTCATGGGCCCGTTCGCGTCGAGCAACGTCGCCCAGTCGGTGGCCGAGATCAGAGTCGTCAACTGGATCCTCTGTTTCGCGCTGCTCATCGGTGCCATCGCCTTGGCCACCCCGGCGATCCGTCGTACCGCGACCATCGCCCTTCTCGCCACGTCGGTTCCGCTCTCGGTGTTCCTCTTCGCCTCGACCAATCCGAGCGGCATCGTGGTGGCCGCCATTCCGGCGATCTGGATCGGCTATTCGTCCGGGCTCCGCCACACCGATCGACGAAGGCGCAATGCTTCGCTGACACTGGCCACAGTGGCAACGGTGTTCGCACTCTTCATGCGCGCCGACGCCGGAATCTACGTGGTGATCGCACTGGCGACGGTGGTGGTGGCCACGCCACCCTCCGTTTCGAAGACCTTGCGCAATCGTCTTCTGGCCGCCGTGGGCGCGCTCGCGCTCGTGGGCATCGTGGTGGCCGCAGTGACGCGTTATCCGGGCGCCGGGATCACCGTGGGCATGCGCCAGGAGGACTTCGATCGCACGCTGTCGGGCATCTTGTTCGAGAACCTGCGCTCGGTGTCGCAGTTGTGGACGGGCGCCTTCGGTGATCAGCCGCTCGGTTGGCTCGACACACCGGTGCCACAGATGACGCGGTTCATCATGACGTCGATCTTCGTGCTGTTGGTCGTGACCGGCATCGTGCGGTCGTCGCGAGTGGCGCGTCGCCCCGTGTACATCGTGCTCGCCGCGTTGTTCGTGATCCCGATGTATCTCATGGCGCTCGATCGGAGCTTCGTGGGCGAAGGTTTCCAGGCGCGATATCTGTTGCCGCTGCTGCCGATTCTGGCCATGTGTTCGCTCGCCGACGGGGCTGAGAGCGGATCACTTCCGTCGCGTCGCTCGTTGCTGGTGGGAACCTCGCTCATCGGCCTCGCCCATGCCTTCGCGCTGCACGCCAACATCCGGCGTTACGTGACGGGAATCGAGGTCTACGGGTTCGACCTCGACAAGAACCGCGAATGGTGGTGGGCCTGGGGTCCGTCGGCCAACGGAGTATGGGCGATCGGAACGATCGCGTTCCTGGTGGCCGGGTGGGCGTTGATCTGGTCGCGCGAGGAGTCGGTTACGCGATGACCACGAGGATGTCGCCGCCACCCACGGTGTCGCCGGCCTTCACGCGGACTTCCTTCACGGTGCCCGACTTCTCGGCCTGAATCTGGTTCTCCATCTTCATCGCCTCGAGAACCACGACCGACTGACCGGCTTCCACGGTGGCACCGACCTCCACGAGAACCTTCACGATGGTTCCCTGCATCGGAGCCGACACTTCACCCGATCCGCCACCGGCCGCGCCACCCGAACCCGACGCACGCGTCGGCTTCTTGGCCGCTTTCGCACCACCGGCGGCCACGGCGATCGCAGTCTGCTCGGGAACCCACATGGCGACGTCGAAACGCTTGCCGTTGACCTCGACCGTGGTGTTGCGACGCACGAGAGGTTCGGCGCCTTCGTCGGCGGCTGGAGCCTTGGGTGCTTCCACGCCGCTCAGATCGAGGACTTCCTCGACCCACTTCGTGGAGTGTGTGACCGCGGCGAAGTCGGGATGGCGCAGGATCGCGATGTCGGCCGGGATCGTGGTGGCGATTCCTTCCACGACCATTTCTTCGAGGGCACGGATGGTGCGGGCGATGGCCGTCGGGCGGTCCTTGCCCCACACGATGAGTTTGCCGACGAGGTTGTCGTAGTACTGGCTGATCTCGTCACCGGCTTCGTAACCGGAGTCGAATCGCACTCCGAAACCATCCGAGGTGGTGAGTTTGGTGATCTTGCCGGGGGAGGGCAGGAACTTGCCGCCGGCCGGATTCTCGGCGTTGATGCGGATCTCGATGCCATGACCGTTGCGACGAGCGGCGACCTCGGCCTGCGTCATGGGCAATTTCTCGCCGCTGGCCACGCGGATCTGCCATTCGACGAGATCGATACCGGTGATCACTTCGGTGACGGGGTGCTCCACCTGCAGGCGGGTGTTCATCTCGAGGAAGAAGAACTCGCCGTCCTGGTAGATGAACTCGACCGTGCCGGCATTGAAATATCCGACGGCCTTGGCAGCCTTGACGGCGGCCTCACCCATGGCGTCCTCCACACCGGCGGGCAACGCCGGCGCCGGAGCTTCCTCGACGAGCTTCTGGTGGCGACGCTGCGCGCTGCAGTCGCGGGTGGAGACCCAGACGTAGTTTCCGTGTTGGTCGCCCACGAGCTGCACCTCGACGTGGCGCGGCCAGGTGAGGTACTTCTCGACGTAGATCTCGTCGCGTCCGAAGAACGCCTTGGCTTCGCGTTGCGCGCTGTCCATGGCTTCCTGCACTTCGGCGGCGCTGCGCACGACCTTCATGCCGCGTCCGCCGCCACCGAAGGCGGCCTTGATGGCGATGGGCCAGCCGTACTCCTCGCCGAACTTGGTGATCTCGGCGGCCGTGGTGACGAACTCGGTGGTGCCGGGCACGATCGGTGCCCCGCCGCGCAGGGCGGCCTTGCGGCTCGAGACCTTGTCGCCCATCTCACGGATCGCGTCACCGGGGGGTCCGATGAAGGCCACACCCATCTTGGTGATCGCGTCGGCGAAGTCGGCGTTCTCGCTGAAGAATCCGTAGCCGGGGTGCACGCCGTCGGCACCGCTCTTGCGGATCGCGTTGAGGATGGCCTCGGTGTTCAGGTAACTCTCGGCCGCGGTCTGGCCCCCGAGGGCGTAGGCCTCATCGGCCAGGCGGACGTGCAGAGCGTTGCGATCGAGTTCGGAGTACACCGCGACGGTGGCGATACCCATCTCACGGGCGGCCCGGATGACGCGCACGGCGATCTCACCGCGGTTGGCGATCAGGATTTTTGTGAGGGGCTTGGCAGTCACTTTGGGGGGCACGAGTGACAATGTTGGTGCATGGACCCCCTTCACGCCACACCAAGTGAGGTCATCGGCGCGTGGACGGTCCACTGCGTGGACGAGACCGGAAGCACCAACGACGACCTCGTGGCCGCGGCTCGCGCCGGCACCCCGGGCGGCACGGCCCTCGTGACCCGCTTCCAGACCGCCGGCCACGGGCGACTCGACCGGCGGTGGGATGCGCCCAAGGGGGCAAACCTGCTGGTCAGCCTGCTGTTTCGGCCCGTACCCGAGAACCCGCACCTCCTGACCCATGCGGTGGCACTGGCCGCCCGCTCGGCCGCAGCCAATGTGGCCCGGGTGGCCGCCGATCTGAAGTGGCCCAACGACCTCCTCGTGGACGGTCGCAAATTGGCCGGTCTCTTGGCGACGGCCGGACCACTCGCCAACGATCGGCCCGAGTTCGTGGTGGTGGGTCTGGGGCTGAACGTGAACTGGGCGCCCGACGACGCGGTGTCGTTGAAGTCGGCCGGCGACGGACACGACATCGAGGTCGACGCGGTGCTGCGCGGACTTCTCGCCGCGCTCGACCGCATCCTCGAATCAACCGATGAGCGGATCGACGATCTCTATCGGCGCAACCTGTCGACACTGCGACGCGAAGTGCGGATCGAACTTCCCGGTGGCGAGATCGTGGAAGGGCGGGCGCTCGACGTGGAACGCGACGGACGGCTGGTCGTTCTCGATCGTTGCGGTGTGACGCGACGTCTCGCGGTTGGCGACGTCGTGCACGTGCGGACAACTAACTTCGAGGCATGACCGACGATCGCCCCGAGGTCACCCGTGCCCGAGGTCGCTCCAAGACCCGCATCGCACCGTTCGTGACCCTTCCGGTTCTGGCCGGGGTGTTCGTGGTGCTCTCGGCGGTGGGTCTGGTGGTGGCGACCAACCAGCAAGAAGGCAACGTCGAGCGCGTCGGCGAACTTTCGGGTGTACTCGCCGACTCCGACGGGCCGTTCGTGAACTATCTGCTCGTGGGCAGCGACACGCGCGACGGGGCCGATCCGAACAGCCCTGATTTCGGCGGTATCGGACTGGCGAATGAGACCGGTGGGCACCGCAGTGACACGCTCATGATCCTGCACGTCGACAACGAACGCAAGACCGCGTCGATCATGTCGGTGCCGCGCGACCTCTGGGTGTCGATCCCCGGCTTCGGCGACGACCGCATCAACCGTTCGTACACCTTTGGTGCCGATGTGCTCGTGCAGACCGTGCAGACATCGCTCGGAGTCCCGATCAACCACTACATCGAGGTCGATTTCAATTCGTTCAAGCACATCGTGTCGGCTCTCGGCGGTGTGGACGTGTGCTTCGAGTATCCGACGCGCGACATCAACACCGGTCTGAACGTGCCGAATCCGGGTTGCTACACGCTCGATCCGCTACAGGCCCTCGCCTACGCGCGGAGCCGCTACTACGAGACGTTCCAGGACGGCGAGTGGAAGACCGATGGGCGGGCCGATCTCGGTCGAGTGGAACGACAGCAGACCTTCCTGCAGGCCGCGGTGAAGAAGGCCGCCGAGCAGATGTCGGCCAATCCGCTGCGGGCGAGCGAACTGATCGCCGCCGCCGTGAGTTCACTGCGCGTCGACCCCGGCACCGATCTCATGAAGACCGCCGATTATCTGCGCCCGCTCGCGAGCGGCGGCCTCTTGCGTTACTCGCTCCCCGTCGTGCCCGAGGAGATCGACGGCAAGTCGGTGCTGGCCCTGGGCGCCGACGCGCCGGCGATCCTGCGCTATTTCGCCGGTCTGGACGAACCACCTCCCGCGTGAGCGGCCCGTTGGCTGGCAGAATGAGCGAGGCGGACACCCGCTCGCCGACCAGCGCATCATGAAAGCCCTCATCCTCGCCGGCGGAGCCGGGACTCGCCTGCGGCCGATCACGCACACGAGCGCGAAACAGCTCGTGCCGGTGGCCAACAAGCCGATCCTGTTCTACGGCATCGAGGCCATGGTCGCGGCCGGCATCACCGACATCGGTGTGATCGTGGGCGAAACACGGGCCGAGGTCATGGCCGCGGTGGGCGACGGCAGCCGCTGGGGTGCACGCGTCACCTACATCCCTCAGGATCAGCCCCTCGGACTCGCGCACTGCGTGTTGATCGCGTCCGACTTCCTGGGCGACGACGACTTCGTGATGTATCTCGGCGACAATCTGCTCGAGCAAGATCTCGGCGCCTTCGTGAAGGCCTTCGAAGAGGCCCGCCGCGGTTCCGAACCGCCGGCCGCCCAGATCCTCTTGAAGCAGGTGCCCGATCCGCACCGCTTCGGTATCGCCGAACTCGACGCCGCCGGCAACGTGGTGCGATTGGTGGAAAAGCCCGCCGATCCGCCCACCGACCTCGCCCTCGTAGGTGTGTATCTCTTCGACCGTACGATCAATCAGGCGGTGCGCGCCATCGCGCCGTCGGGGCGTGGTGAACTCGAGATCACCGACGCGATCCAGTGGCTCGTCGACGAAGGCCACCGCGTGCGTTGCGAACTGCTGAGTGGCTGGTGGATCGACACCGGAAAACTCACGCCGCTCCTCGAAGCCAACCGACTGCTCCTCGAGGTCATCGAATCGCGGATCGACGGCGACGTGGACGACGCAAGCAACGTCGACGGCCGCGTGGTGGTGGAAGCGGGTGCGGTGGTACGCAACTCGACTCTGCGAGGTCCGCTCGTGATCGGAGCCGGTGCGCACATCACCGACAGTTTCATCGGACCGTTTTCGGCCATCGGCAACGGCTGCGAAGTGGTGCACAGTGAAATCGAGCACTCGGTGATCATGGAGCGCAGTCGGATCATCGAGATCCCTCGTCTCGAAGACAGCCTGATCGGACGTGAAGCCGAAGTCACGCGCACGGGTCGCCGGCCGCGCGCCCTGCGACTGATGGTCGGCGATCATTGCCAGATCGATACGGAGTGACCATGCCCACTCAGGCTGAAAGCGTGACCGAGAGCAGCCTCATCGCCGGGGTGTACGTGGTGGTGCCCAAGGTGCACGCCGACGAACGCGGACTTTTCGTGGAGACGTATCGGCGCGAGTGGATTCCGGGTGCGCGCGAGATGATCCAGACCAATCGCTCCGACAAGGCGGCCGGTTCGCTCGTGGGTCTGCACTATCACCTGCACCAGTCCGACTACTGGTACGTGGTGAACGGTTCGATGCGCGTGGTGCTGCACGATCTCCGTCTCGGTGGTCCGACCGATGGCGCCACTCAGACGATCGATCTGCACGGCTCGGAACATCGCGGCGTGTACATCCCGCCCGGAGTGGCGCACGGATTCGCCGCCCACACCGACCTCACCATGACCTATCTCGTCGACGGCTACTACAACCCGGCCGACGAACTCGGCGTGGCGTGGGACGATCCGGCGATCGGCGCCGATTGGGGAGTGCCCAATCCGGTGATGTCGAACCGCGACCGAACCAATCCGACGCGCGCCACGATCGCCGAACACCAGCGGCCCCGTTGGCCGTTGCGTACCTGAACCGTGAAACTCTTCGTGACCGGCGCGGCCGGTTTCATCGGCTCCAACTACGTACGGTGGTTGCTCGCCAACTCCGACGATCAGGTGACGATCTTCGACAAGCTCACCTACGCCGGCAACATGGCGAGTATCCGTGATCTCGTGGACGACCGGCGTTGCCGATTCGTGCAAGGCGACATCTGCGACGCCGATGCAGTGATCGCGGCCATGAACGGACACGACGCGGTGGTGCACTTCGCGGCCGAGAGTCACGTGGACCGCAGCATCGTCGACCCGTATGCCTTCGTCCGCACGAACTCCTTTGGCACCAACGTGATGTGCGACGCCGCTCGCCAGGTGGGAGTGCAGAGGTTCCTGCACATCAGCACCGACGAGGTGTACGGCTCGGTCGAAGTCGGTTCGTTCAGCGAGACCGATCGGCTCACGCCGCGCTCGCCGTATTCGGCATCGAAGGCGAGCAGCGACCTCATCGCGCTCTCGTACGTGACCACTTATGGGCTGCCGGTCGTGGTCACGCGCTGCTCGAACAACTTCGGGCCGTACCAGTATCCGGAGAAGCTCATCCCGCTGTTCACGACCAACCTGCTCGACGGCAAGAAGGTTCCGCTGTACGGCGACGGCGGAAACGTGCGCGACTGGATCCACGTGGAGGACCACAATCGCGCCGCCCACCTGGTGCTCGAGAAGGGAGCGGTGGGCGAGGTGTACAACATCGGCGCCCATAACGAGATCACCAACCGCGAGATCACGTATCGACTGCTCGAACTCTGCGGACGGGACGAATCGTTCATCGAGCCGGTCGCCGATCGCCTCGGCCACGATCGTCGCTACTCGGTCACCATCGACAAGATCAGTGCCCTCGGCTGGCGGATGCAGCGGTCGTTCGAGGAGTCGCTCGCCGAGACCGTCGAGTGGTATCGAAACAACCGCGCGTGGTGGGAACCCCTCAAGGCGCGCTCCGGACGGTGAGAGTTCGATGATCCGGGTGCTCGTGACCGGTGCCGCCGGTCAACTCGGCACCGATGTGGTGCAACACCTCGGCCGGATGGGTGACGAGGTTCTGGCGGCCGATCGCTCGGTGCTCGACGTGACCAACCGAGCTGCCGTGCACGAAGTGATCGCCGAGTGGCGGCCCGACGTGGTGATCAACTGCGCGGCCTGGACCGCGGTGGACGCGTGCGAATCCGACGCCGAGCGCGCGATGGATGCCAATGCCCATGCGGTGCGCTGGATCGCCGAGGGATGTGACTCGATCGACGCCCGGCTCGTGCACATCAGCACCGACTACGTCTTCGACGGCACCAAGGTCGGGGCTTATGTGGAGACCGATGCCACCAATCCTCAGAGCGTGTACGGAATCTCCAAGTTGGCCGGTGAACAGGCCGCTCTCGAATGGGAGAACTCACTCGTCGTACGCACGTCGTGGGTGTGCGGTGCGCACGGGAACAACATGGTCCGCACGGTTCAACGCCTCATGGCCGAAGGGCGTCCGCTCGCCTTCGTGGACGATCAGGTGGGTTGCCCGTCGTTCACCGCCGACCTCGCGCCGGCCTTGCGAGTGTTGGCCATGGAGCGGCACACGGGAGTGGTGCACCTCACCAATTCGGGTTCGGTGAGTTGGTTCGAGTTCGTCCGCGAAGTGGTGAACGTGCTCGGCCACGACCCGGGTTCCGTGCGGGCCATCTCGACCGCCGAGTTGCTGCCGCCCCGACCGGCGAGAAGACCGGCCAACAGCGTGCTCGACAATGCGCGCTGGCGCGCGTGGGGTCACGAGCCGTTGCGGGACTTCCGCGCTGCCTTGCGCGACATGCTCGCCGAATAGATCAGCGCGACGAGATCAGTGGGGCGCGCCGAATTGGCGATCGCCGGCGTCACCCAATCCGGGCACGATGAACGCGTTCTCGTTGAGGCGTTCGTCCACGGACGCGGTGTAGATCTTGAGATTCGAGCCCTGTTTGCGGAGGTACTCGATGCCTTCGGGGGCGGCGAGCACGCAGATGACGATGATCGGTCCGGTGGCGTGTCGCTCGAGAAGTAGTTCGACTGCATGGGCGAGCGATCCGCCGGTGGCGAGCATCGGGTCGAGCACGATGCAGGTGCGACCGGCGAGGGTCTCGGGCAACTTGTTCACGTAGGGCTTGGGCTGGAACGTGTGCTCGTCGCGGCTGATGCCGACGAAGCCGACATCGGCATTCGGCATGAGTTCCTGGGCGGCGTGCACGAAGCCGAGTCCGGCGCGCAACACCGGCACGACGACCGGCTGCGATGCGAGCACCCGACCGTCGGTCTCGGTGAGCGGAGTCTGGACCCGCACGGCTTGGGTGGCGAGGTCGCGGGTGGCCTCGGCGAGGAGAAGGAGGCCGACGCGCTCGAGCTCCTGCCGGAAGAGGGCGTTCGGCGTGGCGACGTCACGGATGCGGGTGAGGGAGTCGGCGATCAGCGGATGATCGACCAGGTGGACTTCGACGGGCATGGTGCCCATTCTCGCGCATCAGCGGGGTGGGGCTCCCAATGCCTGATCGGCGCGCAAGAGGGCGTAACGGGGCTTCAGGATGCCGTTGATGATGCGGAGGCGTTCGGGGAAGGGGGCGAAGGCACTCTTCATGGCGTTCACACTCAGCCACTCGAAATCGTCGATGCCCCAACCGAAGGCCTCGGCGAGTTGGGCGAACTCCTTCGACATCGAGGTGTTACTCATGAGCCGATTGTCGGTGTTGACCGTGACCCGGAAGCGCAGACGACGCAACATGCCGATCGGGTGCTCGGCGATCGACGCGCACACGCCGGTGTTGACGTTGCTCGTGGGACAGAGTTCGAGCGGGATCCGACGGTCGCGCACGAAAGCGGCCAGACGACCGAGTTGTTCGTTGCCGGCCGGGCCGGTGATGTCGTCGACGATGCGGACTCCGTGACCGAGCCGCTCGGCTCCGCACAGCTGCACGGCTTCCCAGATGCTCGGCAGACCAAAGGCCTCACCGGCGTGAATGGTCGCGTGGAAGTTCTCGCGCTGCACGAAGTTGAACGCCTCGAGATGACGAGTGGGCGGGTAACCGGCCTCGGCTCCAGCGATGTCGAAGCCGACCACACCGGCATCGCGCCAACGTACGGCGAGTTGGGCGATCTCGAGGCTGCGCGCCGCCGTGCGCATGGCCGACAAGATGGCGTAGATCGTGAGATCGGTGCCCGCCGAACCACGACGAAAGCCCGTCATGATGGCGTCCATCACCTCGTCGAGGGTGAGGCCGGCCTCGGTGGAGAGTTCAGGGGCGAAGCGCACCTCGGCGTACACCACACCGTCGGCGGCGAGATCTTGTGCGCACTCGAAGGCGACGCGCTCGATGGCGTCACGGTGCTGCATGACACCCACGGTGTGAGCGAAGGTCTCGAGGTACAGCACGAGGTCGTTGCGCTTGGCACCACGATGGAACCACCGTGAGAGATCGTCGACATCGGTGGACGGGAGTCCCTTGTAACCGAACTCGGACGCGAGTTCGATGACGGTGGCGGGCCGTAACCCGCCGTCGAGATGGTCGTGCAGGAGGACCTTGGGGTAGGTGATGTGGGGGCGCGGGTCGATGGTCACGCGTTCACCAGGCGGGAGCCGCCGTCGAGGCGGCGCAGCGGCAGATCGGGTGTTCGCTGCAGCCAGTTCCAGTGCGGGTAGTCGGCCGACTCGGCGATGCAGTGCAACGAGTAGGCGTGGCGGCTGCGATCGCTGCGGTTGACATCGCTCCAATGCGGGAGGAGGCCGTGCAGCACCACGAGCGTTCCGGCCGTGACCTCGAGGGGCACGAGATCCTGCGGCGGTGTGGGGAGCGGCAAGTCGTCGACGACGTCGAAGGTGGCGGCACCGTCGCCCTGGCGCACGAACTTCTTGCGCAGAGTGGTGCGGTGGCCGCCCGGTTCGGCCCACAGGCAACCGTTCTCGACGGTCGCGTCTTCGAGCGCGAACCAGAACCCGGTCACGGTGATCGGGTCGGTGTAGAGGAAGGTGGCGTCCTGGTGGCAGCCGACCTCGCCACCGATGCGCGGTTGCTTGCAGATGTACATGCTCTGCAGCGCGAGGGCATCGGGGAGTCCGATATCGGCAGCCACGGCGGCGAGCTTGGGCGAGTACGAGAATTCTTCGAACACCGGATCGAGATCGTGCAGTGCGTGGCCGATCTTGTTGACGCTGAGTTCCTTGGGCTGCTTCAGGGAACCTCGATCGTCGAAGGCTTCTTCTTCGAAGAAGCAGTGGATCGTGGACGCCGAAGCCATGAACTCGGCGTCGGCGTGGCGGGTCTGTTCGTTGGTGGTGAAAACCGAGCGATGGGCGTCGGGATCGAAGTCGCGCAGGATGCCGGTGGCCCGCTCACGGAGCGCAGCGCAAGCCGCGGTGTCGACGAAGTCGGGGAGCACGAGGAATCCGTCGCGCTCGTAAGCGGCGATCTGGTCGGCGGAGAGAACCTTTCCCATGGCTGAATCGTAACGGTCGGCGTCTCGGTTCCCATTTCGCCGTACCCTGTCGGGCATGAACGACAAGCCCGTGCGGTCCGCCGATCCTCACGACGCCGATCACCTGGCCCGTCTGACGGTGCTCGGCAACACGGTGCGCGAATCGATCGAACACGTGGAGGTGTTTCCGGCTCCGGCCGACGTGACAACCGTCCGTTTCACGACCGACGAACTCGCCTCGATCTGTCCGGTCACCTCGCAGCCCGACCTGTCACATCTGGTGATCGAGTTCGAGCCGGGTGAATGGTGCATCGAGTCGAAGAGCCTCAAGCTGTACCTGTGGGGTTTCCGGAACCGGGCGGTGTTCGCCGAGGCGTTGTGCGCGGAGATCGCCCGTGAGGTGATGGAGACCGCGCGACCCTTGAGCGTGACCGTGACGCTGACGCAACGGCCCCGTGGCGGCATCGAGGTTCAAGCGATCAGCCACCTCCCCTGACTACCAGGGCGATCAGAACACCGGTTAGTGGCTGTCTCCGGGTCGGTAGGGGAGGCCCGCATGCGCGGGTGGACGCAACTGCTGGCGTGCACCGGCCAGCACGATCACGGTCACGATGTAGGGCGTGGCGGCCACGAACTCCGACGGCACCTCGTCGATGATGTTGTAGGCAATCGCCGTGCACACCGCGGCGGCCAGACAACTGACCGCCCACACATGGCGTCGCCGCACCAGCATGAGTACTGCGACCAGCGCCAGCGCGATGGTCGCCACGAGGAACAGAGCCGGCACGTTCTTCTCGTCGCGGAACTTGAGCGCGGTCGGGAAGCCGAACAGGACCGATCCGCGGAACACGCCCCATGGCTGCCAGTTGCCAAAGATGGTGGTGGCGAGGCCGATGAAGCCCTGCCCACCCGTCTGCCCCTGGCGGTAGGTGCTCGTGAACACACACGACAGATACGCGCCACCGAACGCGGCGAGCGATCCGCTCACCGCCATCGCCTGGTACCGCAAGCGATTGATCGGCACGCCGAGGCTCTCGCCGGCCTGGGGCGACTCGCCACTCGAACGCAGACGCAGACCGAAACGCGTGCGCCAGAGCACCCACACAGTGAGCGGAATGATCGCGATCGCCACCACGGTGGGCAGATAGATGTCGCTCGTGAGACCGCGGACGAAGCCCGCGACGTCGGGGATGAGCGGTAGATCATGTTTGCCTTCGAGCCAGCCGAGGATGTCGGGCGAACGCCAACTCCCGATCCGACCACCGCTCAAGAACGGCATGTCGAACTCGCCGTATCCACCCTTGCCGGTGGGGGACTGACTCTCGCCACCACCCTTTTGGCCCTTGAAGAAGATGATCGAGAGGTACTCGGTGGCGCCGGCGGCCAACGTGTTGATGGCGATACCCGACACCACGTGATCGACGTTGAATCGCACCGTGGCCAATGCATGCAGCAGACCCACGAGCGAACCGGCGATCAGCGCCATGGCGATACCGGCCCACGAGCCCCACTTCCATGCCCCGTAGCCACCGCACCACGAGCCGACGATCATCATGCCCTCGATGCCGATGTTGACGATGCCGGCGCGCTCGGCCCACAGACCGGCCATGCCGGCCAACAGGATCGGCGTGGCGACGCGCAACGTGGACGAGATGGTGCCCGAACTCGTGAGGTCATCGGCATTGGCGATGATCCGCACGATCGACAGAATCAACATCGCCCCGAGCCACATGATCATCGTGCGCCGCGCCGGCGAGAGGCCCTTCCAACCGGAACGTCCGGGGGCGGCCACGGCTGTCACCGAGGTCATGACGCGACCTTTTCGAGTTCGGCGGCCGCCTTGCGCTGAATTCGCCGGTCGTCCCACCGCTTGACTGCTTCGTTGATGATCACGACGGCGAGCACGATGATGCCCGACATGATCGTGGCGATCTCCTTGGGGATGTCCTCGAGTTGCAGCTTGCCCGATGCCTCACCGAGGAAGCCGAAGAGAATCGCCGAGAAGAAGATTCCGAGCGGATGGTTGC
>CAZLXB010000025.1:0-30460 GCA_964563545.1 uncultured Bifidobacterium sp. | reverse complement strand
TGGAGGAGTCGTACGTGCCCACGACCGCCGAGTGACCGACCGGAAACTCGCGGGCGGCCCTACCGACGAGAGGCCACGATCCGCGCGACCGGTTGGTCTTTGACATCCGAGTGTAACCACCGGAAGAACGCCGTGCCGACGCCATGACCGCCAGTATCGAGCCAATTGGAATGTCCGGGATCACCATCGGCGATGACGATCGTGACCGAACCATCGGTGTTCGTCTCGACCTGACGATCGTTCAGGTTCGTGCGCCGATCGGGGAAGCACTGGAACCATCGATCGCAGATCTGCAGAGCCCAATAGTTCGTCGATGGCGGCCGGAAGTCGATAGCCAGCGCCTCACCTTCGGCGAGTTTCCACCAGGCGAATGAATAGGCGACGTCCGGATTCGGAACCGCGGCCACGATGTCGGCCGTTGTCTGCCCGACGAACTCGTTGGGGTGCTGACGTCGATCCGGAGTCCAGAGGGCGTTGAGTCGCGCGTTCCAACGGATCGTCTGGGCGGCATTGGCCACCCGCGACTTCATTTCCATCTCGGTCGGCAACGCCAAATCACGGTGAACGGTCGAATCGAGACGATCGATGGTCCACCGTCCCCGATGCTGCGTCGATCGATCGTGGAAGTACTGGCGGACGATGACGCGCACGGCGTCAGGATGCGAGATCTCGAAAGTGAAAGAGCCGTCAGCGGCCGCGACGTCATCGACATCTACCGAGGCGACGATGGACGAGGCGCCCGTTTCGCCCGACCCGGCGTAGACAGCGACACCGACGTAGGTCGCACCGCCGCGCTCCCCGCGCACCACGTATCGTCCGCCGGGGCGTAGGGCGGCCACGTCGTAGTCGATGTCGGGTCCGGCTGCTCCGAGATGGCGAACCGTCTCGAGCATGGGCAGAAAGGCCGGCCGATCGGGATCGAAGCGAAGGGTCGAGCTCTGCGCCACCGCGGCGAGAATCCGTAGCACGTACTGGGAACGATCGGCCTTCTCGCGGTCGTTGACCGGATCCGGGTCGGAGGCCAGATGCTCGACGGCGAAGTCGAGAGCCCGGGAGAACTCCTGCCAGTCAGCCACGGCACTTTCCTAGCCGATGAACTCCGAACGACGGGACCCATCGCTTGGCTTCTCCCGAATTGGGGGTCCGCCCGATGTGAAGAGGCCCCACCGTTCGGCGGGGCCTCTTGTCTGGAGCGGACGACGGGATTCGAACCCGCGACCCTCACCTTGGCAAGGTGATGCTCTACCAACTGAGCCACGTCCGCAGTGCCCAGCAATCTACCGGCGACCACCGGACCGCCCAACCCGAGGTCAGGCCGGGTCGAGCAGGGGTTCCCGCCGAGTCGAGGCGTCCCAGACCGTGCCGGCCAATCCCCCGATCACGAGCATCGCACCAAAGACCTGCCCCCAACCGAGTTGCTGGTCGTAGATCAACCAGCCACCGATCACCGAGACGACGGGGCTGCCGAGCGTGAGAAGTGACGTCGTGGTGACCGGCAAGTGTCGGCTCGCCCAGGAGATCAAGCCATGACCCACGAGACCCGGTCCGAGAACCATGCCACCGAGAAGCAGAACGTCCTTCATCGTGATGGTGCCCACGTCGTCTCCGGTGAGCACGCACCACGGCGTGATCACCGCCGTGCCGACCACGAATACACCGGCCAGAAATGCCCAACTGTTCAGACCCGCGTTCCGCAACTTCTTCAGGATCAAGAAGTACACGGTGAAACAAGCGAGGTTGCCAAAGGCGAGCAAGTCACCGTGAAGAGTGGAACCGTTGCGGTCACCACCCACCAACACCACCATGGCCAGACCGGCAAACGCGATCACAGCGAAGGGCACCCGTCGCGCGTCGCTGCGCTCCCCCACGATTCGGTTGGCCCCCAACAGAATCACGGCCGGCGTGAGAGCTCCTATCAGCGTCGCACTGGCGATCGAAGTGGTCCGCACCGCTTGGAATCCGAGCATCATCGACAGCCCAAAGAAGATCCCCGGCACGATCGCCGCCCGGAGCACCTTGCGATCGAGCGGCACCCCGAAGGCCCGTGCGGCCACGAGCATGACCGGCGTTCCCGACCACATTCGGTAGAGCGCGACCGTCGAACCTTCGACATCCATGCCACGAACCATGAGGGGCCCCACACCCCATGCGAGTACGGCGAGCACCACGGCCGGAACGGCGATCTCCGCCGATGTCCGCGGATTGGCTCGGGTCACGTGTCGGACTTCGGCCGCAAGTCGACTCGCAGCACGAGCACACCGTCCTCGATCGTCGCCTGGGCATCGCCGATGATGGCGAAATCCTGGAAGTCGAGTTGGGCCTGTTCGATGAACCGCTGACGTTCCTCACCGGCGACGGGGGGTAACGGTCGGCGCTTCACCGCGAGAGCCCGCTCGCGGAACCGGTGAAGCATTGCGTCGAGGTCGAGTTCGGCCATACCGCAACCGTAGACGGGGCGACTCGGCCGAGAGCGGTCAACGACCGAGGAGCGGATCGATCGGCCCGAGGGGCCGAACGGGCTCGGGGTCGTCGCCCGACGCCTCGTCGAAGGATTCCGAGCCAACGGGTACATCGTCGAAGAAGACGTCCTCGAACATGGGCTCGTCCTCCAACACCAACGACTCCACTTCGAGGGGCGGCTGCATGTCACTCGCAGCGACGGCGGATGGCCGAGCGGAATCCAAGAGCCGACGTTGTTCGATGGGACCCTGGTCGCGGAACGAGCGCGCACTCATCACATCGAGTGGGCCGAGAGCCTCGGGATCCGGGTGCGTGTTGCGCCAGAACCACCACGTGATCACGGACAAGACGCAGCCAGCGACGATCAGAAAGAGCGTGACGGCCAGGACGACGTTCGAACTCCCGCGATCGGTCACCGTCTCGGTGTCGACACCCATCCACCAACTCACCATGTCATTCTCGCCGACCTCACTCGGGAATCCACGGCGTCAGCACTGATGGACCGGGCAGAAAATGGTCGTCCGCCCGCCCACCACGCATTTGCGCATCGGTCGACCATCGGCCGGACAAGCCGCTCCGGCGAACCGCAGTTCGGCACTCAGCCGGCCGGCATGGCTTCCACCCTTGCGAGCCAGCTCGGGCAGAACCCGTCTCATGACCGCGTGCACTTTGGCGAGATCAGCCGGTGTCAACGAGACGACCGGACGGCGTGGATCGAGGCCGGCTCGCAGGAGGATCTCGTCGACCAACATGTTGCCGAGACCGGCCACCACGGACTGATCGAGAAGAACCGCCTTGAGCGGAGCGCGGCGGGCGCCCACCCGTTCCACGAATTCCTGCTTGGCCACGTCGAAGGCATCCGGGCCGAGTCCGGCCCCCGCCGACGAGACCTGCACTCGCGCGAAACGACGGGGATCGCTCACGAGTAGTTCTCCTCGTCCGAAACCAAGCGCGAATCGAATCCACTTGGAATCGTTCGATGCGCCGTAGGCCAACTCGCCGATCGGCGACGACCCGTCCACGATGACCCGCCCCGACATGCCGAAGTGAACGTCGATGGCAAGCGGTTCGCGCGCGGGTCCGGCGTGGATGGTCATCATCTTGCCTCGGCGAGTCACATCGGTGATCCGGCGTCCCTCGAGATCTCTCACGGCCGCCGGTTCTGGCACCACGATCCGATCGTTCGCCGCGACAGTCCTGACCGTGCGTCCGATCACGAGTGACGAGGCCCGTCGGAACATCTCGACTTCGAGGATCTCGGGCACGGCACATCTTGCGACATCGATCGAGGCGCCGTCCACGCGGCGAATCGTGCGACACTGGGGATCGTGAGCGGAGGTGCCGACATCATCGTCGCCGTTGCGATCTGCATCGGACTTCTGTGGGCCGCTCGCCGCATCGAGCCGCATTGGAGCAGTCGTGACGGTCACCGATTCATCGCCCGCGCCCAGACGCTCGGCATCGGAGACGTACCCGAAGGCGGCTGGAAAGAGGTCCGTGGATCGATCGAGGGAGGGCAGGTCACGCTCACCGCGCGCGGCCCGCGGGCCGTCCGTCTTCGGGGCACCTACCGTGCCGTGACCAAGAGTCCTGATCCGCCCCGTGGCAAGGCCGTGTATCTGCTGGTCGGCGAACAGCGGGTGGTACTTCGCATGCCGTGTTCGAGTCGTACCGTCGCGGTGATCGATCGACTGGTCGGCTGATCAACCGATTCTTAGACGTCGCCGAGGAAATGGGTGATCGGGGGCCCGACTTGGTCGAGGTCGATGAGGAACGAATCGTGACCGTGGGGTGAGTCGATCTCCCGATACTCGGCCCGAGTGCCGTTCGCCTGCAGCATGTCGCGGATCTGTATCTGCTGATACGCCGGATACAAGATGTCGCTTCGAATACCGATCGAGAGCGTGGGCGCCTTGATACGCGCCATGGCCGCGTCGAGGCCTCCTCGCCCACGGCTGATGTCGTGCAGATCCATGGCTTTGCCGATCAGCAGATAACTGTTGGCGTCGAATCGCTGCACGAGTTTGTCGCCGTGGTATTCGAGATACCGCTCGACTTCGAACTGCTGGTCGACCGAGATGCCGCTCTGCGGATCCACTCCGCCCACGAGCGCCCGACCGAAACGTTCGGTGAAGACGTTGTCGCTCCGGAACGTGACCTGGGCGATCATGCGTGCGGTGGCCAATCCGGCGTGCGGGCCGTGTCCGGGAGCGGCGTCGTAGTAGTCGCCTCCGCGCCAATTCGGATCGGTCATGATCGCCCGGCGGCCGATCGAACCCCATGCGATCTGCTGGGCCGAAGCTTGGGCGCACGTCGCAATCGGCACGATCGAGCGAACACGTTCCGGGTAAGTGGTGGCCCATTCCAGGACCTGCATGCCACCCATGGAACCGCCGATCACCGAATGCCACGTCTGCACACCCAGATGATCGGCCAGCCGAACTTGCAGACGGACCATGTCGCGGATCGTGATCACGGGGAAACGCGAACCGTAGGGCCGGCCGTCGTCCGGGTGAGCAGAGGCCGGTCCCGTCGTCCCTTGGCATCCGCCGAGCACGTTGCTGCACACCACGAACCAACGATCGGTGTCGATCGCGAGTCCGGGACCGACGGCGTTCTCCCACCAACCGGGCGTGGGATGGCCGTTGCCCGCACCACCCGACGCGTGGCTGTCACCCGTCCATGCATGGCACAGCAGGATCGCGTTCGATGCATCGGCGGCGAGGGTGCCCCAGGTTTCATAGGCGATCTCCACACCATCCAGCACCTGTCCGCCGTCGAGCGCGAAGCGCCGGTCGAGTCGCAAGAACTGGCGCCCGCCCGCGGGCTCGCCGGGACGCCACGCGCCAGAGGCTGGCAGTAGCGGCTTGGCGGACATGAGGCTCCTTCGTTCGTGCGGTCGGTGCCCACCCAGGGAAGCTTCGTTGCCGACCGAAGTCGGCCACATCCCGGATGCGACCATTGCTGGTCACGTCCGGAGGCACCTTGGGGCTTCCGCCCAGGTTGCCGGGTCCGGTTGCCCGGACCGCTCTGGATGAGACACCGTCAGATTACCGAATCAGCGATAGCGATCCTCACGCGCTTTGTGCTCGGGAAGGCCGACGATGTCGGTGAACTCGTCGAAGGGCGTGATGGTCGCCAGCCGGTCGCGCAGCGTTCCTGTTGTCGCCAGTTCACGGGCCGCGTCCTGCATGGCTCGGGTGGCCGACAGCAAGAGCGACAACGGGGAGACGATCAGACGGAACCCGAGTTCGGCGAGTTCGTTGGGGGTGAGTAGCGGCGTGAGCCCCTTTTCGACCATGTTGGCCACCAGGATCGAACCCGCGAGCTCACGGGCAATTCTCTCCATGTCGGCGACCGATTCCGGGGCTTCGACGAAGATCGCATCCACACCAAGATCGCGCGCCATCTTGGCCCGTTCGATCGCCTCGTCGAGCGACACCGCACCGCGTGCATCGGTTCGCGCCGTGACGAACAAATGCTGACGGTGGTCGCAGGCCGCGCGCAACTTCGTCAGCCATTCGTCGCGCGGCACGACTTGCTTGTCGGCCATGTGCCCGCACTTCTTGGGCCAGACCTGATCCTCGAGGAACAACCCGGCCGCACCGGCCGACTCCCACAACTCGACGGTCCGGATCACATTGGATGCATTTCCGTAACCGGTATCGGCATCGACCACCACGTTCAACTCACTCACGGTTCCACATACCCGGGCCGCGACCTCGGCCATCTCGAGCTGAGTGAGCAGGCCCACATCGGGTCGACCGAGCAAGGTTCCCGACACCGCGAAACCAGAAAGAAAAGCGGTCGACAGACCGGCCTCGTGAACGAGTCGGGCCGACAGGACGTCCCAGACACCGGGCATCAAGACGGACTCTCCCCGCCCGAGGCGGTCACGAAGATCGAGAGCGCGCGCCGCTCCGCTCACGAACCCACGCCCAGGCGTTCGAGTGCCACCGACTTCAGACGCTTGTAGTCGACCTTGCCATTCGGTGCCCGACCGATGGTGTCGACCACGACGAGGTGGCGCGGTGCTTTGTATGGAGCGAGTGAAGCCTTCACGTGGGAGTTCAACTCGTCGAGAGTTGGCGTCACCCCGGGCATGGCTTCCACGACCGCGCAGATGGTCTCGCCGAATCGCTGATCGGGGATGCCGACTGCGACCGCGTCGCGGACCGAGGCATGACGCTTCAGGGCTTCCTCCACCTCTTCGGGGAAGACCTTCTCGCCACCCGTATTGATGCACACCGATCCCCGTCCGAGAAGTACGAGGGTTCCGTCGGCCAACACCTCGGCCCAGTCGCCCGGAACGCTCCAACGCTGACCTTCGAAAGTGCGGAACGTCTGGGCGGTCTTGGCCTCGTCGCCGTAGTAGCCGAGGGGGATGAACCCGCCGACCGCCACGAGTCCGCGTTCGCCCGAACCCGGCGTGACGCGCCGACCGTCCTCGGTGAACACCGCGCACGTGGGTCCGAGTTGGAACTTCGCGGTCTCGGTCGCCGCCCCGGCCGCACTGATCGAACCGCCCATGCCGACGGCCTCCGACGATCCGAACGAATCGAAGAGAACGACCTGCGGGATGTGCTTCAGGAGTCCCTGCTTGTTCTCCTGACTCCACATCACTCCCGATGAAGAGATCATCCGCAGACTCGACAAGTCGTAACGGCCGGGATTGCTCTCGAGATCGTCGAGGATCGGGCCGGCGAACGCCTGGCCCACGATGATGAGTGCTTCCACCCGATTGCGCTCCACTTCGTGTAGGAGTTCACCCACGTCGAAACTGCGCGAGGGCAGCGTGACCACCGCGCCGCCGGCATTGAGCGCGATCAGGCTCGAGAACTGTCCGGTCCCGTGCATGAGCGGACAGGCCGACAACAAGACGATGTTGCGCACCGTCGGATCGAGCCGTCCGGCCAGCTCTTCGACCGAGGCCGCGGGCGGGATTCCGAGCACCGCGTTGCCACCCGAACCGATCACATTGAAGAGATCGTCCTGTCGCCACATCACGCCCTTGGGCATGCCCGTCGTGCCGCCCGTGTAGAGCAAGAGGAGATCGTCGGGGCTTCGACCCCACGGGCCGCGAGTCGATCCGGGGTTCGGGCCCTCGACGACCGACGAATAATCGACGGCCCACGACGGGACGGCGTGACTGCCGTCGGCTACGCAATACCAGCGGCGGACACCCGGAAGATTGGCCCGGATGCCATCGATGAGCGGCACGAAGGATGCATGGAACACCACCGCTTCGGCATCAGCGTTGTCGAAGAGGTACGTGACTTCTTCGGGGCCGTAGCGATAGTTGGTGTTCACGGGCGCGAATCCGCCCTTGAACGCGGCGACGTACGTCTCGAGATACTCGGGACAGTTGTGGAGATAGGCCGCAACCTTGCTTTGCTTGGTGAGACCAGCAGCGATCAGATCGGCGGCAAGACGATTCGTGCGGCTGTCGAACTGCGACCAGGTGATGATCCGCTCACCCTGGATCTGACATGGCGCATCCGGGATCCGGGCGGCCACGGCCTCGTACACATCGGCGAAATTCCACGAACTCATGGCGTCCCCTTCTGGTCGTCGGCGAAACGGTAGTGGACGACTGCGGCCGGCTCGGACCGGTGAGGGTCACTTGGGCAGACCGAGTACCCGTTCGCCGAGGATGTTGCGCATGACGTTCGACGTTCCGCCCATGATCGTGTAGCCCGGGGCGTAGACGAGCCCTTGGGTGACGTCGTCCCACAACGTCGCCTCGGCTCCGAGCGTCCGGTACACGAACTGGGCGACATCCCATTCGTGTTCGGTGCAGAAGCATTTGGTGGCCGCCGAGAAGCCGGCCGGAGCCTGATGGAGAACCTCGCGCGTCACGAGGATGCGTCCGATGCGGAACTTGGCCTCGAGGCGGGCGATCTCCTGCCGTACGCGCGGGTCGGAGGTGTCGGCGCGGTCGCGGGCCATCACGTAGAGCGCGTAGTTCGACACCAGTCGATCGATGCCACCGCGCTCGTGCTCGAGCTGGCGCATCGTCTGTTTGAACGCGTTGCCCTCCACGCCAACCAGATTGTCGATCGGAACCCGGACGTCGGTGTAGAAGACCTCGCAGAAATGGCGATTGGTCGTCATGTCCTTGATGGGCCGGACCTCGATGCCGGGTGTATCCATCGGAACGATGATCTCCGAGATACCGGCATGGGGAGGACCATCGTTCGACGTCCGGCAGATCAGATAGCAATAGTCGGCAACCTCGCCGAAACTCGTCCAGATCTTCTGACCGTTGATCACCCAGTGATCACCGTCGCGAACCGCACTCGTCTTCAGCGATGCGAGATCGGACCCGGCGTTCGGCTCGGACATTCCGATGCACCACACCGACTGTCCAGCGAGGATGGCGGGCAGGAATTCGGCTTGCTGGTCCGGACGACCGTAGGTGATGAGCGTCGGACCCATTTGTCGATCGGCGAACCACATCGCACCGATCGGCGCTCCGGCCTTGATGAGCTCTTCGCCGATGATGAGGCGATCGATCGCCGGTCGACCTCCCCCACCGAATTCGGTCGGCCACGTGAGGCCGATCCAGCCGCGGGCACCCAGTTCCACGGCGAATTCCCGCGACCAGCCGTTGATCCACGAATCGTTGGCCCGGCCGTAACGCCGTACGGCGCCCTCGGCGACCGTACGAGCCTCGTCGCGCAAGGCTTGCTGCTGATCGGACCAGGTGAACTCCACGACGACAGTCTGCCCTCCCCCGAGCAGGGACCCTGAACCCGACGGCGGGCTCGCGCGTCGGGGAGTGGGAGAATGGTCACATGCGGCGACTCGAGGAATTGGATACCCGATATCCCCTCGCCGATGAAGCCTGCCGATACTTCCGCGAAAACGGGCACGTGGTGACCCGCGGTCTCGCGCATCGCGACACTGTCGACGACGTACGACCTGTCATCGACGGGGCGACCCAGGCGCGTCGTTGGGACCGGCGCCCACTCGAGGATCGGGACACCTACGGTCGCGCCTTCGTTCAGGCGGCGAACGTGCATCAGCACTCGCCGATCATCGAACGTTTCGCACTTGCCCGTCGTTTCGCACGGGTGGCAGCCGAATTACTCGGCGTATCGGGCGTCCGCCTCTACCACGATCAGGCGTTGTACAAGGAACCCGGTGGAGGCTTCACACCGTGGCATCAAGACCAGGTGTATTGGCCTCTCGATACCGACGACACCGTCACCATGTGGATGCCACTCGTGGACGTCCCCCAGGAGATCGGTGGCATGGTGTTTGCCGACAGAAGTTGGCGGCACCGCAACCTCGGTGAGCACGTGATCGGGGATTCTTCCCACGACCACTTCGAGAGCGTCGTCCGCGAGCAGGAATTCGAATTGACGACCCATGGCCCTTTCGTACGCGGGGATGCCACTTTCCATCGGGGTTGGACACTCCATTCGGCGCCGGCCAACCCGACATCGACGATGCGCAGCGTCCTGACCGTCATCTATTACGCCGACGGCGCTCGGGTGGGCATCGCCGACCACCCGGCTCGACAACTCGACCTCGCTCTCTGGCTGGGAAATGCCGCGCCGGGGAGTCTCGCCGATTCCAACCCCTTGCTCTGGCACGAGTCATGGGAGTCGCCCAACCCATGAATCGACCCCGTCATCCGTTCCATCTGCTCGCCAAGCCGACCGGAGCCACGTGCAACCTCGACTGCACGTACTGCTTTTTCCTTTCCAAGGACGAGCTCTATCCGGGGCGATCGACGCGAATGGGCGACGACGTACTCCGCGCCTACATCACCCAACTCCTGGACGCGCAACCCGACGGCGAAGTCAACATCGCCTGGCAGGGAGGTGAGCCGACGTTGATGGGCGTCGAGTTCTTCGAGCGGGCCGTCACCCTGGCCGAGACGTCCAAGCGCCCCACACAGGAACTTCTGCACACCATCCAGACCAATGGAACGTTGCTCGACGACGACTGGATCGCCTTCCTCGCCCGTCACAACTTCCTCGTCGGTCTCAGCATCGACGGGCCCGCCGACGTGCACGATCGATACCGGGTCACCAAGAACGGCCGCGGTACGCACGCCGAGGTCGTTCACGCCTGGAATGCCCTCCGCACCGCCGGAATCGAGACGAACATCCTGTGTTCGGTGAGCGCGGCCAACGCGGACCGAGGTCTCGACGTGTATCGCTATTTCCGCGACGAACTCGGCGCCGAACACATCCAGTTCATTCCGATCGTCGAGCGGGCGAGCCAAGCGACTCTCGCTCTGGCCGAACAAGGTTGGAGCGACAAACCCGGACGACGGCGCATCCTCTACACCCAGTCGGGTTCACTCACCACGTCGCGCTCGGTCACCGCCGAGGGATACGGGCGTTTTCTCGTGGACGTCTTCGACGAATGGGTTCGACGCGATGTCGGACGGGTGTACGTACAACTCTTCGATGTCACGCTCGGAAACCACCTCGGCATGCACAGTCTGTGCGTGCACTCCCCCGAGTGTGGCGCCGCCCTCGCCATCGAACACAACGGCGATGTTTACTCGTGCGACCACTACGTAGAGCCCGACCATCTCCTCGGCAACGTCCTGAACCGTCCTCTTGCCGACCTCGTCGTGCTCCCACAACAGGTCGAGTTCGGCCGTCTCAAGTCGACGTCCCTCCCACGTCAGTGCCGCGAGTGCGACGTTCTCTTCGCGTGTCACGGCGGGTGTCCAAAGGACCGCTTCGCCACCACGACCGACGGCGAACCGGGCCTGAATCACCTCTGCGCGGGCTATCTCGACTTCTTTCGGCACTCGCGACCGAAGTTCGCCGAGATGGCCCGGTTGTTGCGCGCCGGACGCTACGCCGACGAGATCATGGCGCCGTAGCGCCACTCGCCTTCTCGATCCAGTCCCACATGGCCACACGCTCGGACGGGGTGTCGGCCCGGCGAGTGTTGGGCAGACGGTGGATCGGACGACGCGCCCGGTCGCACCAAAAGCCACCACTCGCGCCCAGATCATCGTCCGTCGCCGCCGCCAGCCACACGATGGTGTCGGCACCTTCGTCGGGGGTCCGCAGAACGGGCGCTGTGAACCGGGCGAATCCGGGCAGCGAATGGCGTACTCCGGGAGTGTCGGCCCACCCCGGGTGCATCGAGTGGAAGGCGATCGTTCGTACCCGTTCGGCCCACATCTCGTTGGCCGTCACCTGCATCCGCTTGGCGATCGCGTACTGCCGCGTGCCGTCGTAACGACTGCTCGGCAATTCGGGCGACGACCCGGAGGAGAACTTCGGCAACGGTGCTGCGTACATGCCACCCGAGGAAACTGTGATCACCCGACCACTGGCCAGCGAATCGAGAAGCAACGAGGTGAGGAGGTGCGGGCCGAGAACGTGGGTGGCGATCGTCGATTCGAAACCCTGTGGGGACTCGAGCCTCTCCTTGGTCAGTGCACCCGCATTGTGCACGAGCACATCGAGGCGACCGAGGGCACGAATCTCGGACGCGGCTCGTCGTACGGCATCGAGATCGCCGAGATCGGCCACCGCCACGCCGATCGAACCTCCACCGTCGATCGACAACTCGGTCTCGACTTTGCGCAGGCGCCCGGGGTCACGCCCGACCAGCACGAGATCGGCGCCCAGCGATCGCATGGCCCGCGCCGTTGCGAATCCGAGTCCCGAGGTCGGACCGGTCACGACCACGGTTCGGCCACGTAGCGCAGCGGACGGGAGTGGATCCCAACTCCGAGCCCGGATCGCATATCCGAGTCGCGAGTATCCGCCCACCACCGAGGCGTCGAGAGTGCGATCGATCACACGATCCACGAATCCCATGTGGCCATTCCACACCCATCGGGCGGTCGATGCCTCATCAGGGCCGTATGCGCGCACGTTCCGCCGGGTCGGCACGTGAGTGTGCGAAACTTCGGCGTGGCCGTCTCCGACCCGCATCGGCATTCCGATCAGGATCACCCGACCGAGCACGAGCATCCGCACGTCCACGGGCCCGACTGCGGTCACGTTGCGGTCCGCCACGGCGACCACGTGGACTACGTGCACGACGGTCATCGCCATCACGAACACGGTGACCATTGGGACGAATGTGTGGCCGATTCGTGCGTCGAGCATGCCGAACACCCCCACCAACACGGACCCGGGTGCGGTCACACCCCCGTCCCCCACGGCGACCACATCGATTACCTACACGACGGGCACCTGCACGCCGCCCACGAAGGACACTGGGACGAACACTGACTCCCGACGTCAGTGTTCGTGGTGTTGATGTTCGGTCACGACGAGTTGGTCGTGAACCCGCGTGAGGCCCACTCCGAAAGTCGCAAGGAGGTTCTCCGGCGTGAGAACCGCGTTGGGTGGGCCGTCGGCGATCAGACGCCCGGCGAGCAACAACACACGATCGCACGACGAAGCTTCACCCACGTCGTGGGTCGCGGTCACCACCGCCGCGCCACGTTCTCTCTCGGCCGACATCGCCTCGAGATAGGCGGCTCGTCCGGTGGCATCGAGACCGGCCGTCGGTTCGTCGAGGAGAAGCAAACTCGCCCGACGCGCCAGGACCTGGGCGAGAAATACCCGTTGCTGCTGCCCTCCGGACAGATCACGTAGCGGCGCGTTCTTCAGGTGCTCGATCCCCATCTTTTCGAGAGACTCGGCCACGATCGCATCGTCCTTCGCTCCCCGACGGGCGAATCGACCTCGTTGATCGAATCGCGCCATGCGAACGATGTCGATCGATCGAATCGGCAACGCCAGTCCATTCGGGTGCGACTGGCTCAGGTAGGCGACATCAGTCGAAGCGGAGGTGATCGACCGGCCCAGGACCTCGAAGGCGCCGGCGACGGGCGCGAGAAGACCGGCGAACGTCTTCAGGAGTGTCGACTTGCCCGAGCCATTCGAGCCCACCAGGGCCACCGATCCGCCAGCCGCGATCAGAACGTCGACACCACTCACGACGGCTCTCGCGTCGTAACCGACTGCGAGTCGACGGGCCACCAACACCGGTTTCATGCGCGGGTCCTCACCCGGGAGCGAACCGAAGTGATGACGAGTACGACGAAGAACATCGCCACGGCCACCAGGACGACCGACGCCCCGGCCGCCCACGAGTAGTGGTACGAGAGGAGGAGCCCGATGTAGGTCGCGAGAGATCCGCTGAGCGCAGCCCACATCATCATCACGCCCACGCGGCGGGCCACGAGTGCACCCACACCCGCCGGAGCCAACAACATGCCGAACACGAGGAGCGAACCCACCGTCTGAAAGGACACGACGATGGTTCCGGCCACCAGCACGAGCATGAGCCGGTGGTAAGCATCGGCTCGAAAACCCATGACCTTGGCCTGATCGCGATCGAAACAAAGCAATAAGAAGGGTCGCGCCGCCCACACCGCAACCAGTCCGACTACCACGGCTGCAATGGCCTGCACCACGAGGTCGGTGTCGTCGACTCCGAGGAACTCGCCAAAGAGAATGGCCTCGAGACTCGTGCCCAGCGAATCGGAACTCGACACCATCACGACACCCAGCGCCAAAAGACCGATGAAGAGAAGTCCGATGGCCGAATCACTCGAGAGTCGGGTCCGACGAGTGACGAGTCCGACCCCACCGATCATCACCCCGGCACCGAGCGCGGCCCCAAGAAGGGTCGGCAATCCGACGAGAAGCGCAAGGGCCACGCCCGGAAGGACTCCGTGCGCCAATGCGTCACCGATGAAAGCCATGCCGCGCAACACGACATAGGTTCCGATCACTGCGCACGCCAACGACACGAGAATCCCGGCGACCAGCGCCCGGACCATGAACTCGTTGTCGAGGAACGGGTCGATCAACGAGCCCACGTCATCACCCTATGGAGCGAGGGCGTCGGCAATGGTGGACGCCAGTCGCACGATGAAACTTCGGTACGTTCCGTCCTCGGGGACGAGGTGGGTCGAGATCTCCACCACCTGCGCTCCGGTTTCGTCGGCGATGGCTCGCGCCACATCGGCGGGCGTGCCGAGTTCGGTGAAGACGGTCGTCACCCCGGCTTCGATGATCGCCTCTTTGAGATCGGAGAGGTCGGCCGCGGTGGCGTCGGCATCGGTGGAAAGACTCGGGATCACCGCGCCGACCAATTCGAAGTCGTAGCGGCGGGCGAAGTAGCCGAGGGATTCATGGCCGGTCACGAGTCGACGATCGACCACATTCGTGAGCACGGCGCGGATCTCGGCGTCGAGATCATCGAGTTCGACCAACATGGCGTCACCGCCGACGCCAGCGATGCCGATCCTCGCGAGTTCACCCGCCAGCGCGGCGACGACATCCGACATCGATCGCGGGTCGGTCCAGAAGTGCGGATCACCGGCCGCGTGTTCGTCATCGGCGTGGTCATCACCATGTTCGTCATCGGCGTGTTCAACGCTCGTCAGCACGTCGATGTGATCAGTAGCGCGAAACACCGGGACGCCCTCATCTTCAGCGGCATGGAGCGCCTCGTCGAGATTGGCTTCGAGTCCGAGCCCGTTGGCCACCACGAGATCGGCCTCGTTCAAGCGTTCGATGTCCTTGGCCGACGGCTCCCATTCGTGAGGATCGGTCCCGTTGGGTACGAGGACCGTCACATCGGCGGACTCGCCGACCAATTCGGACACCACGGCGCCGAGAACCGCGTGGGTGACCACGACGTGAAGACCGTCCGCGGAGTCATGGCCTTCCCCACACGACACGGTCGCGACAAGTACGGCCCCCAGGGCAACTGACCTCAAGAAGCGATGCACGGCTTTATGATAATCGTTCTCATTTAGAGGCGCAACCCCACGCGTCGTCGCAGGTCACCCACTACCGTCGGGGTATGCCCTCGGCGTTCTTGCATCCCTTCGCCAAACCGACCCGTGAGCACTTCCGTTCGATCGTCCGGGGTTCGGGAGCCATCGTGACCGACTCCGAAGGTCGCGACTACATCGACGGCATGGCCGCTCTCTGGTACTGCGCGGTCGGCCACGGACGCACCGAAATCGCCGATGCCATCGGTCGTCAGGCCGCAACTCTCGCCGGCTACTCCACGTTCGATCCTTTCACCAACGATGTGGTCGAAGAACTCGCGGCCCGATTGGTGACCATCGCTCCCATGACCGACTCCCGGGTCTTTTTCACGTCGTCGGGTTCGGAAGCCGTCGACACCGCGATGAAGCTCGCCCGCCTCGCCCATGTTCAGGCCGGTCACCCCGAGCGAACGCTCATCATTTCCCGGCAGCGCGGCTACCACGGCACGGCGTACGGCGGAACGAGCGCGCAAGGAATTCCGCCGAACCGCGAGGGTTACGGTCCGCTCGTCGGCGATGTCGTCCAGGTTCCGGCCGACGACGTGGAGGCCTTGGCCACGGTGATGGCGCATCATGGCCAGACCATCGCCGCCGTACTCATCGAACCGGTACAGGGTGCAGGTGGCGTGTTCCCCCCCACCGAGGGATACCTCGAGAGTGTCCGTCGCCTGTGCGATCAGCACGGAGCATTCCTGATCTACGACGAAGTCATCTCGGGCTACGGGCGCCTCGGCCACTGGTTCGCCGCTCATCGATTCGGCGTGCGACCCGATCTCGTGACGTTCGCCAAAGCAGTCACGTCGGGCTATCAACCTCTCGGCGGCGTCTTCGTCGGACCGGCCGTACGCGGGCCCCTCGAGGCCGACCCGAACTTCTTCCTGCGGACCGGCTTCACGTATTCGGGTCACCCAACAGCGTGTCGAGCGGCCATCGTGAATCTCGAGATCATCGAACGCGAGGGACTGCTGGAACGAGCTCATCACGTCGGCGCGCGACTCTCATCGGGTTTGCGGGCCCTGGCTGACGACGGCGTCGTGGCTGCGGTACGAGGCGATGGCGCCGTGTGGGCAGTCGCCCAGCACCCGCACGTCGACCCGACGGGAGTACGCGACAAGATGCTCGACCTGGGCGTGATCACTCGCGCCGTCGGCACCGACACCAACACCTTCTGCCCACCGCTCGTGATCACCGATGCACAAGTCGACCGGATCATCGACGCGCTTGCCGTCGCCTCTCGACCCTCATGAGCGGACCGTCGTTCAATCCGTTCGATCCGGCTTTCCGGGCCGACCCGTATCCGTTCTACGACGAACTGCGGCGACTCGATCCGGTGCATCGGACCCCGTTCGACACGATCGTTCTCACGCGTTACGACGACATCGCGACGACCCTGCGCAGCAATGATTTCAGTCGCGATATCGAGGCCAACGCCAATGAACCGGTCGACCCATTGAGCAAAGCCAAACGCGACCGTCGACGTGGGCGCGAAGGCGCCAAGTCGATCTTGAACCTCGATCCCCCCGATCACACTCGCCTGCGCCGGCTCGTCAGCAAAGCCTTCACCCCGTCGGCCATCGAACGACTTCGACCGCGTATCCAGTCGCTCGTGGACGAGGTTCTCGATCGTGCCGCGGCAGCCGGCGGTTTCGAACTCGTCGACGAACTCGCCTTCCCGATCCCCTTCCAGGTGATCTCCGATCTCCTCGACATGCCGACCGATCGGTCCGACGAATTGCGCGAATGGAGCCAGGTGATCACGCTCGCTCTGGAGCCGACCTCCACGATGGAAGACCTCGCCCGCACCGACGACGCCTTCGCACAGTTGATCCCGTATCTCATCGAGATCGTCGAGCACCGTCGCCGACATCCGGGCGAAGATCTGCTCTCGGCCTTGCTCGCCGTCGAGGACGAAGGCGACACGCTCACCCTGCCCGAACTGATGTCGTTCGTCGTGCTTCTCTACATCGCCGGTCACGAAACGACCGTGAACCTGATCGGCAATTCGGTGAACGCGCTACTCGCCCACCCCGAGCAGCTCGCGCGATGGCACGCCGATCCGACGATCGGTGCCCGCGCGGTGGATGAATGCCTCCGATTCGACGGACCGGTCCAGCAGACGGTTCGCGTTCCGATGGTCCCCGTCACGTATCAAGGCCTCGACGGCCCGATCGTGGTGGAGCCCGGAACGGTCGTGACGACCGTGCTCGGCGCCGCCAACCACGACCCGACCACGTTCGCCGATCCGCACTCGCTGCGTCTCGACCGACCGAACGCGAATCGCCATCAAGCTTTCGCCGGCGGCATCCACTACTGCCTCGGCGCGAGCCTGGCCAAACTCGAGGCCGAGATCGCGGTCGGATCCCTCGTGTCTCGTTTTCCGTCGATGCGAGCCGTCGGATCGATCACGTGGCGTGATCGACTCACGATTCGAGGCGTGGACCGTCTGCAGTTGGAGTTCTGACGATCAAGCCGGCCGGCTGTGATAGCGAACGGCGAGGTTGCCGTTCTCGTCACGCACGTCGAACTCAGCCGAGATGTCCTCGACCCACTGGATCGTGCCCGTTCGAGCCATGAGGTCAGGGGCCACTGCGAGAGCAGCGATCGCTCGCCCCACACCGAGAGTCGTCTGCGCCTTGGTCAGATCGCTCCCTCGCTCACCGGCCCACTGCTGGATGAACTCCGTGGCCACCGAGCCGGGATAGATCGAGCAGCACGCGATTCCCTTGGGCTTCAGTTCGAGCGCCATGTCGGCGCTCAACCGGTCGAGACCGGCCTTACCGGCGCCGTACGACGACGAGAAGTGGTACGACGAGCCGCCGGGCGATGACACGTTGAGAATCGATCCGCCCGGGCCAGATGCGAAGAGCAGCGGCGCGGCGTGCCATGACGCGACGTAATGCGCGCGTAGTCCGATACCGACCTGATCGTCCCAGATACTGATCGGGTGCTCCCAGAAGCCCCCACCCCACGCCGGCGGATCGGGGATCTTGTAGACGTTGTTGACGAGGATGTCGAGACGGCCGAAGTCCTTTTTCACCCGCTCGAACAAAGATGCGATCTGGGCATCGTCGCCGTGATCGACCTGGACGGCGATTCCCTTTCCGCCGGCCGCCTCCACCATCTCGACCGTTTTGTCGATCGTGAGTTCACCCGAACCGGTGGAGCGACCAGTGATGTACACGGTCGCACCGAGTTCGGCGAGCGCGATGGCGGTTCCACGGCCGATGCCACGACTCGAACCCGTGACGACCGCGACCTTGCCGTCGAGGCGCGCGCTCATGCCGACACTCCCGCCGGGGTGAAGTCGAGATCGAGACGTGTGAGGCCGCGCAGCATGAAGCTCGGGAAGTACTCGTACTCGTTCGAGTCCGGTAGCGAGATGGAACCGAGACGCTTGGCGAGCTCTTCGAGCGCGACCTTGCCTTCCAGCCGCGAGAGATTCGCTCCGAGGCAGAAGTGAATCCCCTTGCCAAAGGCCAGGTGATCGCGCAGATTCTCGCGATCGGGATCGAAAGCATCGGGATCCGAGTAGAGACACTCGTCGCGGTTGGCCGACGAGAAGACGATGATCAGACGGTCGCCCTTCTTCAACGGGTGACCACCGAGCTCGGTGTCGGCGGTGACGATGCGCCACATTCCCTGGGTCGGCGTGGAGAGCCGAAGGGTCTCCTCGACGATCCGTTCCACTCGGGACGGATCCTTCTTGACCATCTCCCACTGATCCGGGTTCTCAGCAAGGAGTCGGATCATCTCGGTCAGCATCTTGGTCGTGGTCTCGTTGCCGGCCACGAGCAACTGCTGGATGATGCTCAGCATCTCGGGAACGTCGAGCGGCCGCTTGTCGTCCACGTCGGCGTCGTCACCCTCGACACTCGCGTTGAGGAGGTTGGTCAGGATGTCGTCCTGCGGGTGGGTGCGACGGATCTCGAGCTGCTCGGCGAAATAGTGCTGGAACTCGTTGACTCCGTACTCGGCTCTGATCCGATCGTCGATCGAGATGTTGGTTCCGATTCCAGCGATCGAGTCATCCGACCAGCGTTTGAAGTCGGCCAACCGATCGTCGGGAACGTTGAGAGCCTTGGCGATCACACGCACCGGCAACGGCACACCGAAATCGGACACGAATTCGATCCGGCCCTTGTCGATCCAGGATTCGATGAGATCGATCGTGATCCGACGAACGGTCGGCTCGAGCTCCGAGATGACCTTGGGGTGGAACGCACGCGACACCAGGCGGCGATAGCGCGTGTGCTCGGGCTGATCGGCGGTCAGCATGGTGCTGACCCGCGGATAACCCTGCGCGTAGACCTCCTCGAAGCGCTTGCGGATCTCGGCCGGAAGCGGCATACCCGACGACCCGAACTGCGACGAATACGTCTGCGGATCGCGCAACGTCTGCATCACCAGATCGTGGCGGGTCACCATCTTGATCCCCATGCCCGGGATCTCCATGACGGGAGCCTCCTCGCGCATCTTGGCGTAGTGCGGAAACGGACACTGCAAGGTGGCCGGATCGAAGGGATTGAACTTGCTGATGTCGACGCTCATGGTCCTGTCTCCCGTCACTTGCCGGCCAGACGAGCCACCACAGGGGCGACCGCATCCATCACGGACGATCCGAAACTGATGTACGAAATACCGAACCGCTCACGCCGCTCGACGATCCGATCGCAGATCTCGTCGACCGAACCGATGAGCACGTTCGGGTGCTCGGCCATGACCTCGGGCGTCATCCCGAACATCGGCGCCATCTTGCCGAGAGTGGCTGCGCCATCCGGGGTCACGACGGTGAAGTAGGCGGCGATCTCGAGTTCGATGGCGGAGAAACGCGATCCCGCACCGTCCTTGATCCACTGGATCTTCTGATCGGTGAGTTCGGCGGTGGACGACCCGATGCCTTCCGGCCCGAGGCGACCGGTGGAGTTGTTGAAGTTGAGGCTCACGATGTCGGCTTCGCGGCCGGCGATGGTCAGCACGCGCTTGGCGCCTCCGCCGATCATGATCGGCGGACACGGTCGCCGGACGGGCTTGGGAACCGCTTCGAACCCGACTGCGTGAACGTGCTTGCTGTCGATGTTGAGCTCGCCGTCGGCGAACGACGCCCGCAGAAGACCGATGACTTCTTCCATCCGATCAAGACGCGTTCCGGCGGAGTCGAACGCGATACCCATGGCTTCGTACTCGTTCTTGAGCCAGCCGGCGCCGATGCCGAGTTCGAGTCGTCCCTCGGAGAAGAAGTCGAGAGTGGCCATCTCCTTCGCGAGCATCACCGGATTGCGGTAGTCCACGCACAGAACCCGACATCCGACCTTGATGGTCGAGGTCGCCTCGGCGGCTACGGCCATGGCCGGCACGGCGGCGACTGTCTGCACCGGGTGACCCGTCGCGTTCAGCGCCGGGCCCGGTCCGATCACATGGTCGGCCAGATGGAACGACGAGAACCCGAGGGACTCGGCCTTGCGCGCCTGTTCGCGCCACTCGGCGGCCGATGCCGGCGCGTAGCTCTGCACTCCGAAGCGAAAGGGATGGGTCATGCGGGAACCTCCAGAACGGTCACGGCTCCGGTGTCGCCGTCGACTTCGATCGTCGAGCCATCGGGAATACGAACAGTCGCGTCGGTGGCCGACACCACGCAGGGCAAACCGAGCTCACGACTCACGATGATCGCGTGGCTGATCGCCGCACCGACGTTCACGACCACGGCTCCACACGTCATGAAGAGTGGCGTCCAGGCCGGATCGGTGTTGGGGGCCACGAGGACGTCGCCCGGCTCGAGATCGCCGGGCGCGGTGGGATCGAGAATCACCCGTGCCCGGCCGACGTACTTGCCGGTGCAACCGGGCACGCCTTGCACGACATCGCCCACCCGGGCGACAGTCGCCGTGGATGTGCCCTTTTTCGGGTACGAACCGAGCGGGGGCACGACTCCGTTCTTGATGAAGAACGGCGGCTCGAGAGTCTGGATGTGCAGCCACTGGGCATGACGATCAGCGAGCGTCGAAGTGAACGACGCCGGATTCGCCACGAACTTCTCGAGTTCGTCGTCGAGGAGCATGAACACGTGCTGCGGATCGCGCAGGTTCCCCGCCGCCGCGTGACGACGACCCAATTCGCGTACGGCCACGCGTACTTCGTTCACGGCGCGAATGATGTTCGTCTTGGTGCGTTCGCGGATCGCCATCTGCGACGAGGCGACGATGGCCCCTTCGAACTGTCCGGCCAATTCGGCACCGAGCGGCGCGACTTTGGCCCGGATGTCGGCAGTCAGGCGCTCGCGCTCCGCGGCGCGCTTTTGCTGCCGGATCCGCGGTGACTCCTCATCGGCCTGCAAACGGACGCGGTCGATGGCCGCGAGGGCGATCTCCGGGCGGGTCTCCCACGAATCGGCGCTGATCTCCCATTCGTTGGGCCCACGCGATCCGAAGTCGGCGAGGAAGCGGTCGAAATCGGCGAGGAACGACTTGGCATCGGCGCTGCCCGAGCCGCGCAGACGATCGAGCAGACCGTTCACCCCGGCGTCGAAGGCTTTCGACAATTCGGAGGACTTTCGAACCGAGCGCGAGATGTCCCACATCCGATAACTGGGTTCGGCCGAATCGACGTCTCCGATACCGGCGAGAAGTTTCATGGCCGTCTCGGGCTCGCCCAGGGCCGCGCACACCGCACCAAGGACGCCCGGGGCGATCGCCGAATCCGAACTCGGCGGCGTGTGGCTGTCGAAGAGTTTCCTCAGGACGGGTTGCAAACTGCGGATGCGCGATGCGAGTTCGGCATCGGTGGCCGACGAGAGATCAGGACGATTCCGACGAAGGTCGATGGTCATCTGCTTCTCGGCGTCGATTTCGGGTACCGACGTGGTGGTCATCACCCAGCCGAGGTGGGCCATGATGCCCTCGACGAGATCGGGGCGCTCGTCGAGTGGATGCGGCTCGTACGGAGGCACCTCGGGATGGTCGCCGAAGAAGGCGAGGTCGAGCTGCTCGACCGAGAGCAACGGACTGCGCACACCCTGCATACGTACGTTCGAGAGGTTGATGTAGAAGTACCCGGCGAAGAAACCGGCGACCTCCGGGAACCCGTCGGTGAATTCATCGGCGGTGTAGTTGCCGCCCCGGATGTAGCCGTCGCGCCAACCGAGCAGGATTCCGTTCTCCCAGCACAGTTGCTGACTGAGCGGACTCGCCGCCGACGGCAGAACTTCACCCGCGTTGGCCCGGGTGTAATGCGGCCACCGCGGGCTGGGCGCGCGGTCGGTGATCCAGCGATCGGCCATGTGATTCCCCCTGAGACGGGCCCGAAACGACCCGAAGCCACAAACTAATCCACCGATCACTTCGGCCGCCATGCCGGCGGCGACCCTTAGCCGCGGGGAGTAGCGGTGACCAGAAGGCTCGTGAGCCCCCGGAGCACGAACGAGTCGCCGAAGGGGAACTCGTTGGCCGGATCGAGGCGCAGGTCGTCGTATTGCGCGAGGAGCCGGCTGATGGCGATGCGGGCTTCGGTCCGGGCCAGCCCGGCCCCGGGGCAGAAGTGCTCACCGTTGCCGAAGGCCAGATGCTCTTTCACGTTGTCCCGGTCGAGGTCGACGCGGTCGGGGTCGGCGAACTTGCAACCGTCGCGGTTGGCCGAGGCGAACACGATCCAGAGGTGGTCGCCGGCCTTCACCGTGGTGCCGGCGATCTCCACATCGACCTTGGCCTGCCGGAACAACCCGCCCACCGGCGCTTCGAGTCGGAGCATCTCTTCCACCAGCACGTCGACCTCGGTCTGATCGCTGCGGACACGTTGCTGAAGCACCGGGTCCTGAGCGAGGTGGCGGATCATGTTGGCGATGAGGGTGGTCGTGGTCTCGTTTCCGGCCACGAGGAATTGTTGGAGCATGCCGAGTTGTTCGTCGTCGGTGAGCGCCTCACCGTCGATTTCGGCGTTGGCGATGTCGGACAGGAGGTCTTCGCGCGGGATTCGCTGACGTTCGGCGATCTCGGCCAGGAAGTAGTCGGTGAACTCGCGCGTCGAAGTGACAAAACCTCGGATCTGTTCGAGCGACGGCGAATGGTTGCCAACGGGCATCACGATGTCGTCCGACCAGCGCTTGAAGCGGGCGAGGTCGTCATCGGCGACGCCGAGAGCCATGGCGATGATGGCCATCGGTACTCCCACCGCGAAGCGCGTCACGATGTCGACCGCCCGACCGGCGGCGAGATCGGTGCGGATGTCGGCGAGGAGTCGATCGGTGATCTCGACGATGGCGGGTTCGAAACCGCGGATGCGGTCGGGCCGGAAGGCCGGATTCACGAGTCGGCGCTGACGACGATGGTCGGGCGGGTCGGCATTCAGGAGCACCGCCACCCGGCCACGCGACATCCGAGCGAGCGATTCGCCCATGCTCGCGTCCTGCATGAGCTCCATGATCCCCTTCATGAGCGCTTCACCAGCGGCCTGCGGGCCGGTCGGGTTGAGACTCGAGAATCGATCGGTGTCGCGCAGGATCGCCCGAACGTCGTCGTAGCGGGACACGATCCAGGCGCCGAGTTCGGGATGGAAGGTCAGACCAGCGGCGTCGCGGAGTCCGGCGAAGATCGGATACGGACACGAGATCGCCGATTGCTCACGGTGGATCAGATCGTCGAGCTGCGGATTCCCGGTGGCTGCTGACATGGTCTCGCCTCTCTGTCGGTTCTGGTGACCGGATCGGCGCTCGGTCACCTCTCAAACTAATCGGTGGATTAGTTTGAGGGACGTGGCGGACGGGGGCCCGCCGGGGAGGTTTCGGTGATGTCCGGAAGTGCCAATCGCGTCACCACGCACCAGACGTTCTGCCGCGTGTGTCATGCCAGTTGTCCGATCGAGGTCGATGTGCAGATGGGGCGGGCCATCGAAGTCCGCGGCGTTCCCGAGGACCCGATCTTCGCCGGCTACACCTGCATCAAGGGTCGCCAACTCCCCGATCAGATGACGCACTCGTCGCGACTCCGCGAATCCCTGCGTCGCCGACCGGACGGCTCGTTCGAGACGATCGCGTCGACCGACGCCCTCGACGGGATCGCCGCCGAACTCCGCCGCATCATCGACACGTACGGCCCGCGCTCAGTGGCGAGCTACACGGGAACCGGTGGCTACCAGAACAGTCTCGCCGTTCCGGCGGCGCGGGCGTTCCACCAAGGAATCGGCTCGTCGTCGTTCTACACCTCGGTCACGATCGACCAGCCAGCCAAGGGAACGGCCCCGTTCCGAACCGGCATCTGGGAGGCCGGCTATCACAACTTCACCGACGCCGACGTGCTGATGGCCGTCGGCTACAACCCGATGGTCTCGAGTTTCGGTCCGGTCGGCGGCCTGCAGGGAACGAATCCCTTCGTCGTGATGCGCGAAGCCAAGAAGCGCGGGTTGAAGTTGATCGTCATCGATCCGCGGCGCACCGAACTGGCCACCCAGGCCGACATCCATCTGGCCGTGAAACCGGGTGAGGACCCCACGCTGCTGGCCGGCATCACGCGCATCATCATCGAGGAAGACCTCTTCGATCACGAGTTCTGCGATGCCTGGGTGGCCGACATGGATGCCCTCAGTGAGTCGGTGCGCCCGTACACGCTCGACTACGTGGCGCGCCGCTGTGACGTGCCAGCAGACGACATCGTCGCTGCCGCGCGTATGTTCGCCGCCGGCCGCAAGGGAACCGTCGGCGCCGGCACCGGTCCCAACATGGCGCCGCACTCGAGCCTCGCCGAACACTTCGTGATCGTCCTGAACACGATCTGCGGGCGCGTGAATCGTGCCGGCGATCGGGTCGAAAGCGGTTACTTCTTGTACCCAGACATGCCGCGGCGCGCGCAGGTCATCGCGCCGCGCAATCCGACGCCGGGCCCCGAGGCGAGGGTCCGATCGCTGCACGGCATGCGGGGTGAAATGCCCACCACGACCCTCGCCGAGGAGATCATCAAGCCGGGCGAAGGCCGTATCCGGGCCCTCATCGTGAGCGGTGGCAACCCGGTGGTGGCCTGGCCCGATCAAGAACTCACGATCTCGGCCATGAAGGACCTCGAACTCCTCGTGGTCCTCGACCACCGCATGTCGGCCACGGCCGAGTTCGCCCATTACGTGATCGCCCCCACCTTGTCGCTCGAAAGGGCCGACGTTCCGCATCTCATGGACCGCTGGTTCCGCGAGCCTTACACCAACTACACCGAGGCGGTCGTCCCACGCATCGGCGACGTGCTGAACGAGTGGGAATTCTTCTGGGAGATCACCCGGCGTCTCGACGTTCCGCTCCCCTTCCCGGGTGGCAATGCGCCCACCGATCACCATCCGACCGACGACGAAATCATCGAACTCGCCTACGCCGGATCGCGGATGCCCATGGCCGAGATCCGTCAGAACCGGATGAAGGTGCACCCGGACAAGGCGTTGCGTGTCCAGTCGGCCGATCCGGATTGCAGCGCGCGCTTCACCCTCGCCCCCGACGACATCGCCACCGAGTTGGCCGACATCCTTCGCGAATCCGACAGCGCCTCCTTCCTCGGCGTGGATGGCACGGAGTATCCGTTCCGACTCGTGAGCCGGCGACTCAAGCACGTGCTCAATTCGCTCGGTACCGAATTGCCGGGGCTGGCCGCCAAGGGAACCACGAACCCGGCCTACATGAATCCCGACGACATGGCCGAACACGGGTTGGCCGACGGCGACATCATCGAGATCACCTCACCCCGCGCGTCGCTGCACGGAGTGGTGGAAGCCGCGCCCGATGTGCGGCGCGGTGTGATCTCCATGGCGCATTCGTGGGGTGGGTCGTCATTGACCGACGAGAAGGTGCGTGACATCGGAGCGCCGACCAGCCGGCTGGTGTCGGTCGACCAGGGCTACGACCGGGTGACGGGTATGGTCGTGCAGAGCGCCATCCCGGTGAAGATCAGGATGTTCGAAGCGGCTCGCCGCTGATCGGAGGAACAACATGGCCAGAATCGACGTTCCGGACGGAGAAGGTCTCGAAGCCCATCGGATGTGGCAACTCGCCCCGCACATGGGCAAAGGCGTCAACGCCATGAGTGAAGCCGTGTACGTGCAGTCGTCGCTGAGCATCCGTGAGCGGGAAGTCGCACGAATGCGGGTCGCTCAGCTCAATCAGTGCGTCGTTTGAATGAACACGCGAGCTGCATCGGCGATGCGGCAAGGAATGGACGACGAGCTGTACAACTCGGTACAGAACTACTACGGCCACCCGCAGCTCTCGGAGCGCGAGCGGCTGGCAGCCGAATACGCGGAGCGCTTCGCCGTCGATCACACGGCGGTCGATGACGACCTCTGGAACCGACTCCGCCAGAACTACTCCGACTCCGAGTTGCTGGAGCTGACCGTCACGATCGGCTTCTGCGTCGGTCTCGGTCGCGCCTTCCAGGTCCTCGACGTCGCCCGCGACTTCGACGTTCTCTGGAGCAAGGAACCCGCCCACGAACACAAGCACGAGGAGAACTCATGACCCCGCTCGAGACCGTCCACGCCTTCATCGCCGCCATCGAGCGCAACGACCTGCCGGCTGCGTTGGCCATGGTCTCGGAGAACTGCGAGTACGACAACGTGCCGATGATGAAGGTGTTCGGCCCCGAGGCGATGAACGGAATCCTCGGGCCGATGTTCGCCGGCTGCACGGAGATCTCGTGGCCGATCCATCGCGAGGCGGCTTCGGGCAACTACGTGTTCAACGAGCGGACCGACCGCTTCAAGATGGCCCACGGGTGGCTCGAACTACCCGTGACGGGCGTGTGGGAAGTCGTCGACGGAAAGATCACGCTGTGGCGCGACTACTTCGACATGCAGACCTACCTCAAGCAAATGCCTGCTTCCTGAGTTTTTGGCGGGTCAGTGGGATTCGCCGAGGTAGGAGGCCTCGATGAGGCTGCGGTCCTTGGCGAGGTCGGCGGCATTGCCCTCCATGGCCAGCTCGCCGTGGCTGAGCACATACGCACGGTCGGCGACTTGCAGTGCCATGTGCACGTGCTGCTCCACGAGGAGCACGCCGGCTCCGGTCTCATCGGCGATCTGCCGCAAGATCGGCAACAAACGCTCGACGATGATCGGTGCCAGACCGAGGCTCATCTCATCCACCATCAGGAGACGCGGGCTCACCGTGAGCGCACGCGCCATGGCGAGCATCTGCTGCTCGCCACCCGACAACAGGCCGGCCCGACGATCGAGGATCGGCTCCAGGGCCGGAAAGTAGCCAAGCGCCTTCTTGATGTCGGCCGAACCCTTGGCGGCACCGAGACGCAGATTCTCGGCCACCGTGAGTTGGTAGAAGAGCGAACGGCCCTCGGGCACATGGGCCAGGCCCTCACGGGCGATGAGGTGCGGTCGACGACCCTGCACGCTCTTGCCGAACACCTTGATGTCACCCGAGATGATCGGAACGAGTCCCGATGTGGTGAGCAACGTCGTCGTCTTGCCCGCACCGTTGGGGCCGAGCAAGGCGACCACTTCGCCCTCGTTCACGTGCAGGTTCAGGCCGCGGACGACCGACACGCCGTTGTAGCCGGTGTTGAGATTCTCGATGTCGAGAAGTGCGGTCATGTCAGGCCTCCTTCGCACTGCTGCCGAGATACGCCTCGATCACCTTGGGATCCCGCTTGATCACGTCGGGAGTCCCCTCGGCGATCTTGACGCCGAACTCGATCACGTAGATGTAGTCGCAGACATCGAGCACCAGGCCCATGTCGTGGTCGACGAGGAAGATCGTGATGCCAGCGTCGATGATCTGACGCAGACGGCGACCGAGTTCCTGCGACTCGGAGGTGTCGAGACCCGCTGCCGGTTCGTCCATGCACACGAGTTCGGGGCGGGCCGCCAAGGCCCGGGCCGCCGACACGAGTTTGCGTTGACCCTGACTGATCTCGTTCGGATACTTCTTGGCCAGATCGGCGATTCCGAGCACGTCGAAGGCGAAGTCGACTCCGCTCCGGTCTCGGGAGCGATTGGGGCTCACCAGATCGAGCAGGAAGTTCTTGGTCGACTGCCTTTCGGCGGCCACCTGGACGTTCTCCTCGATCGTGAGGTCGTCGAAGAGTTCGAGCGACTGCCAGGTGCGGCCGAGTCCGAGCCGGGCCCTCGAGTGCACGGGTAGCGAGTTGATCTCCTGACCCTTGAACTCGATTCGCCCGGTGGTGGGCACGAAGCCCGTGATGCCGTCGATGAAGGTGGTCTTGCCGGCGCCATTGGGGCCGATCAAGCCGACCAACTTGCCCTTCTCGACCGTCAGATCGACGTTGTTCACCGCACGCAGGCCACCGAAGGTGACCGACATGCCCGAAGTCTGCAAAAGACTCACTTGGAACCCTCCCCCTGGGTTGCTTCGACCTTACTTCGTTCGGCGATGGCCGCTTTTCGCACCGCTCGATCGATCTTTTGTTGGGCGATGAGTCGTGGCGCCCCGGCGATTCCCTCCGGATTGCGCACCGCGGTCAGGATGAGCCCGATACCGCCGATCAGGGTCGCGTAACTCTGATCGATGTGCAGGATGTTCTCGAGGAAGTTGAAGTTCAACCCGTTCGGTGCCACCACACCGGCCAACACCGCACCGCTCACCGATGCGATACCGCCGAGGTAGGCGAACGACAGGAAGGTGAGCGACGCGAAGGCGCCGAAGTACGCCGGTGTCACCGAACCGAAGCGATAGCCCGACAGGGTTCCGCCCAAGCCGGCGATGAATGCGGCCAGACCGAAGGCGAGGATCTTGGTCCGGGCCACGTCGACTCCCGCCGCCGCGGCGGCGCGCTCGTTCGACCGCACGGCGAGGAACTGTCGGCCGGTGGCCGAACGGCGAACGTTGACCACCATGAGGCACATCACGATCACGAAAACCAGACACACCACGCCGAACCACGCATTCGGCGGAATGTCGTCGCGCCCCTTCAGACCGGCGACTTTCAACAACGTGTTGTTGGGGCCGAAGTCCTTGCCACCGATCTTGGGTGGGTCGACGCGGAGCGCACCGAGCTCACCGGCGAAGGTCTTGTTCTTGAAGAGCAACTGTTCGATGGCCAACGCCGCCGAGAGTGTGATCACGGCGAGGTTCACCCCTCGAAGTCGTAGCGCCGGAATCGACACGAGCGCACCGAAGGCCGCCGCGACCAATGCACCGACGATCGGAGCCAACGGGAAGGGAAGATCCGAAAAGTACTTCGACATGAAGAATCCGGCGGTGCCGGCGATGGCCATCTGGGCCAGCGAGATCTGGCCGACGAAGCCGGTGAGAACCACGAGCGACAGGGCGATCACGATCGCCACCAAGGTGTTGATCGTCGACTGCCGCCAGTCGTAGTTCCAGCCGAAGAGAAGCGCGAGCACGGCGATCGACGACACGATCGTGAGCGGCAGCACGTGCTTGGGGGCGGCGGCAAACGGCATCTTGCCGGTCGACACCGCACCGCGAACCGGGAGCGACTTTCCGCGCAGGAACATCGCTATGACGATCACGAAGAAAGGCAAGGCCTGCGTGAGTCCGGCCGTGGGCAGGATTCCCTTGGGGAACCAAGTCTGAGCGCCTTGGTACTGCACCCAACCCTGGAGCATGGCGATGCCAACGCCGGCAGCCACGGTCAGACCGAACGACGAGAAGTTGGCGAGCAACGCCGCGCCGAGGGCCGGAACGATGAGAAGCGGGAGGGTGATGGTGTCGAGGTTGGTGATCGGCACCGCGAGGATGCCGAGCAGACCGGCGATGAGAGTCGAGAGCACCCAGTTCGCACCGGCGAGGAAATCGGGTGAGAAGCCGAGCACGATGGCACCCTTCTCGTTCTCGGCTGCAGCGCGGGTGGCGAGGCCGAAGCGCGAGTACTTGAAGAGCGCCCAGAGACCAACGGCGATGATCGCCACCACGATCACGAGGAACAACTGATTTTTGGGCACGATTCCGAGTTCACCGGGCAGATCGATCTTGCCCTTGGGCAACGGGAACGGAACACCGGTCTTGGCGAGTTCGCCGAAGCGCAGACGACAGAACTCCTGGAGCACCACGAAGAGTCCGACTGAGGTGACCACCTTGGCCAGCACGGGCGCATTGCGCAGCGGTTTGAAGATGACGAAGTGGAGGAAGAGGCCAAGGAGTATGGCCACCACGAGCGCGAGGACCGTGGCCGCCGCGGTGGTGAGGCGATCCCCGGGCATGTCGATCGACGTCGGCCAATTGGGCAGGTCGAGGTACTTGCCCTCGTCGCGGAACCA